>JARFXR010000001.1:0-623812 GCA_029194535.1 Nitrospira sp. | reverse complement strand
CAGGTGAGATGCTTCCGCAGCCGGTCAAGGGTCTTCGGCCCAAGATCTACCCAGCGAGGCTCCCCCGTCTTCGTGCCTTTGACAAGACCACCTACAGTGGCTGAACGTTCAATACGGAGTCGGGCGCTTTGAAAATCAATATCCCCTATTTTCAAAGCCTGCGCTTCTCCAGGACGTAGTCCCGTATGGAGCATCAAAAACAATAGTGCCGAATACGACGGTGATAACTGGCCCGCCCCCTCTAATTCATCCAGCTTGGTCTCGAACTGCTGCTTGTGTTCCCAACTCAATACTCGGACTTCCGGCACGGCTGATTTACCTCCTCGTCGTCGCTGCCGCTGACCGATGAGCGGATTTGTTGAGGTGATCCCTTGATCAGCAGCCTCGCTTAGAATGGTTGAGAGCGTAGCCCGAATTAACCTGAGAGTATTTGAACTGTACGACCTTCGGATAGTTCTCTCTTGTCCCTTTCTACTGTGCTTATAACCTTGCTGCTGCTTCTCTATGAGCAGCGACTTTACATCAGCCCACGCTAGCGATTTTATGTCCCGGTCCCCAAACACAGGCAGGATGTAAAGATCGAGGATTTGTTCATAGCTTGCGTATGTTCTCTGCGCCAGGTCCCGCTTGGCTCCCTTCTTCCATTTCTCGACAAACTCCCGCAGCGTTACCACCACGGGCTGTTCTGGTGCAATTTCCCACCCATGCAACAGCTTGGTCCTAACTATAGCTTCCTGGGCTCGCGCTTGACGCTTGTCTCGACCCGCCGACCATCGCCTTCGTTTACCTCGCTTGTCCAGGTATAGTCTTCCGTCAGTCTCTCGAACGTTAAACTGCACATAGTAAACAAAGTACCTCGATCCATTTCTCTGTGCTGCCCGCTTTACTAGCCCCATCTGTCACCCCGCTAAATGATTGCTTTGCTAGCATTGATTACACTATAATCATCGCTTGCTTGTCAAGTTCGTACATGCCATGATATCGTCCACCCTATGCCTCATTCCAAAATCGAAACGAACTCTACGGTTCTTTATCTACGCGGAACCCCGCGAGATCTTGCTCGGAAACTCAGAGCCGCTGCCGCGCTTGAAGGAAAGGGCCTCCCCGGTTATGTCCTGGATATTCTTAGAGGGCATGTCGCGGATCTCGAACGGAAGGGGCTACTCCCCAAGTCCAAGTAGTAGGTTTCGCCCCGTCCTTAACAGTTACGTCGCTGCCCCTATACCCCCGCGCACTATATTCTTGAGAAGAAACCCGTCTATATCTTCACGCCGTACTAGTACCTTCTCACGCGGTCCGGCCTGGTAATGCGCCAAGCCTCGTGCGAACCATCTTTGCATCGTTTTTGGCGACACCCCCGCCCACCGTGCCGCCTCGCGGAGAGGCATGTAGCCACTCTTGGAACTATTTGAACTCTCATGCTCACTGGAAGCTAGGTCGTGGAAACCGTCTCGCTCGGACACTACCTTCCAACCTCATTGTTTAACGCTGGCATGTTCGAGACCTCCTTTTTGAGGGGCCTTCCTCTCGCCGATAGACACGCGATGGCCTCTGGGCTTAGGGTTGACGCATAAGTGATCGAAGTGACCGCCAAATAGGTAAACTCATTAATTTAACTACCTCTAACTCATTAAAGAAGCATCATACCCGGTCACCTCGCTCACCTCTTCTTCCTTCGGCCAGGTCTTCCCTCGCTCAATCGAGACGAGACTGTGCCCATTTAACGTTCTCAGAGTGATCTGTACATCCAACCTACCCTCAATCAATTCCTTAACTTCTTTAATCCTCCTCGTACAGGAGGCCGCGTCTCTTGGCCACTCAAGTTTTAGTCCCTGTGCCGTTGTCCGAACCAATGCATAAAAGTCAGAGGTTCGGATGTCCCTGATGTCATCTCTCGTCAGAAGGGTTCCTAGGATGGCAAACAATGGCTCGTCGTCGATCACAAATCCCGCTTGGGCCACTCGCAACCGGGAAGCCATCTCTTCCCAGGCACTTGATTTATCTCTCACGGCTGAGACAACCCAACCAAAATGGATGAAATCAGCCAACCGCCCTGGTAGCCGTGGAGGAATCAATGTTGGTAGAGCATCTTGCGTCTTACCAGCCACCGTCAAAATACTGCCCCAGATTTGGCTGCGCTTATCTAAGACCGGCGCGAGCAAATCCCACTCCTCTTTCCTTTCATGATCCTCAATCGGACGAAACCGAAGGGGGATCAGACGAGATGCCACGTCTTCACGTTTGAACTTTGGGTCACGGCTCGTGATTGTTAGGCGACCCCGGTAGTCGATGTGAACCACGTCCGTATCGTGATACAGCATCCGTTTCGTGGCCCGTGCTCCTGTGGCATAGGTCGCGAGAAAGTCATTTAACCATTTGAGGTCGGTATCGACGTTATCCAGTAGAACGTAGGGCTGATTCATCAACGTAAGCTGTAAATCTTCCTCTCCCCGGTCTCCTGCACGTCGAACGGGAGTAGGCTCGAATGCACTGCCAGCCCAAACTGCCCCAATCATCTTTCCGGTCATGGTCTTCCCAGTGTCGTAGGAGCGGCCTTTCCCACCTCCCAAGTGCACGGGGATCGGTCGAACCTTGTTTCTTGATGGAAAGAGCGGAGCCAGAAACAACACACAAAGGAGTAACTGTTGATCTTCGATGGTCAGCGTATCTTCAGCAAAGTGTGGTTGTTTAAGCAACCAATCCAATGCACTTAGCTCATCGGATTCCACTATTTCTGGCTTCCAGGGCTCCACATGATTGACCGGAAGCCAGAAGATAATTCCTTCTGAGCCATTTGGTTTCCATTCCCATTCTCCCCCGCGTTTCCGATGCCACATACCGCCGCCGAAGTCGTTCACTGCAATGACGCTAGCATCGGCGTTGTTATAGGCAAGGGAGTGTACGGTGACAATCTCGGCATTCTGCGAAATATCAGCTCGCAAGCGATCCACGCAGCGCAAGATTGTGGCCAATTTAGAACTCAGATCTGACAGGAAGGTCACGAGGTGACTGAACTCGCTCTCTGGCCGCGAGTTAATCTCATACAGACGACGATTTTGCTTACGGAAGAAAAGCGGGACACCCTCGGCGGTCCGATAGAAATCTCCTATCTGCTGTAGAACCGCTCTCAAATACTCGGTAATATCGTCCTCATTATCTACCCAACTGAAGTCATGCCCCCTTTTCAGTATCCGACGAACCTGCTTCCGAAATGTGCGAATCGCTGAGTCCTCATCTTTAGGTCGCATGGGCTTCTGGTTACCAGTCACGATGCTCGCAATCCTATGACACGAGTGGGCCTAGACGTGCACAATCGGCGGGTAATTTGGCTCACGTTTCCTCCCTTCAGTTGTTGTGCAGTAAATTTCCGGGATGCGTCAGAGAGGAACTCAGTGTCGAAGGGATCGTGCGACTTAGGTCATATGTCACCTCCTCCCTCAAGAATGTACGATCCGATCATCACCAACCCGATCGACCTAGCTGTTAGTAATCTCTGGCAGTCTCGCTGGTTGACATAAGATTTCGAATTAGAAAAACGTGGTCCGTCCTGTCAATTCAGCCCCTAAGGTAGATTTCTGATTTGTATCCATAGGCTAGAGCGACTGTCGGACGATAGTTGTCGTAGAGCTAAGGGAACTCAGCGTTAGAGGGGACAGGAGCTTCCTAAGCGGGAATAGCGTCATCGGAATCAGCATGGCCGCTGATTCCAAGAAGAATAGAGCATCAAGCGGCCTTCCCGCATGACCACATTCTGGACAAATCTTGGAACCAATGCCGTGTGCAACTTGAGACATTAGGAACTCCCTTATTCTGGTACCGATACAAAAAGTGCCGACATAGATACAACGGGCGATGTGTATACCTTACCCCTTGGGACGGGCCATCCCTCTGTTTTCCCTATATATTCAGGCTTCTAAGCACTTACCAGGCTTGATAAGTACGCATGCTATGTGTAACTGTTGTTTGTATAAGTCGTTACATATCTGACTGACTAATGATTCAACATAAGAGGTTGGGCCGCCATGAGAGATTTCTCAAATGGGTTTTTACCTTGGGCGATCCCGGCCCGCTCGCCCCGTTGTCTCGCGACGGCCTTGAAAAAGTGCGCGAAGAGTTATCGAAAATGTTGCAGGAACAGATCGGCGACTACGAGTTGGGTGACCAAAAAGCAGAGATGGCTTATAAGTATCTCAGCGGGGCGATTACAAAGCTTCGGAGCGGGATGCCCATCGATGTCTATGGTTTTCGTGTCAAATTCGCTGAGACAGGGAATCTTGTCTGCAGATTTAGCAGACGGAATGAAATCCACGAAGCCGCGTTATTGCTAGCACTCATGGAAGGGCAGTATCCGATTCGCAAGTGCAGACGGAAATCTTGTGGGAGTTTATTCCTGTTCGAACACGGAAAAAAGAAGTACTGCTCAGACAAGTGTTCGGGGTTGGTAAGAATTCACCGCTTAAGAAGAACCCCATGGCTCGACTGAAGCTTCTTCATGTAAGGAGGCACGAATCGATGAAAATTGGTCATTGGGCGATAGCGGCTATGTTGACAGCTGTTATGATCGGTTGCTGTCTCTCGACATACTTCTATGTTCATCGATTTAAGGTCACATCCAGCGGCAAGATGGTGTACGTCGTAGATACTTGGGACGGCGACATCAAGGTTTTCGCAGTTGGAGACGAAGGCGACGCCCGGTCCATCGGCAAACTAAAAGTTTTTCGCGTTGCGGCCTTACTTGACAGAAGTGATGAAGAGTAAGCACCCATCTGGAATTTCCAGGCTTTAGTGATATTGCTAGTGCTAGATCGTGAGCGTCAATTACTGATGGAAGACAGTTTCTTTGCGGCTATTATCCTACTCGTAGCTCAAAGTAAATGGGTACATTATTAAATACGTGCATGTCGAAAATCCCTACATACCAATGCTAAATGATCCTAATCCGCTTGATGCTTAGCGTATTTCTTCAGCATGTGGACATCGGGCATCAGGGAGTATGCCCTGGGCTAGAACATGTTTAGAAAAGTATTCAACGGAGATGTCTTGCAGTGAAAAGTTTTTATCGTGTCATGCTGGGACAAGGTAGCGCCTATGCTCAGGAATGCTTCATTGGAAACTTTATTGGTACTGATTTCGGCATTACACAAGACCTCCGCGAGAAGCTCCCTGACGAATGGCGTGCATTTAATAGGGAGTTCATTCCTATTTATCTAGCCGCTCATCCAGGCAAGACCAAGATTAGTGCAGGCCTTGCTTGTGGTGCATTGTGGACCGTCTCTA
The DNA here is from genome assembly GCA_029194535.1 of Nitrospira sp. Lineage (NCBI taxonomy): Bacteria > Pseudomonadati > Nitrospirota > Nitrospiria > Nitrospirales > Nitrospiraceae > Nitrospira > Nitrospira sp. The sequence goes on along the minus strand of JARFXR010000001.1, from coordinate 618,535 downwards.
AAGGCATCAAACGAGATGACATTGTGCTATGCCCTGATGGAACAGGCAAGTATCGGGTCGGAGAAGTGACAGGCGATTACTATTATGAGCCTGATAAGGTCCTATTTCACCGGCGTCCCGTCTCATGGTTTAACGTAGTCATAGATCGCGCTTCCATGAGCGAGGCACTGCAGCGTTCCACTGGTTCAATCGGTACGGTAAGTAATGTTTCACAGCATCATGAGGAAATAGAAAGGTTGCTTGGCGGCGCATCCTCACCGAAACTTATTTCGACTGATCCCTCAGTAGAAGACCCTTCTTCCTTCGCTTTGGAGGAACACCTTGAGGACTTTCTGGTTAAGAACTGGGCGTATACCGAACTTGGAAAGGACTACGATATCTACGAAGAAGAAGGGGTGAAAGCACAACAGTATCAAACGGACACCGGCCCACTCGACATTCTTGCCATAAGCAAAGACAAGAAACGACTATTGGTACTAGAGCTAAAGAAAGGCCGCGCCAGTGACGCCGTGGTAGGTCAGACCCTTCGCTACATGAGTTTCGTGCAAGAGGAGTTAGCCGAGGACGGTCAGTTAGTGCTGGGAGTAATCATAGCCCACATTGATGATCAACGAATCCGTCGTGCTTTGTCCATGATCCGTAATGTTGCCTTTTATCGCTACCAGGTGAGCTTCAAATTGGTCAAAGTGTAACGATTAAAGACTCTGATGCCGCTGCGCATTTAGGCGTTTTGATCTACCCTTTTAAATTGAAGAAACACTAGTATGGCTTCATCAGTCCGGGAAGTCCACTGTTATAGGCCAGTTCTTTACCGGAGGAACAGGACGCCAGTCTCGGCCCAGTTCAGCCGAGCACCTTTCGTGTGCAGCTCGGTGAAAATACTCACGTATCAGTTTCTGAATAGCAAGCCACCCGTCGCTGTGCTGTTGGAGACGTAATTCCCTCTCTATTAGTGCTTCCAACGTCAGCCCATTAGCAGTAAAATCCTACCCTCTGCATACAAAGTGCATATAGGCCATCACTGATTGCTCGTTCTTTCTGCTGTTCTCTCGTTTCCTCACCGAACACATAGCCCCACGTTGCTAAACACAGCACGAGCGTTAATATCAGCGTCATATCAAAATGGTAGTTTCTCTAATTACGAAACGCAAGCGCTTCGAACGTCAAGACTGCCAGGCATAAACATGAAGACGGTGGGAGTGCCCCCAAATAAGAGGCCTTCTAATGGGCGGGCGGTCTGACTAGGTAGGGATTGCGTCTCGTCCGCGCGTATGATTATCATTCAGGCATGTCCTTCGTCGTCAATACCCTGTTCTGGATAGCGACGATTTCGTTTACGCTGTACGTTGGGATGGTCATCTATTACGCAGTGGTCGAACGAAAGGACCTTATAAAGTGGATACGAAGGCGTTAGTGCTTCTCGTGGGGCTGGTCCTCAGCGGATGCACGTCGCCAGCGGGTAAGTATTGGTGGGACCCCGCTTTGTTAGGCGGTCATGAAGTCTACAAGAGCTGTATCCACCGTGCCGGGAAGACATTCGATAATGTGGATTCAACCACTGAAGCAAACTGTTACAAGTATGCGACTGGCTTACGCCCGATGGGTGGAAACAGCGTCCTAATCGTGACACAACCAGCGCCAACTACGCCCATCCTTCCCGGTATCAACAACGTGGACCCAACCCTTGGATACATCGCCCCCAGCATCAGCGGAGCTCCCGTCATTCCAGGCGTCAATGCGCCGTACGGCTCCAGGCCAAGTCGTCAGTATTAAGCCCCCAGCGCGCTTTCCGTAGACTGTAGCTCAAGGACATAATGTCTCCACGGAGTACAGTCTCCTCCGCACCCCGTGTTATCTACTGTAGCCTTCTGTTCTTGCGCCTCTTCCGGCGTTGACCATAGAGAAAAATGAACCTCCCTACATGGAGTGACGAGTGCGAAACCACCATCCCCTCTACGATACGTTGAGTCTTGGCCGAAATGTTTCTTCGCAATGGCCTTCCACGACGGCTTTCGTTTACCCATGTTGATCTCCTTTGGTTGGAAGTTGACAATTAGGATAGATGTAGATTTGCAAACTAGCTGGACACTAATTAAGAGTTGCAGAAGAAGCGGCGGAAGAGCGACGTGACCGAAGGTGTGCATCTTTCTTGAAAGGATGCACTTGAAATGAACTTAATTCATCCGTAAAAGGTTAAGCTCATGGGCCGATAATAGTGGGCGATTGCAGAAATTGAATGTTTCCAGGAGCGTGAATATGAGGCCAAGATAGCCCGGCGGCTTACTGTTCAGCGAAAGCAACCATGGCAAAGACACTCAGCACAACGGAAATCACTGCAATTCTGGAATCGGGTAGTTTTGATGGCCTCAAAGGCGTAGTCGAGGATGCTCATTTTGAGTGTAAGGCTGAACCTTACAGGCTAGAGGAAGAACACCAAAAACTAGAACTCGCAAAAGATGTTTCAGCCCTCGCAAATGGTCACGGAGGTCTCATTCTGATTGGCGTCCAGACACAACCAGACCCCACTCGATCAACGGACGTAGTTCAAGATATCCGACTGTTATCTGATACCCGAATCAATATTTCGCAGTATCTGGCCGTTATAGGAGCATGGATATATCCTCCCATTCGGGATCTGCAAATCAGGTGGTTTGAATCATCAGCAAAGCTCAAATTTGGGCTTGTGGGGATTATTGTAGGCGATCAAGATCAAACCTGGCGTCCCTACCTTTTAACCAGGAGCATTGAGCAAAGCGGCAAGGTTTCCACGACTCTCTTTGGTTATGCAGAAAGAGGAACGGGAAGGTCTGTGCCGATGTCTGTTCAGCAAATCCACACTCTTCTTCGTGACGGATACCGAGTCGGAACTGGAGCATTGCTGCCCATCCAACAAGCGGAAGACGAAACAGCGGCAGGACGAGTGGCCCAAAGTCTCAGTGAGCGGACGGAGGCAGCAATTAAGGCTGTTGAACTATCGGATTGGCCTGTTTTCATCCTTGCCGCTGCACCTCAACAGATAAGCATAGAACTTCCCTCACTTTTCTCTGCCCGAAATTCCGACACTGTAAAACTCTTAGAAGACCCGCCCCAATTGCGCCCTAGCGGTTTTGGCCCTGACGCTGGCATTAACTCTCGAATAGTAGAAGGGAAATGCCGCCGCACCATCATCCCGAAATATAAGCTGTTGGAAGCATGGAGTGATGGTACGGTGATAATGATAGCCACGGGTGGGGCGGATTTCCTGTCTTGGGGCAATAAGGCGAAGGACAAACTGAGGATCAATCAACTAGTGCTGATTGAGTGCACATATCTTTTCGCGAGGTTGGTGAAAGAGATTCTTCAGAAAGCAGTCCCAACACCAACCTCCACATTGTTTCGCCTCGGCATTGCTCGCATGGCCTTCGACAAGAAGCCTATACTTTTTCCCGGGCCTCTCATGACCTTCCCTCATGGGGAGCAGACCGCACCTGGATCAGAGTTCGTCACCGAGATTCGTGCATCACTCGCAGAGAATCCAAGTTACACTTCATTTAAGTTGGTCTCCCCCGTTTATCATTGGTTTAGTTTCGAGAACGACAAAATTCCATATACGAGCGTTGACCAAAGTGGACAGCGATTCATTGATCCCGATCTAATTATTGAAAAAAACACGAGACCAATCTAAAGATTACTACCTGAACGAACTGTGTTTTGTACTTTTTCACCCGCACCCACTTACACTCCGAGCGGACCAAGCTTCGCCTTCTAGTGTGAAGGTGACAAGGGGAAAATCGAAGTGGGTCGGAATCGGAATATTGAAGTAAAAGGTGCGACCTAAATCGCACACTTTTTGAACCCGTCAAAAATTCTGCGCGCCAACCGAATCACTTCCCACGCGGTTTTGGAAATCGGAAAAATTATGGGGTGGGAGGTGTCGGACGCCAGTGTCCGTACTGGTGTCCTGGCATCGCTGGACACGAGAGGTCAGGAGTGGGCAGCTATCGAGCAGACCGCTGTCACAGCAAACATTTTGAACGCTTCCACATGGTTGGGCCGATCAAGAAAGCTTCTCTTAATCAGCGGGCCGTAGGTTCGACCCCTACACGGCCCACCAAACCAAGCTCGCTCGTGCCGGCGGCTCTTCTGGCGTAGCCCTCTTCATCGCCGTCGCCCGATAAACCCCTCCAGTGATTCATCCCAAGATGTCTTCGCTCGCTCGTGCCGTGCGCTCCTCTTCCATTGTTGCGCACGGATAACTCTCTGCAGTAACTCTCATTTTGATACCGCACTTCGTGTGAGCCGCGGGCTCTTCAAGCGCAGCCTCTCTTCTATGGAGTCCGCCTCTTCACAGTCACTTACTGAACCATGCATAGCATCCTGGAATGCTGACTCCCCGAATCGTAAGTGACCTCTGCGGGGTCAGCGCTTGAATTGCGATCGTGTCAGGAAGTCATCCTGCAGTATGGGGCGGACAAATTTGAAGCATGCGACGAGACTGGCAGGTGAACAATTAGCCCAATCCAAGGGTTTCGCTAAGATGTGATCTCATGTTTAACTGCGATCTGTAGCGAGACAGATCGTTGACGGGGCACAACCTGTGAAGCCAGGCGCGCAACAGGTCTTGGAAGGCGAATACGAAGAAGGCAGAACCGAAAACGAAAAGAGCCAGCGTCAGCAACTCCAGGCAAACTCACAGGTGTCGGGAAGATTGCGCGTCGGCCAATTGATCAGACACCGCCATCCATTCGTGTCGTCGGTAATGATACCGCCGAAACTCGAAACAAAACTCACGGCTGAAAAAGCCGCGACTATTTGCTTCCACACGTGGCGTACTTCCTTGAGGACAAAACGCAAGGTTAGGCTCATGACCCTTCTAACGCCCATAAGAAATCTGCACGGTACAGCCGAGGGTTGAAGCCAGACAACGCCAACTGACGCCTAGACCGATCTCTCCGAGCAGTAGGCGGGACGACATGCCTACCCGCTTTTTCTATCGATTCCGGAATGCACCATGCTCTGTCTGCGCCAGCCTCGAGATGGTCATGCCGATGCGGTCGGCGACTTTGGGCTCAGGTTCATCGAACTCCACTCCGAAGTTGGACCCTTTGACCCATTTCACGATCGCGCGCTGAACACGCAAGAGATTGGGGTCGCCTGGCACAAAGATTTGCAATGCGAGCGGCATCCCAAGAGAGACGGATGCATTGCCGTTAATGTGGCTCCCGCTCAGTGACAGATCTTCAATGAGTCCTTCACCGGCCATCCAAACCCCGAGGTACCGCACCGGCACCAATCGCCTGAACCGATGATCTTTCCGGGCAATAAATTGAGTCATGTTGTTTCCCTCTCAATGGTTACCTACTTTCCGAGACCTTGTGTGGAGTGTCTCGATCGGTTTGTCCTCCTTCTCGCTGTCTATAGGCATGTGATCGCTCCGCTCCTTTCTTACTAAAGGTCAAAAGGAGCAAGATATATTCCCGATGCTTCCTGGACGAGCGCTGGATCTGGAGAATGCGAGAGCGACGCCAAATACAGGGGTTAGAGGCTATCTTTCCGATTGCCTGATTGGGACGGATAGCCGGACACCAATGGATCAAACTGTCGCACTGTGCCAGGTGAGCGAAACTGCTCGCCAGGACGCTCGGAGAAACTCCTGAATTTCAAGGTGAAGGTGGAGGATGCTGTCAACGAGGTTGGACCATGGATGTCGGCAGATCATCACAAAGTAATAGTCACGAGGATTCGTTCTGGATGAAGGATGGTACTGACGTGTCAACGTAAGGTGAGTCGCAGTAGGTCCTGCCACTGCGTCATGCCGAGAGCTTGTCTTCTGTAATGTCGGTCACGTTTGAAAAGTTTTCCCGGCGAAAAGTCAAGGACCTTTGACAACCGCATCGATCCTAGTGTCCTGAGTCTGAAGTTCACATGATAATTCTTGGAGCCAACTGTTTGACTGATGACAACTTTATGCCTCGGACTTATTCCGCGCAGTTCAGACTCAGGATCTTAGCGTGGCGTCCCAGAAGTTCGTTCGTGGTGAGCCTGTCGAACCGTGAACGAAACTCTTTGAAAGTGGGCGCCCTTCGACCGGCTCAGGGTGAACGGATTATTACAGGAACCTACGGGACACCACACTAGGCGGCACATGGTACCCAGCGATACATAGGTTCGCCCCTGACACGATCGACAAACTACACTTCGTGAGAGTCGCCGGCTATTCAGGCGAAGCCTCTCTGCCTTGGGCCGGCGGGCCAACACCTCCAGCAGCCTCTTCTTCTAACGAGTCCCTTGCGTCCCGTTGGTTCTTCATCGCTGGTACGTGCCCTGACGCGCATGGATCAACACCTCCGCTCTCCGCATGCTTCATCGTAAGAGCCCCTCGCTGGTCGGCGAAGCCTCTTCCTTGCACTGACGGACACACGTCTGCCATCGAGCACCTAACAAGCGTCACTCGCGGAACCGTCCGGCCCGCTCCTCAATATTCTTTTCCTTTGTACATCTTCAGCAGTACCGTGCTATAGTGACCTCACAAATCCACCCGACGTTGCCCATTTCCACGTCCTGCACTCCCCGACCGTTGTAGTATTCGCTCGGCAAAGAGTCGACCATGGAGTCTGTCTGCGCATCTTCTTGATCCACGTTCGCGATCCTCAGTTCTACGCCCTTCCAGCGAAGACCCGCGCACGAAATGGGAATCTTCGTGTGATGGGGTTTCCACCCATCGGCATCATGTCGCTGTCAGCGGTCTTGAAGCAGGCAGGACACGAGTGCGTCATGTTCGACCAGGCCAATCCGGAAACGCCCAATCAGGCCATCATCGAGCAGATTGGTCGGGAACAGCCGGATTTGGTCGGCCTGAGCTTTCTAAGTACCACTAGCTACCCCTATGCCAAGATTCTCGCCAGACAAATTCGTGCCGTGAATGCTCGGGTAAAATTGGCGTTTGGTGGGGTTTTTGCCAGCCTCAATGCGCCGCTCGTCAAGCTGCAATGTCCAGAAGTCGATTTCGTGTGTCGTGGCGATGGTGAGCAACTGATCTTGGACCTGCTGGCGCGATTGAGTGATCCTGAAGAGGTAGCCGGCCTGACGTGGATGAAAGACGGCAAGGTCCGCCAGAATCCCGGCCGTCCCACAGAACGGCGCCTCGATCAGTGGCCCTTTCCCGACCGGGAAAGCCTCATGCTGGATTTCATCGAATCGATGCCCCTTGACGTGCCGGCGGTACTGTCCATGGATCGCTTCACAACAATGCAAACATCCCGGGGGTGTCCGTGGCCCTGTGTCTTCTGCGACATACCCATTTTTAACGAAGGGAAATGGCGCGCCCGAAGCGCCCAGCATGTCGTGGCCGAACTGAAGCACCTTCAAGAACTCGGGTATGGCTCGGTCTACTTTGTCGACGACCACTTCTTGCTCCAACCTAAACGGATTGAAGCCATTTGCTCCGGTATTACGCATGAGGGGCTGACCATTCAGTGGGGCATTGAAGGACGGGTGGATTCGGTCGCCCAACATTTGTTCCCAGCCATGGCGAAGGCGCATTGTCGAACCGTCATGTTTGGGATTGAAAGCGGGAGTCAAAAAATCTTGGACCGGCTGCACAAAGAGCAGACCCTCGAAGAAGTGCGAACCGCGGTTGCCAATGCGAAGCGAGCCGGGATTGAAATTGTCCATGGCTTTTTCACGGTCGGCAATCCCGACGAAACAACCGACGACATGAAGGCGACATTCGACTTTGCGTCCGAATTGCCTCTTGATACGTTCGGCTTTAATCGACTGTGTGTCTATCGGGGGACGCCGCTATGGCAAGAGTATGTGAAGCGGGGTTTGGTCACCGAAGCGACGGACTGGTATAAATACTTCAAATGCTCCGAGATCGACCCGACCTGCCTGCCCGGACAAACAATAAACCGTATAAGACAAGAAGGCCTCAAGCGACTCTTTCTCTACAAACTCACCCGCTATCCGGTTCAGACATTCAAGTTGCTGCGTCGGTTTCTTCGCTATATGCCGGTCCGTGATGTACTCTATCTCATCATCAAACCCTTCCTCGGCCAGAACAAAGGCGCGACGAAGGCGGAGGTACTCTCGCGTGCCGTTGAGCACGCGGAACTCAAAGATGCGGCGGCACAGCTCACCCATCTTACCGATGAGATGCTGCACCGCGTGCTCGATGTATCGCGAGCAGAACGGCTGCGCATCCAGGAAGAAGCTGAGAACCCTCGCGAGCTTCCGGTGATTCCGGCGCGTTCATAGAAAACTCTTCTGCTCGCATCTTGGACACGCTAACATAACACCGCGCACCTGAAGTAATCGTCCGCTCTATGCCTGTGCTTTTTCAGCCGGCATATGGGAGAAGAGGTCGAGCAGGCCGCTTCACGTTGGGTAGGTTCTTAGCGTTCGACGGTTGGGCTCAACTCGGAGATCAATAGATTCGTTCAAGGATCGCCGTACGATCGTTGCACAAGCGCCGAGACTGCTACCCGAAAGACTATTTTGTCACCAGAAAGGATGACTGCCAGCCATGACGAACCTGAACGCGGGCAAGAAGTGGATGCGAATTCCCGATGGCACGAAAGTTCGCCTTGCCGAGGGAGGACAGGAGGGTGTGGTAGACGGATTGACTGAATTCATCGTGGGAGCGGCCAGAAATCCGGATGGCCGGACTCAATACCGTATCAACACAGGCGATTCAGCTCGGCTGCTCGTCGCGGAGGCGGAATTGCTCGTTCTGACGGATACAGATGGCGTAGTCCTCATACTGAAGCAAAACATCGATTATCGCCGCATCGTGACTGGCTGGCTACGGGATGAACTTTCGGCCGATCGCTTCGTGCGTGGAACCTAAACGGCGGTCCCGCCGTGATGAGCGTAGGCATCGGCAGAATCAGTCCATCGGGGGCTGAGGCCCCCATCGGAGTCCCTGCAAATCTGGATCTTCGCCTTCCGGGCCTGGAATGCGCGAAGCTTTTTCAGCCTTGCGAAGCGCGCGCTTTGCCTCCTTTTCTTGGCGTTGCCGCTGCAATGCCTTTTCCCGGTCGCGCTTTGCGAGTGTAGTCTTGCCTGCTCGTCCGATGGCGTCCTCCTTAGAGAGAGAATCCTACTACTGGCGCGGTCTTTGCGTGTTCACCCCTGACCCGATTGCATCACGGCGTCTGACTCTTTTCCCGCCGGACTCACGATTCCCACGCCCGTTTGTCGCCAGCTCTCTGGACCTTGATTTCGTGCTCTCTCCAAGACCTTGACTGGCCAGCGATGACACCGTTTTTCTAATCGTGTCGATCGCAGTGGGTTCGATCACATCGGGGTCGGACAACCCCAGCAATTCCCACCGAATCTTCGGTCTAAACGTCGACCGGTTTTTCTTTTTCCTTGTGGTGTTGCGCTTCCAAACGCTTGAGACCTTCATCAGCAAATCCTTTCTTGGATTTCAATCTGAACCCGCAACGGTACCCAACCACCATGACACAGACTCCAACTCCCATCCTCACAGTGATCTCTTTCCTCTGCAGCGGACGGTGCCAATTCACACAGGGGACCGAATGACCAACGGAACTCTGGGATCGCGCAAACCAACGAACGCCGGTACGGGAGCGCGGAAACGAGGTGTGGAAGGTCCGGTAGGTTACTTTACCATTATGAAGGTCCGGCGTCAAAGCACGAGTCCGGCAGATCTACACGGCATTGATGGTTCAGACATGGTCGTATGTCTGCACGACATCGGGCACAAGCCCTCCCACGCGCTAAAATCCTCTCCGAGGGATCGATCTCATACACTATCCGACTACTCAAGCTGACTACTCAAGCTTCCCGCCCATTTGTCCTACGCTTTCATCTATACTATGGCAAACGGTCGATGGAGATGGCATGGGTCTCACGTTATTGAAGCGCAACAATCCCCTCTCGTCCTCCGCCGAGCAGCTAAAGCGCTTGGCGGAGACAGCCTCCTGCCCTCCATTCGATGCAAGGCTCGGGCAGGTCAAGCTGTTCCCCCTTCAGGCGACGGGAATCACCGTGTTCCAAATCAATGTAGGAAAACTCTGCAATCAGACCTGCAGACATTGCCATGTAGATGCCGGTCCAGACCGCCCGGAACACATGACGAGAGAGACGGCGGAGCAATGCATCCGGGTACTGGCCGGCACGGATATTCCGACCGTCGACATTACGGGCGGGGCTCCGGAGCTGAGTCAGAATTTCCGCTGGCTCGTGGAACAAGCCCGGCATCTTGGTCGCCATGTCATCGATCGATGTAACTTGACCGTCCTCCTCGTTCCTTCCCAATCGGACCTCGCGGAATTCCTCGCGCGCCATCAGGTCGAAGTCATCGCATCACTGCCGTATTTCCGCGCGAGACAGACCGATGCACAACGGGGAGAAGGCGTGTTTGAACGATCTCTCGAGGGATTGCGGCGGCTCAATCGGCTGGGATATGGGAAAACCGGCAGCGGCCTGCAGCTGAACTTGGTGTACAATCCGGTCGGCGCCTTTCTTCCTCCCAAACAAGAGGCCATCGAGGCGCAGTTTCGGAAAGAACTCCGCGCCCGGCACGGAGTGGAATTCAACCGTCTCTATACGCTCACGAACATGCCGATCAGCCGCTTCCTGGAATATCTCCTGGAGAGCGGCAACTACGAAGGATACATGGAACGGCTCGCCAACGCGTTCAATCCGGCGGCCGTCTCCGGGGTGATGTGCCGTTACACGATTTCGGTCGGGTGGGACGGCGTGCTGTACGACTGCGACTTCAACCAAATGCTGGATCTTCCGCTCAGGGAGGGCCCTGCTCACATCCTTCACTTTGACCTCGCGCGGCTGCGACACCGTGAAATCGCGACCCGCAATCACTGCTACGGCTGCACCGCCGGTGCCGGATCCTCTTGTGGCGGCGCCGTCACCTGACCGCGCCGTCCTCCGGGGTGCGACGTCAAGCTCGGCCGGCGCGGCGTCATTCAGATAAGCTGTCGTAATAGGTAATCGCTCGTCGCGTTACTTCGGTGGATGCGGCTTCATCACCGGATGCGAGAGACCGGCCAATGGTCCGCACGACCCAGTTTCCCTGCGCGTCGAACTCATAACTCGACAGACGTGTCCCGTTCAACGAGGAGTCGCTCAGATTCGTCGTCTCCTCGCGCGTCTGATTGCCTCGCTGGTCATATTGATACGAGACCTTACCGTCCAGAGCGCCGTTGGGACGGTACTCCAACTGTTCGGCAAGTCTCCCCACCTCATCATAGCGATAGCCTGTCGAACTGAGGAGCCCATCGTTTTTATAATTCCGTCTGTCGACGACCCTTCCATGAGAATCAAATTCATAGGTCCGTTTGAACAAAGAACGAAATCGGTAGGAGAGATCCTCCCTTAACCTGCCCGCAGCGTCGTAGGAGTACAGCGTCAACGACGAGAACGTCCCACACATGTTGTACGAAGCCTCCGCGAGAACTCTGCCGCTCTTGTCGTAGGCATAGGCCCGAGACTGATACGGTAACCCGTCTCCCTCATCGATCATTTCACGCGTGCGCCGGCCATCGGCATCGTACTCATAGACCGCCTTCTGCGCCCGCTCGCCCAGATCCGGACGATCGGGATGAGGGGCACTACGCGTGACCGTTTCAAGCAGAGCCCCATCGCGACTGTAGGTTCTGGTCGTGCTTGTTCCTTCCGTCGTACTGACGACACGGTGAACCAGACCGACGAAACCGTCACGGTCCCTATCTGTGGTCCCCTGGGCTGCAGCGCCACTCAACGTGAGGCATGCGACGATGGCACCCGTCACATGGAACGGCCAGGCAAATGCGACGCGCGATTTCATGGAGGCCTCTTCAGCAGAACCGACATTGGCGTCGGCTCAGCCGGAACTGCCGTATCTCCATAACGGATCCACCATTCCTGAGGGGCTGCAATCGGTTCAGGCAACGTTGTATCAGGAACGACTGAGTAACGGTACACCGTTCGGCTCGCTAGACCGTGAGAAACTTGTGCGACAGGCCATCGGAAATCCTCGGACCCAATGAAGCCCCCTCGCAAGCGGATCGGGCTGTTCGCATATGTGGCGCTGGCGGTCATTGCAGGTGGGTATTAGGCCCGCTTTCTGGGCGATGCCGGAGGCGGGCCAATCAAGCAGCAACTCCCGTTGGGCAGACACCCATACACCCGGCTGACGCAACGGACAGACCGGTCCGGGGCGCATGCTTACGACAGCGGCTCCGTCCTGATGCGGGGATCTATGTTAGGACGGTGACCGGACGGATGAGGCAAGTTCAGGCATGCCGATGATCGTGGACACCGTGGTCGCTCTGGTGGTCGTGATCGTGCTCGCCCTGTTCGCCGTGGCTATGTTCATGGGCATGTTGATGCTGATGCGCATGGGTATGCCACCCGGCCGCACCATGCGTGTGTAGATGAGTATGTTCGTGCGTATGTTCGTGAGCGCCTTTCATAGGACCCCTCCTGTGTTGACCGCCATACGCATCAGGCGGATTGTATCACAGTAGGCTCAATTTCCCAGTAGTGCCCTCAATACGAACGAAACTGTCATGGCAGGACAGCACCGGCGCCCGGTAACTAGAATCGATACTGCACCCCCAGGGACGCATTCGTGTTGAAAAACTCCCGAGACGCGACGCTGGATGCCCGCAGGGTCCGTTGGAAACCCACAGTCACCGTGGCGGACTCGGATAGATCGTAGTGAAGTTCGGCCGTCCCCTGATGAAGATTGTCGACATTTCCCCGCAGCGGATCACCCACGATATCGCTCGTGAACTCTTTATCCCGAAACACGTAGATCAGTTCCAGCGACAGCGGAGCAAGGAGTCGGATCATCGCGCCGAAGGAGACGAATTGTTGGCGGTAGGAAATGTCGTCCTTGTACTGAGGTTGGGCTCGCCCATCGGCGAAGCCCTGCTCGTAAAGATAGTCGAGCGTAAGCCTCAGCCACCTTGTCGGATAAAGGCGGAGTCGAGGTCCAATCGTGTAGAAGGTAGTATCCCGCTCCGAGAACGATTGATTGTAGAGTCGAAGGCCGTATCGTCCAACGAGAGTGACGCTCCAGTGGTCGTTGAGTTGCTGTTCAAGCTGCATGCGCCAGGTATGGGAGGTAACGCGCTCTTCCGCTTGCTGAAAACTCCCGCTCTGACGCTCGAGACTCGGCCCTAGAAACTGATTGGGCACATACCGATAACGGAGCAACACAAACGTGCGCGAGGCCACCTGCTGATTGATCTGGACCCGATAGTCCCCGTGATCGAAGATGGGGTTGTACGTGTACAGAAATCCGTGGGCCTTGAACGACAACTCGGTCTTTCCGAAACTCGACCAGGACGTCCTCTTCAGATCGACGGACGGATCCCACACGACGTCGGATGGTTGGCTGAGCGAGACAATGACCGGCTGGCTAGGATCTTCACTGAGAGCAAGCCGGCGCGCCGCAGAAAGCTCGAAGACGTTGTCTGTGAAGAGCACCCGCGCCTCGGTGACGGCCGACCATTCCGCGGCGGACAGATCGGAGTAGCAGAAGGCGACCGCGACCAACCCCACCCACAGCAGCACCATTGTTGCGACCTGCAACGATCCCCGAAGCCCGACGAGCGCCCTCCCCCGTCATCATGTCACCGGCCGAACGAGCGGACGTACACCAGCACATACCAGGCCTCTTCCTCGGTGAGCACCAGCGGCACGAACGAGGCCATGTCGGTCCCCGGACTGCCGTGTTTGAGGATCCAGAACAGCTCGCCGTCCGTTCTGGCGGCCTGCCACAGTCTGTCGGTGAAGTTGCGCGGCAGCTTTCCCGCGAGCCCAGGGATATCGCCAAAACCCTTGCCGTCGCGGCCATGACAGGTGACGCAGAAGGCCTTTCCGTGGAACAACGCCTTTCCCTTTTCGACGTTCTCGTCGGTGGCCTCGAAGGGACTCTTCAAGTTTCGAGTCTCCTCGATCTGATCGGGTGGCACTCGTGGTTTCAGGACCGCCTCGTCCGTGCCGAGGGCAGGAGTCCTCCATCCCAGTCCCAGTAGGAGACCAAGGACCACCATGGCGCTCAGTCCAAACCTCGAGCGAACGACAATGAAATGAGCCATCGGGTCTCCTCGTATTCCGTAGCCTCCTCTGCCGGTCAGGAACCGGCTCGACCCGATCGCGAGTCTGCCGGCCCCCGAGGACACCTTACTTTTACTTGTCAGAATGGCCTGGAAACTTGTGGCCCACCGATTGCGGGAAGGATACAGTCCCGTCAGGGAATTCCAGGCTCGGCTGCCACAGATGATAGATGACGCCGTCCGTCTCCATCGCAGCCTCCGCCACCTTTGCCGCTTGATCATCCGGCATGTCCAATACCTTGACCCGCCCCGTCGCAATTTCGACCCGATGGTCGTGGAAATAGCGATGCCACTGAATGGCGGGAAGCTTCCTCGTCAGATCCTTCGCAACGAAATACTCAATGCCGACCAACTTGGCCTTGGGGTCCGTCGACTCAAATAGCAAACATTGGAAGACCTTACCGTCTGAGACCGGTTTACAGTAGTGGTGGTATGGGCCCCCGGGCTCCCCGTTGGCCATCACATGAGGAGCTATGACATGAATCTCATAGCCATCGGCCGGTGACTTCGGCTCGCCGCCTACAGCTTCTGTCAGAAGCGGCCAAGTCGATCCGATCGCAGCCATCGCGAGAACAGTGAGCAGTCGTTGTTTCATAACCTGGCACCTCCTGTGATAAGTGATTGTTGTGACAGTCCTCAAATCGAGAGAGCTGGCGAAATGAACTGAGCGCCCTCCCCTGAGAGTCATCCGACCGAGAAAGGATTCAGCAGGCTCTCATTTCGGTTTCCGCCGCTTCGGCCAGCACGGTGTCTCCCTCAGGGTGGAGACCGTACTTCCAGTCGCCGCAGATTATCTCGAAAACAGGCGGCTGAGGAAAAAAATTTCATCAATTAGCCCTCCCGGCCTCTAAGGGGCTTCACAGCGGCTCATTTTTATTTTAATATTTACCCTAGATCCGTTTGGAGGGTGTATTGTAGGCCCATTTGTACATAAGGAATGATTATGCCCAAGCGCCATAAGTCGATGTCAGAATTCGCGTATAGCACGTTATCTCTTACCGAATTCCTCGAAGAGGATCCGGATCTCGACATCGTTGAGCAAATTTTCATTGAAAATCACATATATGTGATCCGATCGGCCTATGGAGCCTGGAAGCGGCGTCATCCTAGCGAACGCAGTCTCACCGGAGAATCCTCCAAGAAGAGAGGTTCATGAATCGCGCTTCCCGGCGTGGCGAGAAGTTGGATGCCTGTGAACTTCTCGGGAGCCGGTGAATGTCTCACCACACGTGTTCTTAGGCGGCTGCTTCTGCACCGGTGATGGCAAGGAATACTAGGTGTTTCTGTCTGGTTTTCCTGTAGAGGGATGGTCGAGAGACTCGTGCAATCACAGTCCGCGTAACCATCTGATATTAGAGGGCAATGCAGCATGAACGGCGAGATACCGTTTGTGGTAGGCTGTCTGAGACCACAGGAGCCGCCCCATGCGCATCCCTTCACGAGTGGTCCTTCCGTTCGGCTATCGAATCTCGGTGCGTCAACTGTCCGACTCCGAAATGGACCGGCGGGACCCCAATGCCGACGGTATCTGGGATGACGAGTCGAAAGTGATCTACTTGCGTAAACGCCTGCCGGTCACCAGACGACGATACATCCTGGCACATGAGCTGGGCCATGCCTGGCTGGACTGGCAACACCGCCATCTCGATAATGGAAAGGCCAAAAGTTGAGCCAGGTCTTTCTATTTTCCTGCTCTGATCCCCGCTAATCGCAGGATGCAATTCCATTCAGACGGTGTCACCGGCTGAACGGATAGTCGTGACCCTCTCCTCAACAATTCCATCCGTTGAAGATCCGGCTCTCCTCTCAATCGATCCAGGGAGAGAGCCACGGGGAACTCCCGCCGATAGCCAATATCGACCATGTCCCATCGGGGATTGGCCGTTGAGCTGCCCGGATCGTAGTGATGACTGGCCTTGTCGAACTGTGTATCATCGGGGTAGGCAGTGCGGACTACTGCCCCGATGCCGGCAACGCAGGGAGGATCGGCATTGCTGTGGTAAAACAGCACCCTGTCGCCGAGGGCCATCTGCCGCATATAGTTTCGAGCCTGATAGTTGCGCACCCCCTCCCAACTCGTGCGCCGTTTGGGAGACCGGGCCAAATCCCGAATGGAAAACACGCTCGGTTCCGACTTGACCAGCCAGTATCTTCGTGATGTTGTCATTCGACACTCCCCCGCCATGAGACCCTGTACGTTCAGATGTAGGTTATCGTGACGGCCCTACATCATCGAGGTGACCGATGGAGCTGACGTCGTTCGTGTTCGGACTATCCGCGGGCGGCCGCGCTGTTCAGGAAACAAGGTTTTGAGGTCATGCCGGCGCCCTGTGGGTATTTGGCCAGGAACCAACCGGGTGATATCGTCCGTGATTTGAACGTGCTCCAACTCCTGCCTGCGGATTCGGCGATCCTCCACACCAGGGAAGCGGTGGTGGAAATTGCGGGGACGTTCTTGCATCGCCTGATGGGACAACTCTGAGACAGGGTGCAGCATCTGAGCTACTCACATCCCCTCATGCCCTGCCTGCCCTAGCTTCTGTCCTCAAGAAAATCCACCAGTGCTCGGTAGGTGATCTCACGAATACGCGCCTTGGAGAGAACCGATTCGCCGCTGTTGACCTCCAACCATACCCGTTGGCCCACCCAGATGCGTCCTTCCTCGCACTGGGTCCAGATCTCGTGAAGAAAATCAGGCGGAAGTCCGACCTGAATACCCTCGGACTCGATCCGGTCATCGAGAATCGCCAAGAGATCTGAGATCGCCTGGTCGGACCGGTACGGAACGGGCGCGAACCCGAATGATGCCTCGGCGCTGGACTCCTGCCGAGCCTGCTCGACAAGGTCATGCATGTACTCTTTCAACAAGCCAATCACATGCCCCGACCACGCCATACCCGCTCCTCGTCCGGCATTATGAGGATTGCCTGAAGACGGAGCAAGACGAAATGATCGCCATGTGATTGCCCGGCTTCGGCCTCCTCTCGAACATCCCTTCGTCGGTTGACCCTCTCGCTGACGGTTACTTATGATGCTCGTGGATAGCAAGTTGCTACCGGTAGTCTCCCAATCGAAAGCGGGTCGCCGCGCGCGGATGTTCAGTCAGCGGAGGCCAGGAAAGGGGTGCATGACGGAGCGATTTGAGGTCACGTTGAACACCCCTGCCGGTCGCTTGACGACGGCACTCGACGTTCCGACGGAATTCATCCCGATTACTGCCGTCGTGCCGATCGCCCGTCGATTAGGCGAAGAGGCCGGGCATCTTGAGGAACATCACGCGCGAGAAAGGGGGCGGACGATCTCCTGTCGAATGGGCTGTGCCGCCTGTTGCCGCATGCTCGTGCCGGTCTCCCCTCCGGAGGCATTCGCCCTCAGACACTACGTCGAACAGCTTCCCGCAGCACGGCAGACCTTGGTGGCCAAGCGCATCGCCGAGAGTCAGGCGACGTTGCAAACTCATGAGCTGTGGGAGCGCTTGTGGGCGGTCGCTGAGGCCGACAGTGCCGTGCCTGATGAGGAATTGGACCCGCTCAACCGGGCCTATTACGCGCTGCGCCACGCCTGTCCCTTCCTCGAAAATGAGATGTGCAGCATTTACGAGGCCCGCCCCGCAGCCTGCCGGGAGCTTCAAGTCACGTCCCCGGCGGAATACTGCGCGGACCTCGTCAACAACCCGGTGGTTGCACTACCTGTTTCGATGAGGATCGGAACTGTACTGGGCCTATTGTGGGGGAGCTTGACCAGGACCCCTCCCAGGCTCATTCCTCTACCAATCGCGCTCGGCTGGGCCGCCAAGCATGAGGAAGCCGCCGGGCGAACCTGGCCCGGATCACAGCTGATCGATGAATTGCTCGATAAAATATGGCGTTTTCTCAGTCAGGAATTTGAAGCAAGAAAGTCCAAGTCGTGACGTGTGCCGCCGGACGAGCCGGAGCCCCAATCGCGTGAGGAAGCGCTCCGCGCTCGTCGACACACAGAGAAAGGAGCAGCATGGAGAAACCCGTCATCGCCTGCCTCGACCTAGAGGGCGTCCTGGTACCGGAAATTTGGATCAACGTGGCGCTCAACACCGGCATTGAGGAATTGAAGATCACCACTCGTGAGATGCCCGATTACGACACACTGATGAAACGCCGGCTGGCGATTCTCGAGCAACACGGTATCACCATCGCCGAGATTCAGTCGGTGATTGAAAAGATGGGTCCGCTCGAAGGGGCGTCCACTTTTGTCGGTTGGCTGCGACAGCGCTGCCAGGTCATCATCCTCTCAGACACGTTCTATCAGTTCGCCCTGCCGCTTATGCGGCAGCTGGACTTTCCAACTCTCTTTTGCAATCAGCTGGAGATCGATCGCCACGGGAAGATTCTCGCCCACCACATGCGGATGCCGAACCAAAAAAAGCATTCGGTTGCGGCTTTCAAGTCATTGAATTTCTTCACCATAGCAGCAGGAGATGCCTACAACGACACCGCCATGCTCGGCGAAGCCGATGCAGGCTTCTTCTTCCGCCCGCCCGATCACCTCCCCAAGGAGTTCCCTGAGTTCGCGGTCACAAGGACGTACGAAGAGCTGCAGGCGGAATTTAGCAAGGCGGGGCATCTGCCCTCATAACCCGACCTGATCGCACCACGTCGGACGTGGCGATCTAGGAGGAACAGCTTGCAGGCTTAGTTTTGCAGAATGGGCGGAGGATAGCGGTATGGTTATGGCCACTCGCTTCACGACGCTCAAAACCGGCTTGCACTGTAGGTATGCCGCTGGGCTACGGGGTGAGGGGTGATAGGAAGAAAGCACATCTCCGGAGGGTTTCACCGGAGATCGTTCGATAAAAGGGATCTAGCCGGATCCACAGCGGGGCTTTGGTTCATTGTTTGTGCGAAACGCGCAACAGGCGAGACGCCCAATTCTCCGCGTCCCGCCTGTCTCGCAACGATCGCTATGGCGCCACGTAGCTGCCGTACTTCGGCACCTGACCGCAGGGCGCATCGGTCTTGTTGGCCGCTTGGCAGAGATTATATAGAGCCCCCTGGGCCTTCAGGCGGGCTTCCTTGTGCATACCTCCCTTGCCGAAATCCACCGCCATTTGCAGCAAATGCTGCGCGCGCGGATTGGCACCCCCTGCCTCGTTCAAGGCCTGTTGCAACTTCTCCGTTGCGCTGGCGATGACCGACACATCCGATCCCCAGCGCTTACCCAGGTCAGCGGTCGTCCGTTTCCCAACACCAGGGACGTCGGTAAGTTCGACAATGGCGTCGTTGGTCAGGGAAATGGCATCGGCTCGCACCACCGGCACGGAAACCAGGTTCAACCCTGCGAGGGTCAGTCCACTCAGAACGAGCATCAATTTATGTTTCATAGACGGTCTCCCTTTCTATAACGAGTGACGGGCGACGAGTGAAAGACGATGAGCCCTGCGATATGGATTCATCGCATCGATTACTCGTCATGAATCACCTGCTCACGGTTACTAGAAATTCATCCAGAGTTGGACATATGCCCAGTCCTGGCCTGTGCTGTTTCCGAGGTTCTCGGCGATGTAGCCGCCGGCCCAGAGGTGTCCGTAGGTCGCTTGAAACGACACCTTGCCGTCGGCAAACATCCTGGTCCAGCTGACGTCCAATTCATCGCCGATATGCGTCTTAGTATTGCCGTTCTTGGAGAAGACGTACACGCCCTGTGCACCACGATACCAGTTGTCACGCGCATTTGCCAGGTTCAGGTTGGTGTACCACACTTCCACGTGGTCCCGAGTCGACGGCCGGAACTGAACGTTGGCCGACGGGCTGAGCATGTTTTTCCAGGCCTGGACGTCCATGTAGCCCATGTGGATGTGGTTTGTGGGGAAGAAGTTTTCAAACGTATTTGCCGTGCTGCAGTTTGTATTGCTTCCCGCGAGAGTACAATTGGACCTGCCATCGCCGGAAGCGTAGTCAAAGTTGAAGGCCACACGGGGCTTCCAGGCATGTTGATAATGTGTGTAGCCGATCCAGTTTCTGGTCGCCCAGGCATTGATATGAAGATTCTTCTGGTTCCCATACCCGTTCTGAATCGCGTTGGCTCCACTGGCACCCATTTGACCGAACTGCCAGGCGACTTCGTTGATGGCGTCGAAGTTGCCCTTCCGCATTTCGATCCGGTTGCCGATCATATGACGGGTTTGGTTTGAATGCTTGGCCGTACCGAGACCCTGTCCCCCGTTATCCAGCGAGTTGTAGTTGTTCTTGTAGTACACGTAAAACGGCTCGATCAGGAACCCCGGAATCGACTTCAACTGGTTATAGAAGATGATCATATCGGCATCGATATTGGCGCTGCCGTTGTTGAGCGTACTCCCACCGGGATTAGCAATATTGTTCTGTCCACTACCTACAGGAGCAGCCTGTCCAATGTCAGACTCCGAATTGCGGAACCACCCGAGGTAGGAATCGAAGGTCTTGGTACTGTAGCTCAGCATGACACCGTCATGGGAGTAGCCAGTGTTGGCCCAGTCGAAGTGCCCGAACAGCGAATGGTTGCCGAAGATGACATATTGCCGACCGGCCTTGATGCTCAGACCCTGCACGCCACCGAGATTCCTGACCAACATGTAGGCGGCACGGACGCCGAGGCGGCCGTTGTTCCCACCACCACCCGCGACTCCGCCGTTGTGATTCAAGGGATCGCCACCATTCCCGGCATTCAGATTGCTTCCATTACCGCCCCAGGTCGCGGAATCGATGATTTCCATATAGAAATTCACGTCCGGAGACAGATCATAACCGATACCCAGCCGCACCCACTGTTGCACGAAGAAGTCGTTGGCTTTTCCCTGGGTGCCGTTGGCGAAATTTCCGCCGAACGAGTTACAGGCACCGTTGCCCGGATTGCCCGGCATGGCATTGCCGAAGCAGACGGCGTTCCGCATTTCCGGTCGGACGCGCACGTCGGCGCGCATCCAGAAATTCTTGATATCGAAGTTTCGGCCGATGGCTGGGTCGTAGATTTCGTAAGCTTCCTTTTGCGGCATGGCACGAGGGATGGCGGGGAGGTTCGTAATCCGTTCACCTTCCGGTAGTTCGAAACCAGCCTGGGCTGGGACACTCACGAGAGAGATGCCTGCTGCCATGACGGCCGCGCTGAAGAAGGTGGCCACGCCGGCCCACCCTGTCCGACCTAGGATACTTCTCATAGCGTTCCTCCTGTGAATTGGATAGCAACCAACACCTGACCGACAGTGCCTGGCTGCCGACTTGACATCCAACTGCGTGTCATATCGACAAGTTTCCTTTTCGGTTACTCGCCCGGAAGGCCGCTGTGCCCACGCCTTCCGCTACTACCACCGCCTGTCACTTTCTGTTACTTTCTCACCAACGCTCTACCCGAGCCAGCAATATCACGTTTCCTGAATACGACGCCGTACTCAGCCCTGCCGTCGTCGGATCACTTGAGCGGTGGTCACCCCCTTCCCACGATTCATGTCCCTTGCGTGCCTCTTCATGCGTCGCAAGAAACGGTTTGCTGACTGGTTGATTGTCGGCCGCTTTCGTCGTTGGGCCGCGTCATTCGTACGTCAAGCCTGAGTACCGGTTCCCGGGCTTCCGGCTGGCTTTTCGACCGGCGTCGTGGCCGCATTGATTTCCTCTTCAGCCTCCTTCATCGAGGCCTGGAAATCCTGTTCAACCATCTTGACCTCCTGCTGAATCATGTTGAGTTCCGGCTCAACCGATTTTCTGAGGTCTTCCGCCGTTTCCTTGAAACCTTTGACCGCCTTGCCGACCTGTCGACCGACTTCGGGCAACTGTTTAGGGCCGAACAATAAGAAGGCGATGACCAGAATAATCAGTATTTCGCCGGCACCCAGCCCGAACATGCTTGGTCATGCGTAAAACGGAGTGCGTCGCGCGAGAAGCAACAGAGGGAAGCGTCGGTTTCCTCTTGGCGCTTCACGCTTCACGCTCACGCTTCACATCTCCTCTAAGCTATCCTTGTTTCACTTGCTGTCCCTGCTGCGCCGGAGCATCAGCGGAGGACGTCGTGTGATTCTGCGTGACTTGTTGTTGTATGGGCGGTGGGGCATCGGGCGGGGGCGTGACATCGATGGCATCCGCCTCATTCACGCTTTTCTTGAACCCTTTGATCGCTTTTCCAAGACCTTCGCCGAGCTGTGGAATCTTCCCCGCCCCGAAAATGATCAAGACGATGATCAATATCAGGAGCAATTCCATCCATCCGAACGACCCGAACATCCTGGTACTCGCTTTCCTCTTCGTCCCACAGCTCCTGGGAGAAGCCGGAGACTCTCACGGGCACAAAACGCGGGAAACGACAGGCGAACGGCGAGGAGGCTATAGTAGAATTACAGATTAGTCAAGTCTAATTTGAAGGCTTCGGTCTTTCGAGGCCGGGCAAACAACGACGGGAGGAGTCAGCGACGCATCAGCAGGTGAAAGTAATCCACCGGACTCGGCGGAGCCGTGAGTGCGATGAGAAAAGAGTGCGGGTCGTAGCCAATTTCTTCGAGATTTCTCGAGGCGCCGGTCAGTTCCTCTTCAGTCAGATACGCGACCGTATCCGACACACCGGTGGCCTTCAAGCCATCGACCAGCGCTTGCATGCCGTCACGCTCGTCCGCTGGCGTGTCTGCGCTGAGCGGAAATTCGATCTTCCTCTCGTATGGGCTCTGATAAACCTCATCTAGGGCCCGGATGGTTTGAAGCATCAACCGATCCTGTTCCCAGGGTTCCATCTTCGTCCCGGCGGACGGATGGGTCGCCAAGAGATCCATGAGGGTCAGGACATTGGTTCTCAGGCTACGCCCGATGAACTCTCGCTGACTTTCTACCATCACCTTGTCCGCGCCCAGTTGCTTACCGACCGCTTCCACAAGGGGGAAATTCACCATGTAGCTCTGCTGCCCCCCGAACTGGCCGGAGCACGGCTTATTGGGATCATTGAGCACCTTGAGGTCCGTACTGCCCGCATCGAAGCTACTGAATCCCACTGCATCGGGAGCCAGGAGACGTTTGGCCTCCCTCAAGGTCATGAACGCGCCGATATTGACCGGGACGACGACTTGTTCATCGATGCGTCGGAGGAATTCCGTGACGGTCTTACGGTGAGGAGCCTCCTTCCAGTCAACGGTTCGATACTCCCGTTCCCACACGAGGTCGTCGAAAAACGGAGGAAACCGTCTGAGTGTCTCCACGTCCTTCGCATCAAACGCTCGCACAAACGCCGCCCAATCATCGACCTTGGCATGAAGCGCATCACTGAGATTGGGACGCAGGAATTCTTCCTCGATGTCTCCGGCCTGCCGGCACATCAGCTTGGTGGGTAAATCGTTCCAGAGTTCGTTGCAGATAATCCGATCCACCGTTCCCTCAGTGATACCGGGGAGGCGGTCGACTGTCGTACAGAGAGGTACAATTCGATCACGATGCTGGGCCAAGGCGGGAGACGCGATCGCTCCATCCAAGAGGGATTGTTCCCAATCCACCATCACATAACGAATCCGCCGATAGACCTGCTCTTGTTTGTCGAGCATCTGGATATGCGACAGGAAACAGGCCGCCAGATTCCCGTTGCCGGGCCCCCATTCCATGACCGTCAGAGGGTTCGAGTCGTTCGTGGCACGCGACAGAGGGGCATCCCGCTTCAAGATCTTCTCAAAATAGTCCGTAGCAAGGGCGTGGGCCAACCGATAGTCGGCCGATGCAAAGGTTTGATAAAAGTTCCGGATTTGATTGCTCCGGAACCTATAGAAGAGCTGATTGACGTGGACTTGCCATTGATCAACTGGCTTGTAGTCGCCGATCAGTTGGGGAAGCGCATCTGCGTCTTGCAACATCGTACACCAAGTTATGACACGCCGCCTTAGGACTCGCGCGTCGTGACACCTATGTGAGCACCGTGACGCTGTGCAATCACAAATACTAGCAGATGACCCAAAACCGTCGCAATGGGTGGGCATCGCTCCATCAGACTCGCAGACTCGGCAAGAATCTCCGGACCTCCGGGCGCAGCTTGACAGCCTCCACCTGCCGGTGTACGAGATCATCATGCACCCGGTTAGTTGGTCTCTCCTTCGCTTGACGATGACGTTTTCAGTCGGATGCCTCCTGTGTTTCCAAACCCTATCGATCGCGGTCGGAGAAGAAATTCCCCTCACCAAGAATTCATCCATTTCCGAGTTTCAGAATCGATCAGAAGAGGTCCAGCCCTACGACTTCGACGCCCCGCCGAAAGGCATGTTCAGGGACATCACCTTGGCAGAAGGATTCGACGAGGAACTTGGATTCCGCCGAACCCACGAGATCGTGCCGATCAAGCCGACGGACAAGTTCCTCCCCGGCACAGCAGGCATTTTTGTCGTCTTTCAGCTGCACCAGCATTATCAAGCCTTCCAGGTCTTCGGTCGGTGTTTTCCCGAGGCAGTCGCCGGTTTGAATCCCGACACGATGATCGGCCAAGACGCCATGTATATCGCACTCGAGGACGAATCGGGCTACCTTCGGCTGACTCCTCCTGCTGGCGGGTGGAAGCCGGGCCGCTACAAGGTCGAAATCCACGCGGGGGAACAAATCAACGAAGTGTCGTTGATGGGAACGATGCGCTTCACGGTCGTGGCAGATCTGAAGCAGTAACCCGCCCGCGCATCAGACCGCATCTGTCGTGCGATGAGATCGCTTTCGTACTCTCGTCCGCGCCAAACTCGTGACCGACAGTATGATCAGTGCCCTGTATGCTCCAAGCACATCAGCCGATCGGTCTTGTCACCAACCATTCTGGCATCGAGACTTTCACTGATCGTCATGTCATTCGCATCTGAATTGAGTGAGCCAGCCGCAGGGCACGGTTTGACGGTCCGTGAGGCATTCTGTAGAATGAACACGTGATCGCGTTGTTCCTCATGTGTGCGACGATTCCCCATTCTGCATGAGTGCCCCTCATCCATGGGCTTCAGTCCTTGTTCCGGTGAAGGACGAGATCGAGAATCTCACGCCCTTGATTGAGGGCCTCCTCAAGGTGATGCGCTCTCACAGCCACTCACGCAGCCGGCCCTTCGAGATCATCCTAATTGATGACGGGAGCACAGACGGAAGCAGCGAGTTGATGGACCAATTCGCCATGAGGCACCCTGAAGTTCGGGCGATTCATTTTGATCAGAACTACGGCAAGACGGCAGCATTGGATGCCGGCTTCAAACAATCCTCTGGGGAAACCATCATCCATATCGATGCCGATCTCCAACAAGACAGCCACGATATTCTATTGATGCTGCCGCTCGTGGAGGCTTATGACGTCGTATGCGGATGGAGGAAAGACCGTCAGGACAACCTCGTGCGCAAGCTTTCTTCGCGCATCGCCAACTTCGTTAGAAATATTTTTACCCGCGACGGCATTCACGATACGGGATGCCCCCTAAAACTATTCCGCCGACCGGTTTTGGATAAACTCTACCTGTTTGAAGGTATGCACCGCTTCTTTCCGGCGCTGGCTCTAATGCACGGGTTTACCATCACGGAAATCCCGGTCCGCCATTATCCGCGCATCCATGGAGAGTCAAAATACGGAGTCGGCAATCGGCTGTTTAAGAGCCTCTACGACCTGATCGCGGTCCGGTGGATGCACCACCGCGTGTTGCGATACCGCTATCAATCGTCTCCTGTCGCCAAGTAACCAAGCGGTCACCATTCAGAATTTGCCATGTCCAGCACGGAAGCCATCTGGATCGCAATCGGGTTCTTGGGCCAGGGCCTGTTCTTCGGCCGTTGGGTCGTTCAATGGATCGCCTCAGAACGGACGGCGAAGAGTCAGGTCCCGGTCGCGTTCTGGTATATGAGTCTTATCGGGGGCCTGATTACTCTCGCGTATGCCATTTATCGCAGGGATCCCGTGTTCATTGCCGGGCAAGGAGTCGGAGCTCTGGTCTATGTCCGGAACCTCATGTTGATTCATCGATCCACTCACGATCAGACCGCACAACGCCCATCCTCAGTCGGTAACTCCTGATCAACCGTGTCACTGCACCCGAACCCCTCAGCGGAGCCGATACCGATGGCCAAGCACCTGGTGAACCTTGCAATCCTCCTGGCGCTGGCCGGAACGCTCCTCTTCATCGGGCTGGGCTCGATCGGACTCACCGACCGGGATGAGGGTCGCAACGCGGAAGCCGGTCGAGAAATGCTGGAAACCGGCGATTGGATTACGCCGACGTTCAACTATGAACCGCGCTTCTATAAACCGGCGCTGGTCTACTGGCTGATGAGCGGATCTTACTCTCTCTTCGGAGTCAACGAGTTCGCCGCCAGATTTCCCTCCGCGCTGTTCGGCACCGCACTCATCCTGGTCCAATATTGGTTCTCCGTGTGTTGGCAGGCCCCCCATATTGGATTGTTCAGCGCCCTCATGCTGTTGCTCAACATTGAGATGATCGGACTGAATCGCATGGCTCTGACGGACAGCGTGTTGGTGTTCTTCACGACAACGGCGCAGTTCGCATTCTGGGCAGGTTTTCACGGAATGGGAGGCCGATATTGGATGTGGTGGTTTTATGTCGGGATGGGTATTGCGACGCTGGCCAAAGGACCGGTCGGCTTCATCGTCCCACTAATCACCATGATCCTCTATCTCTCGTTCACGCGGCGGTGGGCGGAATACTGGCGTAAGGGCTACCCTCTTTTCGGCACCGGCCTGTTCCTCCTGCTCACTCTTCCTTGGTATGGCACGATGTTGGTCATTCACGGCTCAAACTATGTGACGATTGCCAAGGCCCAGACAGTGGGCCGTTTCATGGCGCCCATGGAAGGGCACGGCTTCGGCCTATTCTTCTACGTGCCTGTTCTGTTGCTGGGATTTTTCCCGTGGAGCGCCCTTCTGCCAATGTCGTTGTACGGTTGTCTCAAGGCGTGGCGGGCGTCGCGCAGGACGGGAATGACTGCTCCGCAACTGGCCTCCTCAGGGGTCGAGACTGCACCCAACGAACTCGAGTTGTTCGCCACGCTCTGGGTGATCGGGTCATTTGTGTTCTTCACGCTCTCCTCCACAAGACTTCAACACTACATCGCCCCCCTCTTTCCGGCAGCGGCTCTTCTCGCTGCGGCCTACTGGCACCGAAGCTTGGTCGACCCGGCAACCAAAGGGGTGCGCGCCGCGATTCATCTCATGATGGGCTTGGGATTTCTGTTGGCGCTGGGGCTATCGGCGATTCCGTGGATCTATTCCCGCCTGTCCGACAAGATGCTGAAAGAATTCCCCTCTGCCGGACTTCTCGACCCCAGCGCGTGGGATGCGGGGCCCTATGCTGCCGCGCTGGTCTTGCTGATCGGAATGGCGTTGGTTGGGTATTGGGGCTTACACGAACAGCGGCGCGCTGGAGCATTCTGGGCGGCTGGTGGGACGCTGGCCATTGTCGCGCTGATCGCCCTCAGGCTCAGCCTGCCTCTGATAAACCACTACTTCATCGCTCCACCGCAGGAGCTGGCCTACGCCGCCGGCGTCAACCTGCGCCCGTCCGATCATTTCGTGGTCTATGGGGCGACCAGACCTTCGACCATCTTCTACGCCAGACGACAGGCCGTCTTCGTGCCCTTTGGCGAAGAAGAGACGATCCGTCTCACCCTGGCCAAACCGGGCCGGACCATGGTCTTGCTTCCGGAGCGTTTTCGATCGAACCTTCCAGCCGAGGCCGATCAGCTGGTCCCGCTCCTTCGGCGTCACGGCTATCTCTTGCTGGCAAATCAGCCGATGGTGACCATTCCGCAAGGAGCGGCACCTCCTCCCTCCGATCTTTCTCCTCATTGACGCCTACGGCAGCGGCAGTAGTCCTCTCATCTCTAGGCTTGCCCATAGCCCAAAAAGAATGAGCAGACAGAAGAGCACCTCCTCAGCTGGAGTCCGAGCAACGGCCATTCCATCATCTGCAACCGGTGGAGCGACGGTCCAGGATCGGAGCCAAGTCGCCAGGCCGGCACAGAGCGCAGCGGACGACATCCACGCAGATCCTGTGGCCATGACCAAACCCAATCCCATCAACCCTCTGAGCGCACCTCTCGGAAGAGGCCATCTTACCATCGGCCTGACGGCCAGCCATACGTATCCGGCAAACGTGGCTGCCGTCAACAGAAACCCGCCGATTATCAGGAGCGGACCCGGCCATTGAACCGAGCAAGTGCGGCCCATCACCCATATGGCGGCCGACACGCCAACGCAGAACGGAGCGAGAGACGCCAGTGCCGATCCGAGAGACGATCGCCAGGCTCGCCAAGGATGGGCGGCCACGACACCGACCAACCAGCCAAGCGCCGCACCGCCAACCGTGTCGGTCAGAAAATGCGCACCGCGGAGAATTCGACTCGCGGCTATGGCTACGGCCGCTCCGATGAAGATCCAACGTCCCCTGGGAAATCTGACCGCGAGGACGGCGGCGATCGCCACAGCCGACGTGGCGTGTCCGGATGGAAACGAATCCCATCCACTGCCACCGAAGGGAGAGAGATCGAACGCGCCGGTGTGGATGAACTTCGGCCGTGGTCTACCGACCGCGTGCTTGATAAGGTTGCTCAATGCCGCGACAATTCCATGAGCCACCAGAGTTTGCCACCCGGCGAGCTTCACCTCTGTGCGTTTCAGCTTTCCCCCGACGAGCAGCAGAAGCAGGCTGAGCGCGACCAAGGACTCTCCTCTGCCGAGCCGATCACCGATATCGCTGAAATACGCAAGCCAGGGGTTCGGAAGATACCCGACGGGGTGATACAACGACCGAACAAACTTCGTCAGTGGGACATCGAGTTCGAGCAAGCCCAAGAGGGTCAGCGCGACGGCCGCACCTGAGCAAAGGACGGAGGCAAGAAAGACAACTCCGGTCGAATCGGCAGCCGATGATCTTGCCGACGTGTCTCCTGTCACGCAACGCCTCGTCCCCGGCTAGTCAGGGAACCCATTCGGCAAGATACACGTTGAATTCGCCGGGTTGCTTCGCGTCGCGGTCGGAGATCCATACGAGACGTTTCCCGTCCGGAGAGAACATGGGAAAGCTATTGAACTGCCCTTCGAACGTCAAACGCTCCAATCCTGCTCCGTCGTCGCCAATCAGATACAGATGAAAACTTGGTCTGCCCCCCTCTCCTCTTGTTTCCACATTGGAGGAAAAGATGATGCGCTTGCCATCCGGGTGGAAAAACGGCGAAAAGTTCGATGCACCGTTGGATGTCACCTGTCGCTTGGCACTGCCATCAGCGTTCATCACCGCGATTTCGAGCTGCCCCGGTTCGACCAGCCGCTGATCGAGCAATTCCCTATACCGAGCCACCTCAGCCGGCTCCGTCGGATGTGACGCTCGGTAGACGATCCGCTTGCTGTTCGGTGAAAAGAAGGCGCCGCCATCGTATCCCACGTCATCGGTCAAGCGACGTGGTTTGGTTCCGTCAAGGTTCATGGCGTATAAATCAAGATCCCCGTCCCTCATGGACGTCCAGACGATCGTCCTGCCGTCGGGAGACACGGTCGCTTCCGCGTCGTAGCCCGGCGAGGTCGTGAGCCGTTGCATCTCCTGTCCGTCAATACGCACCGCGTACAGATCGTAGTCATCCAACGCCCATCGATAAGCTCCGTCGCGCTTCGGTTTGACTGGACAATTTGGTCCGGCCGCATGAGTGGAAGCAAAGAGGACCCTCCGATCGCCTGGGAAAAAGTAGCCGCACGTCGTGACACCGGCCCCGGTGCTGACCAGCCGGATCGTCTGGCTCTCGAGATCCATGACGTACATTTGGTAGCAATTCAGTCCAGCTTCAGCAGGCCGTAAGGTTGCGGCAAAGGATTCCTGCATCCAATTGTTGGTGGACTGAAAGATCAGCTTTGTGCCGTCGAAGGAAAAGTAGGCTTCTGCGTTCTGCCGGCCGAACGTCAGCTGTCGGATATTCTTCAAATGCCGTTCCATCCCAGTCGGAGGGCGTCTCACCTCAGGCGGCTTCTGCTCCTCCGCGGCACTCGTCAGACCACAGGAGATGAGAATCATCACCGCCGCCAAACCGCTACCGAATGACACGCTTCTCATCGAGGAACACCTCCATTTGCTCGCTCGGGTCACGTTCACCTGGCCATTCTCCGCGCGTGACGACAGACCCGTTCTTGAACACGACAAAACTATTCCAGCCGTAAAAAAACAGCAGCCGAGAGACGGTGGCAGCGGCCTCCGGGGTTGCCGAGTACAAGAGGGACAGGACGCTGCCCGGCCGATCAACGCGATGGCACGTGACGATGACGGCCATCCCGGGTCCATCATAGTTCTCGCCTTCTATCGCGACACCCGACTCGGTCAGATGGACTCGTTGCCCACAATGAGTCGCCAACAATGGTTGGATGACCTCTCGCCCCACGTCGTTGCCCAATAGTAACACCGACCCCTCGAGCGGAAACAGTGCGGCCGTCGCGCTCGGAATGATCGCAACATGGCCCGATTCTCCCTTGCGACTCTCCTGAGTCTCGATGCGCGCAGCTAACTCCTGATACGGGTGAGATGACGGAAATGAACCGGCGAGCATGACCGTTCGACGCGCATCGGTGACATAGTGGTTCAACATGGGCGGTAAGGATTGCCGTGGGATTCTGCGAATCAGCATTGTCTCCGGATCAAGCCGCACGTCCACGGGACGACTTGGGAGTCGGACGGTGGCCGACTGCGCCGCGTCCGCCATCTGAATATCCAGCGTATGTTCGCGTGCGTCATCCATCCGGATCCGAAGCTGGACGGGAAACCGGAACAATGGCTCACCTTGGACCATGCGTACATCAAGGTCAAATGCAGCAGCACCGTCGACAGGGCGTGCGACGGCGCGCCTGAGGGATGGTGCCGGCACACCGCTTCGCTCAATCCACTGCTTGAAAAACCAACCAAGGTCGCGGCCGCTGGTTTCGTTGAATACCAGTTCTATATCATGCCACTCCGCGTGCCGACCGAGATAGCTGGCGACCAGACGCTTTATTCCAGACCAGAACGCCTGTTCCCCAATCTCTTGCCGTAAGAGATGAAGCGTCATCGCAACCTTTTGATATCCGATTGCATTGTCGCGCTCGTCATGCTTCTGCATGAACCGACTTACAGGATAGTCACGATCACGCGGCACGTGCAGATTGTACGACCGAACGAACAGGCGCCGCTGATCACGAGCCTGAGACAGCTGACCAGTCAGTTCGTACCAATAGTAATTGGCCAGGTAGGTGGTCAGTCCTTCCACCCAGTTCCCTTTGTCCGTTTGGTTGAACACCCCGTTCCCGATCCACGAATGGACGATTTCATGGCCAAGCGCATACGGCTGGACGTAATGCCGCTTGATGATCGCGCTGCCGAGCAGGGTAAACGAGGGCATACCCAGACCGCTCGCGAAGAAATTCTCGATGACGGCAAACGTCTCAAAGGGATAGGACCCCAGAACTCCGATATAGGCATCCAGATACCGGCTGGCTGCGTCCAGATATTCGTCCGCGAGATGCGAGTCCTCGGGAAACAGGTATGTCGTCAGTTTCACTGGTTGGCCACTCTTTGCGACCCAAGGGCGTTGTTTGACGACGAATCGATTGGCCACGACCGTCAGGGCTTCGCTAGGCGTTGTCGGATTCCACTCGATCAACGCCATGTTCGCCCCTCGACATTGATCCGGCAAACAGGCGGTTGTCTTGTGTACCGTGGCTTGCGTTGCGGCCGTCCAGCTTTCCGGCAATGCGACACGAAGCGAGTACGCGCTTAGGGAGCCGGGACTGTCAGGGTACCATCGGCTTTCGCTGCTGAGATAGACACCCTCCGGGCCGATGTGGCCGGCCGTATCGCTCGGCGTGACAAAACGCAGATGTCGAGGCTCTCTGGGTGGATCATCAATCACACCCTGGTACGTGATCGTAAGTGTCATCGTCATATTCTTGGCGGAGGCGCTTGGCAACGGAATCACAATCTGCTGGACCTGTGGCGGTGCCGTATCATGCTCGATCGAGAACGCGAGTGTCTGATCGGGCTCACGCCCCGTCGAATCATCTACCCCTCCGGCAATGCGCTGCACGGCAAGTGTCGAGGCCAACGACAGACGGATAGCGGTCTCCTTCTCGGAAAGCGCCAGCGTCATGCGGTCACGACCAATCAGTTCGTGAGTTTCTGGATAGAGTTGCACAAACAGCTCATGGCGTTGAATGGCCGTTCCCTGAGATTGATACTGGTGCTCCTCGCACAGACTGAATTGTGCATGAAGCACTGTTGCGGTGAGGAGAACGAGCGCGAAGCGGAGCGCCTTGCCAGTCAGCATTCAGGAGGTTTTAACATTCGCGACAAACAAGCACAAGCTGGATGACTGAAAGCATTCGCTCAAGATCGACCGGCTTGGTGAGAACTTCCTGTGGATGGAGAGCCCACGCTTCCTCAAGAACTTCTTCGTCATGACTTCCGGTGATGATAATGACGGCGCCGCCGAATTCCTTCTGGCGAAGTCG
Source organism: Nitrospira sp. (assembly GCA_029194535.1). NCBI lineage: Bacteria > Pseudomonadati > Nitrospirota > Nitrospiria > Nitrospirales > Nitrospiraceae > Nitrospira > Nitrospira sp. The sequence continues at coordinate 586,010 of JARFXR010000001.1, read as the reverse complement.
ATGCATCATCTCCACCCCGCTCATGCCAGGCAGGAAAAGATCGAGCAAGATCAAATCCGGAGGAGCTTGATCGATCATCGCGAGGGCGGCCGTCGCATCTTTCACCCCGAGAGATCGATATCCTCGAAGGCTCAAGAACTGCACTAACAATTCGCGCACCAACTGCTCATCGTCGACCACCAAGACTGTTTCGTCGGTGTCGGTCGCTGCACCCGCCGATGAGGTTTGCGAAGTCTCCACGGTGGACTTCGTGGGTCGCTGCACCACTCGGTTGACGCCTTCAACAAGGACATCCAGCGAGAGACCTTTGCGCAAGAAGTCCGTGACGCGTAGCGACCGAGCTTGATTTTCCTGAGTTTCCGTCGCACCCCCCCCAAGAATGATGACCGGTGCGTGCGGATCCATGGCTCGAATTTCCTTCAATATCATGAGTCCGTCCATCCCTGGCATCCGAAGATCCAGAATGGTGACTCGTGGTCCATGCTCACGAAAGAGAGTCAGGCCTTCTATGCCATTAGTCGCGGTGTGAACTTCATATCCATGGCGGGTAAAGACGGCCTGCAGGAGATCGCAGTTCATACGATCATCGTCAATGATCAGAAGTTTGACCATAAGACCGTCCGTCGCCAAGTGTGAGCGTCTGCCGCTTACACGCGAGCGTACCATGAGCCCGCTGCGTCAAAAAGCAAATGATGGGATCTGAGCAGCGCTATACCGGTACGCCGATAAGGGCGTCCACAAATGGCTCGGGCCGGAAATCCTGGAGATCTTCCGGTGACTCACCGACCCCGATCAGCCGCACCGGCAGCTTCAGTTCATCGGCGATGGCGACCACAATACCCCCACGAGCTGTGCCGTCCAATTTCGTAAGGACGAGGCCAGTGACCCCGACAGCCTGATTGAACTGACGCGCTTGGACAAGAGCATTTTGACCGACCGTCGCATCTATCACCAGCAGCACCTCCTGAGGCGCCTCGGGCATTCCCTGCTTCAGCACGCGACTGATCTTCCTCAACTCATCCATCAGATTCGATTTCGTATGAAGACGCCCGGCTGTATCGATCAGGACCACATCTGCGTTGCGTGCCTTGGCCGCCATTAAGCCATCGAAAGCCACGGCGGCCGGATCCGCTCCACGGCGATGACAGACGAACTCGGTGCCGATACGGTCAGACCATACCTTCAGTTGATCGATTGCCGCAGCGCGAAAGGTATCGGCCGCAACCAGGAGCGGCTTGAGCCCTCCATTTGCCAGTCGCTGCGCGATCTTTGCCAGCGTCGTCGTCTTGCCCACTCCGTTCACGCCCACAGCCAAAATGACGAATGGCTTAGTGCCTTGGGCGATTAGATCTTCGAGCCTGGGCCCTGTGGCAGGGGTGAGCGCCTGCAGCAGGGTCTGCTTCAGGACGGTCTGAACCGTGAGGATTTGTGAAGCATTGGTCCCGAGTAGTCCCTGTTTCAACTGATCCATTGTGCGTTTCACGACTGGTGCACCGAGATCAGAAAGGACCAGAGCCGTCTCTAGCTCTTCAAGCAGCGCCGGATCTGCTGTACGGCCTAAGAGCTTATCAAGGGACCCGCGAACAGCCGATCGCGTTCGAGTTAAGCCTTCATTGAGCCGTTGGAGCCATGCCATGAAATCACCGCGAACGTTTACTCGCCATTCTGACGAGAGGAGCGAGTTTTCCTAGTTGCTCCAGAAGAGTACGCTCTCGTCGGCGCATGCGTCTCGCTTCGCTATCGCTTCGTTCGTGATCGTATCCGCACAGATGGAGAATTCCGTGAATGAGCAAGACAGCGATTTCCTTCCTAAGAGATCGTCTTGCTGCACGCGCCTGCCGAATCGCAGTGGGCACAGCAATAACCACATCACCGAGCGGCCCCGTACCCGGATGCGCACGGATGGGGAAGCGAGCATCTCTGAAGGCAAATGCCAAAACATCGGTGGTGTTGTCTTTTTGACGGTACTGTCGGTTCAATCGGCGCATCCTTTGATCACCGATGAATGTCACGCTTACGTCCGAATCCTCCTCTCCCATTGCCGACAAAACCATAGATGCGAATTTCCCGACTAGGATCGGATTCACCGTCACGATCCGAGTCCGGCTTTCCACAAACACGGACATTAATGTGGTTGTCCCAAAGACGACTTGGGCGACTGCTGTGTCGGGGAAGGCGTTGACGTTCGAGCGTTAGGATAAGGTGGAGGTCGGCGACCCGGAGGTGATGCCATTGGATCCTGAGTTCGTTCGTGATGCTGATCGTAGGCCTTGATGATGTCCTGCACCAGCTTGTGCCTGACAACGTCCCGTTCGTCAAAATAGATGAATCGAATGCCTTCCACGTCGCGAAGGATATCACGGACTTCGATGAGTCCAGATACCCGCTCAGGCGGCAGATCGATCTGAGTGATATCTCCCGTCACGACAGCCTTCGAGCTGAAACCAAGCCGAGTCAGAAACATCTTCATCTGCTCGGCAGTTGCATTCTGAGCCTCATCGAGAATGACGAAAGAGTCATTCAGCGTGCGGCCTCGCATGAACGCCAAAGGTGCGATCTCAATATCGCCTCGCTCGATCGCTCTAGTGGCACGTTCCATGTCCATCATATCGAACAATGCGTCATAGAGAGGACGCAGGTACGGATTAATCTTTTCGTACATATCGCCCGGAAGAAACCCGAGCTTCTCGCCAGCCTCTACCGCTGGACGCGCCAAAATAATCCGACTAACTTGGCGCTTCATCAACGCACTCACAGCCATAGCCATGGCGAGGTAGGTCTTGCCTGTGCCGGCCGGGCCGATTCCGATCACGATGTCGTGAGTTTCAATAGCTTCGATGTATGATTTCTGAGTCGGAGTCTTCGGCGCGACGAAGCGTTTCTTCGTGACAATAGTCGTGGCTGTAGACAAGAGCTCCTTCAATGGAGCGTCGGGACTCTGCTTCAGCGCAAAGAGCGCATGCGTAATGTCTTCAGGCTGAAGAACCATTCCTTCGTTAGCGAGAGCGGCAAGCTCGGTCAGAACTCGCTCGGCGTGGCGAGTCGCATCCGGGGTTCCATCAACTGTGAGTTCCTCGCCGCGCGCTGAAAGACGCACGCCGAGATCATCTTCAATCAGCTTGAGGTGTCGGTCATGGTGACCGAACAAGACGGAGGTGTTGGTACCTTCTCGCAGCTTGAGTTTTTTCACACAATAGTGATAGCCAGCTGAATCGCTTGGTAGCTAATTGTATCAGAGTGAAGAGGACGCTGACAACCAACTCATGACGACGAACGGATTGAAAGACTGGAACGCGGGACACGGGTGTTAGGATTTCGCCTCGACTTTTGGCGAAATGTCGAACTCCTGCGATGCCCATCCTTCATGGTCATCTCGTACCATAATCTTTATGCGGAATACTCCTTGCGTGGAAGGCAAGATCGACCATTGTAGCTGACCGGTCTTTTCGTTGATGGTCATTCCAGGAGGAGCGGATTCCAATGAGAACGTAATAGGATCGTTTTCCGGATCGTTCGCGGAGACTTGATATTCAAGCTTGCCTTCAGCAACTACAGGCGAAGCGAAAGATGTGAATTTTGGAGGCTTGTTAGATATGGTCACGGGTTGTGAGCGGGCTTCCTTACCTTCCCCGCCATGGTCATGCGGGGCAACTGAAACGCTCACTGTATCTCCGCGAGAAAATCCAGTGCTGTCGAGCGTGTACTGTTCTCCCGTTAGCACCACTTGGCCATTGTGCCGCCATGTATAGTTGTACTGGACACTGTCTCCGTCGACGTCGCCACCCTCCAATTCCGCTTTGATATTGTCTCCGGCCTTAGGTTGTCTTGGTTCAAGCGTAAGAGTCTGGATCACTGGAAGCGTATTCCCCACAGACACCTCTGAGCTGCGAAGAGCGGCACCCGAGGTCTTCCCATCGTGCGGGGTCGCTTCCACGCTAACCCGATCACCTCGTTTCAGTCGCTCCGGATCGAGCGTCATCGCAGATTCGCCTGACACTTCCGTTCCATTCACGAACCAACGAAATCGTACGGTCACTTCGTCTTGGTTCGGATCTTTAGTTTCAGCGACCGCGGTCACGACACCGTGACGGGTAATTGGATTTGGTACTATTGTGAGTGAATGAATGCTAGGCTGACCATTGCCAGCAGAAGTGCCCGCAGCATAGTGATCTTCAGACGTACACCCGAGATCCAAGAACAGCACAACAATCGCCAGACCTGCAGATATCCGATACACAAAGCCCCTTTACCGACTTATTGAGACCAGATGCTCATGTCACATGTCTCATGTGTTGCCAGCTAATCGCGCTGATTGATCCATGAGAGATATCGGCTAGCGACTGTCGTCGCTGTTCCGGTATTCACACAATTGATGGCGCCGGTGCTGGATTGCGAACATCCTTTCACACCGCTCAAGCTGCCGGTGCCAGCGGAACCATCACCTTGACTTCCCAAGTGGATAGCGACGGTAGTGGCCAAACCGTCACCGAGACTTGTCTTGTTGTTGATATTCTGTCCGCTCAGCCCAACAATCGGTGAACTGTATGGTCCGCCCGTTACATAATACAACGCATAGAGATTGCTTGATCCCGCCGCCACACAGACATCACTGCTCGGCAGGAAAGTGGGGAAGAACACAATCCCTCCGAGAATCACTGGATTCGCCACCGATCGTTCACTTGGTCCACTGGCTAGGACGGTCAGTTTCGTAAACCAGCCTCTCTTGCTTTGGACCAATGAAATAAGGGATCCATATGTTCCACCGGTTGCCATCGCCGGGACACTCGTGACTTGCTGTGTCGTGGTACCGTCACATGTGCCATTGCCGAGTTGACAGATAGTAGCCGTTGACATGTCGATCAACTCATTGTTCAAGCTGTCGTCTATTCGACAACCGGTGATGGTCGCGTCATTGCATCCGCCCGAACCTTGCAGCACCGGATCTTTCACGCCCACGAGGAACTGAACCGAGGTATCGACCTTGTCACCAGTTCCGCTCAATTGAGTATAGTAACGGCCGCTTCCTGCAAAAACCCAGGTATTACCCGTCTCGTCCAATGCAAGACCTGCAGCCTGGGGCAAAGGGCCCAATGTATTTTTTGTGGATCCGGTCGCGTTCTTAAATTGATAGAGAATTTCAGATGGGGCTCTTGTCGGTGCTGGAGCTGTTGCACCTGATGGTACGCCCCACAAAGAGGGATCCGTATTGCAGACCGGAGTGGATGCTTTCCAACAACCGGTCGTGAGGCGGAGCAATTTACCTTCCCACGGGGATGCACTAATGATCTTTCCGCCGTAGATGACGTCGGCTCGATAGTCCAAGTCTCTGTCTATCGTTGATAGGTCTCCGATAAATGAATTGGGCGGGCTCGACAAGGTTCCGCCCGCATCGAAGATTGCGACAGTCGTTGAAGCCGCCGACGTTATTCTATCTTTGAGATTGACAGCGTATATCCTTGCCACCTGCCCGACACCAGCATCGTAGCTGGTTGCGCCGGACCCAACCACCACGTACCATTTGGCATCGCTATCCTGTGTCTTATCGCCGCCCAACGGGCGAACCCGGACCACGCTCGGATAACTCATGGTCAGCCCAAGGCTCGTATCCGAATAGCTCCAGAGGAGTTTCGGGAGTTTCTCTGGGTTGGTGATGTCCAAGACGAAGTATGCGCTGAAGAAGGTTCTCGCGGCATCCACGGTGGAGTCATTGTTGAAATCTGCCGCAAACGTCATGGGCGTGCCCTGACCACCCGTGCAATTCCCGCAGCTTCCTCCCATTCGGAACCCGCCGATCAGAATTGTTCCCCAGCCGTTGGGATGGTCGGCATCTGGAGCAAATATCCTCGCGTCCGTCACCTTCGGTTTCAGATCGACATAGTACACATGCGTGTAGTTGGGGTCCGCCAACCACCGAAGATGCGGCAATAGCTCTTGCGGAATATACGACCATAGTTCGTCGCCACGAACCACACCTCGACCGTCTGCAGTCGTGGAATTTGAAAACCATCCATGCTCTATTTTTCCAGCGGGAGCGGACCCGCTGGTATCATCGCCCTTATGATAAAACCCTACGTTAAACGCGTGAAGCATGCCGTCGTTGGCTCCAAGATAGGCAACCTGGCGGCGTCCCTTGTACTGCTGGAAAAAGGCTGTGTACGTTGCATCGCCATACAACACGTCGTATCGCTCTTTAGGATCTCCGACAATAACGGGCGTTGAATAGACTGAATCGCCAAGTTTCCACACCATCGCAGCGGGAACGTTACTGTCGTTCTTCACTGTCAACGTGCGATCTCGAAGACCTGCGATCTGGTTGCCACGTATAAAATTGATCACGTTGGCCGCTGTGAGGGCAGCTGGGGCCCCACTCAGATTGAGATAACCGGCGAGCTTGCTCTGATTACTGGTATCGAACGAAATGAACTCGCCCGAAGGTGTCGCGGAGCCAGCGCTGCTCACGACTTTGTCATTGTCCATGTCCACCCAGGTGTAAATGTATCGATTCGCGGGTGGCATGATGGCTAAACGACGTCCTCCTTCCCAAATTGGATTGATATCGGTGATGGCCTTGTCGCATTGATGCGGTGAGTCGTCGCAGAAGGCGGTGTCGAGAATGCCATCAGGAGGAACGGTCGTATCTCTAGTTGGGTCAGCTTTGCCGTCACCGTTCGAATCAACAAAAATGTCAACAGCCAGGCGGTCGTTAACCAAGTCGTACCGGGTCACAACAATTCGATCCTCGGTGAGCACCAGGCGGCCGTCGCCATTCGTATCTTCGCGGAGGTTTCCATACGTGTCGACAAAGAGCCCGTGCACATATCCGGCGTATTTGACCTCGCGAGTTCCTTCGAACTGGGTCGGATAGAAATAGGACTGATAGAGGGCGCCTTCGCCGCTTGTCGAGGACGACAAGACCGACGCGGCAGTACCAGATGACGTTTGGTTCAGAATCGCCGCGAAGGCGGCAGCGAGCTTGCCTTCGAGTTCCAGCGGGTTTTGGGCATAAAAGTATGTGTCCGGCACTCCATCGCCGTCCGCATCCCATTCTGACGTCTTATCAGGGAGGTTATAGCCCGTCGTCGCGGACTTGTCGCCCTCTTTGAACCCTCCGTATTTGGCTGCATACCAGAGAGGATCTTTCAGTAGGCCGGCGTTTGTTCCATTGGCCGTGAATGTTCTCTCGACCCAAATATTCGTATACGGTGACGACGTATCTGAAGTCCATCCGCCGGTAGTGTTATACCGTTGGCATTCTTGCCCGTTTCCCGATCCGGTGGGAATACTTCCGCCGCAGCGAACGTCATAGTACTCGCCAGCACCCGTGAGAATATTATTCAACGTTGCTGCTGGAGTTGTGGCGCTGTGACCGGCCGCACTCACTCCGTTGATGTAGAATCCCGCCCAGTTGCCATTTCCCGCATTCGAGTATATGGGCTTGGTCTTTACTGTAATCGTGGAAGATCCGTTGGTCTTGACGTAGAGGCGATACCGCATATCCAAGTCGTAGTCTCCACCATAGGTCGCATCATCCCACATGATTTCGTAGCAAGAGGTATAGCCGTTCCCTGTTTCGGTGGTCCAATCTGCATCATTCACGCAGATATCGAATGCCACCAGTTGTCCTTTGTTTCCTCCGGTCCCCGCCGAACTCGCCCAGGCCCCTTGCCCGGCAGTTGTGCATCCGTTGTAGCGATTTGAATCACTCGCTGGCGCGCCTCCTGATGCCGCCGGACAGCCGCTGTGAAAGGCCGGGGTAAGTTGGACCTTGTTGGACCCTACGGAAAATTCCAACACGGGAACCGGTGCACTGGCGACCACAGCATATGTCGTAATGTTCTGCTTCACCAAATTGGCCGTATCATTGCCAAGAGCGCCGCGAAGGTCCGTCGTCTTCGCATAGTGAGCCAGAATCGGAAGGTAATAGGATCCATATTTGTTCGGCTCTTCCGGGCAGAGGCCTCGGATATTTAAGAACGTCGTCGTCGCCTTGGCTGAGCAGATACTATTGGCGGAGCCGCCATTCACTTCTCCGATAAAAACAGAGCTAATCGGATCCAGCGTATTCATCGATGAGGTGGAGAGCAGGGCTGAAACGTCGATCCCGGTGTCATTTGTGGTAGGAGTGACCTGGTTTGGGGCAGAGGTCCAAGCTTGGGCTCCCGGCAACTGGTCTGAGTCGTGCGACGGGAAGGCATCCCCGAACATCAAGACGAAGGGCTTCGCGCAGTACTCACAAATAGGTGGCGACCCCGTGTATGGATCGCCATATCCATTGTTGGATTCGATTGGGAAGGTATTGGATGCGTATGTGCCATTTCCAATCGCATAACTCGTAATGCTGTTGTCGGGGCCGTTGCCGGAGGTCTTATAAAACTGTGTGGTTGCATTGCCGGAACCTGCCAGGCCCCTAAAATAGCGTATCGCTTCATAGAACATTTCGGCGAAGGGCTCGCCCCAGCTCTTGCAATTACCTTCCGAGGGAATTCCTCCATCTACGCTACAATTCCCATCATTCCCACCGGCAGAGTAGTTATTGCCGCCAAAATTGTATCCAACGATCCTGAACATATCGATCGTCTTGATGACCTTTGAAGTAGACAATATCTGCCCCGTTCGTTTGTTGATCTCCTGGGTGTAGAGGTCGGTGGCCTTACTCCGTAGCACACCACCGCTAAAGTTGCGCTCATAGCTGCCTGAAATCAGACCGAACCGCATGGTCACTGTGTCATCCGCGGTGCCGACACTTCCATTGGAATTCACCGCCATGCGTTGGATCAAACCCTGCGGCTTATACGTATACGTGCTTGTCGGGCTGGGAGTGTTGTTGTCGTAGTACGTGTCGCAATTCGATTCAAGCCCGACGGTCCAATCGCATACTTTAACGGCCACCCGATAAGTTACCTTAAGTTCTCCACCGAACAAACCGACACCGTTCGCAGTTCGCTCACATTGCCGTACCTCGGTACTATCGGCATCGGGCCAGTTCCCGTCCAAGACCATCATGTAGCCGACTGTTTCACTACTAGCACTGTTGGTATTGCAAATCGTGACGGCGCCGGAGGCGATACCCAGCGCGGTTGTCGGCACCAAAGAACTCAGGTTGCTACCAGAGTAAGGCTTCGCCCAGGAATGTGCATCACGAGGAGTAATGGTTCGTCCCAAGACTGTTAGGCCGTTGTTTCCAGTCATTGACGAGGTTGAAGTACCGGCGTCATCCACGATGCGCTTTCCCCCGTAAAGCACCTTCCGGATGATGTCGATCCGCGCCATCGTCGCCCAGTTGAGAAAGTTTCCGCTCCATTTGGCCGTGCAGAAGTGACCATAGGATCCAGCACCAGCCGCGGCCGGATTGAAGCGTCCCGTACCGCCGAATCCCGTTCCTCCCGAGTAGTCGTAGCATTTCTTCGGGTCGAAATAGCCGACGTAATCGATGTTGTCCTTGTACGTCGTGTCGACCGCGGCATCCCCGCCAGGTTTTCCATTGTCCAGATCGACAATGTCGTTATACCCCTTGAAGAAAAGCCTATGGTCTTTGGTCATCATTAGCATGACAGCTGGTGGAACTGTCTTGGTAATAAAAGGTGGATAGGCCGTGTAGTTATTCATCGTGACTTGAGCGACGGCGGAGTGGTCAACGATGCCACCGACAACGGCGAGCAGGAGAGCTAACATCAGTTTGTTCATGATCCTACCCCTCCTCATTACAGCTTTCTCAACTCTCATTCGCCTCAACCACAACATGCGTCGGTTCGTCCTTAGAGCTATAGTTTTCTCTGACAGGTTTCACCCGTTAGAGTGCAAGCGTACACGCCAACGATCCGGCTTTCGGTCCCGGTCGCCACGAGTGTGGCTCTGCAATCCACTCGATAGAGGACATCAACACCTCCACCCGCACTTCCTGATCCCGCTCCTTCATAGCCTGCGGCGAACTGCATGCCGGATCCCGCCTTCGCTTGAAGATACAGACGGTCGATGTCACCTCGCACGGAGTACCCATTGATTGTCTGATCGTAGTCCGGCCCCAAAGCCCCTGTCCCTGTCACCGTATCCACGTGGTTGTCGGCTTGGCCGTTGATTTCCATGGTGAGGGATGGATTGGCTGAAGTCTCCGCTCCAGTTGGAACCGGTCCGCTCGAACTAACTACCGCCGCCTGCACCGAACCGTTCTCGATCGTTTGCTGGATGATCTTTACCGAAGAACTCAGACAAGACTCCGCAGCATCGGCTGCCACTTCAGTCGTCCGTTGAAATCCCGCGATGCGGTTCTCAAGTCCCGTGACAGTCATTGCGGCGATACCCAATACCGTCAGGATCAGCATGAGGATCATGACCATCAAAAAGGCCACGCCTCGCTCACTTCTGATCAAACCGTTCGCCTCATCGACTGGCATATTGACTCCTGCTCCAATTTATTGCTCGACGTTTCGAGCGTCCACCGTCCTCGTCAACTGACGGCGTCTGAACTGCTGATACGTTGAAGGGACATATCCAGGATCATTGGAATGAATATGGTCGCTAATTGTCAGAGGACCTGCCGTCAATACTCCAGCCTGCTGGGCCTCACCAAGCCCCTGGTCTCTCACCGACTGTCTGGCAACGACATTGACCTGAACTAGCCTGATGGTGGCTGGATCGAATGTGAGAGGAGACCACACTCTGTTGGTCTGCCAGTCTCCAACGTCGAATGTATTGTTCGCGTTCCAGTCGTCAATGACCCCGTCAGGCACACCTGTCTTGACGGCGGCATTGCAGCCATCACAGGCAAGCGCGAATTGAATATCCTCGATACCATCAACGATATTAGTTGTCGTGGGCGAGGCTGTTCCTGTGTCCACAGTTCGGAGTAAGCAAGGTCCAGTTGTTCCACACGCCGCTGCATCTGCTCCGATCGAGTAGGTTATGCACTGCAACAGATAGACTTGGGTTCCCACAGGAAATGTAACAGGCAGATTGAACCCATTGCTAAAGTTCACCGCGGATCCACTACTGGACGACACCTGTGCCGTCAGAACACCTCCGACAGTGACATAGGCATTCGAACCGTTCACCATGCCTTCGGCCTGCATCTCCGAAACGGCGACTGCATTAAGAGTAATGGCGGAGAAGGAACTCGCCGGTGCAACCGGCACAACCTGGGAAATGATCCATCCTGGATTGGTTCGAGGAACAACGAGGGAAAGAGTATCCGGGCCATCGTCATTCGGGAGGGCCGAGGGGGTCGAAACCTTATCAACAGGTCTGATCGCTGAACTTGTTGCCCCGGGAGCACAGTTTCCCGCAGTACCTCCGACAGGCGCATTGGGAGACAACGGCATTCGGAAACCAGCCAGCTTGACGTCGCGGGCGATCAGTTCCATAGCCAATCGGGCATTCTGCTGGGTACCTGCCGCTTGTTCATTTGCTTTAGTGGACTTATCGGTCGTTGTCAGCACCGTGAAACCTGCTGTCACAATTATGCCTGTCACGGCAAGTGCGATCATCAACTCCACCAACGTGATGCCATGTTGCGAGTGTCTTCGGTGTCGAGTACTCATGGCGACGATGTCCTTACCTTCACTCCGGGGCGATCACTGTCACCAGGGTGATGCTCTTTGGCATAAGAGAAGCGCTTCCAATGTTTGAGTTAGCCGTCCAGTCGAGCCTCACGGTGACGGTGCTGCGCGTGAGCCCCAGCGGATCCAATGTAGGAGGAGCCGGATTCAAGACCACTGTGCCTGTAATGTTGTTGAGACCTGAATTGAGCAGCAAGGTCCTCCACTGGACGCAATCGCCGTTAGCCATAACGTTCACAATTACCGTTGGACATGTCGTGACCGCGGAACTAACATTTACGTTGTGATAGGCAGTAACATTACGTCGGTTGAATTGAATTCGCTCGACTATATCGGCGGCAAGATTGCTTACCCGCGTCATCTCATTTCCGTTAATGTTTCTCTTCAGCGACATGGCTTGCATTCCGGATAGAGCAAGCAATCCGACGGCTAGTATCAAGGCCGCCACCATGCTCTCGATCAGTGTAAATCCACACTCGCTTTCGCTTACGATTCCCTTGGCCATGCGTGACTCCGATTCAGCTATGAACATGAAGTCTTTGCACACCAACTCACCTTCCCGGAGGGCAATACCAAGAGTGTGTAAATAAGTCCCCGCTCATTCTGTATCTGGATCGTTTGAGACGCTGCCGTTGTGCTCAATCCCATGGAAGAGAAGTTCACCGTAGCCGGTCCACCAGGAAGGGTCGTTACGCGGGGCATCAACGTGCGCGTGGGGAAAATCTGTTGGCCACCTGAAACACCGCTCACCTCGATCAGTGCTCCCGACGCTTGAATCGTAACGCTTGCCTGTCTATTCCTATTCATCGCCACTAACTTCGCCAGATTCAGGTCCCCCGTGATTTCACTCATGGCCTGGTTCAATTGGTAACGCGCTAGCCATTCGTTGATGGCAGGAACAGCGATGATTGAGGCAATACCGATGATCGCCACCACAATCATCAATTCGACCATCGTAAATCCGTTTTCTCTACCATTCTTATTGCTCATATCCGCTCACTACTTGTGCAAGTTCATCGAAAGGTCCCCACGAGGGTGAGCAAGCATTATGCCATTCGTCACGCGCAGCCAAACCCATTCAAGCATTGGATTAATCGGTCTTCTTCACTCTACGCTGCCTCAGAATCTCGGACGAGAGCAGACAAATTTCGTCATGGAAGTTCTGATTTTGCGCGCGATTTGAAATGTCGCAAGTTGCCACGGGACGCGTCACACCCCAGAGATGCTATCGTGCAATGGAGCCGCGCAAAGCTTCAAGAACTTCAGAAGCCCTAAGGTATGTATGTATGATTGACTCCTAGTTTGCCTCGAGGGGAGATGAGAAGCGGGTGGATGTCGTCGCCGCGACTGTCTGAACTGTAGGGATCACACACGTACTTCCAATGAACCGATGTGTATTCCCGCTCCATGAATGGCGATCAGGAATAGCTTCGACACCGACGAATCTGGGTTCAGCTCGATGCCGAAACCAAGGATGTGGACTTGGTCTGTCGGCGTTACGGCATCGGCAGTCCCACCTTACGGCTGTGGTTGGAAGAAATTGTATCGAACTGGGACGCAGAACTAGTCAGCCTGAACCGGACCCCGCATCCTTCACGCGCCGCCTCCTCGATCAGAAACGCATCGGCCTGATTTTAGTCATACAAGATGAGCGCTAGCCTGGGGCAAAAGGCATCCAAGCTGAATTACTACGCCATCATGAGCTTCGCCTGTCCACTGCCACAATCTGGAAGGTTCTTCATCCGCACGAGCAAGCCCCCCTGGCCCTCAGCCGACCACCGGAGAACCCACGATGCTATAGCCGTCCAGTGCCTGGAGACCGCGTTTAAGTCGATACGATGAAAGTCAGCGCCGACCGCTTCCAGTATGCTGCCACCGACGACTGCACACGCCTTCAGGTGCTCGGCCTGCATCCCTGGCGTACCGCCAACCATGCGGTTCGCTTCCTGGAGCGTCGCATGAGCGAACAGTCTCTGTTTCCGATCCAGCGAGTCAAGACAGATCGCGATGGGGACTTTTCGGCATGGTCTTCCAGGAGGCCTTGCAACGCTCTTGCTTCAAGTTCAGACCTAGCCGCTCACGAACTCTCCACCTCAAAGGGTAAGGTCGAGCGTTCTCAGCAATCCGATTGGGCCGAATTGTATTCCGCGATGGACGTAAGGATCCGTCGCTGCCTGACCTTCTCGCGGATTGGCAGTTCTTATGTTACTGGCATCATCCTCACAGCGCATCAGGCAGGAAGACTCCGATGGACCCTTGCTGTGAACTTTTGGAATCCACTCCCTTACAAGAAGAGGTGGAAGGTCAGTACCAGCTCAAACAGGAACGCGCCAGAGTCCCTCGATTTGCAACCGATCAGCAGCTAGCGGAATTGCAAGGATGTCGGTGAGCTTCACACCTGAAGCACGGTCTACTTACCTTGTCACAGAGTCGCAATCTGGCATCCTGCTGACAATCTCCACTCCTACTTGCAACTCGAACCCACTGGTTCAAATCCACGCCAGACTATGAGCGTTGGCCATAGACCTTCCATTTTGAGTCACACCATTGTCGACACCTATCAAGATAATTGGCTACAGAGAAGAGGGGAGGTGTGTGAATCTATTTCATTGCGACGGCCCGCACCTGAGCATAGACAGTCAAGCCTCGAAGAACTTTGGTGATGCCATTCTGAAGCAACGTTTCCATGCCTCCCTGCGTTGCCACGCCGAGCATCTCGCTCGCCGGCGCTTTCGACTGAATAAGCTTCTTTAGTTGATCAGACACGACCAGGAACTCATGGATCGCCACTCGTCCTCTAAATCCCGTCCGATTGCATGCTTGGCAGCCGCGACCGCGGTGTAGGGTCGCACGATTCTGGTCATCCCCATTAAGCTCAGCCAAGAATCGGCCTCCATAACCCTGCATCAGCTCGTCCCACTCTTGACGAGACGGTCGATATGCTTCCTTGCATTCGCCGCAAATCTTCTTACAGAGTCGTTGCGCGAGAATACCAAGGATGGAGTCCGCGAAGTTAAAGGAATCGCAGCCGAGATCAAGAAGTCTGATGACGGTCTCCACCGCGCTATTGGTATGCAGAGTGCTCAATACCAGGTGCCCGGTCAAAGAAGCCTCGATCGCGATATCGGCAGTCTCCTTGTCGCGCATTTCTCCGATCATGATTACATCCGGGTCGGCCCGCAGGAATGCGCGCATGGCCGTCGAGAACGTCAGGCCAATCTTCTGATGGACTTGGACTTGCCTGAGCCCATCTTGCGTAATTTCAATCGGGTCTTCCGCGGTCCAGATTTTCCGTTCATCGGTATTGATATGCCTAAGCAGGGCGTGCAGTGTGGTTGTCTTTCCCGATCCTGTAGGTCCTACGCACAGTAGAAGACCGTGAGGCTTTTCGGAGAGACCTTTGATCGCCTCCAGCGTCGCGCCAGAAAACTCCATCGCATTCAGGGACATCGGCTCTTTCGCCGTCAGCAGGCGGAGAACAACATCCTCCTCACCTCCTGCGGTAGGAAGCGTCGCGACGCGCAGCTCGATATTCCGGCTTGTGGACAGCTTAAATGCAATCTTTCCGTCCTGCGGCTTGCGTCGTTCAGCGATATCCAGATTGGCCATGATCTTCAGTCTCGATACGATGGCGCGACGATACGCCGCCGGAATCTTCATGTGTGTAAAGCACGACCCATCGACTCGATAGCGAACAGCGGTATCCTTTCGATCCGCGTAGGGTTCAATATGGAGGTCCGATGCGCTCAATCGATCCGCCTCCAGGATCATGTGATTCGCCAGCCGCACTATCGCCGAATCATTTTCGTCAACAGTGCTGGTGGGATTCTCGAGCGGTTGAACGACAGGAATGTCATGGACGAGTTCGCTCAGAATCTCTCCGAGCAGCGTGTTCTTTGCCGGTCTGGCGACGGCAGCCAAGAACTGCTCGACATCTCGCTTCAGCCCAACGCTGTAACGAATCGAGGCGCCCGAGAATGCTCTTCTGACATCCCAGTTCTTTTCAGGATCGTTGGGATCGGTGGTGAGGACGTCTATGAGGGTGCCATGTCGTGCAATCGGCAACCATAAATTTCTCTTGAGGTAGTCGATATTAAGCGTCTTGAATAGCTCGGCGTCGATGATCGTTCGCTCGTCATAGGGCAAGTAGGGACATTGGTAAAACTCGCTGAGCGCGGTCCCCACCGCCTCCTTCGGCACTTGATACGTATCAAGCAGAATTCCTTCTAGGTCTTCGCCTCCCTTAGCCTCCTCTATCGCGGCTTCTACATCTATCGGAGCAACGCACCCTCGAAGCACCAAAGCATCCAGCACATTCTGCTCGAGCACGTACCGAGGTCGAGACACAAGTCTCGTTACTGGTTGGCGAGTGAGTTCCGAATGACCTTCGCCGTCTTCCATTCATCGCCCTGATGCCCCAGACCAGGTTCGATCGTCAAGACTTCGCTCTCGGCTGAATTCACAAGACTCGCCAGCTCCGAGGAGCCTTGTATACGACGGGCAAACCACGAAAGAGTCCCTGCGCCAAGTCGGCGTCATACCAGATCTCGAGACTTGCTCCTCGGTTTGTACTCACGACGGTCCCTCCGGCCTTTGCTGCACCGAACAGTTTTACTGGTTGCTCGACGGTAATTGACCCACCTACCCAGAGGAGGCCACGCAAATGGATCCCTGAGAGTTGAACCGGTATTCTCGTTCCCAGAGCCCTTGTTCCGTTCTGGGCCGGGGTCAGAACAGGAAATGATCGGCCTGGACCTTGCGACCTTAGGACCACGTGACCGTGCACAATCAGCACGGACTCAAGATAGTCTGCATCTAACACCAGTGTCCCCATATTATTTGGACTTGGCGGCTCGCCATCGATAGTATCGATGAATACTAGGCCACGATTATCGCCGACTGTCTGAGAGGCAAGCAATTCGGAAGAGGAGAAACCCCGCTCCCCTTCTGATGCATCCTGATGATGAAGCAACCCTTCTCCATCGAGTCGATAGTAGACTCCGTAGCGTAGCGCCGTCTGTTTCATTGACTCATAGTCCCACTGGTCTAATCGGACGCCTGGCAGTGGGGACTGTTGAAGGTGGACGCTCTGCGGCGGAACCGGATTCACACTCTGGCCAGGAGGCGGGACAATCACTGTTAACTCACCACCGATCCAGTATTCAACCCAACGATCGACCGCTTGCTTGAGTAAATCATAGGGTTGCCCCGTCACCGGAGCGTCGCCAGTCTTCACCGCGATGTCCTCTAGTCTTCTCACGACCAGGTTACCTTCGACACGTTGATCTCCCCAATGAACCCGTACTGGGGATTCCCCGTCTGCCTGAGCGGTCCCGAGCCCTCCTCCAACCTGTATCGCCGCCCGTATGGGAGGAATAGACAGAGCACCAAGCTGAATCTGAACCGTTCTTGTCAAGGGCCTTGCCCCAATGGTTGAAGCCGTTATCTCCATCGTAGCCAGCAATCCGGGGCGAAGGGGACCATATAATTTGAATCGTGTGAGACGCCCGATGCCCCGTAGGGCTTCCACGAATCCGCTTGGCGGCCCGTTCAGGATGGTATTGTCTGCAGCGTTGGCCGCATCGAACAGGATATCCGGATGCTCCGCCGTTCCAACAAATTGCGAACGGAGTGCGGCATCGAAGAAGGAAGGACCGGTCGTGGGATCCCCCTGTCGTCTGGCCAACAATTCTCGCACAGTCGCCGGCGTGGTGCTCGGATCATGAAACCAGTTCATAGCCAAGTCCGTCGCTGAGTCAGCGAGCTGTTCTGCGATTGTTTCCTCCTTCATGGCCGAGATTCCTGGTCTGTCTTGACCGGCCAGATACAGCGATGACATCCCAAGCATGGAGAGAATCAGCATGAGCATGAGCGTGACCAAGAGCACATGGCCATCTTCTCGCTCCGACTTCATTATCATTTGATGGCACATGACCACCTCCTCAGTCCGACACAGCACGAGGCACGAGTCATGATTTCAGACCGATTTCCCGAATAACTCTAGCCACATGCCCACGCAGAGTTACTTCAACGACGACTCGCTTGAGATGCCTGGGTTGGCTCACCGTCCGTCCATCTTCGCCCCAATATGAGAACTTGGCTGCTTGAACGTCTCCGACCAGGACGCTGGCTCCTCCATCGACCATCCGTAACAACCTCTTGTTGCCCTGGTCGTCCTGCTTGATGTAGAAACGAATACGGTTGCGGACCGACACGGAGGCTCCCGTCGGAATCGGGGTTGCTACCGGCTGCGTGAGTGTCAGCAATGTCCGCTGTCCATCCCGTGCAAGCGTCATCACTTCGTTCTGATTATTCCAACTGATGACGATGGTCTTTCGTTCCGGCCATCCCCTGCCGTCATCGACACGCATCGAGGTTTGACCCGAGGCTACAGGCCCGCTAACGGTGGTGACCAAACCGTTGACATTCGCCCAGAACTCGAACTCCTCCTGTCCCATGACCGAGACGGATTCGGCCTCAGCCTGGTGAATCTCTTGCTCCAGCACCTCAAGACCGAGGCGCAGGTCTTGCTGCCGTGCGAGGGAAGACTGTTGGAGAGAGAACTGCCGATGAAAGAAGGACAAGGTCTGCCAGGCGGCTGACAAGATGATAAGCCCGGCCGCAGTGGCGATCAACAACTCCAGGAGAGTCGTCCCGAACTCACTCTGTTCAGAACGAAGGACGCGGATGCGCGAATACATCGGCAACATATTTGACCCATGGGAATGCTTACTCGCCAACATACACAGGATTCGCTCTCACTGCGACCAGCTTCACTTCTCGCTGCCCTTGGTCGGTTTCATATGAGGCTCGGCTCTCGATGACCACATACCCTGCCCCAGACAGGTGTCCTGTTCGACTCGGTGTCACCGTCCATGTGAGGGACACACCATCCCTTTGAGCAGTCGCTGAGTAGACTCCATCTCCTCCGACCAAGTCCCCAGCTTGCCCATCATCGTGCATAAGGCTCTCCGGAATGCCGTCGTAATTGAGATCGTCTATGAGGAGCCGTTCCCATCGAACGGATCGCTTCGCTTCAATACGCGACTGAGCCATTGCCAATGCCCGGCTGGATAACGTTCCCAACGTAATAATTCTCTCGGCTATGTGGAAGGCTCCTATGGTTCCCATGAGCACCAACGGCAAGATTGCCGTCGCGACCAAGACCTCCGCGAAGCTGGCTCCGGCACAATCGGTCATGATCGGACGCTTCGTCATGATAGGGAGACGCGTCCGGTGATGCTCACGGTCAATGTGATTTTTCTCCCCACGCTGTCGACTATGGCAATGGTCGATGCCGTAGCCGAGCGCCCGCTCGGGTAAAATAGTACGTTCGGTCCGGCGCTCGGCACCTCGAGTACGACTCCCTTGTCGGCATAGTGATATTCATTGAGCACATCTCCGGAATCCGCGCGCACGAATGTGAGAGAGCAGCGCGGTTGGTCGAACTGAACGAGTAATCGTTCGCGTCTGGCCATTGCCAGTTGCCTGGTCAGACGAAGCTCTGATGCGATCTCAGCGGCAACGGATCGTGCTTGTGCTCTTGCAATCGCCGCCTTGTAGCTCGGTCCCGCCAGTGCCGCCATTACGGCCAGGATTACCAAGACCATCAACACTTCAGGCAGACTTCCGCCATGTTCCTGTAAATTCGGTCTCAAGACGGATAGAGATAACATGGCAGCGTCGGTCCGATGAGAAATCGTAATTTCCAAGACTCATGCCGTCCTCGGGCAGACTGGTCGCTGCGACTTTGTCCACAGGAAGTGGCCAGAAAGCGCTGTGACTTGTTGACGCACAGGGTCGTTCTTGAGGATCGGAGAACTGAAGATGCCTGCAATCTGATCGGATACAACGGACTTCCGGTTCAGATACAGAACGAGCGGGGAGGACTTAGGACGGACTCAGCAGACGTTGATACCACTCAAGAATGGGTTGAGCAAAAAACATCGATACGAGGGCCCCAAAGGCAAGAAACGGTCCGAACGGAATATACTCATCGCGCCTGATCACGTGAAGGCCGATTAAGGAGACACCGATCAGGGACCCCATCAAGGAACCGACCATGATCGTCAATAGAGCCGGCTTCCATCCGAGAAAGGCCCCTATCATGGCCAATAACTTAATATCCCCCCCACCCATGCCTTCCTTGCCAAAGAGGTATGGACTGATCCACGCCAGTGCCCAAAGGATGCCTCCACCGATAAGAATTCCCAAAAGGGCATTTACCCACCCCACTGGCAGAACGGTAACGGCTCCGAAGAACCCCACGAAGAGACCCGGTAATGTGATGGTATCCGGAATGATCTGGTGTGAGAGGTCGGTGCCGACCACCACGAGCAAGGCGGAGAACAACACACCGTAGAGAACGGCCGGCCATCCAGGACCGAAAAACCACAGAATACCTACATACCCCACCGCGTTGGCAGCTTCCACAGCCGGATACCGCAAAGGAATCTTCACGCGGCAGGCTCGGCACCGTCCTCTCAACCAGAGATAACTGAACACAGGAATATTGTCGTAGAATTGAATCGGATTCCCGCAGGCTGGACAATGCGACCCGGGCCAAACTACGGATTCACCACGAGGCAGCCGAAAAATACACACGTTTAGAAAGCTCCCCACGAGGCAGCCCAGCACGGCCACCACGATATAAAGATGGATATTCATGGGCCAACCTCTAGCTGCCACGGACTGATGTACGTATTTGCACTAGGGCCATAGAGCTTCGATTTACACGGACCAAACCGACCTCCTATAATTTCACTCTGGGTACTAGGGTTTGTTCTCCGGTGTTTTCACCTGCAGTAAAATTACAACGGAATTTACTTTCATTCAAAGGAGAACGGCAAACATGACACGCGTGATCAAGGCGAAGCCTAGATCGCCCCTCGTCGACTTGACTCCACCGCCACGGAAAAAGCGCCCGGAATCCTTGACCAGTCGGGAACAAGAAATCCTTGAGTTGATCTGGGCCGGATTCAAGAACAAGGAAATCGGTCAGCGGCTCAAGATCAGCGTCAAGACCGTCGAGGCGCATCGTGCCAATATGATGAAAAAACTCCGCGTTTCCAATACGGCACAATTGCTGAAAACCTCAATCCAAGGCGGAATGATCAGGCTTCGGTAGAACCACACACTCGGTTTCGGCTTCGCTGCCGCACTGCTTCGAATAGCACAACCGAGACTGCGGCAGAGACATTCAACGATTCAATCTTCCCCATCATCGGGATACGCAACAGCTCGTCGCACTCCTTCCGTACACCCGGTCGAATACCCTCGCCTTCGCCGCCAACGACTATCGCAAACGGACCAGTCAAATCGGTTTGCGTGTAGAGCTTTGTCGCTGAGGGTTCCACCCCATACACCCAAATTCCCGCTTCTTTTAGACCTTCCATGAGCCTGGTGAGATTCGTGACGCGTGAAACCAGCATATGATCAATCGCCCCTGCGGAAACTTTTGCAACGACGGACGTCAGGCCTACCGCCCGCCGTTCCGGTATGCATACACCGTGAACACCCGCTGCCTCAGCGGTGCGCAGCACCGCACCTAGGTTGTGAGGATCTTCGACTCCGTCAAGGAGGAGAAGGAACGGAGGTTCTTTGCGCAAGCGAGCTGATTCTAGAATCTCACCAAGGCTGCTGTAGGATTTGGCTGCGACGAACGCAATGACCCCTTGATGCTTTCCGCCGGGGACGAGTCGATCGAACGCGGCAGACGGCCCAAGCTGTACGGGAACGCGGTGCTCTTTGGCCCGCTGGACCAAGTCGCCGAACTGGCGATCCAGTCTCAGAACCAGAAGACGCTGTATGGGTCGGGTACCAGCTCGGAGAGCCTCTCGAACCGCATGCAATCCGTAGAGGATCTCTGATGGCTCATCGCTTCCATCGGCTAGTGCCATCTGGTTTGTCCTCGATGGTGATGCCCTGAGCTGCAAGCTCGCGCCTAATGGCATCGGCGAGCTGAAAGTCTTTCTTTTTCTTGGCTTCGATCCGTTCCGCAATCTTCGCTTCAACGTCTGCATTGGTCGATCCGACCTTTTCGGGCTGATTGAATTGCCACTGGTTCGGTTCCAACTGAAACAGCCCTAGCACTTTCCCCAGCGTGCGAAACGTTTCCCGTGCCTCTCTTTTCTTGCCGCCCGGTAAGCCTTTCAATAGTTGTCTATTCGTTTCACCCCGCAGTTCCTGCAGTGCGGCCAAGGCCTGCGGAGTATTGAGATCGTCCTCCATCGCCCTTTCGAACCCCACTTGGTAAAAACCAATTGCAAAATCCAACTCCTCATCCTGTCCTGGCTCAGTCAACCGCAGGAACAGATCATAAAATCCATCCAACGCTCTCTTGGATTCCATCAGCGCCTGATCGGAAAAATCGAGCGGTCTACGATAGTGAGTTGAGAGCAGGAAGTATCGAATAGTCTCTCCCGTCACCTCCTCGGACCATTGCGACTTTTCAAAAATCTCTCTGATCGTAAAGAAGTTGCCCGAGGACTTCGACATCTTCTCGTGATTGATCTGGACGAACCCGTTGTGAATCCAATACCGTGCGAACTCTTTTCCTGTCGCACCGCTGGATTGAGCAATTTCGTTCTCGTGGTGCGGGAAAATGAGGTCCATGCCGCCGCCGTGAATATCGAACGTCTCCCCCAAATACTTGATTGACATGGCCGAACATTCAATGTGCCAGCCTGGTCGCCCCATACCCCAAGGACTCGGCCACGATGGTTCGCCGGGTTTGCTGCTCTTCCACAATGCAAAATCCATCGGATGACGCTTGCGCTCATCTACTTCCACACGTGCGCCAGCCTGGAGATCTTCGAGCTTGCGTTTGGACAATCGTCCGTACGCAGGGTCCCTATTCACCTGGAAATACACGTCGCCGCCAACGTGGTAGGCCAGATCATTCTTGATCAGCCTTTCCGCCATCGCAACGATATCGGCGATGTGCTCTGTAGCCCGCGGCTCTTTCGTTGCTCGCGCAACCCCCACTTTGCCCATGTCCTGATAGTAGGCCTCGATGAATTGTGTGGTGATGGCCTCGTACGGCACACTTCGCTCACGGGCGCGGTTGATGATCTTGTCGTCGACATCGGTGAAGTTCTTGACGAACTCAACCTGATATCCGATATGCTCCAGATACCGCCGAAGGACATCGAAGACGAGCGCGCTACGCGCATGACCGATGTGACAATAGTCGTAGACCGTAACCCCACAGACGTACATCCGAACCCTGTTGGGCTCCAAGGACTTGAAGGATTCTTGCTTCCCGGTGAGGGTGTTGAACAATGTCAGCATGTCGCACTATGAAGGACGGTCGTATTCACGCCGAGGCCAGTGTGACCAGAGAAAGTAACCGCCGGCCAGCACCAACAGGAGGCCGATGACCATATCGAACTGGTGAAAATAGTCATGCAGTTGATCCCACTGCTCCCCCATTTTGACACCGATGTAGGCCAAGAGATAGCACCAGGGCAACGCACCGAGGAACGTGAACAGGACGAAGCGGGGAAAATTCATCGCGGCGATCCCCGCCGGTAACGAAATGAAGGTTCGGACGACCGGCAGCATGCGGCTGAACAACACGGCCGCATCACCGTATTTCTGAAACCAGCGATCGGCAAGATCAAGGTCTTTATGCGAAACCAACATATACGGGCCATATCGCTCGACAAACGGCCGTCCGCCCCACACCCCGGCGTAATAGGCAACGATCGACCCGACGACGTTACCGATGGCGCCGGCCAAGGTGACGCCGATCAAGCTGAACTGGCCGGTGGTGACGAGATACCCAGAAAACGGCATGATAATTTCGCTGGGCAACGGAATGCAGGCGCTCTCAATCGCCATAGTCAGAACAATGCCGCTGTACCCGAGAGAGCTGATCGTATTCATCACGAAGCGACCTAACAATGTGACGATCGCCTCGATCAGCCCTCCCATGTACCTTACCCTCTCCTTTTCCTAATCGCACGCCGAGCCTGTGTCCAGCGATCGCTGCGTCTGAGCAGTGGTTCCCAGGCTCGGAAGCGGTCCATTGCGTCGTAGTGTGTGCTGTCGAGATGAATGGGCGTCAGCGACACCGCTCCCTCCGCGATCGCCTCATGATCCGAATCCTTGTTTCTACTCCACGACACCCGGGTACCTGCGATCCAGTAGTACGTTCGACCATGTGGATCGACTTTCTCTATGATCGGATTATCGAACCGTCGCCGACTGAGGCACGTCACGCGGACGTGAACTGTGCGTGCGAGGGGACGATCCGGAATGTTGACATTGAGGAGCGTTTCCTCCGGCAAGCCCTGCTCAAGGACCAAGCGCGCGATACGTATGGCATGATGGGCGCCCACCGAAAAGCGGAAGGTCTCGCGACCCTCTTGCGACACCGCGATCGAGGGTATGCCGAGAATAGTCCCTTCGACAGCAGCGGACACGGTACCCGAGTACAACACATCGTCACCAAGGTTCACGCCCTTGTTGATCCCCGAAACCAGGAGCTGTGGGGGCGCCGGAAGGATGTTCTGTAATGCGAGGTTGACGCAATCGACCGGCGTTCCATTGACGGTGAACATACGCTTTGCCTGCCGATGGACTCTCAGGGGCTTATGCAGTGTCACGGCGTGGGCGACCGCCGTCCGTTCGCGATCCGGCGCCACGACCCACACCTCGCCCAGCTTTCCCAGGGCCTCGGCGAGCACGGTTAGTCCTGCCGATGAAATTCCGTCGTCGTTTGTCACCAAAATGCGCATGTGGATACCGGGCACAAAAAAAGCTGCTCGTCGGCAGCTCAGTCGTTCAGAGAGGTCCGCATGTCCGGAGCAATCTGCTGGCACCTCCGGGGGGGCACACGTATCGTCGACACTCAGCAGTTCACTATGAATGTTGGCTATTTGGTCGGGGCGAGCCGATTTGAACGGCCGACCACTCGCACCCCAAGCGAGTACGCTACCGGGCTGCGCCACGCCCCGACAGAAGCCAACGTTGTCGCATTCTCTCCTCTGAGGACCTCCGATTGCAACTAGAACAGTCGGGTTCTCGAAGGAAGGGTCTGCTCATTGAGATTCCAGGAGTTTCAAAATGGCTTGGAGACTGCCCCGCAACTTCTGCGCCAATTCCTTTGGCTTCAGCCGCTGGGCGGAAACCCGGCCTCGTCTAGCCCAATACCGTTTCACTCCCTCAAGCGTGTGGCCTTCTTCATAGAGCATCCGCTTAATCTCCAGAACGATCTCAATATCACGCCTGACGTACAATCGCTGGTTTCCACGACTTTTTTTGGGCTTCAGAAAGGGAAACTGCGACTCCCAAAACCGCAGGACATATGCGGGCAGCTTCGTAACCTGGCTGACTTCCCCTATTTTATAGAAGACTTTGCTTCCCAGCCGGGGCTCATTCCCCATGACCGATCCTCGTGCCAGGATTTGCGACGTGAGTAACGGGGTTATGAATTGACGTACTTTTTGAATACCTGACTGGGACGGAAGGTCACGACACGACGGGGCGTAATCCCAATTTCTTCGCCTGTTCGAGGATTTCGACCTTTTCGTGCACCTTTGCTCCTGACAACAAAATTTCCGAAACCAGCAATCTTGACCGATTCTCCCTTTTGCAACACAGCCTTGAGCATGTTCAGCACGAGCTCTACAATGTCCGCCGCCTCATTCTTCGAAATTCCAACCTGCTTGTAGATTTCGTTCGCAATATCTGCCTTTCTCATGCTTCCCCCTACGCAACTCCTCGGGCTGCTCGACCATCTCCTTCGAGACAAAAGCTAGTTTCACCATAAGTTACGTGAGGTTATGTGAGCTGTCAAGGACAAATTCAGGAGGACGACTGGTCGGACGACCGGTCTCTGGCGAGCAATTTATACTCAATGCTATCGGCCAAGGCCTGCCAACTTGCCTCCATGATGTTCTCAGAGACCCCGACCGTTCCCCACTTATCCTTATGATCTCCTGATTCAATGAGGACACGCACCTTGGATTCCGTACCACGATTGGCGGAAAGGACCCTCACCTTATAGTCGAGTAACTTCACTTCACGGAGCTCCGGATAAAAGCGTTCCAATGACGTCCGCAGAGCATGATCCAGTGCGTTCACAGGTCCGGAGCCTGTTCCTCGGGCATGTGCGACGGTTTTACCCACCTTGACCGTGACCGTGGCTTCAGAGCTGGAGGTCCCGTCATCTTGCTTTCTCTCGACCACCACGCGAAATCCCAGCAGCTGAAACGAAGGAGAATGGGCCCCCATGACCTTTCGCATGAGCAACTCGAACGAACCTTCCGCCCCTTCAAACTGATAGCCCTGATTCTCCCGTTCTTTGAGCGTTTCAACGAGCTCCCCGACCTTGGAATGATCCTTCGCAATCTTCAGCCCGTACGACTCAATTTTTTCCAGGATGCCGCTCCGGCCGGCATAGTCGGAAACAAGCATGCGTTGTCGATTGCCGACCCTCGCGGGGTC
The DNA here is from genome assembly GCA_029194535.1 of Nitrospira sp. Lineage (NCBI taxonomy): Bacteria > Pseudomonadati > Nitrospirota > Nitrospiria > Nitrospirales > Nitrospiraceae > Nitrospira > Nitrospira sp. Next base: position 560,004 of record JARFXR010000001.1, on the reverse strand, counting down.
GATATGCTCATAGGTTGCTGGGTTCTTGAGCACAGCATGGATGTGGACGCCGCCTTTATGGGCAAACGCCGCATCTCCCACATAGGGCTGATGCTTGTTGGGCATGAGGTTGGCGATTTCTGTGACAAAGCCCGACACGTCCTTCAGCCGGCTGAGTCGATCTCCTAGTGCCGGTCGCTTCATCTTCAACTGTAGATTCGGAACAATGGAGGTGAGGTTGGCGTTGCCGCAGCGTTCTCCGATCCCGTTGATCGTCCCCTGCACCTGCCTGACCCCAGCTTCGATCGCAATAAGGGAATTGGCGACCGCCATTTCACAGTCGTTGTGGGCATGGATTCCAAGAGGAATCGAGCATTCGGCTTGGACGGCACGACAGATTTCGCGGATTTCCCACGGCATTGATCCGCCGTTCGTATCGCACAGAATGATGCGCGCCGCACCGGCGGCCACAGCTGCACGGATCGTTTTCAGCGCGTATTCGGGGTCGGCCTTGTACCCGTCGAAAAAATGCTCCGCGTCATAAAAGACTCGGCGCCCTTTGGACTGCAAGTACTCGATCGAATCCTCAATAATCTCGATGTTCTTGCTCAGTGCGATGCCGAGGGCGTCGGTGACCTGGAAAGTCCAACTTTTCCCGAACAGAGTAATCGTCTGGGTGTCGGCAGAAAGCAGCGCTTGGATCGTCGGGTCTTTGTCCACTGGATTGCTGGCTTTGCGCGTGGAGCCAAACGCGATCACGCTCGCATGCTGCAGCGGAATGGTCTTGATGATACGAAAAAACTCGATATCCTTGGGATTGGCGCCAGGCCAACCGCCCTCGATGAAATGAACTCCCAGGTCGTCCAGCTTCTGCGCGATGCGAACCTTATCCTCAACGGAAAAACTGACGTCCTCGGCCTGCGCACCATCACGCAGCGTGGTGTCATAAATTTCAATCGTGGGAGCCTTAGGCAGAGCCGCTAGCGAGACATCGGAGCGATCGCTGGTCCGACGTTGAGGTTTGCGTGTTGAAGGACGTTTCGGCATGACGAGAGGGTACCAGGCGCGGGGCAATCCTGTCGAGACTCAAATCATGGCTGGCGAGGCTATTTCGACGTTCGGTCGTCGTTCCGAGGCTGGTCAAGGCCGAACGCCGAGTGCAGTGACCGCATGGCAAGTTCAAGATATTTTTCATCGATGACGCAGGAGATCTTGATTTCTGAGGTGCTGATCATGATGATGTTGACACCTTCCTGCGACAGGACCTCGAACATCTTGGCGGCCACCCCCGAGTGGGAACGCATCCCCACCCCTACCAGCGAAACTTTGGCAATCGCCTCCGTAACAGAGACGGTCTTGGCTCCGATGTTCTTGGCCACCTCCTGAATGAGCGGGACGGCCTTTTTCACATCCACTCGGGGAATCGTAAAAGAGATGTCGGTCAAGGCCGCCTGACTCATGTTCTGAATGATCACATCGACAAGGATATTCGCCTCGGCCACCGGCCCGAAGAGACCGGCTGCGATGCCCGGCTTGTCCGGCACCCCGACGATCGTGATCTTGGCCTGATTCCGGTCGCCCGTGACTCCGGAAACCGCGACGGCCTCCATGTCTCTGTCTTCGCGTGTCACAAGCGTCCCCTTTCCTTCCTTGAAACTCGAATTGACCTCCAGCGGCACGTTGAACTTCGCTGCAAATTCCACGGAGCGGCTCTGCAGCACCTTCGCCCCGAGACTGGCCATTTCCAACATTTCTTCATACGAGATCTTGTCGATGCGTCGAGCCGACGGCACGATATTAGGATCAGTGGTGTAGACGCCGTCGACGTCCGTAAAGATCACGCATCGATCGGCCTTGAGCGCCCCAGCCAATGCGACCGCCGTTAGATCGGAACCCCCGCGTCCCAATGTCGTAACGTCCGACTGCTGGTTGATCCCCTGGAAGCCGGCCACGACGGGGATGATACCCCTCGCCAAGGATTCACGGATGCGCTCGGCCGTCACCTTCGTGATACGGGCTCTGGTATGAGCACTGTCCGTCAAGATGCCGACCTGACGACCGGTGAATGATCGCGCATCGAGATTGCGGCCACGTAACGCCATCGCCAGAAGGGCGATGGTGACGCGCTCGCCGGTCGAAAGCAGCATGTCGAGTTCCCGTTCATCCGGCAGGGGAGTCATTTCGTGTGCGAGGCGCAACAAGCGATCCGTCTCGCCGCTCATGGCCGATAACACCACGACGACCTGATGCCCGTCCTTACACGCCCGCTCGACGTTGTCCGCAACGCGATGGATCCGCTCGACCGTACCGACAGAGGTTCCGCCGTATTTCTGAACAATCAAGGACATCGGCATCAGGAGGGCTTGGCGAACAGTCGCACGACGAATTTCGTGGCATCCCGAGGCGCGAGGGTCGCCGCTTGTGCATCCGCCTCGGTGAAACGCCGTGTGGTGCTTGCAGCCGGCTGTACTGAGCTATCCCGATACGCATAAAACCATTGCCCGTCGGCCGGTCTCTCCTGATGCACACTGCCGGGGTCACAGAGGACCATAAGGCGGTATGGGCCCAATCGTGCCATCCCTTGGAGAAGCGGCTGAACCAACTCCCGATCAATATCCTCAATCCCGGTCACTTTGGCTTTGACATCGGTGCTATAGACGACGGTATCGGGCAATTCGACATGCACATAGGCGAAATCCTTCTCTCTGAGTTCCTCCAGCGCAACAGCAGCTCTCCCGGCCAAATCCGTTCCGAACAACCGCTCAGGATCGACCGCCTCAAGTCCCGCGAGCAGGCCAAGTCCTCGATGGACATCGCTCGAGGACACCACCACTCCGGAAACGTGAAACCGCTCAGTCAGGCTCGGCCACGCAACGGCTCGCCCTTCGCCCCACAGCCAGAGGCAATTGGCCGGTGGGAGGCCTGCTCCTCGACGTTCGTCGTTCACCGGATGATCTCGCAAAATGGTCAAGGAGGCGTCCATGAGTTTCCGAAGCATGTCCGCTCCGTCTCCTGCGGGGAGTGCATCGCTGATGGGCTTCCCCACCAGAGACTGCGGATCGGTGCACATCGCCCTGGGCTTTCCGTTCACCCATACCATCAGGTGTCGATGTCCCGATCCCGGGTAAAACTGAATGATCTCAGACCCCAGCTGCTCATTGACAGCATCGATCAACTCCCGCGCTTCCATGCCCGTAATCAGGCCGGCTGTCGCGTCCTCCATGATCACGTGGGGGCCAAGTTTCTTGACCTCGGGTGCCCCGCTCTTGACGGCGGACTGCGGCTCAGTCCTGAGCGTAACCATGGTACATCGATAGACCACGTCATGTTCGCCGACAGCGACACCGAGGCTTGCCGCCTCCAGCGGACCGGGGCCTTGGTAGTACTTCCGCGGCTCGTAGCCGAGGATGCAGGTACCGGTCAACCCGCTGCCGTGTCGGGTATTTTCCGATGGAACCGTCAGGACCCCGAGTTCTCCGCTTTGCGCGAGGCGATCGAGGTGAGAAATTGAAGCGGCCTGAAGAGGGGTCTTGCCGCCCAGTTCAGTGCGGGGTTGGTCCGCTACCCCATCGACATGCAGAATCACATATTTCATTGAAACCACATCCACATCGCAAATGATGTGTCATTCCCCTTCGACACAAGACCCGTCTGCGCAGAGGCCCAGAACGGCATCTTGGTTCGCCGTGATGAAGCGGCCTTATGCGCCCCTGAGGGTCGGCACATCCGATAGCATGGCCGTCTAGACTTTGAGGAGCCGAACCACATCGTCCTTGGTGGCTTGGACGGTTTTCGGCTGAACCGACACACTAATGGCGGTATCGGCATCCTTCAAGCCGTGGCCGGTTAAGGTACACACGACGGTGTCTCCCTCGCGAAGCGCACCCTGCCGGCTCAGCTTAATTACCCCAGCAACGGAGGCCGCCGAAGCCGGCTCACAGAACACGCCCTCCGTTCCAGCCACCATGGTATAGGCCTGGAGGATCTCTTCGTCCAGAACCGAATCAATGGCTCCCGAGGAGTCCTTGATCACCTCCAAAGCGGCTTGCCAACTCGCGGGATTACCGATTCGGATGGCCGTCGCCACCGTCTGCGGGTTTTCAACGACACGGCCGAGTACCATCGGAGCCGCTCCCGCAGCCTGAAAGCCCATCATGCGCGGCGAGCGGGTCGTCTGGTTGGCTGCGCGGTATTCTTGATATCCCTTCCAATACGCGGTGATATTTCCCGCATTTCCAACCGGCAACACATGCAGAGTCGGGGCGTCACCCAATTGATCGCACACCTCCATGGCAGCCGTCTTCTGGCCTTCGATCCGATAGGGATTGAGCGAGTTGACGAGCTCGATGTGATGCAGCACCGACACCTCCTTGACGATCGAGAGCGCCTGATCGAAATTCCCGTCGATCTGAATCACCGTGGCCTGATGCATCATGGCTTGCGACAATTTGCCCATTGCGATCTTCCCCGCAGGGATCAGAACATAGACCGCCAGGCCTGCACGTGCGCCGTAAGCCGCCGCCGACGCGGAAGTGTTCCCGGTCGACGCACAGATGACCGCCTGCGCGCCGTTCTCCAGCGCTTTGGAAATCGCCATGGTCATGCCGCGATCCTTGAAGGATCCGGTCGGATTGGCCCCCTCGACTTTCAGGTAGAGATCGACGCCGGGCGCAATTGTTTTGGCGAGCTTGCCCGCTCGGATGAGAGGCGTGTTTCCTTCTCCTAAGGACACGACCGGCGTGTGTTCGCTCACGGGCAGGAACTTGCGGTATTCTTCGATCAACCCGCGCCAGGGATTCATGGCATCACTCGTCCTTACCCTCCACTCGAACCAAGGTGGTCGGCTCGGACATGAAGTCCATGCGGTTGATCTCTTGCAGCGCCATCTGAACGGCTCGCTCCTGCGCCGCGTGCGTCTTGATCACGATCGGCACCGTTTGTCCTGCTCGCCGTCCCTTTTGCAACATCGAAGAAATGCTGATTCCATAGCGGCCGAGTTCACCGGCTATTTGCGCCAACACACCAGGACGATCGAGCACCATGAATCGCAAATAGTACAACGAGCTGATCTCCTCCATCGGTCGCATGCGCAAGGGACGCCGCTGGTCCTGCTGGAATGAGGCGGGTGGGACACGGCCGGCGCCGCCCTTCAGCAGATGACGGGCGCTGGCAATGATATCGCTCACCACGGCGCTGCCCGCCGCCATGTCGCCGGCCCCTCGACCGACAAGGACTACGTCTCCCACCGCATCGCCGACCAACTGAATCGCGTTGTAGACACCTTCGATCTTGGCCAACGGGGAATCAGCCGGAAGCATCGTGGGGTGCACCCTCGCTTCCACCTCGCCGTCGACCAGCTTGGCGATACCCAACAATTTGATCGTGAATCCGAACTCCCGGGCATAGGCAATATCATGCTGCGTGATATGCGTGATGCCCTCCGTATAGAGATCCTTGAAGTTAATCGGCGAACCGAAGGCCAAGTTTGCCAGGATCGCCAACTTGTGCGCCGAGTCCGTCCCCGCCACGTCGAACGTCGGATTGGCTTCTGCATACCCCGCCCGCTGCGCTTCAGCCAGATTCTCTCCAAATCCCTGCCCTTCATTCGTCATGCGGGACAAAATGTAGTTGGAGGTCCCGTTGATGATGCCGTAAATCGATTGAATCGCATTGGCAGCCAGTCCTTCCGTCAAGACACGGATGACAGGAATCCCGCCGCCGACACTGGCTTCGAACCCGAGATCGACTCCCTTGCGGGCCGCCGCCGCAAACAATTCTTCGCCGTGAAGCGCGAGCAACGCCTTATTGGCCGTGACGACATGCTTTCCGGCATCGATCGCGTCGAGGAGGATTCGCTTGGCGAGGTCACAGCCACCGATCAGTTCGACGACAATGTCGACTTGGGGATCGGCCAAGACCTGCTTGGCATCGTTCACGAGGACACCCGACGCCAAATCGATCCCACGGCTGCGAGTGACGTCGAGATCGGCGATCCGGGCGAGCTCAAGCGGAGCCCCCACCCGTCGCCGGATGATCGCTGCATTGTCCAATAGAATTCTGGCGACCCCGGACCCGACGGTACCGAACCCGACAATCCCCACACCCACGCGCGATCTCATTCTTCCGTTCCCTCAAGCTTCAAGGCCTTGCGAATGCCCCTGACCGCCTGTCTCGTTCGATGTTCGTTCTCGACCAGGGCGAACCGGACGTATTCGTCACCGCCCTCGCCGAAGCCGATTCCGGGCGACACGGCGACTTTCGCCTCTCGTAAAAGCAGTTTGGAAAACTCCAGCGATCCCATATGGCGATATGGCAGCGGAATCCTGGCCCAGACGAACATCGTCGCCCGGGGCTTGGCGACGTTCCATCCAATGCGATTCAAGCCGCTCACCAGGACATCGCGCCGTTTCTGATAGCGCGACACGGTGTCCTTCACGCAATCCTGAGGCCCGTTCAGCGCTATGACGCTGGCGATTTGAAGCGGTTGGAAGATGCCGTAGTCCAGGTAGCTCTTGATCTTGGCCAATGCACCGACCACTTCACGGTTACCGACACAAAACCCCACCCGCCATCCCGGCATGTTGTAGGCCTTGGACAGCGTATAGAACTCGACTCCGACGTCCTTGGCGCCTTGCACCTGAAGAAAGCTTGGAGCCTTGTACCCGTCGAATACCAGGTCGGCATAGGCGAGATCGTGAATGACGATGACGTTGTGCTCCTTGGCAAAGGCCACGATTTTCTTGAAGAACTCCAGATCGGCGACGGCCGTGGTGGGATTGTGAGGAAAATTGATGACGAGAATCCTCGGCCGAGGAAATGTCTGCCGATAGACCCGTTGAAGATCGTCGAAAAAGTCGCTGTCGGGCCGCAATTCAATCCCGCGGACTTCTCCACCCGCGATGATGAAGCTGTACATATGGATCGGATAGGTCGGCGTCGGGGTCAACACCACATCGCCGGGGCCAATCATGGCGAGAGACAAATGCGCCAACCCTTCTTTCGAGCCGATCGTGACGATCGCTTCCGTTTCTGGATCCAAGTCGACGTCGTAGTTGCGGCGATACCAGGCGGCGATGGCATGGCGCAGCTTCGTGATGCCGCGGGAGGCGGAGTAGCGATGATTCCTCCCTTTCCGCGCTGCTTCGATCATCTTTTCGACGATGTGCGGAGGTGTCGGCTGGTCCGGGTTGCCCATCCCGAAATCGATGATATCTTCCCCGCGGTGGCGAGCGTCCAGTTTCAGGCTCTGCACCTGGGCAAACACATACGGAGGAAGCCGTTTCAACCGGTAGAAGTGATCAGCCAATCCCATAACGCGAGATGTTGTCGTATTCGATGAGTGGATGCAGGCTCGGGATGGATACACCCCCGTTAGCCGACAAGCGCGTATTCTAATTGCGGCGGGCCTGCAGAGTCAAATTGTCGCGTGTTTCTGTGGGGTTCGGCAGGACGACGTGAGGAACGCCGCGGGGGTCACTGGCGTGCTCCCCATTTCTTGCCCCGTTCCGAGGATTTCTGCTACAACAGCCGACGGCTCTCCTACCCATTGTCCGACTTCGGCTCTTTTCGTCGATCTGGCTTCAAGATGGAGGTGGCAGTGCCTAGATTGGGTGTCAACATTGATCACATCGCGACTCTCCGTCAAGCTCGCGGCGGGCCGGACCCCGACCCGATCGCCGCCGCGGTGTTGGTGGAACTGGCAGGGGCAGACGGAATTGTCGTCCATCTTCGAGAGGATCGACGTCACATTCAGGATCGTGACGTTCGGCTGCTTCGTGACATGATCCACACGAAGCTAGATCTTGAAATCGCCGCCGATGAAGACATGGCGAAGCTCGCGCTAGGGATCAGGCCGGACATGGTCACGCTCGTTCCCGAGCGACGGCAGGAATTGACGACCGAGGGCGGTCTTGATGCCGTCGGCCACAAGGACCGTCTCCATCAGATCGTGGACCTTCTGCACAACAGCGCCATTTCCGTCAGCCTGTTCATCGAACCGGATCTCTCGCAAGTCAAGGCAGCCCATAAACTCTCGGTGGATTTCGTCGAGCTTCATACAGGGCGCTATGCCAATGCCCAACGGGCCAAGGAGGCCGATGCCGCAGTAGAAGCCATCACCCAGTCGGCAAAACTGGCCTATAAGCTTGGCCTCGGTGTCAATGCCGGCCACGGTTTGAATTACCAGAACGTGAAACGCCTGACGCATGTTCCGGAAATCGTGGAGTACAACATCGGCCACGGTATCATGGCCCGGGCGATATTGGTCGGCCTCGATCGCGCCGTGAGGGAGATGAAGGCGCTCGTCAGTTGAGGTACCGGGCTGCAGGAGGGGCTCATTCTCGCAGCGCTGTAGAATCGTGATCAGGCGAGGTCTTCTATGAAGGTTGTCACCGCCGCCCAGATGCAGGCGCTGGACCGTCGGACGATCGTCGAAGGCCGTGTTCCCGGTATCGTGTTAATGGAACGTGCCGGCCAAGAGGTGGTCAAGCATCTGGAGGCACAATTCGGGTCTCCGCGCGCCAGAACGATCACTGTCATCTGTGGAAAGGGAAACAACGGAGGGGACGGACTGGTCGTCGCCCGGCTGCTGCATCGTTGTGGCGCCAAAGTCCGTGTGTTCTTGCTGACGCCGGTTTCAGCGCTCACCCGTGATGCCGCCGTCATGTACCGACGGTTCATTCGAACGGCCGGCAGGTCCTCGATCCTTCCTTTTCGTGTCGAGGATCGAACCAGGACACTCTTGGCTGCGAGCGATCTGGTGGTCGACGCCATCTTGGGCACCGGTTTATGCACTGACGTGATAGGGACCTACCGAGACGCGATCAATCTGTTGAACCAATGCGGGCGACCCACGGTGGCCGTCGATATTCCCTCGGGAATCCATGCGGACAGCGGTTCAGCGCTGGGAGCAGCCGTGGACGCCTCCCTGACGGTCACCTTCGGTCTTCCCAAACTAGGTTTGTACGTCGGCCAGGGGATCGATCACGCCGGAATCGTCCAGGTGGCGGATATCGGGATCCCTCCGTCCTTCGCCGCGGACGTAGACAGTCACGTAACCCTGCTCGACAAGAAAATCGTCCGGCACAGCCTTCCTCGTCGGCGGACCTCCGCGCACAAGGGCACCTTTGGTCATGTCGGCATCATTGCCGGTTCCGTGGGCAAGACCGGAGCTGCAGCGCTTGCCGCGCAGGCGGCGCTTCGGACGGGGGCGGGTTTGGTGACGGTTGCCGCACCAACCAGCGTGAACGATGTGCTGGAGGCCAAGCTCCTTGAGGCGATGACCGTGCCGTTTCCGGAAACCGAAGCGAGGACGCTCAGTCGTGACAGTCTCGACCCGCTCATCCGGTTCATTCGATCGAAGACCGCGGTAGCCGTCGGTCCGGGCCTATCGACTCATAACGAGACCGTCGAGTTGGTTCGGTCTCTCGTGAAACACCTGGACCGCCCCTCCGTCATGGACGCGGACGCACTCACTGCCCTGGCGGGGCAGAGCTATCTCTTGGCAGGATGCAGAGTCACGCCGATCCTTACTCCTCATCCAGGGGAAATGGCTCGGCTTGAATCAGGTGCGACCGCTCAGTCGGTGAATGCGGACCGGATCGGCACAGCCAGCCGATTCGCCCGCCAGGCAGGCGTGATTCTGGTATTGAAAGGCGCCCGCTCGGTGATCGCTCGACCGGACGGAGTGGTCGCCATCTGCCCCACCGGAAATCCCGGGATGGCAACGGCGGGGACAGGCGATGCCCTGACCGGCATGACGGTCGGCCTCCTGGCGCAAGGGCTTCCGCCGTGGGAAGCCGCCTGCGCGGCCGTATATATCCATGGGATGGCCGGTGATCTGGCCTCCAACCGACTTGGAGAGGCCGGCATGCTTGCTCGAGATGTGATTGAGCAGATTCCTTATGCCCTCCAAGTCATCTGTCACTAAACGTAAGTCCGTGGCGTCGCGGCCCATCCGGCAACGCCACGCCATAGCGCGATCGAAGCCGACGTGGCAGCTGACTTCTCGGTCGGCGAGCGGAACGGACCGGCTCGGTCAGGCTTTGGGTCACACGTTGCGCGGTGGAGAATTTCTGGCCCTCATCGGAACGTTAGGAGCGGGGAAAACGACCTTGGTACGGGGAATCGCCAAGGGTTTGAACGCCTGTCCGATGTCCGTGAGCAGCCCCACGTTCATTCTTGCTCATGAGTATCGCGGGAGGCTCGTCTTAGTGCACATGGATCTGTACCGGATCCGGTCGCCTCATGAACCGGAATCGATGGGACTGACGGAATATCTGTCAGGAACCACCGTTGCCGCCGTCGAATGGGCCGACAAGTCGCCCGGCTGGTGGCCGGACGACCGTCTTGAAATTGAGTTGCGCCACCTGACCATTGGGAGTAGAAGAATTCGATTGGCGGCCCAAGGACCGGTTTCAACCGGACTGCTGGCGCGGGCAAAGACGAAATTCCCCCAACTCGCGGCGGCGCGCAGGAAGGTATCGCCAGCATGATTCGGCTCATTCTCGTAGGAACCCTTCTTCTCTTGTGTCTGGCTTTCTTCCTGCAGAATCAGGAACAGGAAGTCACGCTTCGGTATTTCTTCGGACTCTTTTCCGCCTCCACACCCATTTACAAACCGATTCTGGCCGGATTTGCCGTCGGCCTGCTGGTCTCAGGAATCCTCTTGTTCCCACCGTGGGTCCGAGGCCGGATCGAACTTCGCCGGAAGACCAAAGCGTTGCAGGAGGCAGAGGTAGACCTCGAACGGCTGCGGAACTCCTTGGAGAAGTTGACGGCGAAAACGTCATCCATGGCGGCGGGAGACTCTTCGCTCCGAGCGCAAACCGATGAGTGACGCCGATGTCACGCCGCTCATGCGGCAATACCATGAGCTTAAGCGCGGCTATCCCGAGGCAATCCTCTTTTTTCGCGTCGGCGACTTCTATGAAATGTTCGGTGACGATGCCAGGGAAGCATCCGTTCTGCTGAGCATTGCGCTCACCTCGCGCGACAAGAGCAGTACAGACCCGATCCCGCTCTGTGGAGTGCCTCACCACGCAGCACAAACCTACATTGCCAAACTCTTGAAGGCCGGTCGCACGGTCGCCCTGTGCGAACAAGTCGAGGACCCGCGATTAGCTAAAGGACTCGTACGGCGCGAAGTCGTGCGCCTGTACACTCCCGGAACCCTCGTCGATACGGAATTTCTTCCGGCAGGCGAATCAAGCTTTCTGACGGCCGTTTTCTGCTCACCGCAGAGCGGAGCGAAGCGTGCGCCGTCGGTCGGCCTGGCCAACCTCGATGTGTCAACCGGTGAGTTTTGGGTGACGGAATTTCAGGGCGGTCGCCAAACCGTCGAATCCAGGTTGCTCGATGAACTGGCCAGAATTGAGCCGAAGGAATTGCTGTACTCCGAGTCAGATCAGTCCGTCGCGCCCCTATTGATTCGTTTCAACGAAGCACGATTGTGCGCCCAACCCGCTGCCGCCTTTTCCGAGCAGGAGGCGACGGCGCTCTTGAAGGCCCACTTCGGCGTGGAGTCGCTTGACGGATTCGGCTGCGTCGGTCTGACGGTCGGTCTCGCGGCCGCCGGCGCCGTGTGGCGATATTTTCGGGAGACCCAGCCGACGGCTTCCCTCGCACATATCCGGCGCTTGCAACGGCGGTGGCACGAAGAGTCCATGCATTTGGACGGAACCACGATTCGCAATCTTGAACTCGTTCGCCCGCTGACCGGAGGGGACGGGCGGACGGGCCCCCGCCACGCGACTTTGCTGTCGACGCTGGACCGGACCTCCACCTCCATGGGCAGTCGGCTGCTCAGAGAATGGCTGGTTCGTCCCCTTCTCAATCGCCGAACGATCCAATCCCGTCTGGACGCCGTTGGTGAGTTGAAGCGGTGCCTCTCTCAACGGGTTGCGCTCAGATCTATCCTACGGACGGTCCAGGACCTGGCCCGGTTGAGCAGCCGCATCACGCTGGGCCTGGCCGGCCCGCAAGAATGCCTTGCGCTGAAACACTCGCTCCGCACCCTGCCCGAGCTGCGATCCACCCTGGATGCCTTCACGGCGACCCTACTCGTCGATATCCGAAACAACTGGGACGATTGTCGAGACGTTCATGAGGTGATTGAGCGCGCGATCGCTCCCGACGCACCGATGTCCGTTCGAGACGGCCAGGTGATCCGTGAAGGTTTTCATCCTCAAGTTGATGCGCTTCGGAAACGGAGACACGAGGGAAAAGACTGGATCACCGCGTTGGAAAGCCAGGAGCGCACGCGAACCGGCATCGACTCACTGAAGGTCCGGTTCAACCAGGTGTTCGGCTATTACATTGAGGTAACCAAAGCCAACCTCTCGAAGGTGCCGCCGGATTACGTCCGAAAGCAGACCCTGGCCAACGTCGAACGTTACATGACCGCCGGACTGAAAGACTTGGAAGAACAAGTCACGGGGGCAGAATCCCAGCTGCATGCGTTGGAGGAAGAGCTGTTTGCGGAAGTGCGGGAACAAATCGCCAAGGAACTCCCGCGTTTACAATCGATGGCCCAGGCCCTGTCTCGTCTCGACGTGCTCGCGGGATTGGCGGAAACTGCCGCCTTGCACCGGTATGTCCAGCCGACCATTGATGACGCCGACGAAATCAGGATTGTCGAGGGTCGCCATCCCGTAGTCGAGCAGTTGAGCACGGACCTGCCGTTCGTTCCGAACGACACCCTTCTCGACGGCGAATCGAATCGGGTCATTCTTCTCACCGGCCCCAACATGGCGGGGAAGAGCACTTACTTGCGCCAGGTCGCCCTCATTGTCCTGCTCGCGCAGATCGGCAGCTTCGTACCCGCCGCCGAAGCCCATATTGGACTTGTCGACCGAATTTTTACCCGTGTCGGCGCTTCCGACAACCTCGCCGCCGGCCAGAGTACTTTCATGGTCGAGATGATCGAGAGCGCGCAGATTCTGAACTCTGCCACGAGCAAAAGCTTGATTTTGCTCGACGAGATCGGTCGAGGGACCAGCACCTATGACGGACTGAGCATCGCCTGGGCCATCACGGAATACGTCCACGACCGCCGCTCTCTGGGCGCGCGGACTCTCTTTGCGACGCACTATCATGAGATGACGCAGATGGAGAGCCTGCGCGACGGCATCCGCAACTATCGCGTCGTGGTTCAAGAACGCAACGGGGATGTCTTGTTTCTTCGGAAGATTCAGCCGGGGGGTGCAGATAAGAGCTACGGCATTCACGTCGCAAAGCTGGCTGGTCTTCCCTCGTCCGTCATCGATCGAGCACAGGAAGTCCTGTCACAATTAGAAGCACCCGCTTCCCAGGCAGACGCTGTTCGACTCGCCGAACGACCAGTCAACATGGGTACATCCGACCCTCGACCCCATCCCCTCATCGAAGAGGTCAGACAAATCGATCTCTTCTCCCTCACCCCGCTCGATGCTTTGAATCGGTTGGCAGACCTCCAGAAACGCGCAACTGATTCGCACTCATCAACAAAGCAAAAGGGCGGTAGCTCCTGAGGAGCTACCGCCCTTTACTTCGACCGAAACGATCGCTCAGTGGCCTCCGCCACCAGGCAGGTTATACTTCGCCGTCCAGGGAATCAAACCTCCGAGAGGCTTCTTGTCCGGAGTCAGTACATCGTACTGAAGAGGCAACGTGGCCCCATCCGGCGTCTTCGGCGAGGTATTCAATCCTTGCTTGGCCGCATAACAGGACGCGTCCGTTTCGTTCTTTCCCACACAATCCTTCAAACGAAGCGCCGAAATGCTGACCGGCTTCCCCGGTGCACCGGCGGTTTCCGGGAGTTTCTTGACCGAGGAAATCACGCGATGGTTCTGCTCGGTTTCGGTGACCGTAAATTCGATCAGATCGGTCGTGCTGCCAGGCGGGACTTCCTTGGCGGCAGCAGGACCCGCATGAGGCCTGCCCATCTTCTTGAGTTCTTCCCAGGCACCCTTGTCCGCATAGAACTTGAGATTCTTGCCCGGATGAATCTTCTGCCAGAACAAACCACTCTCCGCATTGCCTCCGAACACAGCCACATTGATCCAGACCGCTTCATCATAGGGATCGAGAATAATCACTCGACCCTGAAGCGTGGTTGGCTTGCTCATGTCCCCCCACTCGAACCGCTCCTGGAACGACTCAATGGCCAGGGCGGCGGAGGCCATTGAGACCACCAATGCAACTGCAGCCATGACGGCCCAGCCTTTCGCATGAAACTTCATAATCGCGTCCTCCTTAGCAAACGTAAAAGAATGATAGCTATTGAGGTCTATTCCTTAATGACTTTGAAGCCAGTGATCGTGCGGCCGTCAAGGCTCACTTCCATGGCCACCAGTTCCTGCGAAGCCTTGATGATCTGATCCATCAGCGCCTTGTCTTTCACTGCTAGGCGGACAGTCGTTGCCGCATGGTACCAGCCGGCGTAGGGGTTGTTTCTCTCGGCTCCTCCGACGAAGCCCCAGGCGCAACAGACGAACAAGGGATCGGGCGGCTTGACGTCAAGGTCTGTGGACGAACGACCGGCGGGGGTGCCGGAAGCCGGTTCGCCGGTATTCCAATATTGAATGCCGAACAGCAACTCTCCATCGGGATTATCAGCCCACTGAGACCAAACCCGACCCTTGAGAGTCTTGGTCGCTTCACCAGACTTCATGGGTTTCCCTCCGACAATATTGTCGGCAGGGCCAGTCGGCCCGCCAGGAGCATCAGCGGCGGCAGCGAATTCAGCCGTCAGCAAGCCGAGCACAGAGCACACTGCAACTGCGGCTAGAAGTACGACCCTTTTCATACCCAATCCCTCCTTCATAAAAAGTACAACTACAAGACTGATGAACGCTCGAGTTTAGAGTACGATAAAATGGAGCCGAAATTGAGAACCACGCGTTCACGAGAGCAGGATCGAGAGCCACCTCCTTTGCTTTCCCTCGTGGTGCATTTGCTTCAATTCTGAATGACGTGTTAAGCGGGGCTCATGGTACTGAAAACATACTATGGAGTCAAGGAAATGTTATCCGCTGTGGACAACGCAGGGGATCTGCAAGAAGTCTCATTGAAAACAAATACTTATGTAGACACATCGTCGGTGTTCGACCAGTCATTTTCCAGGAACGAAGCGCGATCTATTAGAGAGTTCTCATCTGTATGCCTGAAGGGCGCGCGGCGAAATGGGGCCCAGGCCCGTGATCGACAACCGATCAAATCCAAACAGCTCCCGACCGACTCGATGGACATGTTCTGGTTTGATCCGATCAATTTGGCGCAGGATTTCTTCAAGCGAGATGCGTGCACCGTGGATCAATTCATCCTTCGCCAATTTACTCATGCGGCTGTGGGAACTCTCCAGGCTGAGCATCAGACTGCCCTTCATCTGATTCTTTGCTCGTTGGAGTTCGTGCTTTTCGACACCTTTGTTTCGCAGACGTCTGATCTCACGACAAATCACATCGACAACACGAGTCGCCTCTTTGGCCTTGGTGCCGGCGTAGACCGTGATCATACCGCCATCGGAATAGCCGGAGAGAAATGAATAGATCGAATAAGCCAGCCCTCGGTTCTCCCGCACTTCTTGAAAGAGCCTGGAACTCACACTACCTCCCAAAATGCTGTTGAGAGCATATGCGGCATACCGATCCTGATGTCCGGCCGCCACACCGTTCAACCCCAGGCAGAGATGAACCTGTTCGAGCGCCTTCTGTCTGACCAGTATGCCACCCTTGACCTCCGGCGGCCGCCGAGCCGGATACTCCGACTCCGAGATGCCACCTGTGCGCGCACGGCGGAAATAGCGCGAAACGAGTCTCTCCAGCGAACGCTGCTCGAAATTCCCGGCGATCGCGATAACGATCTGAGCAGGATCATAGCGGGCTCCGATATACGCCATGATGTGCTCGCGCTTGAGTTGTCTGATGGTTTCTTCCCGACCCAGAATCGACTGCCCTAGCGGGTGATGCCCGAGAATCTGCATCATGTGGAGTTCTTGAACATAGTCCTCGGGATCATCCTGGACCATGCGGATCTCCTCGAGCACGACCTGTTTTTCTTTCTCAACCTCTTTGGCGTCGAACTGCGAGCGGTAAAACAAGTCGGAGAGGAGCTGGAGCGCACGCTCCAGCTGTTGATCCAGAACCTTCACGTAGAAGGTAGTCGTCTCGCGGGTCGTGAATGCGTTCATCTCGCCGCCCAGACCGTCAATCTCACGGGAGATCTCGGCGGCGGAACGTGAACGCGTCCCCTTGAAGAACATGTGCTCGATGAAGTGGGAATACCCGGCTTGCGACGGCTGTTCGTCACGGGACCCGGTGTTGACCCAGATCCCGACTGTGACCGATTTGAGCGTCGAGATCCGCTCGGTCACCACCCGCATGCCGTTGTCGAGGACGAGCTTGCGGTACAACGTGCTTACCCGGCAGATTGATCCTTCGCTCCCGCTCCGGTCGGAGCCGGCATCGTTTCTTTGCGACTCAGACGGATCTTCCCTTGGCGATCGACTTCCAATACCTTGACGAGGATTTGATCGCCTTCGGCTACTTCGTCCGCCACGGATTTCACCCGATGATGCGCGAGCTGTGAAATATGGACCAAGCCGTCCGTCCCGGGAAGGACCTCGACGAACGCTCCGAAGTCCATGATCTTTCGAACGGTCCCCAAGTAGGTTTTGCCGACCTCCACCTCTTCGACGATCCGACCGATCAGTTCCTTTGCCTTCTCCAATGATGCCTCGTCGACGGACGCAATTGTGACCACGCCGGTATCCTCAATATTGATCTTGACTCCGCAATCGGCTTGGATGCCGCGGATGGTCTTCCCGCCCGGGCCGATGACTTCCCGAATCTTGTCCTGCTTCACTTTCATCGTGAAGATGCGCGGGGCAAACGCGGACATGTTCTGTCGCGGGGCTCCGATCGCCTTGAGCATGCAGTTCAGGATGTGCAACCGTCCCGTCTTGGCCTGCTCCAATGCCTGGTGCATCAAGGAGGGTGTAATACCGCCGATCTTGATGTCCATCTGAAGCGCGGTCACGCCGTGCCTGGTACCGCACACCTTGAAATCCATATCGCCCAGGTGATCTTCCAGCCCGAGAATGTCGGACAGTATCATCACACGGTCGTCTTCCTTGATGAGTCCCATGGCGATACCGGCCACCGGCTCCTTGATCGGCACCCCGGCGTCCATCATGCCGAGCGTGCCGCCGCAGACGGTCGCCATAGAGGAGGATCCGTTCGATTCAAGAATGTCGGAGACAATACGTAAGGTATAGGGGAACACGTCTTTGCCGGGGATGACCGGCTTGAGAGCCCTTTCAGCGAGAGCTCCATGGCCGACTTCCCGCCGGCCTGGCGATCGCAACGGCCTCGCCTCCCCGACGCTGAATGGCGGGAAATTGTAATGGAGCATGAACGTCCTGGTATATTCGCCCTCGAGCGCGTCAATGCGCTGTTCATCGTCCGTGGTGCCCAGCGTGATGACGGCGAGGCTTTGGGTCTCGCCTCTGGTAAACAGCGCCGACCCATGGGTACGGGGCAGTACTCCCACTTCACATGTGATCGGGCGGATATCGCCGGGGCCGCGGCCATCGGCTCGTGACCCCTTCTCGAGAATCATGTTCCGCACTTCCGTGTATTCCAATCCATGGAATATGATCTTCACGTGTCGTTCGCGATTGGGGTCATCCGGGTTTTTCAGTTTCTCGATCGCGTCCTTTAGAATCAGATCCAACCGTTCCTGCCGCGCCGTCTTGTTCGGGATCATGATCGCGTCGCGAATTCCCTGCGCGACCAACGCCTTGACCTGTCCCGCGAGACCCGGATCGATCGTCTCCGTCACCACGGGACGCTTCGACTTGTCGCCCGACAGCACCCGAAGCTCGTTGATCTTCGCCACGATCTTCTTGATCTCGGCATGGGCCAGTTCGATCGCCGCCAACATCGTCGTTTCCGGCAATTCGTTGGCGCCGGCTTCGACCATCATCACGGCCTCGGCCGTGCCCGCGACGACCAGATGCAATTCGCTTTGCTCGAGCGTTTCCAGATCGGGATTGACCACGAACTGCCCGTTGACACGGCCGATTTTGACGCCGGCGACCGGCCCGAGGAAAGGGATGTTCGACACGGTCAATGCAGCGGAAGCCGCTGTGATGCCGATGACGTCGGATGAGCCGGTCTTATCCGCCGACAACACCGAGGCGATCACCTGGGTCTCAAAATAATACCCCTCTGGAAACAGCGGACGCAGCGGCCGATCGATCAATCGGCTCGTCAGAACTTCCTTCTCCGACGGCCGCCCCTCACGCTTGAAATAGCCCCCGGGGATCTTCCCGGCTGCATAGGCCTTTTCCTGATAGTCGACGGTGAGGGGGAGAAAATCCACCCCCGGCTTGGCGTTCTGCGACGCAACCGCCGTGGCCAAAACCACGGTGTCTCCGTACGACGCCCAGATCGAGCCATCAGCCTGCTTGGCGACCCGTCCGGTTTCGAGCCGCAACGTCCTGCCGGCAATGTCGAGTTCGACTGCATGTACCATCTATGGTCTCCTTATGGTTGTGCCCCACAGATGCCCACAGAGATGGACTCGGAATCGACGCGGAAAGTTCGAAGGCACATGATCCTGGAAAGTAGCGTTCCTACTCGCCGTTGAGCATGCATTTCCGAACACCGTCCGAGCGGAGCCCATGTCAGTGTTCACCTGTGCGACTGGTCTGAGGCTGGTGCGCGCGACTATTTTCTGATGCCCAGCCGGTCGATGACGGCCCGATACCGAGCCTCGTCCACGTCCCTGAGATAGTCCAGGAGCCGGCGACGGCGCCCGACGAGTTGAAGCAGGCCGCGCCGAGAATGATGGTCCTTCTTGTGCAGCTTGAAATGCTCCGTCAGATAACCGATCCGGTTTGTCAGCACAGCGATCTGCACCTCCGGCGAACCCGAATCCCCGTCATGCTGGCGATACTGCCTGATCAACTCGGTCTTGGCTTCCTTCAACAATGCCATGGATGAATCTCCTCTCTCTCCTTACGTCTTGCTTAGTTTTGGTCAATCAACAGTTTTTCGACGGCCAGCACCGTCTCACCCCGCACGAGATACTTCCCGATCGCTAGGAGCCGCCCCCCCACGTCATGGATACGAACCGGTCTGCTCAACGCCGCAACCTCGTGCCGACAATCCGGCAAATCCCGAATGTGCCTCAACAGAACCGGCGCCCCGTGCCGCACACGTTCAGCCGCCGGGCCGTCCACCACCACAGCCTGAAACTCTCTGAGCGCCTGATCAAGGGAAACGACGGTCTCTCCCAGATCGCCGAGCGCATAACGAGAAGCCACCTCGTCAACCGTCGAAGCCTGATCTAACGTGAGCGGTCCGACACGCCGGCGCTCCAGCGACAGCAGATGCCCGCCGGTTTCCAACGCCGCTCCGATATCCGCGCACAATGTCCTCACGTAGGTGCCCTTGGAACACACGACGCGAAGGGTCACATTCTGTCCGTCGATTTCGAGAACGTCGAGCGAGTGAATCGTGACGGTTCTCGCCTGCCTCGCAACCGTCCTTCCTGCACGGGCCGACTTGTACAACGGGACTCCTGCGACCTTGACGGCGGAATACATCGGAGGCACCTGTTGGATGGCGCCCCGAAACTGGACCACGACCTCTTCAATGGCGGTTGGCGTCACGTGATCCGTGCGCCCTCGAGTCACGAGGGTACCGGTCGCATCCTCTGTGTCGGTGGTTTCACCGAGGCGAAGCACCGCGCGATACTCTTTGTCCCACTCGACAAGATACTCGGCGATACGCGTTCCTCGACCGATCAGGACAGGCAACACCCCCGTCGCGGCGGGGTCCAGCGTCCCCGCATGCCCAACCTTGGCTCCCCCGAGAACGTGTCGGATCTTGGCCACCACGTCATGCGACGTCCAGCCGGCTTCCTTGTTGACGGTCAGGACACCGTCCAGGGTACTCTGCGCCACATTCGTCATCATCTAGGAATTGGTCGTGGTCGATGAATCGTGTTCCTGTGGATCTCGTCCGTGCAATTCGTCAAGCAATCGCAAGACGCGGTCGCCTCTGGGCCCGCTCACATCCTTCACAAAAATGATCTCCGGAAGATATCGAAGCGTCAGCCGGCGCCCCAATTCACCACGCACAAAGCCGGCCACGCTTGCCAGGCCGGTAAAAACCTCTCTGGTTTCTTCGTCGGACCCCAGCGCCGTCACGAAAACACGGGCGATGCGCAGGTCGCTTGTGAGTTCCACATCCGTCACGGTCACCGACTTCACACGCGGATCCTTGATCTTCCGCATTAGAATATCGGCCACCTCCATGCGGATCTGGTCGGCCACGCGGTCTGCCCGGCTGTATTCGCTCTTCGGCCTCGTCATCGTCTTTTACCCGTCTCTACAACAACTCCACCTTGGACTGAATGAGCTCCACCGCCGGATCGTTCTGGATCAAATTCAACGCCTGATCCAAGACCTGATTGGCGTGTCGTCCCTCGTTCGTCACACACGCCAAACCCAAGACGGTCTTCTGCCAGAGATCCTGTCCGTCGACCTCCGCCACGGATAGATTGAACTGCCCGTGCAGGCGATCCTTCAGGCGTAGAAGCACCCGACGCTTATCTTTCAAGGACCGGGAATCTGAAATGAACAGCTCAACCGTGCAAATCCCGACGATCATATCCGCGGCGGCGGCTTGCGGCTCAGAGTTTGACCGCGATCTTATCGATCGCGTAGGCCTCGATAATATCTCCGGCCTTGATATCGTTGAAATTCTCGACTCCGATACCGCACTCGTACCCCTGCTGCACTTCACGCACATCGTCCTTGAACCGGCGGAGCGATCCCAACTTTCCCTGATAAACCACCACATTGTCACGGATGACACGGACGCCGGCGCTGGCCCGCGTGATCGTGCCATCCACCACGTACGACCCGCCGATCGTTCCGGCTTTGGAAACTGTGAAGACCTGACGCACTTCGGCGCGCCCCAGGATGCGCTCCTTGAGTGTCGGCTCCAGCAGACCTTCCATCGCGGCCTTGATGTCGGCCAAGGCCTCGTAAATGATGGTATAGAGTCGGATGTCGACGCCTTCCTTTTCGGCCAACACGGACGCTTTGGTCTCCGGCCTAATGTTGAACCCGATGATGATGGCATTCGAAGCCGCGGCCAACAGGACGTCGGATTCGGTGATGCCGCCGACGCCGTTATGAATGACGCGCAGCTTCACGAGCTCGGTGGGGAGTTTTTCAATGGCCGCAGCCAGCGCTTCGGACGACCCTTGGACGTCCGCTTTGATAACCAAGGCCAATTCCTTGACCGATCCTTCCTGAATCTTGGCGAAGAGATCGTTGAGCGATACCTTCCCCGAGCCCGCCAATTCGGCGGCCCGCTGCTTGCGCGCACGATCCTCGGCGATCTCGCGCGCCACCCGTTCATCCTTAACGGCTTGAAAGACATCACCGGCGGAGGGAACCCCGGGCAACCCGATTACTTCGACAGGGATGGATGGACCTGCCTCCTCCACCTTGACGCCGGTATGGCTGATTAACGCCCGCACCTTGCCGCTGAAGGAGCCCACAACGAAAACATCGCCGACGTGCAACGTGCCGTTCTGTATCAGAACGGTGGCGACCGGCCCACGACCCCGCTCAAGCTTGGCCTCGACTACGGCGCCCTTCGCCAACACGTGCGGATCCGCCTTCAGTTCCAAGATCTCGGCCTGGAGCAGGATCATTTCCAACAGCTGATCGAGACCCGTCTTCTGCTTGGCAGACACTTCCACCATGATAGTGTCTCCGCCCCAGGCCTCGGAAATGAGGCCGTGCTCGGACAACGCGTTTCGTACACGATCCGGATTGGCGGTCGGCTTGTCGATCTTATTCATCGCGACAATGAGCGGGACACCCGCGGCCTTGGCATGGTGGATGGCCTCGATGGTTTGCGGCATAACCCCATCGTCGGCCGCCACCACGAGGATGACGATGTCGGTCACTTTGGCGCCACGCGCGCGCATGGCGGTAAACGCTTCGTGTCCGGGAGTGTCCAGAAAGGTCACCAGCCTCCCGCGCACGGTCACCGTGTAGGCCCCGATGTGCTGAGTGATCCCGCCGGCTTCACCCTCCGCCACCTTGGTTTCGCGAATCGCGTCAAGCAACGAGGTCTTCCCGTGATCCACATGACCCATGATGGTCACCACCGGCGGCCTCGGCTCCGGACGTCCCTCACCCTCGGTTGAAACGAGATCTTCCAGCAATTCTTCTCCCGCCTTTTCGACCGAAATATCCACCCTGATGCCGCTTTCCTCGGCGATCATGAGCGCGACGTCGGTATTCATGGGCTGATTGAAGGTCAGCATTTGCCCCATGTCCATGAGCTTGCGCACAATGTCCGCCGGTCGTTGTCCGATCAACTCGGCAAAGTCCTTGACCGTGGTCCCTGGCGAGAGTTTCACGCTCTTCTTGCGCGGCTTCGTAATCTCTCCAGGTGCGCTGTGGTGAACGTGACGAGCCCGATCCTCACGCCGCTGAACGGGAATGGCGCGAAGATCCTGCCACCGCGCGGCATCCTCCCGCACCCGCACGTCGTCTTCTTCTCTCGGGCGTCCCGGCTTCCTGGCCTTCTTCAACTTATCCTTGAGGCCTTCAGCCTGGAGTTCCTCCAACGCTTTCTTCTTGCCTGTGACCGCGTCGCCAACCGGGACCAGGGGCTTGGCCTGAACCGTCTGTCCCTGGAGAGACGCCGGGACCTGCGGGGCTGCTCCGCTCACAGGCTGCGGCTCGGGGAGGGATACAGGAGAACCTTCAAGATGGGAAGGCGTGGCGGGCGGCGGGAGCGTCGACTCCGATACCGTCCCGGAGGAAGGAACGGCGATGACCGGCACGAACGCTTCCTCGGCCGGCGCATCGTCAGTCTTTTTTCGCTTGATGAGAATGCGGCGCTTATCCGGCTTGGCCGCTTCCTCTACAGGCGCTCCGCCGGCCCTCCCGCTCACCGACTGATGATCGGTGTCGCGGTGGCGGTCGCCTCGGCCTCCCTCTGCTTCCTTCGTGGAGAACTTATGTTTGGGCCCCAGTTTCTCCAACGCCTTGTGGACGGCCTCGTCCTCCAACGCGCTGCTGTGCGAGGCCACCGCAATCCCCATTCGCTTGAGTTCAGGAATCAGGTCCCGATTCTCCATCCCAAGCTGTTTCGCCAATTCGTAGACGCGCATATCGATCTTACGCCCAGCTCATTCCCGGTCTCGGTACTACAGCCTTATTCTCCGGCCTCGGCCTGGGCTTTCTCCTGTTGTCGAGCCTCTTCCTGTTGCCGCTGCGCTTCAGCCTCCTCCGCCAGCGCCGCCTTGATTTCTCGATCCCGCTCCGCCTTTTCCTTCTCATACTCCGTGGCGCTGATGATGTCGATTTTCCAGCCGGTCAGCCGGGCGGCCAGACGGACGTTCTGTCCGTTCTTACCGATCGCCAGGGACAACTGGGAATCGGCCACGACGACCAGGGCGGATTTCTTCTCCTCATCCACACCGACCTTTTCGATGGTGGCCGGATTCAGCGCTTCGGCGATGAACACCCGCGGATCCATCGTCCAGGTGATGATGTCGATTTTCTCGCCCCGCAGTTCTCTGACCACGGCCTGGACCCGCGAGCCCTTGATGCCGACGCACGCGCCGACCGGATCAACCGCCTTCTCCCGTGACGTCACGGCGATCTTGGTCCGATCGCCCGGCTCGCGCACCACCGCCTTGATCTCCACGATCTTTTCCATGACCTCGGGTACTTCCAATTCGAACAGCTTCGAGACGAACTGCGGGTGGCTGCGGGTGAGGATGACCTGAACGTCTTTCGGGGTCCGCCGAACTTCCAGCAACATAGCTTTGACCCGATCACCCCGACGATAAGTTTCTCGGGGGATTTGCTCTTGGATCGGGAGCACCGCCTCGGTCTTGCCGAGATCGACCAGATAGTTGCGGCGCTCCATTCCGAGGATGATGCCGTTGACCAGATCGCCCTGTCTGGTCGAGTACTCCTTTTGGACTGCTTCCCATTCCGCCTCGCGGACCTTCTGGAATATGACCTGCTTCGCAGTCTGGGCAGCAATGCGTCCCAGTTCGTCCATTTCGATCAACGAACCGATCTCGTCCCCCACCTCCGCTTCGCTGTCGTACTGCCTCGCTTCCTTGAGCGAAATCTCGGCCTTGGGATTCGTCACTGCATCGACGATGATCTTCTTGGAGACGACTGAGATCTCGCCGGTTTTGGCATCGATCTCGACTTGAATATTCTCGGCCTGCCCGAATCGCTTTTTTGCTGCAGTCTGCAGTGCCGCTTCGATGGCGCCGATCACTTTCGTTTTGTCGATGCCCTTTTGACGCCCGATCTCGTCGATCACCGAAATGAGTTCTCGATTCATCGCTCGCTCTCCCCGCTGTATCCGCCAACGCTTACCACGTGACTACCAGTTTGGCCTCCACAATCGATTCGAGGTCAAGGTTCAGAATTCTCTCGGGAGGTGGATCGGCAACCGCGATCGTCACCACCTGCTCGGTCACATCGGTCAGTCGTCCGACGATGCGCCACTGTCCGGCACAAGGTTCCTTGAGCTTGAGACTGATCCCCTTCCCGATAGCCCGCCGATAGTCCTGGATCCGTTTGAATGGTCTGTCCAGGCCCGGAGAGGACACTTCGAGCGTATAGGCGTGGGGAAACGGATCCGCGACGTCCAGCGCCGGCCCGAGCACGACGTGAGCCCGCTCGCAATCGCTCAGGGTCACGCCCCCAGGCTTATCGATGAACACCCTGATCACCGACCGCGACCCCTGCCCCACACAGAGGACATCCACGAGTTCAAGCCCTAACGTCCAGAGGATGGGAGAGATCGCTTCTGTGATGCGTTCGACGACGGGTCGGGACTCTTTCACCAACTCCTTCAGCCCCGTTTCTCTCGCTGGTTTATCTACCAGATCAAACAAAAAAGTGGGCCTGAGCCCACTTTACGCGGCAGCACCTTACCATGTCACCCTGGCCAAAGCAAGGGGACGGTCAGGCGGTTTGCTCTGAAAACCACCCGGCGATTCGACCGGTCACAGGGCCCGGCCGGCCGGAGCCGATCGCCTGGCCGTCAATTTCGACGACTCCCAGAACCTCGACCGTGGTACCGGTCAGGAAGACCTCCTCCGCAGCGAACAGGTCCGCCTGAGCGGGATAGCGTTCATGGACGGAAATGCCACGGGCGCGAGCGAGTCGCAGCACCACTTCTCTGGTCACCCCCGAAAGGATTCGCGGTCCTTCCGGCGCCGTGACCAGCGATCCGTCGCGAACGAGAACAACATTGCTGACGGCCCCTTCCGTCACAAGGCCGTCTTTGAGCAGAATCGTTTCGAACATCCCTGCCTGCTTGGCCTGCTGGCGCGCGAGCACGTTGGCCAGGAGATTGAGGCTCTTGATATCACAGCGCCCCCAACGCAGATCGTCCATCGTCATCGCGGCCACGCCGCGACTCTTCACAGACTCGGCGAGCGGCTGCAACTCACGGACCGTCATCACGACGGTGGGAACGAGGTCGGCGGTGTAGCCGTGATCGCGCGGAGCCGCGCCTCGAGTAATCTGCAGATAAATCTTGCTGTCCCGATAGGCGGCCCGCTCGATTCCCTCCAGAATGAGTTGCGACCATCTGGCATGGGGATACGGCTGTTGCAGCTGAATCGCCTGGGCGCTCCGATCAAGGCGCGAGAGATGCGCCTCCGCTTCGAACGGCCGGCCGCGATAGGTGCGGATGACTTCATACACTCCGTCGCCGAACTGAAATCCTCGATCCTCGATCGGTACCACGGCGTCGGCAAGGGGGAGGAATCGTCCGTTCAGAAAGGCCACCTCCGGCACGGTCAGAAATCCCGCCGTGGCTCGGCACCGGCTATCATGACGGAAAACACCCGCCGGTCTTCCGCGGTGAATTTCCATCCCATGCGCTTTTCGAAGACGATTTGCACGTTGCCGGGCTTGATCGGTTGAAACTCGAACGTTCTTGTCCCGTTGTCCACTGCGTTGTTTCCGGCGATGCGGAGATAGTCATCCCCGAGCAACGCGAGCGCCGCGGCGTCGTAAGTGGGTACCCACTGCTCTCCACGCGTTCGATCTTCCCATAAATGAATGGTGATCGGCCGGCCGACGACGGCCAGAATCGCCTTGACACCCGCGTTCGCTTGGCCGCTCCCCTCATCTTGACTCGTCGTCATGCGCGATACTGCCCTCTCACATCCGTGAACGGAGACGGTTCTTCGGTCAGAGTCACGTCTTGCGACGGGGGCCGACGAAAATCTCTCCCTCCAGCACCCGGACTTCGTAGCTGCCGACGCAATAGCCGCCCCCGTCGGTTCCCTGCCCGTTTCGAATGTCGAAGGCCAGGTCATGCCAAGGACAGGATACGACAAATCCTTTCACGCGCCCTTCGTTCAACGGCCCACCTTCGTGCGGACAAATGTTATAGATGGCGAAGTACTGCCCTTCGACATTGAACAGGGCGATTGCACGATTGTTGATGTTCACGACCTTGGATCGCCCCGGCGGAATATCCTCGACGGAGCCGACCGGCTGAAATCCTTCCATGGTCACGGCCTCATCTCCCCGGCTGTGAAGCAGTCGCCCCGATCGGTCAGAGCAACGCCGCCCGCACATTTCCTAACATTACATGCGGAGTGTGTACTTCAACTCATCCCCAACCGCGACACCCTTCTCCTTGATGAAACCGGCTTCTGCTTGGATCAAATAGCGGACCGCCACAGGCGGAGGGCCGTACCAAGGGCAGGGATCCTTCCGACAGGGTTCGACCTTTTCCAGCAGTTGGACGACCTGATGCCGTTCATCGATCCAGATCAAATCGACGGAGAATCGGTACTCCTTTGTGGTCACCCGATGCGCTCCCGCTTGCTCAAAGATATAGATCATTCCTCCATTCGGGGGCAATGCCTCTTGGAAGGCCAAGCCGAAGAGCAGCTTTTCGGGTGTATCCGCCACCTCGGCCTCCAACTCTGTTCCGGTTGGAAAGGTCACGATGATCGTCTTCGTGTCCTCACGCTGCATCAGAAAGGTCGAGAGACTCATGAGCAGAATCGCCAACAGCGCGAGCGTGATGATCCGCGTTTTCCATTGTGCTCGGTCGATCGGCTGAGGTGCGGGCATGGTAACGCTGAGTGCCGTTGTCCTTTTGTCCTTTTCGAGGTAACTGGGCCCAAAGGCCCATCATATTACCGTATCTAGGCCTTCTAACCGACTCCGTTCTGTTGACTTGGAAAAGAGCGACAGAATAGAATGCGCCACAGCTGTCGTGCCACTATGTCGTGGTGTGGCGGGCTTGTCAATTGTGTTTGTTTGCTGTTTCACCGAGGCGAGAAGGAGGCGAGGGTCATGGCACTGTTGATTACTGATGAATGTATTTCCTGTGGAGCTTGCCTACCTGAGTGTCCGAACGAGGCAATCTTCGAAACCCGTAGCGATGCGGAAACGAAGGGAAACCATGTAGGAGACGGCCAGGGAGTCGGCGACAATATTTACGTGATCACCCACGACCGGTGCACCGAATGTGTCGGACATTTCGATGAACCCCAATGCGCCGCGGTCTGCCCAGTCGACAATTGCTGTATCTCCGATCCAGCCTATCCGGAAGGAACGGATGTGTTGCTCGAAAAGGCGAAGACGCTGAATCCGGACAAGACGATCGACCCGGCGAAGGTCTGGAGCGGAGTGCGCAACTAGTCATCTTTTGCTACCGATCACTGAATCCTGGGCCCCGTGGCTTACCGAGTCGCGGGGCCTTTCAATGCCTCTCCTAAACGACAACCCACCACAATTCGTGGACTTCCCTCGTGCCACGCAGTAAAATCCTGAGGAGAGAGGTTCACGTGCCCCTCCTGAGGAGGAGGCTTCATTCCCGCCCTATCCCATGGAGGTAAATCATGGGACGTCAATTGCTTGTGCTGATCGCGCTGCTCGGACTTCTCGCTCTGCCATCCCATTCCCAGGCGAGCACCGGTGATGTCGGAGTGATCATCGAGAAATTCGTCGCCCGTCAATTCCCCGAGGCGACAACTCACTATTGGGTCATTAACGAGACTCAGTGGGACGGAGATGAAATGATCGTGGACGTCCATACGATTGTGACGGAACGGCGCAGCATGGAGCCCCACTTGGATCATTTCCTGCTCCTGATCGTGGCGGGAGAACTCAAAGGCGTACAGAACATCCCCATTGAACCCGGCGCGGAATGTAAGGCTGAAGAAGAGGCTTGAACCGCGGAAGAGCAGCGTTGAAACACAACGTCCCCGCCGCTTTCCAGCGGCGGGGACGTTGTCATTTTACCGACGGTATGACGTGGACTACTTGATCATGACGAGCTTGCCACCGACGTGAGCCGGATGAAGGTGGCACCGATAGCCGAGGGTATTCCCCATCGTGGCATAAAACAGATCGCTGGTGGGGATGCCAATGTATTTCGTCTCCCCAGGCTTCAGGACGAGCTTGGCATTCACCGCGGTCGGCGCAGCCTGCGTCGTCGTATCGGTCAATTGGAACCCGTGCTCCGTGGTATCGTTGTTCGTGACCTTGAGCAGGACCGGACGTCCCGGCCGCACTTTGAAGTCGATCACGGTCGTCGGGGGATACCAGGTCTTCATGTTTCCGATTGCGACTGAATAGAGTTCTGCGTCCACGTCCAATTCTTTGAACGGCTGACCGACCACGGAACCGGTTTCCCAGTCACCGACTTCGACTCCGCCCGCCTGGTGCGCCAACGCCGCCGACGCCCCAGCAATAACCATCACGAGGCCGAAGAAGACCCCGAACATCGTCTTGCCCATGACCTACCTCCTTAAAAATAAGAAGAGATGTGATTAGGTTGGTAAATAACTACCGCTCGGATCAGGTAGCCTTGACCGGTCCGACGACCACTCAACTGCGTACTTTGATTGAATCTTATCGTCATATCGCTCTCAAGGAGGGCTCCTTATATCATAGGGGGGAAAAGGGAAGCAAGAACGTTAATCAAGTAGTCTGACGAGACCACGACCAGGGAGACCGAGTGGTGTATCAACAGGGCAACCGCCCTAGATTCAAGGTTTTAATTGGTTGTTCACTCAACGCGACTCTCTTGGACGTTCGAACCGATCAGGAGGTCATACGGCGCATAATCGTCCGTGAGGATTACTCCCGGCCCCCAGGGCTCGGAGCGACGGGTGCTCAGGAGAGCGACTGATTCCGTAGGGAGGCGTTGGTGCTCAACCATGGCTGCGACTTTGGCCGCCAAATTCTCCGCGGTCTGACTCTCGATAGGCAGACCGGCGAAAAAAATGAGATTCTCAGCCTTCTTCAGTGACGGCCATGGACCTTTGACCGCATAGGTCTGGATCGTTGGAAATGACTCTCTCATGGTCTGTACCACCGCGCTGGCTCTGAGAA
This sequence comes from Nitrospira sp., assembly GCA_029194535.1. Taxonomy (NCBI): domain Bacteria; kingdom Pseudomonadati; phylum Nitrospirota; class Nitrospiria; order Nitrospirales; family Nitrospiraceae; genus Nitrospira; species Nitrospira sp. Next base: position 530,600 of record JARFXR010000001.1, on the reverse strand, counting down.
CATCCCCTCCCTCTCCTGAGGAGGCCAGATTCACTGCCAGTACCCCGTTGGGTTTCAGATGCGCGCGTAGCGCCGCGAAAAATTCCTTGGTGGTCAAGTGGAAGGGAATCATATGGCGGGCGAACGCATCCACCCAGATCAGATCGTAAACCTCCTTCGTGCCGTTCAGAAACACCCGAGCATCGCGGGCATAGACATGGTGCTGAGGCGGCGCCTGATACGCGAAAAACTCCTCGGCCATCCGCACCACGACGGGGTCGAACTCCACCACGTCCAGTTCCAATCCGGGCCATCGATGAGCCAGCCACTTGGCGATGGACCCGCCGCCATGGCCGAAAATCAAGCTTCGCTTCGGCTCGGGCACCCAGGCCAAGGAGGCCACCATCAACTGGCTATAGGGAAGAAATAGCGTGATCGGTTCGGCCTTCCACATGACGGCGTGAAACGTTCGATCCAGTATCAGGTAGCGAAACAAATCGTCATCCCGAATACGAACCTGTTGGTAGGGGCTGTCCTCCTGGTAGACCGGAGCCTTGAGCATCTCGACAGGATTGATCGCGCCGACTCCAAGTCCGACCATGGCCAACGCCAACGTCCCGACGGTGAGCGATCCCGTCGCCGTGCCCGTGAGCAACCACCAGAACCCGAGCCCGACTTGAATGGCGCCCAACCACCCGACAAGCGCATGACTCCCGATCCAGGACAGGAAAAAAAATGCGGTACCCCAGGTTCCCGCCAAACTTCCTACGGTCGACAATGCGATCATCCGGCCCGTGTGACGACCAAGATAGGTGAGATCGGACACTGCCAGTCGCAACATCGCCGGCAGCACCCCGCTCAGTCCGAATGCAGGAGGCGCAAGCAGGAGCCCGGCCGCAGCACAGGGTCCCCAGCGAGGATCCTCGATCGCTGCCGCCACTTTGAACAACACCGGCTGACTCAGCCAGGCAATCAGAAAAGTCCATGCGCCGGAAAACAACAGCAGGCAGGCCAGTACTCTCGCGCCGCGGTATCGGTCGGACATCCAGCCGCCGAAAGCATAGCCACTGCTCATGGCGGCGAGTATGACTCCGATCAGCGCTCCCCAGACAAAGAGCGAATTGCCGAACACCGGCGCCAGCAAACGGCTGCCGAGTATTTCCAGCGCCATGACGACGGCGCCGGTGATGAAGGCGGTAAGCAGCAGGAACCAGCGAGGGATATGAGAGGAGTTATGCGACGACTTCATGCCGAACATTCAACGGACGAGAGAAGAATGGCATCGGGCTTCTTGGCCTTGCGAATCGAGGGCGCTCATACTACGCAGAGCCGCCCAAAGCTGTCAATGAATCGCCTGCCTGTCGCCGGACGGCTGACTTTCCGTTCGTGGGTCTGGTTGCCATCAGCCGCACTGAAGTTTGTCCTTCCCGCGGTAGCGGGAATCCGGTCAAGGCCTTCTCCTCAGCATTGAGTCTGGATCGAGCAGCGGATGCCCGCCTTCCGGGGCATGACGCAACAGGAACCCACTCACTACCAACTTTCCGGCATACGTTGCCCGCTCGCAGGAAGAAAGTTATACTCCATTTCGTCTCGGAATCACCGCTGATGGAGGAGAGGACATGCAGATCAGTGTCATCGGAACGGGATACGTCGGGCTGGTCACGGGAGCCTGTTTTGCTGAATTCGGCGTCAATGTCCTATGCATGGACACGGACGCAAAACGGATCGCTCGGCTGGAGAAGGGCGACGTGCCGTTCTATGAGCCAGGCATCACCGAACTCGTCGCCAAGGGAATCGGTCAGAGCCGATTAAGTTTTACGAACGATCTGACACGAGCTGTTGATCATGGGCAGGTTATCTTCATCGCCGTAGGCACCCCCCCGAAACAGGACGGATCGGCCGATCTCTCTTATGTCGAGGAGGTCGGCCGAGGCATCGCTCGAACCATGACGTCTTACAAGGTCATCGTGACGAAATCGACCGTCCCCGTCGGCACGGGAGAGTTGCTCAAGAAGGTGATCAGCGCGAACCAGCCCAAAAAGGTCTTGTTCGATGTGGCCTCGAACCCGGAATTTCTCCGGGAAGGATCAGCCATCGAGGATTTCATGCGTCCCAACCGGGTCGTCATCGGCGCCGAGAGCGAGCAAGCGGCGAGCGTGATGAAGGATCTGTATCGGCCCCTCTATCTTATTGAGACGCCCTTCGTGGTCACCGATGTTCCGACCGCGGAAATGATCAAATACGCGTCGAACGCCTTCTTGGCGACAAAAATCTCGTTCATCAATGAAATCGCCACCCTGTGTGAGCGGGTCGGAGCTGATGTCCAGATGGTGTCGAAAGGAATGGGCTTGGATCACCGCATCGGGTCCAAGTTTCTGCACGCCGGCCCGGGATTCGGGGGATCCTGTTTTCCCAAAGACCTGGCCGCGTTGGTGCAGATGGGAGACCGAGCCGGCTATCCGATGCAGATTGCCAGTGCAGCCGCCACGGTCAACTCGCAGCAACGGGAACGCATGATCGAAAAAATCGCGGCTGCGCTCGGTATGACCAAGGGTTCGACGATCGCCATGCTTGGGCTTTCCTTCAAGCCGAACACCAACGACCTGCGCGAGGCGCCGGCGCTGGCCATCGCCCAGGCACTGATGCAATCGGGAGCCAGCCTGCGCGGCTACGACCCGGCCGCGCTCGAAGAAGCGGCGCACACGCTGCCGGGCCTGATTCCCTGCAAGGATCCTTATGACGCAGCGACCGGAGCGGATGCGCTGATTTTGATGACTGAATGGAATGAGTTCAGGAATCTCGACTTCGTGAAGCTGAAGACCATCATGCGGAAACCGGTGCTCATCGATCTCCGCAATGTCTATGAGTCGAGCCGGGTCACGAGCTTTGGATTCCACCACATTTCGGTGGGACGAGCACCCAAGGAGCCCGCCGGCCAGGCGAATAACGGCTAGGTGAGGCGGGGCACCTCGGCCTTCTCCTCTTCCTTCGCTTTCGGCTTGTATCCCATTCGATCCAACACCTTCAAGATGCGCGTTTTCAATCGATCGTCAGCCTCCACCAGAGCGGTGGCCAGCGGCTCGACCGCCGGTTTGCCGATTTTGCGGATGATCTCGGTCACGGACTGGCGCAGTTCATCTTCCTCGGAGACAAGCAGCGGCACAAGCGAAGAGACTGCCGCCCCTCCGAGCTTGATCAGCGAATCATAGGCACGCTGCCGGACATCCCCGACCTCGTCCGTCAATGCGTCCACCAGAGGCCTGACCGCCCGTGCCTCCTTCAGCTCTCCCAACACCTCCGCCGCATACTTTCTGTTGAGCCAGTGACTGTCCTTCAAATCGAGCAGCATGGCGTCAGCGCGGGCCGCGGTGGGATCTTTCGGGCGGATGCGAAAGCCCTTCGCGACACGCCGGCCGCCTTCTTCGATGACGCGGATCGTGGCGCCGTCTCCGACCTTCAGCTGCTTGAGTTCTTCCAGCGCCTCCTCGTCGACGTCCAGAAGCACGGTCTTGCCGTCATAGGCCAAGAGCTCCACTTCGACCTGTTTGGCCTCGGGATTGACCGCGACGACCCGTTCCGTGACGAGATTGAACCCGTCCTTCTTGGCCCCACCCTTGGGACCGATCTGAATCAATTTCACCGGAGCTTCATCCGCCATGATGTATATCCTTTGCTCGGGAGTGGAGGTTCACAGATTGTCCTGCGTATCTGCACCGTCGAGGGTGACCCGGTACGGGGCTAGGAGACCGATTTCCACCCCAGGCTTGCCAGTACCCCTTCCACGGTTTCTTGCACCATCGTATTTTCGTCTTCGAGCAGAGGAAGCAACGGGTCGATCGCCTGTTTCGCCCCCAGACGCGCAAGCGATTCGGCCGCATTCCTCCGCACCAACCAGTCCTCGTCCTTTAACGATTCGATCAGGGGGCCGACTCCGCGCTGATCACCGATTTTTCCCAGTGCCTCGGCCGCATGACGCCGTACCATCCAATTGTTGCCCAGCAACCCCTCGATGAGCGCGTCGACCGCCCTCGAATCCCCGATCTTCTTCAAGACACGCGCGACATCTTCCCGCAACGTGCTGTCCGTGAGCGCGTCCACCAAGCCCGGAACCGCGCGGGAATCGCCGATGCGCTCAAGCGCCCACACCGCAGCCGTCCGGACGGCGCCGTCTTTGTCCTTGAGCGCCTTCACCAAGGGTTCGACCCCGCGGGGATCTTTCAGCTTGCCCAGTCCCGAGGCCGCCTGCTCTCGAATCGCCCATTCGTCGTCTTCAACCGCATCGATCAGCCGCCCGACGGCGGCTGGCCCGATCCGAACCACCGCGGTCGTGGCGGCCTCCCGAATCAACACGTCCTCGTCGGCCATGAGTCCGATCAACGGACCGATCGCTTCCTCTCCCACCTGGCTCAAGCTCGCGATCGCATGGTCCCTCAGCGCTTCGTTGTCGTCCCGCAGCGCGCTGATCAATTGTTCGATCCGATCCGGCTGGTTCCCTTCAGTCATGGCTCTGTCCTTCCTGGCCTTCGGCAGGTGCGGCGGTCAGCGCTTCCAGCTTGTCGGAGATCAACCCGGCATTGTACGCCACCAGGCCGTCACGATCCGTCCGCAGTCGATCGAAGAGATCCTTGTGAGGCCGCAAGACTTCGACGTCTTTGATTTTCGCGAGCGCCTCCATCGCATAGACGCGCAGAGGCCTGATCGGAATGGCTTCCAGATACAGGGTTGTGGGACGCGCGTCACCGATGAGCCCGAGTGCCTTGATGGCCAGCTCCTTCACTCCCGTATCTTTGTCGTGCTGGAGTCGCCGCATCAGAGGCTCGACCGCCCGCACGTCCGCGATCTTTCCGAGCAAATCCGCCGCGGCTTCGCGTACCAGCCAATCCTCATCTTCGAGGTATTCGATCAGGATCTCCACCGCCGGGCGGCCGATCCCGAGCAGGTCCACCACCGTCGCCATCCGAGCCTCTTCCCGCTCACTGGCGCCCTCGACGTTCCGCAATACATTGAACGTCTCGTCGATCCGCTCCCGGATGGCGCCAAGCTTTCTCAGCGTGCCGGCCGCAATGTCGCGGACTGCAGGCTGGCCCATTGCATCGATGAACGCATCGACGGATCGAGGATCCAGCAAGTGATCCAGCATCAACGCGGCGGTCACCTGTGCTTCGGGATCGGAATGTTTCATCATCTGGCATAGGGGCACGACGGCGGTCGGAATCGCTCCAACCAGATGGGTGACGAGGCGCTTGGTTTCTCCTCCCTCGGTTTTTGGAAGTAGCGCAACCAACGCGGTCGCGGTCTCCGTATCGAGCACGCCGGCCATCTGTTCCAGCGCCGTGGCGCCCGACTTTCGCACGGCTTCCTCTCCGTCCTCCAGCAAGCCGACCAATGCCACACCGGCATGCGGGTCCTTGATCCGGGCCAACATCGCCGCTGCCTCCTGTTTCAACGCGGGAGGTCCAGAATGTAAGGCTTCGACGAGGGCCTGTACCGCCTTCGGACCTCCCGCCAAGCAGGCCGCCGTCGCCCGCATGCGCCGCCAATCTTCCTCGTGGATCAGTTCGGCGACGAGCGTTTCAATACTTTCCTTCGACATATCAAACCACGACCCTCGGCGGCCCGGTGCGTCGCTTCTCCGGGCATCCCTGCACGGACTTGACCATGTCCTACACGCGACCCGGCCTCCAGCCGACCTTCGTCAAGGTTTCGTTCACGTGAAAGCGGAGATTGTCATCCGTCTCCTGCGACAGGAACGTCAGCAGCGGAGCGATGACCTTGGCCCCGAAGCATGCCAATGAGCCGGCGGCCTCTGCTCTCGTCATCGTATGGCGCAAGGCCTTGATCAGCGAGGGAATGGCGGCATCGTTCCCCAGAGCGCCGAGCGCCCGCGCCGCAGCCCCCATCGTCACCATTTCCTCGTTCCAGTTGTCTCCGCAGCCGGCGATGACGCGTGAGTCTGCTGGCTGATCGGCGCCTTCCAACACTTTGATCAACACCGGCACCGCGCGCGGATCTCGGATCTGACCCAGAGCTTCCACGGCCAGCAGGCGCAGCCCCGATTCTTTCATGACCATCATCAGGAATTCGACCGCGCGGCCGTCCCCGATCTGACCCAGGGCCCGTACGATATCTTCCCGAACCGCCGCATCGCGATCATTGAACAGCGCCGACAACAACGGCTCGACCGCCGCCGGCGACTTCATCTTCCCCAGCGCTTCCACCGCATGGAGGCGGACCAACCAATCGGTGTCTCCCAGTGCCGCGAGCAGCGAAGGGATGGCCGCATCCCCGATGACGACCAGCGCCGCCGTCGTTTCTTCGCGAACCGCCTTTACCTTGTCCTGCAGCAGCGGGATCAACGGATCGATGGCCTCCGGATTCTTCATGCGGCCCACGGCCTTGGCCGCGTGCATCCGGACGATCCAATCCTTGTTACCGAGTGCGGCCAGCAGCGGGGCCAGGACCCGCTCATCGGCGATGCAAGCCAGCACGGCAGACGCGGCTTCCTGTACCGCCAGATGGGGATCCGAAAGACAGAGCCCGAGAGCCGGCACTGAAGGCGCCCCGATGGCGGTCAACGCCCCGATCGCCGCCTCGCGCACCGCGCGATCCGAGTCCCGCAACATCGACACCAACGGCACCACGGCGCGCGGATCTCGCAGCGTTCCCAGCATCGCGGCGGCTTCCTCGCGAATAGCCCAATCCCCGTCTTTGAGCGCCGCGATCTGCTCGGCAACCGCATCGGCCATTGTTGTTCCTCTTGCGAATCAGTGAGCCTAACACAGGCATTTTCGCAGGGTCAACGGAACCGCGCAGGAGGTAGTGGGTCGGTTTCCTCTTGCGTCATGCTCGCGAAGGCGGGCATCCAGTCCTCGATCACGACTAACTGCTGAAGAGAAGGTCTTGACTGGATTCCCGCTTCCGCGAGAATGACAGACTTCAGTGCGTCTGGATGGCAACCTGACCCACTGCCGGACCGGACGGTTCGAACAATCTCTGAAGCACGGCGGCCATCGGGGGCTACCTCCGGAGCGCGGGTCGTGCCGGCAACAATATTGAGATCATCGACACGCTGAGTAAAGTGTCGGTTTGGACGATCTGGTCTCCGAGGGGAACCACGACCAGGCTCCGGATCTGACGGATGTCGCTCCGGACAACCAATACGTCTTCTAGGTCTTTGTGGGACTGCGAGGCCCCAGTCCGTTGACCGGGAACGACAAGACCGCCGACAACGCCGAGGGAACGATCCCCGGCGTTACGGTGATCCACGTCGATGCGAGAGGAACGGTCGGTCCCTACGAGGGGACAAGCTACCATCACGAACATGAAGGACGGAAAGAAGACGCCCGACACAGACGGCATCGCCGTGAGGCAGCAGCATCAGGCTCGTATAGTCGGAGGTCCGAAGACGCCCACCCGGCGTGATTGCAGAGGGGACGAAAGCCTGCGACGTCCGTGCAATCTCGCGGCGTGAGCGTCGTTATGTCTGCGCCGAAGGAGTGGCGGGGAGCAGCGTTCAGCTGCTGCCTTTGGCAAAATCTCCCGACGGTCCGAACCTGCCGCCGACCCCAAGCGGGAGATCGACCCGCGCATTGTCCACGTTGCTGGAATCGACCGCCGAATCTTCCTGAGGCAAGGTCCACCCGAGCTTCTCCAGCGTCTCCATCACCAGTTGCCGCAACGCATCTTTGGCGCTGAGACGGACCGACGCATAAGACAGGACTCGTTCGCCCTCCGACGCGACCTCGGACGCCTTCGGGTCGTATAGGAAGGCGATCAAGGGTTCGATGGCGGTGTCGCCGATCGCGGCCAGTGCCGCGCTGGCCTTCTCGCGCAACACACCGTCCTTCAGCAACATGATCAAATCGGGGATGACCCGGGGATCGCGAAACTGTCCCAATGCCGTGGCGGCCGCTTCTTTAATGAACGCGTCCTCGCTGACGATGCACCCGGGAGTCGGCGTGCCGTCCTGTCGGATCCCCTTTCCTTTCAGCGCATCGAGCACAGGAGGGAGGGCTCGTGGGTCGCCGATCATGCCGAGCGACGCGATCGCATGCCGTTTGACCGCTCCATCCTTCATCGCCTCGATCAGCGCATCGATCGCGCGAGGATCGCCGATCATGCCGAGCGCGATAGTCGCATCCTCGCGCACGGCGCGGTCCGCATCCTTGAGGGCAGCGATGAGGGCCTCGACGACCTTGGGCTCCCTCACCCAGGTCCTGCCGATTTGGTAGTCGGTCGTCATACCGCCCAAGGCGCGCGCCGCGTGACAGCGGACGACAAAATCCTTATCGGCAAAACATGCGATGAGCGGATCCACGGACGGCGGCCCGATATAGACGAGCGCGGTTCCCGCTGTCTCTCGGACGATCTTGGACGTGTCGCGGAACAGCTTGATCAGGGCGGGGACGGCTTTCGGATCGCCGATCTTTCCCAGAGCCTCCGCTCCGGCACTCTTCACGGCTCCGTCGCGGTCACGGCAGGCGACCATCAAGGCGTCGACGGCTCTGGGATCCCGAATTTCACCGCACGTCTTGGCTGCATGCTCTCGGACACGCCACCGCTCGTCCTTCAACCCCGTAAGCATCCGATCCAGCACGGCGGCTCCCATGCGGGCGGCCGATTCCACGGCTTGGTTGCGCACTTCCATGATGGGATCGTCGAACAGAGTCACCAGCGCCTCGACGGCCTTTTGACCGCCGAGCTTCGCGATCCCGCAAGCGGCGTGGGCGCGAACGGACCAGTATTCGTCACTACAGGCGCCGATCAGCGCCTCCAAGCCCTTGGGATCGGCCAACTCCGCCAAGGCCTTCGCCGCTTCCTCGCGCGTGGCGTCGTCCACGTCTTCGAGCGCATCCAAGAGCAATTCTAATGTCTGAGCCATGACGATTCCTCTATCCCACGGGTGCGGAAAGGTGCTTCGTTAGTACTTGTAATCGGGCTCTCCCCCGTGCGGATACGTCCGTTTACAGCGTACAAGCAATGTTTGCGTACCACGCCCACCCACGCACTGGTCCAGGGATGCCGCGAACTCGATCTTCCCTTCCAGATTGACCGAGAACGGAAAATCAAACGTAAAACTCACGAACTTATACTTCCCCGGCTTCAGCGCCAGCGTCCGCTTGTCCGTCGTCTTGTACGCGTCCATCGATTCCGGATCCGAATTGTAGATCGACGGCGTAACGCCGGGGACCTGCCACCAGGACGGAGGATCCAACACGGTCGCGTCGATTGTGATCGGATGCTCGGTCGTGTACGCCGCCGGCGGTCCGGCCTCTCCCACGGCACACCATAGCACCACACCTCCCGTCAGGCTCGAGAGCCATCCTATGCCGAGACCACGCTTCGCGCTGATAGTCGCGGGGCACGTCATCGTGTTACTGAGGTACGCTCGAATTCGGCTCGGCCGGGATGAAGGCATATTGGAAAATTTCTTCTACCGAGCGGCTCTCCCATTCCGTATGGGTTTGCAACCCGAGGCTGCGCATCACCGTCGCCCCCGTATCGATGATCGACACGGGCTGATGAATGGCGTGCCCCTGCTTGATGCCAACTCCGGAGGCGATCCAGGGAACGACCGGGGTCACGCCGTCTGCTTCTTTCTGACTCGCGTCCCTGCCTTCCTCGCTCAACGACGTAACGAATATGGTCGTACGTTTCAAGAGCCCCTGCTCCTTGTACAGGTCGAGAACGGAGGCCATCGCTTTGTCCACCGTCCGCAGCGCTTCGCGATATTCCTTCGATTCCCAACCGCGGGCCGCGCCGACCCGACCGGCTTCCGGAAGATGCACGACCAAGAAATGCGGCAGCGACAGGATCGCATGACCGTACCCGTGGCCGCTGGTCGCCTTCTTAAAATACTGCTTGATATAGGACACCAGTCGATCCGGGTTACACTCCGGCTTCAGCGGTCCACACATCTGATAGTCGGTATACGGCTCCGGCCTGGCGAGCTGATAGAGGGCCTCGTCCATGAAAAAGATCGCGCTGTCGCGGCCGCCGCTCAGGTCGAGATAGTCGAAGACGCTGGGAGCCCGCGGGTAACCGCGACTGAACTCAAACACATTCCATGTAATGCCGTGTTTTTCGACGGGCATGCCGGTGATCAACGACGCCATGGTCGGCAGGCGCAGCGCCGGCTTGACCGAGGTCGCAGACCACGTCACCGAGCCTTCCTTAACCAGGCGGTTCAGGGTCGGCATCGTGCCGCCTGTGAGCGAATGGTGACTGAACCCTTCCAGCACGAACAGGATCACGTGTTCGGTGAGTGGGGCGGGTGGAGGCGTTCCCGGCACCAGGGATGCTCCTGAGGGCTTCGAGGTTGCGGAAGCCGTTTCAAGAACGAACAACGCTAGCGCGACACCGATCAAGAGGATTCGCGGGTAGGACATGATGCGAGTTTCGCCTCCTGAGACTCAAAAAATGAAAATCGTACCTTAGCATGCGAAATTTCAGGAAGGCAAGCCGCCGAGTCGGGCGCCGGGATTCCGGCGGCACGGCTTTCCTAACGGGCGTGCGGATGTTATGCTCAACACGTTCGGTGCCTCCTGACGCTTCCTCTCCCATGATCCGCAAGTCCGCATGATCGGGGTGACGCTATGACCGCTCGCCCAACGCGCTGGCCTCCTCGATTCTCCCTCTGCATGTTCTCCGTTCTCGCCGCCCCCATCATCATGCCCCCTCCGGCGCCGGGCGAAATCCGACTGGTCGTGTCACAAGGGGAACTTCGGATTGGAGACCGGGACACGAGGGACGCATTGGAATGGCTCGGTATTCGAACCGTCGCTCCGGCAGCTCGAAGCGGCGGCAACGGGAGGTAAGGCGGCGATGGGAAACAGGCCGGTATGCCTGGTCGGAATCTTCAGCCTCGTGGCCTGGGCCGTCCTATGGCCGGTAGAAGCTGCTGCGCTCGACCAGGACGAGGTCCGATCCCAAGCCGAACAATCGCTCAGTCGCCTCCCGCCGCCGACCGTCCCGGCCCCGCCACGCGGCAACCAGAAATCCACGTACCCTCCGGACCAGTACCTGATCGGCACCGGTCAAGGCGACATGGCCAAGGGACCGAGCGTGTGCCGGCGAGTATCGGAACTGTCGGCGCGGACTGAAATCGCCAAACAGATCCGCATCTTGGTAAAGGAACACATGGTGGACCGCTTGCGAGAACGGAGCGGCCATGAGGCCGATCAAGACATCGAGCTCACTCGCGAGGAAATCGCAGAGGAATACCTTCAAGGCGTGATGATCGTGGACCGGCAGATCGACGAAGCCTCCCACACCTGCACCGCCACCGCTGTCATGTCGAAAAAATATCTGCGGCCCCCTCCGACGCATTCTGAGTCCTCGCCGACCTTCTCCCGCTGAGAGGCGTGACCTTCGCACGTTGCACTTCGGTCTCCTCTTGGGGTAGATAGCTGCCCATGCCCATCGAGAACAATTTTCAGCACGACGAACTGTCGCGCAAGAGCCCCGGAACCAGACTGGCGACCGTCGACTTGACGACCGCGCCGGCACCGGAGACTCCGGCCTGGACGGAGACGATGGCCGAACAGGGTGCATACCTTGCCCAGGCAGGGGTGAGGGCCATTCTGTTCGTGCACGGCTCGATCCACGGAACGGACCTTTTTGGCATGCAGCGACTAGATCAGGTCGGCGGTCTCAAGCGAGGCTATTCGCGCGGCGTCTCCGGGCTCGATGCCTTGCTTGCCGCTATGCGCCCGGAAAGCAACGGTATCCCGCCTCTTCCTAATGGCCTCATTCTCCCACTCCGCGACGATGCTCCGACCCGGCACGTACTCGACCACCAGGTCAAAGACGCCGGAAATTTCACAGAAGCCGACGTCAATCTCTACGCCAAGGCCGTCAACCGGTCGGTCGCAGACTCCATCTCGTGCCACCGTCAACTGTGGGCCTCGGAACACCATCATCTAGGCCGCGCCATTGCCGCGGTCCGCCTGCTCGACTCGTTGCGAACACTCGCGATGCAACAGCGTCTGACCACTGGACACCGCGTGCTGATCCAGGCGCACGGACAGGCCGGATTGGTCCTCGCGCTGACATCGAATCTCCTTTGTCCGAGTCCCGTCACGGGACGGCCCGCATTGCTCGGGATTCTCTCCGGCTATGCCGCACAGGCCGGGCTAGCGGATGTTGCGGCCGCGATCACCCGAATAGGGCCGCACCTCGAATCAGGCTCCTTCTTGAACGGCGCGACGGTGGACGTCGTGACGTTCGGAACCCCGGTCCGGTACGGCTGGGACCCGTCAGGTCTAGGAGCCCTCCTGCACGTGGTGAATCACCGCAATCTGCGGACCGATGGCAAAGGCTGGCTTTCAAAAATGGAACTGCCCCAGATCACCATGGAAATGCCGATTGCATGGGGAGGCGATTATGTGCAAGCGCTCGCCGTCGCGGGCAGCGATGCGTTGCCGTCGACGGAATTGGCGACCGGCGCCAACAAGGCGATTTGGGAGTTGGTTGAGCCCTACGACGGGTTCGAGCGGTGGCTTGAATGTGCACGCCGGGCGGTGCGCTTTCCTGCCGAAGGGCGATGTCTGCTGGTTGATTACAAGGATTCCTCGGGCTCGACCAATCCGCGGGATCATTACTATGGCCACGCGGCCTATACGCATCGCGATGCGATGCTCTTCAACACCGCGCAGATTGTGAAGCTCCTGTACGGTTCGCCCTAGCTGCGTCAGCCGAACGACATTCTAGACATACCTTTGTCTCTCCCAGGATCGTCGCATCGTCCTTCCGACTTGAAACCCCCTGAACATTTTCGGGCTGTAAGTGTCGTTTTTCGAAGGTCTCGCCGGCCCGATCGCAACGCGTGACGACAGCCCCTCTGCAACCCGTTGAATTTATTTTTAACCTTACGGGACGCTACTGATCGTCCCGGGCCCGAAGTTTGCTCCTCTCGCGTCCGGCTTTTTTGCAGGCCGGAAGGGAGGGGGCATGACGGGATAGCCAGCGATCAACGGGCTCGAAGGACGTTCCGTTCACGTTTTTCTTTATCATTCATCATCTATGGAGGACAGGGAATGCGTGGTGTGAATACTGTTTCACGGTTCATCGGCTCAGCAATCACGTTGACGCTCTTGCTCGCATTCACCAACCCGGCGGCACAAGCTGCGCCGGCTCGAGCCGCAAAGGATGGGGGCGAACGCACCAAAGCAGTGGCTTTGGCGGCGCGCTATCTGCAAGGACCCGGGTTTGCCGACCCAATGCTGGCCGCCGAAACCGTACCGGATGCGTCATTGAGCGTCGAAGTGGATCACAAGGGTTGGGCCCGGATGGATCGGGAACAAAAGATGGACTTTCTCGATCGAATCAACGGTGGTGCGCTCCGCGCCAACGGCGGCGTCTCGATCGACATTCATGTCTCGATGAACGGCAGCAAAGTCGCGACATCGATGTTCTCTTCAGGTCAACAAGTCATGCGGTTGGTCGACTGACACAGTCCTCTGGCGGCCTGCGTGGAGTGGGGCCCGAGCCCCCCTCCGCGTGCCGGCCACCGGTCTGAGCACATTTCACGGATTAGAAGACGAGGAATTGCAGTCACGGCCCGACTTGTCGGCGAGCGTCGAGCGCGGCGCCCGGCTATTTCTTAAAGATCAGCTTCGGGGACGTGAGGTTCCCGGCGCTCACTGCGACCAACTCCCATCCTCCATTCCCGAACTCGTTCAAGGCTTGCTGCATGGAATCCGTGTCGTGCAACACCTCGACGATGCGATATTGGAATCGCTTTGTCTCCTGCGCCCTCACCGAAAACGGCTGCCACAGCACCTGCATTGTCAATGTGGCAAACAGGCTAGCTGCGACCGAAATCGCGACGATAGAAAGTCGATCCCGATTCATAGATCCTCCTATTTGTCGTTGGTTTCAGACAAGCACCATCCACCAGGCTTTCGCGTTCCGCTCACGCCCTCCCTCTGCCTCTTCGGGTACGGCAACCCCGATCTGCGTTGCGGCTTGCGTTGAGGATCGGACACCACTGGGGCCGAACAGACGCGACCAGCCACCAGGCTGGCGATGCCGATATTCGAAGCTCCATGCCAGCGCAGCTTGGAATGACGCAAGTATCGGCATCCGGCGGAGGAGCGCCTTAGCGTGGTCGAGCTGAAAGGCGGAGCGGAGTAGACAGGCTTGCTGTATTCCGCTTCACGGATGGGCCGCTCGCCAATTCCTGCCCGCCCCTAGATCAACTTTCAGCGGCACCGACAGGCCGAGTGCCCTCCCGACCCCTTCCATCTCGCTCTTGACCAGGCGCTTGGCTTCATCCACTGCTTGTTCCGGAACCTCAAAGATCAATTCATCGTGGACCTGAAGAATCATCTTGGTATGCGGCAGCTCCTTATGAACTCTCCGGTGCACGTTGATCATGGCGACCTTGATCAGGTCGGCGGCGGATCCTTGAATCGGGCTGTTCACGGCCATACGTTCGCCGAAGCTGCGCTGGATTGGATCACTGCTCTGAAGCTCAGGAATGGGCCGGCGGCGGCCGAGGATCGTCGTCGTGTAGCCCTTTTCCTTGCCCTCCGCGATGTTCCGGTCCATGAGCGCCCGCACCGCCGCGAACTTCTCAAAAAACGTTTCGATGTATTTCTTCGCCTCGGCCTGCGATACACCGATATTCTGCGACAGCCCGAAGGGGCTGATGCCGTAGACGATGCCGAAGACCACAGTCTTGGCGACACGCCGCATGTCGCGTGTGATCTGACCGGCCGGTAGATTGAAGATCTCCATGGCGGTCGCCATGTGGATATCTTCCCCCTTGGTGAATACGCTGATCAAGCGGGGATCCTGTGACAGGTGCGCGAGAATGCGCGGCTCGATCTGGCTGTAGTCGGCGCAGAGCAGTTCATGGCCCTTCGGTGCGATGAAGGCTTCGCGGATGCGAAGACCATAGTCGCCCTTGACCGGAATGTTTTGGAGGTTCGGATCCGTAGAGGACAGCCGGCCAGTTGCGGCGACCGTCTGGTTGAGCGAGGTGTGCAGCCGCTTGGTCTCCGGATTGACCAATTCGGGCAAGGCATCAACATACGTGGACTTCAGCTTGCTGAGGCTCCGATAGTTCAAGATCTGCTGGGGTAATTCGTGTTGTATCGCCAGTTGCGAGAGAGTATCTTCGTCCGTCGAGTAGCCTGTCTTGGTCTTGCGGATCGGTTTCAACCCGAGCTGTTCGAACAAGACGGTCGCCAATTGCTTGGGAGAGTTGATGTTGAACGCGCCGCCGGCCAGTCCGGCGATGGTCTCCATCATCCGGTCGAGTTCCCGTTCCAATTCCTTGCTCAACTCGTGCAGACCTTCGACGTCCAACAAGAATCCGTTCCGTTCGATTTCCACCAGCACCGGGACAAGCGGCATTTCAACGTCCTGAAACAGTTTGAAACTTCCCTGTTCCGACAGACGTTCGGTCAGGACAGGACCGAGACCCGCCAACGCCGACGCGGCTTCCGCCGTCTCTTCACGCGATCCCGTTTCGGCATCGAACAGACTCCGCGGGACCGCTTTCTGTTCCTTCCCCTGTCCGAGGCGATGATTCAACACTTCCAAGGCCACGGTTTCAAGTTGATGGTCGCGGCGGTTCGGGTTGAGAAGGTAATCCGCAACCATCGCGTCGAAATACGGCCCGGCAAGGGGTACTCCAATCCGGTGAAAGGCCAGCAGCGTCGCCTTCAGATCATGGACGATCTTGGTTCTCGCGCCGTCATGCAGCAGGGCTGTAATGGGTCTCATGTAGGCATGGACCTCGAGCGGAATGAACGCGGTCATCCCTCCTGCGGAAAGCGCCATCCCCTGCATCGAAGCGTTCACTCCTGTTCCGCGCGATAGGAGACAACGCACCCCGAGAGGGCTTTCCTTCGGCAGGTCCCTGACAAATTGTTCGGCAGCCTGCTCGTCCTCGATGACCTGAGTCTCCGCCGCCCTCGCGGCAACCGGTTCGGACGGCGACGGCAACGATTTCAACAGCGTCGTGAATTCCAGCTCGCGAAAGAGATCAGCGAGCCGGTCCGTCTGCGGCTCCTGCAACCGATAGGTGGTCGGATCAAATCGTACTGGGGAATCAATCTGGATGGTCGCAAGCCGACGGCTGAGGCGCGCATTCTCTGCCTGCTCGATAAGCATCGTCCTGGTCCGCGGCGGCGTCACTTCTTCAACCCGTCGCAGCAGATCCTCGATCGTCCCGAACTGCGCGATCAGTTTGATCGCCGTTTTCTCGCCGATTCCCTTCACGCCGGGAATGTTGTCCGTACTGTCTCCCATCAGTCCCATCACTTCGACGACGCGAGACGGCTCGACACCGAACCGCTCGAGGCACTCCGCTTCGCCGGACCATTTGTTCTTGACCGGGTCGAAGATGCGGGTGTGCGGAGTCAACAATTGAAACATGTCTTTGTCGCCCGTCACGATCACCACGTCGTAGCCGGCATGTTCGGCTTGGCGCGCCAGCGTCCCGATCAGGTCGTCGGCTTCATAGCCGGCCTCCCGGACGACGGGGATCGAGAACGCCTCGACAAGGCGGTGGATGTAGGGCACCTGGGTCTGCATTCCTTCCGGCATCGGCGGTCGCTGGGCCTTGTATGCCTTGAATTCCGCATGCCGAATCGTCGGACCCCTTTCATCGAATGCCACAGCGAGTCCGTCCGGTTTGTGCTCGCGGATGATCTTCGTCAGCGTCGTCGTGAAACCGTAGATCGCGTTCGTCTGGAAGCCTTTCGAATTGTTCAACGGAGGCAGGGCAAAGAACGCGCGATAGACGTAGGCGCTGCCGTCGATCAGATAGAGCACTCGGCGTCGTTGGTCCGTAGAAATCATGGCCGGCCAGGCTCCGCGTTCACTCCCGTGGCAGTTTCCCCTCCCGCCCCTGCCGGGCAGCTGCGGCAGCTGGGAGGGCTCACATTACGAGTCCGGAGCGAGCACAAGCGGAGGTTTCTCGAATTTCCGGCGCATCGCATTGATGGCCCCCAGAATGGTCGGTTGACCGATCAATTTGGCTTCCACCCTGCGCTTACCCGGAAAATCGAGCATGGAGATACCGATCAACATCGTGAGGATGCCCTGCCCCGGCAGGAACAACATCAAAAACCCCACGAAAACGAACACGGCACCCAGGACGTTCTTGACGAGATGGCCCGCCATGCGAAGCACGGGATGATGATTTTCCATCCAGGGTCGAGGCACCCGGACATCGAAATAGTCCGCCGGAAGGCGCACCAGGATGAACGGAATGGCGATGAGTGTACCGACAAAAAACACCAGCGAGAGGACCGTCAACGCGATCAATGTGTCCGTCGAGACGACCTGCCCCACCGTCGAAAGGAGCCAATCCATGGGGTCGGCATCCTAACACGCGACCTACGGGCACTCAAGCCGATGAGCCGCGCGGGCCCGTGTTTACTGCATGCGACACGGACGCTATAATTCCTGCATGCCGATCATCGCACTCGTGCAGAGCCAGCATTGGTCACGCCCGGCGGTGTTGCTATGTTTTCTGACCGCTTTCCTCGTTCCAACATATGCCTGCGCCGGGCCTGATGAACTCCAGATCGAGATCACGAAGAAGGGGCTCGGCAAGGAAGTCGTCATCACCCAGGGGACGCGCGAGTGGTACATGCTCGTGGAGGTGACGCCGGAAAATACGGTGGTCGTCAGGCAGGAAAAGGAGCAGGACCGTTATCTGGTGGATGAAAGCGAGACGCACGACCGGCCGCTCGCTCCGATCGAAGTGGAGGGCGCGATCACGGACTACATCAACAGTGTGAAAGCTCGCGCGCAGAAGAAATAGTCGTGCTGCGATGAAGCCCAAGTTCGTCCTCTTCGCCCATAGCGCCACGTACGACAAGCTGCATCAGGTCGCCACCCTCGGCCTGACCGCCGCGGCAATGGGAAAGGACGTCATCGTCATCCTGTTGTTCTGGACCATCAAGAAGCTGGCCGAAGGCCAGATCGACCGGCTGGATTTCCCTCCCGAATATGGCGCATCCGCCGGAGAGGTGGCTCGTCTCCTGGAAGCAAAGCAAGTCCCAAAAGTCTCTCAAATGTTTCAAGAAGCCAAGCTTGTGGGACAGTTCCGCCTGATCGCCTGCAGCGCCGGATTGGAATACATGGCCGTCGACGGAGCAGCGGTGGCGAAGCACGTCGACGAGGTCATGGGGCTTCCGGCACTCATCTCCCTCACGGCCGACGCGGAAACGAAGCTCTTCATCTGAACGCGTCGCTCGGATCACGCCGTTCGTATCTCGTAAAGTAACGGGTTCTTCCGTCGCTTCACGAGAGGGGCTTCAGGCTCAGCGACTTCTCGTCACTCCGGCCTGATCGCAACAGTCGATTAACTTGCAGCGGCTGCAGAAGGGCGACACCGGCTGGCAGAGGTTCTGCCCATAGGGAACCAGCAAATCGTTGAACGTCATCCAGTAGGGCTTCGGCAGCTTTCTTCGCAGTACCTGCTCGGTCTCATCGGGCATGCGCGTCTTCACATAGCCCCACCGATTGGTAATGCGGTGAACGTGAATGTCCACACAGATCCCAGGCTTTCGGTACCCCACCGTCACCACGAGATTGGCGGTCTTGCGGCCTACGCCAGACAGGGTCAGTAGCTCGTCGATGGAATCGGGAACGATTCCGCCGTAGACGTCGATGAGACGGCGACAGATGAGACGGATGGATTTGGCTTTCGTCCGATAGAACCCCACCGGGTAGATGGCTTTCTGAATCTCCGCCAGCGGCAGGGACAACATGGACGCAGGGGTATGGGCGAGGGTGAACAAGCGCCCACTGGCTTCGCTTGTGGTCTTATCCTTGGTGCGCAGGCTCAGGAGGCAGGAGATTAAAATGCGGAAAGGGTCACGATCCGATTCGCGCGCCACTACCCCCACGACCGGCTCCTGCCATCGGCGCACCTCACGCCTGACAATGGCCATTGCCGCATGGATTTGGTCCTGACGCATCCGAAACGGGGAGGAGCGGGACGGCAGGCCCGATCAAGACATGATAGGGAGAATGTCTATTCCGGCTTCCGCTTCGACAGCCACTTTTGCCGGCGCCGTTGCGCCTCGCGCTGCTTGGCTTTCTTCCGGACGCTCGGCTTCTCATAGTAACGCCGCCGCTTCAGTTCCCGGAAAAGCCCCTCGCCCGCGAGCTTTTTCTTGGCGACCTTGAGGGCCTTTTCAACGTTGTTATTGAAGACCTTGATTTCCATTCGCGTCGCTTCTGTGCTTTCTCAGGCCGTGCCTGTGCTGATTTTTCCCTAGTGACAGACCGATCAGACGGAGGAGTGTAGCATAGCCTCCGCAGTTCCTCAAGACGGATTGCAACCCGACGGATCCGGCTGTGGACCGATCGTAGAAGTTTATGATTTTGTTGATATCGTACGTTATCTCGAACAATACAGAGACCGGCTTCTCCGGCAGCCAGACATAACAGACCACCGACCGTCGCATCGGCCTGCACCCTCGCCTTGACGTATTTCCGGCCGATGTGAAGCCGCCTCCCCGCTAGTCCCGCCAGCTCGGCAATTTGCAAGGGGACCTCAGTCGCACGGTGCAGAGCGGCAGCCAGTCTGGCGGAACGTCGCGGATCGGATGCCGGGAGTCTCGAAGCCTGAAGGTACTTCCCGTAGGCGACCCCGTCGGCCTGCGCCAATCTCCCCAGCCGCTTGGCGAGGGAGTGGAGACGCGCCGCATCGCCGCGCCGACGGCTCAGTCTCGCCCCCATAATTCCCAGCGAGACGGCACAGGCCGCGACCAGAGCCGATACCGAGGCCCCGGCCGGACTGGGCGTGGCCGCCGCAATCGCGTCCAATAGTTGCGCGACGGAGAGGCGTCGAAGGTCCGTACCCGGCTGATGGTTCGTAGCCGCGGCCGAACTCGAGGATGCCCCGAAGGCCGACTCGACTTTCCTCTCTAGAATAAGCGAACGATCAAACGCTTCAAGACGGAGTGCATCGGCGGCGGTATCGACGAGCGCCTTCTCAGGGACCAGCCCCACGATTTCGCTGTCGGCCACGGGCACCGCATGCAGGGAAGCCAGGGCCTGCACGGCTTCGAATGCCACATGGATCGGCGTCACACGATAGTCGGTCAGATTCATGGCCACCTGCACCATGCGACGGCTGGGGAGGTCGACCCCAATCGCCTTGACGTGCGCCATGCCACCGTTCGACTGGCGGACCGTCCGGGCGATGGACCGGGCGACTTCAAGGTTCGACGATTGCAGATTGACGTTGAAGGCGATCAACGGAGGCCTGGCACCGATGGCGATCGCTCCCGCGGTCCGGTGGGGCGCGGCCGGCCCGAAGTCCGGGCGCCAGCCAGGATCGGATCGCATCCGACTCGCGAGCCCCTTCACGCCTCCCCGGCGTATCGATTCGAGCGGCGCGCGGTCCGGACTGGCAGCCGCCTGCTCATAGAGAAATACGGGGATCCCCAATTGTCGACCCACCAGCTCTCCGAGCCGCCGGGCCAGCTGCACGCAGTCCTGCGCCGAAACGCCCCTGGCCGGAACAAAGGGCACGACGTCCGTGGCACCGATCCGCGGATGCACGCCATCATGCTTGCGCAGGTCGATCAGATCGGTCGCCACCTGGATGACACGAAACGCCGCGTCGGCCGCCGCATCCGGTTCGCCCACAAACGTGAGGACCGACCGGTGGTGGTCCGGATCCATCGTCCAGTCCAACAGCGCCACACCCGGCACCGATTGCACCGCCCGGATCAAGGCGCGGACGGTCGTTCTGTTCCGTCCCTCGCTGAAGTTCGGCACACAGGTCACAAGGTGGTCCACAGCCCGCTCCTCTTCCAATAAAAAAAGCCGGAGGAATGACGAACATGCCTCCGGCTTCATGCGCCCGTGAGGGAGGTACTACTTAGTCTTCTTCACAAAGGCTTTGTAGACGCGCCCGGACTGAGCCTGCTCCTCTTCGAGGCCCAGCATCTGGTGACCGGTCGTGTCGCACCAAGCCGGCATATCCTTCTTGATACCCTCGTCGTCGGACAGGACCTCAAGGATTTGCCCCAAAGCCAATTCCTTGATCTTCTTCGAGGTCATGATGATCGGCATGGGACAAAAGTACCCCAGTGTGTCGAGCGTCACATCAGCAATCATCATCATTGTGCTCCCGCCGCGACGGCATGAAACATTCCCGGCTCCGGCACGTCCATCTCGATACAGGTCTAAATGAAGAGATTGACACTGCCCTGCTTCGCCTCGGCTAGATACGTGGTTACACCCGCGAACTGGTCGACGCCGTCGATCAGGGTTTCCTTCGTGATCCCCATGAGTCCCATCGTGGTCGTGCAGGCGATGAATCGGACGCCAAGATCCATCGCCGTGGCGATCAGTTCAGGCACCCCCGGCATTCGGTGTTGTTTCATCACCTTGTGCATCATTCTGGTGCCAAGCCCGCCGAAATGAAAGCGGGACAGCGGAAGGGTCTCGGCGCCTCCCTGGTTCAATAACCCGAACATGCGCCGGAGCCAATCTCTTGCGGAACTTGTCGCCCCCTTCCGGCGGATCGCGTTCAACCCCCAGAAGGTGAAGAACATCGTGACCTGCATGCCCATCGCCGCGGCTCCGGTCGCGATGATGAAGGCAGCCATCGCACGATCAAGGTCGCCGCTAAGCAGCACGATCGTCACCCGGTCGGGTTTGGAGACTTGCAGATCCGATAAGGCGACCGCGGGATCCAGTTGTGTGGCAGTCATGGAGTCCCCCTTCTCGGCACACGCGCAAAATGCCTAGGTTTCTGTGGGATTTTGACTATAGTCTCCGCAACTTTTTCTTGTCAAGAAACGGCCGCCCCCACGAAAACAGACACCGTTCCACTTGAGAGGACCCGCTTCCCTTCCAGCTTCCCTTCCAGGTCGCTAAGCGGCTACGGCGGCGCGGAATCGGGTCCTGCCGGATGTGATATGAGCGCGATGCGCTCGGAGCGGAGAGCCGTTCGAGCGTCGCTTGACCTTCGAAACCTCGCTCGTTATAGTCCTATTCAGCTCAAACAGAGCCTCGACCGCTGGACTCCTGCGAGGCGATTGCGTGGAGTGCGCCTACCGCGGATGGCAAATCGATCCGAAGGGTCGAGGCCGGACGATCCCCTCCCAGGTCCAAGATTCTCCCGTCCACCCGGACAAGATCGGGGTCGCAACCTACCCCTGCAGGGAACGGGACGGATATGTATGGGTGTTCATTTCCGATCCGTCGCGACCGGAGCAACCCATTCTCGAAGTCCCGCCCCTGCCGCTGCCGGCTTCCCCTTTCCGAATGATCCACATCTCCACCGTGCTCGACTGCACGATCGACGACGGGAACACTCCGGCCAAGTGGTACTATAGACTCAAAGCGGCCCATCTCGACTCGGTGCAAACTGGACGGCCGTTCGACCATCCGCTGAAGGACCGCGTAACGCTTCGCTGGAGGAGTTGAGCATGTCGAGCGGCTCCCGACGCGTGAGGCCATTCATCCTGGCATTGCTGCTCGTTCTCATCCCGTTCGCCAGCGCCCATGCATTCGACAATCCCCGTCTGGCTTCGGTACCGGCCTTGGCCGTTCTGAGCGACGGGCGGACGGGAGTCGTCCATTACATCGCCATTCAGATCTCTTCCGATCCCGGAGCAGACGGACCGGTGATTCAGTTCAGCGAGATCAATTTGGGGGGAGGTTCGCTAGTGGGTGACGACTGGAAAGCGGGCGTCAGGCAGGCCGTGCTGACCGCCCTACGACATCTCGGGACGGACGGGCGTGACTGGGTGGTCACCATCAAGAATCGATCCCACAACGCCATGACCGACGGCATGAGCGCGAGCGGTGCGATCGCGGTTGGTATCATGGCGGCCTGGCGAGGCGAGACCATACGGCCCGGTGTGGCGCTGACCGGACAAATCGCGCCGAACGGCGACATCCTTGCCGTCGGCAGCGTCCCCCAGAAAGTTGAAGCGGCGGCACGAGAACAGTTCAAAACGGTGCTCGTGCCACGAGGACAATCCAACACGGCGGAATGGGACTTCAGCAGCCGGTCTCCACGGGTGACCATCCTCGAGGTGGGCACGTTGGATGACGCCTATCAAGCGATGGCCGGCCTGCCACGCTAAGCCGTTACTCGCGCGACGGCTCAACCAGAAGACTCATCGCCCGCCTGATCTGTTCACGCGCCCCCAGCAGCACCACGATATCGCCTCCCTTGAGCTTGGTCTTCAGAGGCGGATTGGACTCGGTGACGCCGGCACGGGTCCACGCGATGACGGAGGCTCCCGTGCGGGGACGGATCGCCAGATCGTCCAATGTTTTTCCCACAGAGGGCGCGTCCTCCTCGATCCGGCACGTCTCAACCTCTGCATCGGTGAGGGTCCCGCCTCTCAGATGATGGGCCAGCTCGGGTAGTTCGCTGCGGCGCAACAGCGCATAGCCCTCCCGTCGGATCTGTTCGGCCTTCCGCGTCACGAACTCCTGCGGCATGTCGTAGGTGCGTAAGACAAGCGCGAAGATCTCGATGGACGTTTCGAATTCTTCAGGCACGACGTCGTCGGCTCCCAGCTGATGCAGCTCCTCGAGCTCGCGCAGGTATCGCGTGCGTACGACCACGTGCAGTTTCGAATTGAGTCCCTTGGCCACTTGAACGGTCCGACGGGTGACGAACGGATCCGAGATGGCGACGACCAGCACTTTGGCATCCTCGATCTTCACGTGACGCAGCACGTTCGCGTTCGTGGCGTCTCCGTAGTACACCGGCACGCCGTGCTGCGCCTCCCGTCTGACCGTATCGCCGTCGAGATCCAAAGCGACGTACGGAATTTCCGTTTCGCTCAAGACACGCGCAAGATTCCGCCCGTTGAGCCCGTATCCGACGATAATGACATGATCCTTGATTCGGATGTGCTTCCCTTCCGCTTGCAACGCATGCGCGGTGGTGCGGGTGGGAAACCAATGCCGCAGGCGTTGCATCGCTTCGACGCGCCGCGCCATCGCCGGCGACCACTCCATCAAGAACGGCGTGATGATCATGGAGAGAACCGAGACCGCCAAGAACACCTGATAGGGATCTCCCCGCAACAGACCGCTCTCCTGCCCCTGTTGGGCCAGAAGAAAGCTGAACTCGCCCACTTGCGCCAGCGCCACACCGACCATCAGCGCCGAACGGAGCGGAACCTTCACCGCAAGGGCGGCAACCGCTCCGGCGACAAATTTCACCAGGAGGATGGCCCCCAGCAGTCCGGTGACCAGAAAGGGATGCTCGATCAGCACGCGCCAGTTCATGAGAATGCCGATCGAGACGAAGAACAGACTGTTGAAACTGTCGCGGAATGGAAGCACCTCCGCCATCGCCTGGTGACTGTACTCGGACTCCGAAATGACCAGGCCGGCAATGAAGGCGCCGAGGGCCAGGGAAAGGCCGCCCAGAGACGTTAGCCAAGCGATGCCCAGACAGAGCACGATGATCGTCAGGAGAAACAGCTCCCGACTCCGGCTTCGGACGATATGTTCCAGCAGCTTCGGAACGGCATACCAGGCCGCGGCCACAACGAGCCCGACCACCAGCGCAGACTTGCCCAACGTCGCGAGAGTCGAGAGGCCGGCTCCCTCGGCTGGACGGGCGAGAATGGGCGTCAGCAGCATCATCGGAACGACGGCAAGATCCTGAAAGATCAGGATGCCGATCGTGGCGCGGCCGTGGATCGAATCGCTGTCGCCGCGGTTCGCCAGCGTCTTCAAGACGATGGCCGTGCTGCTGAGTGAAAGCATGAATCCCCAGAACATTCCCTCCTGCCACCCAAGCCCGGTCGGCAGGACGGCCAGACAGGCCACGAACAGGACACCGCCGACCTGAATGGGCGCCGCAACCAGAAGCAGCCGTCGAAGGGACGCGAGTTGCACCAGTGAAAACTCAATCCCGATCGTGAAGAGGAGCAGCACGACGCCGATCTCGGCCAAGATCTGGACCGTTCCCACATCGGAAATGAGGTTCAACCCGTGCGGTCCGATCAGCGCCCCTGCGACGAGAAATCCGGCGATCGAGGGGAGCCTGAACTGGTGAAAGACGAAGACGACGGCGATCGACACCGAGAAAATGACGAGCAAATTGCCGAGTACACCATAGTCCGTCATAGCGATCCCCGCCCCGAGAGTGAAGCGGAGAATACCGCAGCATGGCCCAATGGACAAGGCAAAGCTTGCTCGGCCTGCAACCCATTTTGTAGAGTGTGCGGATGATACCGGACCTGCTTCAGGCGATCGGCGCGATCATTTTCGACTTCAACGGGGTGCTGGCCGATGACGAGACGCCTCATGTCCTGTGCTTTCAGCAGGCCCTGTCCGAGTTCAGCCTACCGCTGACGGTGGAGGACTACTACGGCAGGTACCTCGGTATGGATGAGCGGACCTGCGCCGCATGGCTGCTGAGAGAGCGAGGCGAGGGCCACAACGACGGCCTGCTCGACCGCGTCATTGCCAGGAAGGCCGAACTCTTCGCGCTCCGAACCGCCGACGACAAGCCGCCGTTGTTCGCCGGCGCGGCCGCATTCGTGAAGGCCGCCCGTGCCACATACCGGCTGGCCATCGCGTCGGGAGGCCGGCGCCATCAGATCGACCGAGCCCTCCAAGGAACCCCGATCGAGCGAGACTTCGACGTCATCGTCGCAGCCGAGGATTGCTCGATCGGAAAGCCCGATCCCGCCATTTATCGCATGACGCTCGCGTGCCTCAACAATGGTGGACATCCACCTTTGTCCGCCTCGAACTGTCTGGTGATCGAGGATTCACTTGCCGGTATCCGAGCCGCCCGACAAGCCGGCATGAAGGTCCTCGCAGTGGCGACGACCTATCCCGCCGAAAAGCTGTGCGAAGCCGATGGGGTATTGCCCGGCCTCTTAGGTCTCACGCCGGAAGCGGCGGTCGGCATGCTGACCGGAATCGGCCGGGACAGCCGCCTCGCACATCCGGCACCCATCACCGTACCCGCCACAGCGACCCCCTCGAAAGGTGAATAGACGCTGCGCGAGCCGGTGGCATAGCTTGTCGGCACCGATGGTGGATCGTTCGAAGTGGACGATTTGCACGTGTCAACGCTGATTGTCTTACGAATTCAGGGGAGGTGCTTTATGCGGCCACGCGATGTGTACCGGGTCGTGGCGACCATGGCGATGATGTGGGCGGTGACGCCGGCGATGTCGAATGCCTTGGAGCAGACGGACGTCGATCTCGGCACCATGTGGAGTTGTCCGCTCCCGGACGGCACCGTCCTCTATACCAATAAGGTCAGCAAGAACCGAGTCGGCTGCACGCCGATGGAATTGAAGCCTCTGTCGGTCGTGCCATCTCTGGAGTCGATGCCGACCTACCGCGCTCCGGTCGCCGCAGCCCCGCAATACGACGTGCCTCCGGTGGATCGGGCCGTCGGTCCGTCGGGATCGCCGGCGACGCCTGATTGGGCCAAGGACTGGCACGCCAGCGTGGCCTCATCCGGAACGGTGCATGCAGAGGTCTGCTCCATGTACAGCGAATGGCTTCACCTGAACCAGAAGACGCGAGGCGGGATGTTCTTCGGATCAGACCCGTCCTATGGAGGAGATCTCTCCGCACAGAATCAGCGGGGCCCCAGTTATTCCTTCTATGACAACACCCGCTGGCTGGCATTGAGCCGGATGTTCGGCACGGGATTCGTTCCGGTCGGCTGTCTCTAAGGCCTGAGTGCTGCCCGCCCCATCCGGGCAGCACGTTCCCTTTTCCACTGTCGGCGTGCTAGCCCTGCCATAAGATCTTGGAATGTTGTCGAGGAAGGTGCCGGATACGACGGCATTGCGACGCTGCGGCGCTGTTTTGGAGTCGCGCCCGGCCGATAGCGAGCGGCACAGAAACATTCAATGTGCGACGCACTATGGCCCGGTCGAGCCGGCGTGCCGTTCGTCAGACGAGATGCGCCCTAGACTTTATAGAACCCGCGATA
This sequence comes from Nitrospira sp., assembly GCA_029194535.1. Taxonomy (NCBI): domain Bacteria; kingdom Pseudomonadati; phylum Nitrospirota; class Nitrospiria; order Nitrospirales; family Nitrospiraceae; genus Nitrospira; species Nitrospira sp. The sequence goes on along the minus strand of JARFXR010000001.1, from coordinate 503,689 downwards.
CCATTCAACAAAGCGCGGAATACCCACTTCGATCGGCGTCGCAGGCTTGAATCCGACGTCTCTCGCGAGGTCGTCGATGTCCGCATAGGTCGCCGGCACATCCCCCGACTGCAACGGCAGCAGCCGCTTCTCCGCTTTCTTGCCGACGGCCTGTTCCAACACCTCGATGAACCGCAGCAGCGCCACCGGCTGATGATTGCCGATGTTGTAGACCCGGGCGGGGGCTGAACTGGTTCCGGGATCCGGAGAGTCACCCGTCCACTGGGGATTCGGCTCCGCCGGCCGATCCAGCGTGCGTACGACCCCTTCGACGATGTCGTCGATATAGGTGAAATCACGACTCATCTTTCCATGGTTGAAGACGTCGATCGGCTCCCCTTCCAGGATGGCCTTCGTGAAAATGAAGAGCGCCATGTCGGGCCGCCCCCAAGGACCATAGACGGTGAAAAATCGGAGCCCGGTACAGGGAATGCGGTACAGATGCGCGTAAGAATGAGCCATCAACTCGTTGGCCTTTTTGCTGGCCGCATAGAGGGAGACCGGATGGTCTACATTGTCGTGTATGGAAAAGGGCATCTGGGTGTTGCCCCCGTAGACGGAGCTCGACGAGGCATAGACCAGGTGTTCGATCCTGCTACGCCGGCACCCTTCGAGCACGTTCATGAAGCCTTCGATGTTGCTGTCGGTATACGCATGGGGGTTGACCAGGGAATACCGGACGCCGGCCTGCGCCGCCAGATGAACGACCCGCTTGATCGGATGTTCGGCGAACAGCTCCTTCATGCCCAGCCGATTGGCCAGGTCGAGCTTCACGAACTGGTACCGGTCCAACGAGGCCAACTGGGCTAAACGCGCTTGCTTGAGTCGAACGTCATAGTAGTCGTTGATGTTGTCGAGGCCGATCACGGAATCGCCTCGCGCGATCAACCGCTTGACGACGTGGAAGCCGATAAAACCGCCGGCTCCCGTGACGAGAATCACTCTATTGGAATCACCCATCCGCCATCCTCTCCCTCGGCATGCCTGCCGCTACGACCGCCGCCCCGTCTGCATGAAGACCGGTTCTCCGAACGCCGCCGTGTATAAGGTCATCGGCTCAAGCCTTCCACCCGCCGACCGGACGTCGATCGTCCCCTCCTGGGTCAGCCGATACCGGTCGAATGCCTGGGCATAATGATACCCGCAACCTAGAGGAGCGAGAAAGGCTTTCAGATTTTCCGGAGGCTCCCAATGCGCCGTGAGCAGCGCCGTTCTCGCGGGATTTCTCCGACTGAACATAAAGGACAAGTGATCGGGGTACCAATCGGCACCTCCGGTGGCGTACGAGACAAGCGCTTTTGCGCGGGCCGCCGCGCAGATCTCGGCCAGGTATGCGTTGGTGAGGTAGCCGTTCTCGCCGATGTCGAGCCACTTGCCCGGATGGGACAGGGCCGCATGCGCGGCATGACTCCGGAGTTCCAGCAATTGCTGCTGCGAGGCGAACACGAGGGGGATCGGCCCGTACTTGTCGACCAGCCGGGCGAGAATATTCTCCTTCAGGGCGGAACGTCCGTCGTTGGTCGGACCGCTGTCGGCATGCACTAGAACATTGTAGCCTCGGTCGCTGATCAGATAACAGTTTCGCGGCATCTCCAGGTCACAGGGATCTTCCCCGTAGAACGGAACCGAGACGACGGCTCCTCCTTCGAAAGACCAGGCCTCGCCGTGAGCCAGCTCAATCACGTGAGCGAATCCCAACTCCCGGAGCAGCGACAGATAGTCGTAGAACAATTGCTTGCGGTTGCGCCGGCTCGGCACGATGATGGGCGTCTCCTTGGGAAGATGCAGGAGTGTGCGCGGGTCCACATGGTCGTCATGATCGTGGGTCAGGAACACGGCGGCCGGCTTGGGCAACAGCGGACCCCAGGGAGACGGCACGGACGATTCGGCGTACCAGGGCAGCAGCCAGGGGTCGAAGAGCAGCGCCTGCTCCTGTTGCCGATACAGCAAGGCGGCATGGCCGAGATGGACTGTGTCCTGATCCTGCACGGCTTCGAACCACTGCTGCCGGACCGCGACCTGGGGCGAGCTGACGAGACACTCATATTGATGGAAGGCCTCCATCAGTCGAATGAGCACGACCTGCGACTCCCGCGACGACGTGGAGACGACCGTCTTGATTTCTTCCACCTGTCGCGTGCCGTTCAGCATGCCGAGGACTTTCCCGATCACGGGACCGAGCGGGCGCTGCTCGAAGGCGATCGGGATCGCCTGCCGCCTCACCGAATGAAAAATCCGCAGTCCTCCGTTCGTCACCGTAGACGACTTCGTCGGATCAGTCGGAAACTCCCAGTGAAAGCTGCCGTCGGGCTTGCGCCCGCAGGCGATATGTCGTTGCAGATATGGCCGTGCGGCGACGAGTTCCGAATAGGCGTCTTCCAATCGTCGGCGGCGGTCCGGATCATCCAGGGGCGCCCGCTTGGAGAAGACATCGCTGATAGCGGTGTCGATGGAACTGGCGAGCAGGCTGTGCGCTTCATGAAGGCTCGCGATGACGTCGGAGCCCGCACCGCCGATGAAGGGAAAGGGACCGGGCGGCTCGCCGCTTTCCAACTGGACCCAGACCCACGGCACGAGACTCAGATAATGCTGCCTCGGATAGTAATCCCAGATGCGGCTCATAGCGTCGAGTGCCGAGTGCTGAGTGCTGAGACGAGGAGACTCGCTGTCATGTCAAACCTGTTCCGCGCGGCGGCGTTGGACGGCTGATATTAGACCGCCGAGAATAGGAGAAACTTCCTGTGCAAGGCTCATCAGACTGTGCAACCTGCAGCGTCAACATACCGGGTGTCACGAGCGACGTACGAATGCGAGGGGTGATAAGATCCTCGAACGTGCTTGCTGTGCATCCTCCCGGCACAATCGCCTTTCTCGGCACTCATGTCTCAGCACTGAACCGCAGCCTGCTGATGGTCGGTTCGTACAGCGCTTGAATGACGTTGCCGTCGGGATCGGAGAAGTAAAACGAGTAGCTGCCGTCTCGATGCTGCTTCGGTTTCTTGGTGATCGCTCCTCCCAGTGAGGCGAGCTTCGGCTCAATCGCGGCATACATGCGATCGACCGCTTGGGGGCTCTCGACGATCACGCCCAGATGATCCAACAGCTGCCCGGTCGCCGCAGAATAGGCCTGCAGTTCGCCCGGGCTGATTTGATGCAACGCCAGATTGTCCGTCCCGGAGCTGAAATACACATTGTCGGCATCCGGTTCCCATACCACCGCCATTCCCAACAGCTGCTCATAAAAGGCCCGGGAGCGTGTCAAGTTGGTGACGCGGAGCGCCACATGCCGCAAGCCACGATGAGCGGGAACATCCATACCGGTCTCTCCGCCCGTTATAGTAGGTAACGCCCGCTCCGTCGTCAATTCGATTTTCCGGCGCGGCTGATCCGGCTGCGAACCGTCGGACGGCTGTGTTACGATGCCGTGTACCAGCCATCCCAACAAGGAGAATTGCATGATGTGGTGTTCGCTCTCGTCGCTGATCGTCGCCGTCGTCTTGTGCCTACCTCCTGCAGCTTGCGCGGTCGACGCGGTATCGTCCGGGGGCGACGAGGCTCCGATGGTGGAGGTGCCGGCCGGACCGTTCCCGATGGGCGTGCCACCCGGAGATCGGGACGGAGGTCGGGATGAATACCCCCGCCACGAAGTCTACCTGGATTCCTACGAGATCGACCTCTACGAAGTGACCAATGCTCGGTATCAGGCATTTGTCAAAGCCACGGGCCACCGCGTGCCCCAAAACCCAAAGAATCCGACTAGGAATCTCTGGCAAGGCGAGACGGTTTCCGAGATGCTTGCCAACCGGCCGGTCGTAAACGTGGATTGGGCCGATGCGGACGCCTACTGTCACTGGGCGGGCAAACGACTGCCGACGGAAGCCGAATGGGAAAAGGCCGCCAAGGGCAATACCGACCACCGCTTCCCGTGGGGGAACGTCGAACCCACCAACAAGCATCTGAACTTCAATCAAAAATGGATCGGAGAAAAGACCCTCATGCCGGTCGGGAGTTATGAGGCGGGAAAGAGCCCCTACGGTGCCTACGACATGGCGGGAAACGTCTGGGAGTGGGTGCACGACTGGTACGATCCGCGGTATTACGAAAAAAGCCCCAGTAAGAATCCCAGAGGGCCCGACGACGGAACCAAGCGGGTGCTTCGCGGGTCCGGATGGCAGAATGAAACCCCCACGGTCCGCATTTTCACCCGCGTGGAGAGCGATCCAACCGTCCGGAACGAATCGACCGGCTTTCGTTGCGCGCGGGATGCGAAATAATGGTTTGCGCTGAGGATCCCTCTTCCGTCATGGTACAAGAAGGTCATGACTCGATCCGATCAGGCCGAGCTGCTCAGGACCAAGAGCCGGCAATTGGCCGTGGGCGTGCTCAAGCTATTCGGCACACTTCCGAGAACCCCTGAAACTCTGGCGCTCGAACCCTCGGTCGTCAAGGCAGCCGCCTTGTTGGCCGCGAGTTGCCGTTCTCTTGCCCGGTCAGCCTCGAAGACAGAGGACCCGGCCAGACGGCGCGATGCGGCGAACGACGCCGACCACTGCCTGTTCTGGCTGGACTTGCTCGGGGCGACCGTGACGGAGCACGAGCCGGCCATCCACCCTCTCCTCGAAGAACTGGCGGACGTCGTGGCACTGCTCTCTATCGACGGTGATCCCGACGAGCCTCGCTCCGTCGAAGCTCCTCTTGTGAGCCAGGCGCCGGTCTCCGAAGCGGTCAAGCCTCAGCCGGCAGACGGCGAGACGACCGGACGAACGCTGCGCATGCTGTCGTTCGAGAGCCGCATGGCTAAGGAGATGGGCCGGCTGATCGAGCACGCCGGCGGCACGCCGCTGGTGACCCCGGCCCTTCGCGAAATTCCCATTCCGCTCCAGGATAACGGCGCCGTCCTTCGGTTCGGCGTGAAACTCATGCTCCGCCAGATCGATATTCTGATCCTGCTCACCGGCGTCGGCACCAGAGCGCTGCTCGAAACCCTACAAATCCGCTACCCGCTCGCGCAACTCATTGACGCCCTGAAGCACACCATGATCGTGACACGAGGGCCGAAACCGCTGGCCGCGCTGAAACATATCGGCGTGGAATCGAATCTGACCGTGCCGGAACCGAATACCTGGCAGGACGTTGTCGCGACGCTCGACTATTACAGGCCTGTGCAGGGGTTGCGGATCGCCGTGCAGGAATACGGCATGTCCAATCCAGACCTGATCAACGATCTCAAAACCAGGGGAGCGGACGTCTTCGCCGTGCCGGTTTACCGATGGGCTATGCCGGTCGACACGGCGCCGCTTGCAGGAGCGATCGAGGAAATCGTACAGGGCGCGATCGACGTGCTGTTGGTGACGAACGCGGCTCAGATTGATCACGTCATGCAGTTGGTCGAGCGCACGGGCCGAACCGAGACCTTTCGAGCTGCCTGCCAGCGGCTGGTGGTGGCTTCCATCGGGCCCACCGCCAGCGAGCGCCTCAGGCACTACGACATCCCGGTCGACGTCGAACCCTCCCATCCGAAGATGGGCATCCTGGTCAAGGAAGCCGCGACAGTGGCGCCGGCCCTGCTCAAGAGAAAACGAGGCGCATAGATAATCAGGCGGGGGGGGAAACCCGGGCCACGGGTTTCCCCCCGTCGATCGCGCCGGCAGATCCGATCAGCGCATCACGGAAGACACAGGACCGATCCGAGGCGGAGTCTCGGAGTCGGCCTGCTTGACCCCCGGACGAATGCTCGATAGGCCTTTGATGCGCTGGTCGCCTGCAGGGAGCACGCGCAGATAGCCCCATTGCCCGGACTGCGAATAGGGCAGCCGCTGGTTGCTCCAGACATAGTCGCCCGGCATTCGGAATGGGCCTCCGGCGCTAGGGAGGAAGGCATCCAGGGTCTCAGACCCTGAGAACTCCACCACGCTGATCATGTCGGCTCCGCGCATGAAGGGCTCGATCGGCCATTCATGACGTTCGACGCTGAACATGCCGTTCTGCTCGTTGCTGGCCCCAAACACGTGGATCCGCACCGGATCTCCGGCATGGGCCTCGATGATCGGGGTCGCAGGATCCTCAGGCTTGTCCACCACGCAGGGCTGGAACACCTTCCCCAGGCTGCACCCGGTGTCCTGGCGGAACCTATAGGGTTCCGCACGGTAGTTGACGGCGGTCAAACCCGCCGTGTTCTGCACGTAGGGCATGAAGCTCGTCCCGATGATATTGTCCTCGTCCTGGAAGAACAGCGCCACATCGCGGTAGTTGACGCGGTGCTCATACCCCTGAATGGTCCGGTCTACGATGACATCGGCCACCCAGCTGTTCTTGGTCGAGATATCTGCACCGGTCTTGGGATCCCGATACTGGGCGCCCTTCGGACCGATCACCACCGCTCCATAGAGTCCGCTCCGAGGATTGAGCATCACATTGCCCCAGTCCCATACCAGCGATGCGGTCTCTCCCAGGAATGGGTCCGCATAGTACGTGTAGGTGCGGCTCTCTCCCGGCGAAACCGTCTGATCGCCGGGATTGTTCCCGACGTTCGCCCCGAGCGAATCTTTGGGGTCGAATGCCAAACCGATGGCGGAGAACGAGGCTCGACCCTCCTTCATCCGGTTGGTCAGTTTGATTTTGAGACAGTCTCCGACATTGGCCCGCAACGTCAGTGGCATCGGCTGCAGCCCGCTGCCAACCCTGGCGACTTCCTCCTCCAACGCGTAGATCTTCGCGTTGGGGTTCACCATTTGGATCGTCCGTTCGAAGTCCACTTCGATCACATCAGGAGCCTTCAGATTCAGCTTCATCGAGGGATAATCCAACGCCGCCACGTTGAAGCTTTTCACCGGAGCGTCCGGCGGACAGACCGGAAGCGGCTGCGGGATGTTGTTCCTGCGGCTGTAGCCGGCCGGCAGCTTCTGCAGGTCCGGCGCTTCTTTATCCAGCACCCGCATGATGCTCCACGCACCTTCCGAGAGCTTGGAGGTGCGGCCGTTGAAGTGGATGTAGTCCCCAGGCTGAAGCCGCGGGCCTCCGGCTTGCGGAACCACGAGATCGTAGCGTTCGGCGATTCCGATATGAATCGAGTTCTTCCGGTTGGCGTCGCCCGCATAGCGTTCGGTCAGATACGTATGGCCGGACAGCGTCCAGACCATCGTTTCGTTCGCCATGGTCTGAAGCAGGCGGAACACCACCGTGTCGCCCAGATACGCGCGCACCATCGGCGTGTAGGGATCGCCGTGAACGGCGCTGCTGAACAGCTTGGACGCATCCGGATTCGACAGCAAGCGGCTGGAGATAGGTTCGGCCTTGAAATTCAAGCCGCCTCCTGTCGTATGAGTCCCGCCGTTGAGGAAGGGCATCGGCGTCATCGGAATATTCTCCGGCATCGGGAACGATACGGTTTTCCCGGCCTCGAGGGCCACCTCGATCGGCTGCCCAGGGGGATTCCCCGCCGTGACGATGTTCACCGTGTGCGGCACGGTGTCATTGAGCTGCACCAGCAACTCGCGGAAGCTGCCGTTGACTCCGTAGCCCACCGGTTCGGCGGTCCGGATGTCGGCCAACGGTCCGCTCCTAATCGGCTTGCCCGTCTTCGGATCGTGATACGTTGAACCGACCGGTTCGATGATGATCGTCCCGAACCCACCGTGCGGCCAGGTCACCCGACCCAACGCGTGATCGTGCCAGAAGACGGTGCCCACGTCGGAGTCCACCCAGAATCGCTGGCGGACGAACTCGACCGTCACGATATCGTTCACCGGATGGTCATTCCTCAAGGGTCGATACAACGTGATCTGGTTTCCCTTGATGGACTTCACGCGTCCGATTTCGTTGCCTCCGACATTGTCCGCACCGATCAGAAGCTCCACGTTCGGATGGTACTGAGCGGCATTCTTGACCGTGATCACCCGCTCGCCCTTCTTGGCGGCCTTGGTGAACGTCGTATTCATCGGCAACGGCAGCCCTTTGTTGACCTTTTTCTGTAACATCGTGAACGGACGCACCGACTGCTCGTACGAAAACCCGGTGATCACACCGTCTGACGATTGGTTGTCGAATTGCAGAAAATGCCAGTGCGTGTTGATCTTCGACGAATGGAAGTTGATATGGTCGTCGTCTTCCCACTCGCTGGTGAGCATCCAATCGATACAATCGTAGATATTCGCCCGCACGACGAGCGGATACTTGATCGCGCTTTTCCGAACCTGAGCCTCTTCCTCGTGCAACACATAAATCAGGCCGTCCTTGTCCTCGATCGCCGGCGTATCGCCCTGCTTGTCGGCGAGCGTCATCGGCGTCTGAATGAAATGCACGTTATACTTCTTGGAGCCTGCGTTCTCCGGACACATGCTCCAGCGCCCGTTCTCTCCCGGCTTTGCCGGATAGGAGCTGGGCGCTCCGTCTTCCTCCAAATGGATCATGTCGAGCCACGGAGACGGATTGTGGTTCTGGGAGAAGGGCACGCGTCGGCCGAAGTGCGGCTTCAGATGCGGCCAGGCGATCTTGCCGGTGGCGCTCTCGAACAGGATCGGCAGTCGCTTGCCGGGTGCCGTCGATTGATATCGCGGATTCTCCACCGTATTCTCCCGCTCAGTCATCGCACGGTCCCCCTGCCACGCCCAATCCAACACGCTGGCGTCGTACGAGTTGGTCTGGCCTCGTTCGTCGTCTTTGTGGCCCGGCTGCCCCTGCGGCGGCAGCTGCATGGCGACCCAATCCTTTACCTGGACCACGGCAGGCAAAGCCTTCCAATCCGTCTTCCCATCCTTGACGATGGTGAACGTCTTGCCGAACCAGTCCACTGTGCGACCGATGAGCTGATCCGATGTCACACCGGCTTGAATACGACCCGTCCGGTCTGGGAGTTCGCGAAGAGCCGGCATCGTATCATTGTGGACCTCCCCTTGCTGCAACGTGTTGTAGACCCGCCAATACCCCCACATGCCGGCGATGTAGTGGTGCGCGACGTGGCAATGGAACAGGAAGTCGCCGGCCAATTGCTGACAGAGGCCCGAGCCGCATTCCGTCTCCAGGTCCATCGTCTCGGACGGACCGATGACCTCGACGTCGACCCGGTCGGACTTGGTCCTGATCACCGGGTACTTGACCGGCCCGTTCTTGGCCGTATGCCACAAGGGCATTTCATCGATCGCGCGCGGGCTGCGCGGCCACCGGATCGACCCGCCATGAGGATGGTGGGAGTGAAAGACCTCCGATCCCCCGTGCACTAAGCGAAACTTGGCCGGATCTCCCAGATAGCTGCGCGGGACGGTGGTCGCCGGATCACCGAACGTATAGGCGCTGTAGGCCATGGATTCGTCTTCGAACCCGAAGTACTCGTGCTGCGTCTGCATGTTGTCGATGCCGAAGGGCTCGCTACGATAGTTGAGGGCGCGAGCCACCGGCCGGTAGACGTCGGTCAACGGATCGCGCTGTGGGAGAAAATCGCCCTTCTTGTTCAGCGGCCTGAAGGCCTCGTCGCCGACTTCGTGATACATCAGCACAAATTCACGAAAATCCGGACCGGTGCCGTTCTTGATGATCGCCTGCCATCCGCTGGCCATCGGCGTCGGATCGCCGCTGCCGATCGGATCCAGGTACTCGGATCCCTTCGGTTCGACGACGAAGGCCCCGAACAGGCCCATCACCGTCAACTCGCGATCATTGCTGTAGGAATGGAACTGGCGCCCGCCCTCCTGTTGCGTCGGCGGGATATACCATTCGAACTCCGCGGCCTTGCCTTGAGCCACCACACTGTCCGGGTTCGTCGTCGTCGCCGGCTGACCGGTCGACGCGACCACCATGCTGGATCCATGGATATTGAGACTGACTTCCTCCCCACCCTCGAGTTGATTGCGCAGCGTCATCTTGACGCAGTCTCCTTGATTGCCCCGGATCACCAGCGGCTGAATCCACTGACTCTGCAATCCGTTTTTGACGGCCCCGGGATCGTAGCCGTCCTTTTCGCGGGCCGCGCGATTCGCGGCTTCCTCTTCGCGCACATGCTCGATGTTCTCGGTCAACACGTACATGTAGCCTGGGTAATAGTCGAGCCACATGTTGAGCGAAATCTCGACGTTGATCGCCGAAACGTCGTACTTCCGGACCGGCGCGGCCGCTGGGCAGCGCCCGCCTCCCGTCTGCACGGGCTCGGCGCCTGAGTCGGATATCAGCAGCACGTCCTGGTTACCGGCGCCGTATTGGTGCATCATATTCACGTTGTTGAAATACCCGCTCGCCCGTTGCGCCTCGGCGTCGCGTTCCATCTGCTCCATGATGCGATGATGCTGGCGTTCGACCATCGCCGTGCGGTCCGGACGACCCTCCATCGTGTCCTCGACGATCGTCTGGCCTTTCAATCGTTCAGCCCACGCGGCCGTCGTCGGTGCACCCTCATTCTCATGATGGGTATCATGAGTGGTGGATTGAGCCTCCGCGTCGTTGCCCGCCAGAATCAGAGTCACCGCGCACAGAATTCCTGCCCACGAACGATACTGCGTACCACGCCTCTGCATGATAGTTTCCCCTCTCAAGAGTTTGGATCACACGTCTGGCCGAAACGGCCACAATTTTGCTCTACCGGTGGATGCCCTCGGCCAGGTCACGCCGCGATCCCGCGGCGCCGTCGGAGCCTCGAAACTGGTCTACGGAAGCGCGTACAGGTGGATGCCGTATTCGAGGTTCTTCGGATTACTGTCCCTCTCTGATGACGGCTCCGCCGTCCGAGCAGAGAACATGGCAATATCGTCGGCCTGCACAACGAATCGCAGGGAGCAACAGGCATGCCGAAGATGCGGCGGCGGGAGATCGACGAATTCCTCCGAGTATTCAAAGGAAGCAGGGCGCCCGCTTTCGCGAGAGCCGGAATGGACGGGGAGACGATCGCGAAATGTCACGGAGATCCGCGAGCAGTCGCGGATTGCTGGACCGCTTAGACCAAGGGAAGATTGACGGGTCGGCTGAGTCCGAGTTTCTTCATGCGGCTTCGGAGGGTGCTGGGATTCATCCCGAGCTGCGCCGCCGCTCCGTACGTCCCATAGATCCGCCAATGCACGGACTCCAGCACGCGCAGGATGTGACGTCGCTCGACGTCGACGAGGTTGGATGTCGATTCAGCCTCGCCGCCTCCCGTGGCCAGGGCCTGGGGTTCAATGGTGACGACGGGCGTGCGCGCCAAGATGACGGCCCGTTCGATCACATTCTGCAGCTCGCGCACATTGCCGGGCCAGGAATAGCCCGTGAGGCGCGACATCGACTCCGCGCTCAACTCCAACATCGGGCGTTTCAATTTTGCCCGATAGGCCTCAAGAAAATGTCGCGCGAGAAGCGGGATGTCTTCTCGCCGCTCCCGCAGCGGCGGTAAGGTGATGGGAAACACGTGCAGCCGATAGTACAAGTCCTGGCGAAACCGTCCTTCGTTGACGGCGGTGACCAGATCCGAATTCGTCGCGGCGACGATGCGGACGTCGACTGGAACAGGGTGCGTGCCGCCGACACGGTCCACCAACCCGTCCTCAAGGACGCGGAGCAGCTTGGCCTGGGCTTCGAGCGGCATCTCGCCGATTTCGTCCAAAAAGAGCGTGCCGCCGTTGGCCAGCTCAAAGCGACCCGCGCGCCGTTGGTCTGCGCCGGTAAACGCGCCTCGCTCGTGGCCGAACAGCTCGCTTTCGACCAAGCCCATCGGAAGCGCCGCGCAATTCACGCGAACGAACGGTTTGTCCCGGCGGACACTCAGCTCATGGATGGCCCGCGCCATGAGTTCCTTTCCCGTGCCGGTCTCCCCGGTGACCAGCACCGTGGTGCCGGTCGATCCTACGGCCTCCGCCTGCATCAGGGCGGTTCGGAACGGCGCGCTCAACCCCACCATCGCGCCGAAGTTGTGCGTGAGCTTCAGCTCCTCGACCAGGTATTCGTTTTCGCGGGCCAGCTGATGCCGCAGCCGATCGATCTGTTCGTACGCCTGGACATGGTCGATCGCGTATGCGATCTGAGTGGCCACGTGCTGAAGGAATTCCAGATCTGTGGGGTCAGGATCCCCGCATTCCACGCTGCCGATGTTCAACGTTCCGATACAGGCGTTGCCCACCATGAGCGGCGAGTTGATCATGCGGCCCAATCCCTCGCGCAGGTAGTAGTCGTCCTCAAGAAACAGCCGTTGACGCCGGAGGTCCGGGCGGACGTGGCTGGTCCGATTCTCGTGTACCCACCCCACGGCGCTACCGACCTTGGGAATGACCGCGTCACGCGGCAACTCCCGATGCGGCAATGTCGTTTCCACGGCGTAGAACCTGAACGAATCGCTGTCAGGATTGTACAGGGTGACGCCGGCCCGCTCCCACGGCAGAACCTTTCTGATCTGCTCGGTGATGGCGCGCCAGAGGCTGTCCGTGTCGCGCTGGGAATTCAGCACATTGGTGACGGCGAGCAATGCGCGATAGCTTTCATCGTGATTCCGCATCCGCGTCTCTCCGCGACTAGAAAGGCTCCCTTCGGAGCCTCGTTGAACAGGATACGTGAGCCCTTCGCCCGAGCGCAAGGCGGGAGCGCGTACGGTGTCGAATCGTGCGATCCGGCGCTTGACTTCCCGGACGTTGACCTTTGCTCGATTGCCGATTCTCTCACCGGAGTCGCAATCGAACCCCACGGCGATCGGCCCGCGACAGACCGGACCACGACTCGTCCCGCTTCACGTCTCCACTCGGCGGGGAACGGCAAAGACGACCGACAGCAGTTTCATGATGAGCAGGCCGACGACCACGGCGCCGGCCTGAGCCGCCACGAGCTGCCACATGACCTGCCTCCATGGTCCGGATTGAGATAGGTCCGCCTCGCCGAACTCCCGCTCGATCTTGGCATCCAAATCGTCGAACACGTGGGTAATCGTCTGGGCCAGCGCCACGCCCTCCCCGCTGCGAACATAGCTGAGGACTTCTTCCTGCTGACCCGATCCGATCATGAACGTCAGCCGGCGTTTCGTCTCGACCAATTCTTCCAAACGCCGCTTGAGCACCTGGACGCCCCCCTGAAGCGGCGGAGTCTTCTCCGTCAGCTCGGTCAACCGCTCCAACGCGCGCGAAATTTCCGCTTCGGCCGCCACCACCGGCACGAGGAACACGCTCTGCCGCATCAGCGCGTATCCGCGAAACCCGCTGTCGATATCGGTCGCCAGCCGCCGAAGCTGCAGAACTTGCACCGTGATCGCATTGCGGAGTTCCTGCGTGTCGGAAGCCTCGTGCCACTGCTTGAGCATATAGGCTTGCTCCGCTGCAAAAAACAGCAGAAGGAGGAGGCCCGTGCCAAGGTACGCCCAGACTGTGCTCCGTCGTTGCACCGCGCCCTTCCTTCCGATCCCAAGCTCCGCACCGTACGAGGTCATCCGGGGCGGGGCTGATAGACGAAGGGCAGAGTCTTGCGATGCAGACTCTGCCCTTCCGTGCTCGACCGCCCGCGGACCGGAGTCCGCGGGCTTGCCGGGCCGGCCTACAGCCAGTTCACCCGTTCGGCGGGTCTGACATAGATCGGCTCTTCGACCTGAATGCGCGCCACTTCCTTGCCCGACTTGTTGAAGCCCAGCACGGTATCGTTGTACATCTCGAACCGCTTGCCGTGAATCTGGGTCTCAAACACCTTCGGGCCCGGAATGACGTCATACCGGAAGACGATCTGCTGGCTGGCTCTCCAGAGCTGGAGGACCGCCAACAACTCCCGGCTCGGCACCAGATACTTCTCAATGGCATTGTCCACGCCCGGGCCGAACATCTGCCGGGCATAGCCCCGCGGGCTGTGCCGCGGCGGAATGTAGTAGCCATTGGGCTCCGTGCCCCACTGCGGATACAAGGGCAGCGCCACCTGCTCCACCCGAATGGTGTAGTACAGGGGGTGCCACCGATCCTCCGCCCACAGGCCGTCCTCGCCGATGCGCACCAGGCTCTGCATGCGGATCTTCCCCACGCAGGCCGCCATACAGCGCGTTTCCATCGGCTCGCCGCCCGTCAGCGGGTCCTTCCCCTCGATCCGGGGATAGCACGCAATGCACTTCTCCGACACCCGGGTCGTCCCCCGGTACATCGGCTTCTTGAACGGACACTGCTCCACGCACTTCTTGTACCCCCGGCACCGGTTCTGGTCGATCAACACGATGCCGTCCTCCGGCCGCTTATAGATCGCCTTGCGCGGGCAGGCGGCCAAACAGCCGGGGTAGGTGCAGTGATTGCAAATCCGCTGCAGGTAGAAGAAGAACGTCTCGTGCTCCGGCAGCGAACTGCCGGACAGCCGCCACGGCTCATCGCGCGAGAACCCCGACCGATCAATGCCCTCCACCAACGAGCGCATCGAGGTCGCCGTGTCCTCGTAGATGTTCACGAAGCGCCATTCCTGGTCCGTCGGAATGTACCCAATCGCCGCCTGGCCCACCTTGGCCCCCGCGTCAAAAATGGTCATCCCTTCGAACACCCCGTAGGGCGCATGGTGCTTGCGGCCCACCCGCACGTTCCACACCTGCCCCCCCGGGTTCACTTGCTCGATCAACTGCGTGATCTTCACGTCGTAGAACTGCGGATACCCCCCGTACGGCTTGGTCTCCACGTTGTTCCACCACATGTATTCCTGGCCCTTCGAAAACAGCCAGGTCGACTTGTCCGCCATCGAACACGTCTGACACGCCAAACACCGGTTGATATTGAACACAAAGGCAAACTGCCACTTCGGATGCCGCTCCTCATACGGATACAGCATCTTCCGTCCCAGTTGCCAGTTATAGACTTCTGGCATTGTGAATCCTCCTTGGGGGACTGGTTACAGGTTTGCTTTTGAACCTGTTGCCTCTCCCCATTCTCGTTCGTTCATTTCGGCTTACACGCCGACAGGCAGGCGAGCATGTCACTACGTCGATCCTTCTTAGCATGCTCACTTCATTGGGTACGGGGACGGGCTCCGTTTCGCGGACGAAACGGAGCCCGTCCCGTCAGCCTTACACCTTGATCTTGATGTGCTCACCTTTGAGCCACTTGATCATGAACTCGTTCTCCTGTCCCGGGGTGAAGCCGGTGCGAACCGGTTCCCACGGGCCCCGCGCGCCGATGCCGCCGTCTTCCGCCTTGGTGATGCGGATCAGACATTCCTTCGGCGTCGTATTGACCGCGTGGTGGTCGATCGCATAGCCCCACTTGAACTTCCAGGCAATCGCATGTTTGCCCGGGAGGGAGTCGGTCTGGTGCATCGGCATCAGCCACGACCGGGTAAAGGACTGTTGGGCCCCATACCGGAAGTTGGACTGATAGCCGGTGTCCACCGCGATGGCCCGACCGTCCGGCCGAGTCTCGTGGCCCTTCACCGACTTCGCCGTCGACACGTACGGGGCGTGCTTCGCCATCGTCACGTGGTACGGATAGGCCGGGTTGTACTTCGCCCGGATCATCAAGCGCGCGACCTTGTAGAACGGATCCGAGGGTTTCCAGCCGCGATAGGGCCGGTCCACCGGGTTGCCGTCCACATAGACGTAGTCGCCGTCGTTGATGCCGCGGTCTTTGGCCGCCTGCGGGTTGATGTGCAACTGGTGCTCGCCGACGCCCGGCGTCCGCTTGTCCATGCGGTACGGATCGCCGAAATTCGACTCGTAAATCTGCACCCAGTCGTTCACCGACCACTGGCTGTGCACCCGGTGCCGGGTCTTCGGGGTCACGCAGTAGAACTGGTAGCCCTTCTCCCACAACGGGTTGGCATGTTGCTTGATTTCCGACCAGGGCAGCTTGATGTTGCGCACCGTCTTGTCGTCATGGTGCTGCGCCGTGATCGGAATGCCGTAGTCGTCCGGTCGGACGTACGGGTTGGTTGTGAAGATCGAGTTCGGCAGATACGGGGTCGCCTCCGGGCCTTCCCGGTGCACGATGAAGTTTTCCCCGTACTCGATCGCCTCCGGCTCCACACGATAGGTCTCCAACCGTCCGGATCGCGTCCACTGCGGCTTGCTCTCGTTGACCTCTTCCCAGAGCGGATGGCGGGGATAGGTCCGCACCATGACCATCCAGCCCTTCTCCGACTTCAGCATCACGTCGGCGCTGTAGCCGTACAACGTGCTTGAGGCGTCGAGCACGCGCTGCGCGTAGACATCGACGCGGTTCTGATACACGAAGTGGAAGACATCCTTCATGCGCGTCTCACCGGTCATGTCCGACATCTTGGCCGCCACCCCGGCGAACGTATCCAGGTCATTGCGGGTGTCGTACAGCGGCCGGATGCCGCCCTTCCAGAGCTGAATCCACGGATTCGACACCGTCGCCGTCATTTCCGGATAGGTGAATTCCATCCAGGAGTTGCAGGCAAAGGCGATGTCGGCGTGGTTGACGTCCGAGGTCATCTCGATGTCCTGGGTCACGATCATCTCGATGTTCGGATCCACGTTGCGCACCATGTCATAGTGGTGTTTGGAATTGTTGAGAATGTTGACGTTGACGACCCACCGGACCTTGCTCGGGCTCGGCATGTGGGTCTTGCCCGTGAACACCTTGCGTCCGTACTTCGGCGTGTTGACGATCAGGGCGGTGTCGCCATGGTTCCAGTAGCCCGGCTCTTCGCCGTAGTAGTAGGACTTGTATTTGATTTCCTTCCCGTGCGCGTTCGGATCCAGATTCGAGTGCCACGGGTCTTCCGCCAAATGGACCCCGGATCCCGCTCCGGACCAAGGCGTGGCATTCCAAATCCCCACCTTGTAATTACCGGACCACGTGTGGCATCCGCTGCCGAATTTCCCGATGTTGCCGGTCAGAATGAGCACGAGCGCCGCCGCCCGTCCCATCGATGTCATGTGGAAATAGTGGCAGACGCCTTCGCCGTTGTGGATCGCGGCGGGCTTGATCGTGCCCGAGTCCCGTGCCCAGCGAACGATCAGGTCCTTGGGCGACCGGTTGATCTGATGCACGGTGTCGAGATCGTAGTCTTGGAAGTGCACCATGTAGAGTTGGTAAATCGGCGCGACGTCGACTTCGCGGCCATTAACCAGCTTCACGCGATACGTCCCTGTGAGCGCCGCGTCGATACCTGCCTCGTTGAAATGCCATCCCACCTGTTCGCGGTGGAGCGGCACCGCCTGCTTCTTGTTGAGATCCCAGACCATCATGCCGCCCAGCCGCTGGATGTACTCGGGCTTCAGACCCTGAATACGCCCCGAATACGACTTGCTGAAATCGGGGAGCGCATAGTCGGCGATGACGTCGCGCGGATCCAAGTACTGCAAGGTATCGGTCCGCACCAACAGCGGCATATCCGTGTACTGTTTCAGAAAATCGATGTCCTGCAGATTCTCCTCGACGATGATCCGGCTGGCGCCGAGGAACAAGGCGCCGTCCGTCTCGGGACGAACCGGAATCCAGTAGTCGGCCCGCTGGGCCGTCGGATTGTACTCCGGTGTGATGACCACAAGACGCGCGCCGCGCTCGATGGATTCGAGCTTCCAGTGCGCTTCCGGCATCTTGTTCTCGACGAAGTTCTTGCCCCAACTGGTGTTCAGCTTGGAGAAGCGCATGTCTGAGAGGTCGGTATCGCAGTTCTGGGTGCCGTTCCACCACGGTTGGGAGGGATCCTGGTCGCCGTGCCACGTATAGTTGTTCCAGTAGCGGCCGCCCTGCGCCTGCTCCGGGCTGACTTTTCTGATCCAGGCATCGAGCAACGCCAGAACGCTGTTGTTGAACCGGGTATTGCCGTGCTTGCCCAGCAAGCCGAGAATCGGCATGCCGGCGCGATGTTTGAAGCAGCGGGTACCAGCCCCTTTCATCATTTCGATCATTTCCGGCGCGTACCCCTGCTCGCGCAGGCGTCTGGCCCCGGCTTCGCCGCTGTACCGAGTCCCGATCAGAATCAGACCCTTGGCCGCGTAGGTGAAGGCCGTATCCCAGGAGACCCGGATCATGTCGTCGAGAAAACGACTGTCGAACTTGTACTTCCGTTTCGTCTCCGGCGTCAGTTCCGGTGAGCCGTCGTCCATCCACTGCTTCCAGCCCTTCCGCATCAAGGGCCCCTTCAACCGATAGGGGCCGTACACGCGACGATGGAACGTGAATCCCTTCAAGCACATGCGTGGATTGTGCGCAAAGGTGCCGCGGTTGCCGTAGAGATCTTCGTAGGTTTGATGGTCGTAGTTCTGCTCCACCCGCATGACCACGCCGTTCCGGACGAACGCCCGAATTCGACAGGCATGGGTATCGTTGGGAGAGCAGACCCAGGTAAACGAGGAATCGTAGCGGTATTGATCGTGATACACCCGCTCCCAGGAGCGGTCCGGATAGTCGCCCAGCGGATTCCCGACTTCGATGACCGGCTGCAACGCCGTCAACGCCAGGACCTTGTCCGCCACCGCGACCGCGGCGACGGTGCCCGCCGAGATCTTCAGAAACTGTCGACGTGAGAAAAACATGAGGACGTCCTCCTTGCTCAAGAAAATAAGAAGCCCGATGATATGCGTCCCTGCATGTCGAGATACTTCTCGAACTCCACCTCCTTTCTCTCCACCGATTGCGGACAGATCAAGCCTGTTGTCGGTGAAGCCGTCGATCCAGACTTGGCAACTCTCATACCACCGTCTGTGCGCGAGATTTCATTTCAAACCTGATGACAACCCTCGGTGAAAGCTGTGGATGCGCGCGATGTGCGGCAGCGCACCGGCCAGATACACAGCGACATTGCGTGATTCTCGTCACGACAACCGCGAGACTTCGCGGTCGTGTGTTATTGAGTCAGAGAGAAGAATCGGGATGCCCCGTCAGAAGGCCGAATGTCTTCCGGGGTGAGCCTGACCTCCCGCGCCAGTCAGCGTCAGGGAACATGACGCGGGAGCGAGTTGACGAGGATCGTCCCGACCATCATTGAGAAGATCCGTGCCGGCGAAATCACCTGCGACGGACCGTTGAAGTGTGAGGCGAGCGGCTAGTGTTGCGTCCCAGAAGTTCGTTCGTGGCGAGCCTGTCGAACCATGAACGAGACTCTTTGAAAGTGGGCGCCCTTCGACCGGCTCAGGGTGAACGGATTATTACAGGAACTTACGGGACACCACACTAGGCGGAGGGATCAGATAGGGATATGACTAACTCAGGGAGGTCTGCTTACGACTCTCAGAGGATGACCCCAATGCGCGCGGGCCGATGCTCGCGAAGTAGGCTTCGTGAAAATGGCCCGAGGGCCGTCCGTTCGTACCGAACGCCTGTGCCCGGAAGGGCCGCCGTCAGCGGAGGCCGGTCTGCTGGGGCTTGGCGTCGGACGGCTCCTGTGTCTCCTTGACATCGCGCGCGCAACGGAATCCGAGCCAATTCATCGCGGTCTTGGGCTCCGTGCCGTTGCGCTGCGACACCCTCACGCTGGGCGTGCTGTCAATCCAGCCGCCGCCTCGAAAGCCCCGTTGCGTCCCAGTGTCCGGCCCTTTGGGATTCCGGTCCGGAGCCGTCTTGTAGTAATCCTTGTCGTACCAATCGGCAACCCATTCGGCGACGTTTCCGACCATCTGGAAGGCTCCGTAAGGGCTGGTCGCGTTGTCGTACTTGTCGACCGAGATGATCGGCGGGTAGAGAATCAGCCGCTCGGGCCGGTCTCGGACCGGACCCGAAAGCCCGGTCCTGCCGAAATTGGCGCGAGAGAGCCCGGCCATCTCGTTGCCCCAAGGGTAAATCCTTCCGTCGTCCCCTCGGGCGGCCTTCTCCCACTCGGCCTCGGTCGGGAGCCGCTTGCCGGCCCAGCGGCAATACGCGTCGGCGTCGAACCAGGTCACGTGCATGACCGGATGGTTCGCCATGGTCTCCTGAAAGTTGCCTCCATCGTACTGCCAGTCGATCAAGGGATCTCGATTCATGACCAGCACGAACTTGAGGAATTGGACGGTGGTGACTTCGAATTTGTCGATGTCATACGCGTCAAGATAGACCTGCCGCTGAGGAAATTCGGGTTGATAGGCGTTCCGGTCGACTTTTTTGTTGCTCCCCATCAGAAACGGACCGGCTGGTATCCTGATCATCTCGTCATGAGCCGGCAACTTGATTCGTTCGGCGGCCAGCGCTTTCCCCTCCCGCGTCCATTCCCGCTTCACATCGGCCACGTCCAAGGCGAGCGAGACCCCCACGAACGCTCCCCAGATCGCGATTGCAGCACAGGACACGATTCCGGCCCTCACGATACGACCTCCATGTGTTCCGCCCCCACCGCGCGGTGCCCTCACGGGACTTGGCTCGGGAGCTCCTTCTGGAATTCTTCGAGCGGGTGAAAATTGAGCGGTAAATTGAATAGATAGTCCGAGACCGACCGCAGCTTGACGTGCTGGTACTCGACGATCCAGCTGCCGTCCTTCTTCGCCAGCTTCATGGGAAAGTGGATGTCCGTCGCGACCCACTGATAGTAGTTTTCGATTCGCTCTCCATGCTTGGTGGTCACTTCGTACAAGACCGTCGGATGGCCCTCACGGATTTCCGTGCCGATCTCCTGCCGGGAGATTTCTCCATCCAGTTTTTCCGTCACGCGCAGGTCCTGGTCCGGATCGTACGGCACCTCCTTGAAGTGCTTCATCCTGGACAACAGGAGCCAGACGACCTGCTTGTCTTTCCTAACGATGCTCACGTTGACCGGACCCATCGAATGATGTTCGATGCGCCACATCTGGTCGCGATAATAAATGAAGGATTTGTGGGTTCGGCCGTCGATTTTGGTCAGTTGATCGGCCGTGAACTCCAATGCCGCGGCGGGGTGCCCTGCCCCCGCCCAGATCCCTAGCGCCAAGCCGACTACCATTACTCGCCGCATCGCCTCATCCTAGCACAGCGCGTGACCGTTCAGCCTGTGCGGTCACCGAGTCGGTCGATTCATCGAACGGTCAAGACCCCTGCCCCCGCAATGGTCCCTGCCTTGAGCGCCTGCAGCGCGTGATTCGCCTCTTCCAAGCGGAATTGCCGGCTGCGCGGCCGGATCGGGATCGCGGCCGCCTCCCGCAGCAGTTCCATGGCATCCTGCCTCGTATTGGCCGTGACGCTTCTGATCACCCGTTCGCCGAAGAGGTCCCGGTCGTAGTCGAGTGGCGGAAACGGCGACATGTGAATCCCCGCCAGCGCCACTGTGCCGCCGCGCTCGAGCGCCCGCAACGCCGGCGGCACCAATTCACCGGCCGGAGCGAAGATGATCGAGCCGTGCAAGGCGACGGGTGGAGGCTCCGCCGCACCACCAACCCATCGGGCGCCCAGTTCACGGGCCAAGCGTCGGTGTTCCGGCTTCAATGAACACACGTAGACCTCACAACCCCAATGGAGGGCGATCTGAATGGCGATATGGGCGGATGCGCCGAATCCGTACAGCCCCAGGCGCTGCCCCGGTTGAATCCCGCTCAACCGCAGGGCACGGTAGCCGATAATTCCGGCGCACAAGAGGGGTGCCGCCTCCTCGTCGCTGAATGTCTCCGGAATCGGATAGCCGAAGGAGGACGGGACCACGGCATATTCGGCGTACCCACCCGGCACCTGATACCCCGTGAATCGGGCGCCGAGGCAGAGATTTTCACGTCCGCTTCGGCAGAAGTCGCAGGATCCGCAGATCCCCTGAAGCCAGGCGATGCCGACCCGCTCGCCGACCCGCCGTCCGTTGACGGTGGAACCCATCCGCTCCACGACGCCGACCGCCTGATGCCCCGGGATCAGCGGCAAGGCCGGGTCCGTCAGTTCTCCCTCGATGACGTGCAAATCGGTGCGACAGATCCCACAGCACCGGATCCGCACCAGGAGATCCTCGGGACCGGGTTCCGGCATGGGGACATCAAGACAGACGAGCGGACTACTCTCCACAGCCGCGGTCCTGTTCAGGATCATCGCTTTCATCGTCGTCGTCTTGGAAGGGGGTTCGGAGAGGTCAGACGCGAGACCGCCTCAGAGCTTCTCTTTAATGCACTCGATATCGAGCTTGATGAGGACCTCGTCTCCCACGACCAGACCGCCGCTGTCGAGGGTTTTGTTCCACACCATGCCGAAATCCTTTCGATTGACCTTTCCTTCACCGGTAAAGCCTGCGCGCTGGTTACCCCAGGGATCTTTGGTCGCCCCGTTGAAATTTCCGGTCAGTGTGATCTCCTTCGTCACGCCCCGCACGGTCAGATCTCCGACCGCCGTATACCCATCGCCCGCCTTCTTGGCGCTTTTCATCCGGTAGGTGACGAGGGGAAACTTCTCGACATCGAAGAAATCGGGGTTCCGCAAATGCGCATCGCGCTTTTCATGATTGGTATTCACGGAAGCGGCCTTGATCGTCGCTTCGATGGTCTTGATCGTACCGGCCTCTGCGTCCATCTCGATGAATCCCGTATAGTCCATGAATCGTCCGGTCGTCTTTGAAATCACCATGTGCGACACACGAAATTCGATCGTCGAATGCTCGGGATCCACGTTCCATCGTGCCGTCTCGGCATGGACGGACAACGGGACGCTGAGGAACAGCACCGTCATGAGAGCCGCGGAGCCGCGCGTCATCTTCTTCCCACTCACCATCGATTGATCCTTTCTGTAGATATGAGGACGGATTACTTCTTGACCCCTCCGCCTGGAGCGTCGGGGCGGCCGGCGGATGGATTCGTCACCGACTGGACCTCACGCTGTTTCGGCTTGGCTCCCGTCCGCATTCGAACGTGGACATCCACCGCCTCATCGCCTAATTCATCGGGAAAGGGCGGGAACGGCTGCGCATTGACGATGGCATAAATCCCCGCCTCGTCGATTTCACGGGCGCCGGAGCCCTTCTCGATCTCGATCAGCTGGGCACGGCCGTTCGGAAACAGTTGGAAATGCACCCTGACCGTTTCGCCGCTTGGCCCGCGCCTCATCTCACGAACCTGCCGGGCCCAACTGCGGCTCACCAGGTGGCTCACATGTTGCCAATAGGCCCGTCCTTGGCCGGGATCCGCAAGAGGCATCAGATCTTCTTCGGCCAAGGCTTCTCCGGTCACGCGAATCGCATCAGGCTGCACTTCGTCAGCGATCAGATCGACGACCAGCGGCTCCTCCGGCTTGATCGGCGGCGGATCGACGCTGTCCGGCGGCGCTTCCTGATGGTTCAGGGTTACATAGACGACCCGCCGCATGAATCGCTCGAATCTGTCTTGCCGAAAGCGCGCAAAGCTGACCTGAATCCGCGCGGCTTTGGGGCGAACCGACGTCCGGCTCATCGGCATCGGCTCCAGCGTGACGGTCGTCTTGAGGGTCATTGAGTCCCCCTCCGGATCGAGCGTCGCGGTTTGGGATTCAAAGAGGACCGACTCGCAGATGGCCACCACGGGGACGGAACTCTGGACGACTCCCCCGAGAGTGATGTCGAGAGTCAGCGGCTTGCCGGATTGCAGGTCGCCTCCTGAGCCGGACTGGCTGAGATCAAAACGGGTCCAGCGTTTGGCCGGACTGGCAGGGGCAGGTGACGGAGAGGTCGCAGCTGGAGCGGCTGAGTCGGCGGGCGTCGCGGTCGCGGGCAGCCCGCTTGCACACAATGCGGTCACGAGGACCAGGCCCCTGCGAAGCAACGCGGCCATGATCGCATCCTACCCATGGCGCAGAGTCGGGCGCAACCCGTTTTTTCCGGATCGGTTAGGCATCCTTGTTCGATTCGGAGTAAGATAGTCGCATGCGGGCCCTCCTCAAGCGTGAAGCGAAACCGGGCCTCGAGTTGACGACTTGTCCAGATCCCACCCCCGGGCCAACCGACGCCGTCGTCCGTGTGCGGGCGACCTCGCTGTGCGGGACCGACGCTCACATTTACAACTGGGATCCCTGGGCGCACAGCCGAATTCATCCTCCGCGCATCATCGGCCATGAAATGTGCGGTGAGGTCGTGGCGATCGGAGCCGACGTCACGCTGGTGGACGTCGGCGACTATGTGGCGGCCGAATCGCACCTGACCTGTGGCCGCTGCTTTCAGTGCCGGACGGGACAGGCGCACGTCTGCCGGAACTATCGGATTCTCGGCGTGGACCGGGACGGGTCGTTTGCGGAGTACGTGGTTCTCCCCGAGAACGTCCTGTGGAAAACCGCCTCCACCGTGCCCCCGGAGCTCGCGTCGGTTCAGGAACCCCTCGGCAATGCCGTCGATGCCGCCCTGGCCGAAGACCTCACGGGTCACACGGTGCTCATCACCGGATGCGGACCGACAGGATTGTTCGCGGCGGCTGTCGCGCGCACGGCAGGGGCGGCCACCATCATTGCATCGGACGTCAGTGAGTATCGTCTGGCTCTGGCCAAACAGGTCGGTGTCGATCATGTGCTGAATGCCGGGACCGAGGCCCCGAACAAGCTGGCCGCGAGCATCCAGGACATCACCGCCGGTGAAGGAGTCGATGCGTCGCTTGAAATGTCGGGAGATCCGAGCGCCCTGCATCTGGCATTCGGAGCGGTCAAGAACGGGGGACGCGTCACCCTCTTCGGGATCCCCACCGGGCCGATCACCTGCGATCTGGCGAACGAAATCATTTTCAAAGGGATCCGCGTGCACGGCATCACAGGCCGGCGTCTCTTCAGTACGTGGTATCGGCTCGCCGGACTGTTCAAGGCCGGTCTCAACATCAAGCCGGTCATCACCCATACGTTCCCCATGAGCGGATTCGCGCAGGGGTTCGAATTGATGCGTTCCGGCCGGTGCGGCAAGGTGGTGTTGCTGCTGTAGCAACCGCACAATTCCTTTCAGGCCGGCCTCGTCTCCGGCCGAGTCAGGTCCGTCGTCCCGTCATGGCCTATTCCTCTTTCAAAGATGTTCTCGACCGTGCGCTCGCGGAGATCCGTTCGCGCGGCACACACAAGTCCGAACGACTGCTCCTGAGTCCTCAAGGACCCGAGATTCTCGTCGCCCAGGGTCGGGTGCTGAACCTGTGTGCCAACAACTATCTCGGTCTCGCCAACCACCCGCAGATCATCGCAGCGGCGGCGGACGGACTTCAAACGCATGGATACGGATTGGCATCCGTCCGGTTCATCTGTGGAACCCAGGACCTCCACAAGCGGCTCGAGCGCGCCGTCAGCGCGTTTCTCGGCACCGACGACACCATCCTCTACGGATCCTGCTTCGACGCGAACGGAGGACTGTTCGAGGCGCTCCTGGATGAGCGCGACGCCGTCATCAGCGACGCCTTGAACCACGCGAGCCTCATCGACGGCATCAGGCTCTGCAAGGCCACACGGCTGCGGTACGCCCATTCCGACATGGAGGAACTCGAGTCACGGCTCGTGCAGGCTCAAGGCTGCCGCATGCGACTGATCGCCACCGACGGAGTGTTCTCCATGGATGGAGACTTGGCCAAGCTCGATCGCATCGTCGATCTCGCCGAGCGATATGATGCGGCCGTGGTCGTCGACGACAGTCACGCGACCGGCGTCGTGGGTCGCCAAGGAAAGGGAACGCCCGATCATTTCGGAGTGGCGGATCGCATTGAGATCGTGACGGGCACCCTGGGGAAGGCGCTCGGAGGCGCGGCGGGCGGATTCACGTCGGGCAAGGCCGAGATCGTGGAGCTGCTTCGTCAGCGATCGCGGCCATATCTGTTTTCCAATACATTGCCGCCGGCCGTCACGGCCGGCGCCCTGCGCGCGCTTGAACTCGTCGTGGCCGGCGACGACTTGCGCGCCGCGTTGCGCCATCACGCCGCGTTCTTTCGCGCCAGGATCGGCTCGCTGGGATTCCGGCTGATACCGGGCGACCATCCGATCATTCCGGTCATGGTCGGCGATGCCGCACTGGCCACAGCCCTCGCCGAGGGGTTGTTGGCGCAAGGAGTCTACGTGGTCGGCTTCAGCTATCCGGTCGTGCCGGAAGGCCAGGCCCGCATTCGCGTGCAAATGTCGGCCGCCCACACGACCGGGCAGTTGGAAACCGCCGTTCAAGCGTTTGCCAAGGTCGGACGGCAGTTGCAGGTGATTCCATAATCTGACCCGCCAGAAGCAGACCCTCTATTCCCTGATCTGCCTGGCGCGCTGCTGCAGGTAGGCATTCCGCACCGCGGTATAGAGATCGAACGTCGCTTCCTCCACTCCTTGAAACTTCTGAAGATTCCGGGAACGGTCGTTGACGATCTCCCCCACGCGCGCGCCGATTTGCACGACCGTGCTGGTATTGCGGTTGGCATGGGAGATGACGGAAGGCACACCGTCCACCTCGATGATCGGCGCGAACATCCAGTTGATGGGATTGAGGAAGATATCCCCGACATAGCCTATGAGATCTCTCACGGTATAGGGAGCCAGGAAGGGAATGATGAGGTACGGACCCGGTTTGACTCCGTAGAACCCGAGGGTCTGCCCCAGGTCTTCCTCCGGCGTCACGAGATTGACGTCCTGTGCCAGATCAAAAAAACCCCCGATACCGACCGTACTGTTCAGGATGAAGCGACCGACTTCGATGCTCGCGCCCTTCACCTTCCCTTGAAAGATGTTGTTGAGAAAACGGGGAACGAAGCGAAGATTGTAGAAGATATTGCCGACACCGATCTGAACCAGATCGGGAACAATAAAGTCGTACCCCTGGGCTACCGGTTTCAGCACATACTTGTCCATTTGACGGTTGAATTCAAAAATCTTGGTGTTGAGCGGCTCCCAGGGGTCGTACTCCTCTCCCGCGGCCTCGTCCGGCTTCGCAAACGGATCAAAGATCTCTTCAGCGGCTTCAGCGGGCTCTGGGTCACGGGGCGGTGGCGGCGAGGACGCGTCGGCGGCGAGGACGCGTCGCGAGCCGTCGGAGGCGGAGCCGTCTGCAC
Organism: Nitrospira sp.; assembly: GCA_029194535.1. Classification (NCBI taxonomy): domain Bacteria; kingdom Pseudomonadati; phylum Nitrospirota; class Nitrospiria; order Nitrospirales; family Nitrospiraceae; genus Nitrospira; species Nitrospira sp. Next base: position 476,928 of record JARFXR010000001.1, on the reverse strand, counting down.
CGCTCGACATGAGATCCGGCGACGTTGCGAGGCTCGCGGCATTCCAGACGCCGCCGTCACCGGTCAGCGGGCGAGTCGCAGTGCCTTCCAGTTCTGCACAGCCTGAAGCGACGATCAGCACGAGCCCGAGGACACAAGACGCACGCCCAGTGAGCACGAAATTCACCGGCCTCCTCGATGATCTGTTCGAGTGATTCGACCGGGCCCGTGAAGGGGGTCCGGACCATCGGCGGTTCGCACTCTATCAAAAGTCTCGCTGCTCGCCAATTACTTCTTGTATCCTGCCCCGGCGATCGAACATCGAACCGTCAAGCACGGACCGCGGCCAAGGCGAATTCGGTGAAACGGTTGAAATATACGCTCCCGCCGATCACGTAGGTATCGTTATGGCCGGCGCCGGCAATGACGTAGAGCGATTTTGGCGGCAGCGAGCCATCGAAGACTTGCCGGCCCAAGACCAGCGGAATGATGTCGTCCTGATCGCCGTGGATGATTAGCTTCGGCAACGACAAGGCGGGTAACCGGTCGATCAGGCGAAATTCAGCCCCCAGGAGCCAGTGAAGCGGAAGACCGCCGTAATGAGACTTGGCGACCGCCTCGATCGAGGGAAACGATGATTCCAGCACCAGGCCGGCGGCCGGTTTCTGAGCGGCGAGGTCGCCCGCCACCGCGGCGCCGAGTGACCGGCCGAACACAATCAGCCGCTCGGGGCGGATCATCCTCGTTCTGACCAGGTAGTCATAGGCGCCGACCGCGTCCAGATACAACCCCGCCTCGGACGGACGGCCTTGGCTGCGGCCATAGCCCCGATAGTCGAACAGAAAGACCGAGAACGACGACTTGAACAGCCGAACCAGATTGTCGAGGCGGTTGATCACGTTTCCGGCGTTGCCGTGGCACCAGAGGATCACCGGACGGTCCGCGGCCGCTTCTACGTACCACCCGAAGAGCTTGGTCCCGTCTGCCGAAGAAAACCAAACATCTTCCAACGGCAAACCGCTTCGCAGCGTCCAATCCTGGTCGTCCCATGCATCGGGGTGAAACACGAAGAATCGATCAAGCATGCCGCTCATCGGACTCCTATACCGTCAAGGCACCGCCTGATCCACGACTAGAAGCGCAGGCCGATTCCGGCCGCCGCATACTGGGAGCGATAGTCCAGAGCCAGCGCCTGCCAGTGATAGTTGGCCGACAAGTATTTGTATTCCCCGAAGATGAAGATCCGCTTCGTCACATTGCTCTGCAGTCCCCCGAAGACCTGATAGCCGAATGCCGCCGAACTCTCGAAATCCTGATCTGAACGGCCGGGAATATTGGCACTGCTGAGCACACCCTGCGAGAGCCCTCCGCCGACCCCGACGTAGGGAATGACGGGCAGCCCGGGATATCGAAGGATGAGATTCGCCATGGAGTTGAACACCCACAGATTGGTACGCCCCACCGTCCCCGCCCCCGGCCCGGTCGTGAGCGGAACAGAGAGGTTGCTGCTGTTGCCCATGGACTCAAGTTCAATGCCGAGAAATCCCTTTCCAATGACCGGGAACACCGCCACCTTCAGACCTGCCCCCGCTCCATTTCCCACACTGGTGCCGGGAGCAGGACCGGAAAGCACAAATGCATCGCGATTGTAGGGCCAGCTCCCCATGGCATAGAGGCTCAGGTAGACGTCCGTACGTGTTTCCGATTCCGCCCGTACGGTGAATGGAACGCCCAAAAGAGTCAGGAGGCCGAACGCCCAGATGGACAGTGCCATAACAGACGTCGGAGGTAGGGGCGGCCGCGAGACGGCCATCTCGGCAGCTCAGAAAAAGGAAGGGGCCCTTAGGAGAACTCTCCCAAAGGCCCCGACTCCGAATCAATCGGTCAAATCAGCTACCCTTCACGATCGTGCAGTAGTCGGCCACGATTCCGAGGATGTTCTTGGCCGTGTGGTCGACGTGCGAGACTGTGGTGATTCCTCCGGCTGCCTTGGCGGCCGTCAAGCTGGCATCACCGGTCGCGACCCATCCGAGAATGGTCTGGGCGCAGGCCTTTCCTTCCTTCGTGGCTGCCGTGGCCGTGGTCGCCATGAAGCCGTACTTGACTTCGGTGAAGATGATGCCGGTCACCGGCGACGCAACCGGCATGCAACCGGCCAAGCTCAGACCGAATGCCGTGACGAACGCGGCGGACAAGAGTACATATGCCTTCTTCTTCATGGGTCCTCCTTTGAAAAGGAAAAGTTGAGTAATGTGTGACGCCCCGAGGAAACCTCGTCGTGGAAATCACCGAAGGCGAGTATATTCGGTGTTGTCTCCGGTGTCAATTTTTCGAGACTCGGGGTGGCCCGCATCCCGACCTCCCTGCGGTCATGCCACTCAGAAAAATCCCTGAACCGAGAAGACCACGTCGTTATCCTGATCGCGATGGCGATATTCCAGGCGTAACGCCGCATTCTGAGACAGCGTGACCCGTTGCCCGACGAACCACCGCACGTCATCGGATTTGTCGCCCAGCGGGTATTTGAAATAGCTTCCTGAAGCCAGTATCTTCCAACGCTCGGTCAGATCCGCCAGAAACCCCGCCGTTCCACCTCCTCCAGCCCGATACCGATCCTCATATGCCACACTGTAGTCGGCTTCGACTTCCGCAAACGCAAAAAACACTTCCCGGCGGAGCCACTTGGACTCCAGGGCCCCTCCGACGCCTCCGCCGAGCACCCCGTTGCTGCAGAGTTGACACCCGTTGAACTTGATCGTGTTCATCCCAAGGTCGAACTTCCACGAAGGCGAATGAAAGACCGAATCGATCGGCGACAGCGAGACAATGTTCGCGAGCGTGACGCGCTCGATCCTTGCCTGATCGGCCCGGTTGTAATAACGGGCGGTGACCGACGCCAGCTCGATTTGCGCATCCGGAGTGTAACCCGGCTCCGGATCGAGCAAATCATGGTACCCCGCTCGCACGGCCAATTCCTCGAATGTGTCATTGTTGCGCCACCCGCCTCCGAGGGAGGCTCGAGAGGTCTTGTGGCCCAGCTCAGGCTGAGTGGCGAAGGGCGTGACGGGGAACTCCGGCGACGGAATGCGTAATCGGCTCCTGGCAGCCAAGACCTCCCGGTTTCGTTCTTTCACTTCGGGAAGAGGTTTGTCCGTCGTATCCATGCGATAGCGGAGATAGTCGGACGCGAGGTCGAGGAGGAACGCCTGTTGAGCGGCCGGGAGGCGTGCGAAGGCGGGATCGGTCACGGCGCTCGGATCGCCCGCGATGTGTTGCGCCAAGGCACGCTGGTCGGGCGAAAGCGACTCGCGTTTTCGCCTCACCACGTTGCTCCGCGAGGGCCGATACGTCACGCTGGTGACCCGACCGGGATCGACGGCAATCAACCGCACGGTATCGGCCGGAACCGTCCAAAGATAGAAGGAATCGGTCAGATGTAAGGACGGGTCAGCATACTCCATGAGCCACAAGAGCTGGTAGGAACAGTTTTCCTTCAAGAAGAAGTAATCGAAATAGGCATTGCCCATTTCCCACGCGTGCTCGAGCAGTCGACGGACCTGCCGCTCCGAGAAATTGAGGCGATATTCCCATATGTCGCGATTCTCGATATCCCGATACTCCCGTACCTTCAGATAGTAGGGCGGCGTCATGTAGTAGCCCTTGAACCCTCCGAACAGACCTTTGATGGGATACATCCATCCGGCGTCTCGTGGCACCTCGGCTGCATAGTTGATGGTATAGGCCAGAATTCTGGTTTGATCCGTCTGACCCCTCTGATCCACACGGAGAAAGGTGTGACCGAAAGACGAGGCGGGATTGTTGACGAACGAGGAGGCGAAAATGAGGGTGATGGATTGAGGGTTGAGTTCCGCGAGCCATTCTTCGAAACGGGTGCAGGTTTCAGGCGGCAGGCGCGCGGCGTCGAAGGCCAGCTTCTCCTTCAACCACTGATACCGGGCGATGAACGCACACTGCGCCGGCTGTTTCGACCGCCCCACGGCGTCCGCCGAGAAGAAACGGCGCAAGGTCGCCTCCAACTCGGCCTGCGGATCGGTTTTCCCGCCATCGGAAAGGAAGAATCCCGGGTCATCCTGCTCGCTGGTGAATCCACCGAAGAGCCTCGGTCTGTAGTGCAGAAGGAGATGCCATTCACGTTCCTCGAAGAGTTTCGCCGAGCGCGCCTGTGCGATAAGCTCGTCGATGTACGATAGATCTGATCGTTCCGTCGCAGCGATCGACCATGGCGAAAATGCGAGGAGAAGAGAGAGGGTCAGAGTGCAGCGAGACACTCGCGATGACAGGCGGGGCGGCCGCCCGGTAGCGGGCGGCCCGCAGCACCGAGCGATGTCGTTACTCGGACGCGACGGTGGTCGATGCCGGATACGATACGACGACGTCATTCAGAGCTTTTACCATGGCCACGGGAGAGGCTTCACCAGCATTCACAAGTGAGACATAACGTTCCTGTGTCATGGCGAAGAATTCGGGCTGCTTGCCCTCGGACACGCCCATCAAAGTCGCCATGGACGCGAGATGCTCGCCTCCTCCACGGGCCATGTCGTCCATCACATTCGCGTAGTTGATTTCGAGGAAGAGCCCGGCTTTCTGACTGTCCCAAATCGTTCCGTCATTGCTGCAGCCTGACGTACCGGAGGTGATCGCGAACGTATAGCTCCCGGTGACATTGGTGGACGCCATGAACAACTGGGGCGCGATCTGCTTCTTGCCCTTCCAATCCTCCCACAGCTGCCTTCCTAAACCGCATCCCGGACCGGTGTCGGGATTGGTAACGGCGGAATGCGCCATGGATGTCGGCCAGAAACTGGTGCTCACGAGAAGTGCGATCATACCGTTGAACAGATGGTTCACCGCTTGCCTCCTTTTGCTTTTATGCGACCAGCTCGGGCGGAATGTCCAACCGCGCAGTTGGACGACGGTCGAGTTCGATCGGACGATGCGCTCTGTCCGTCGGCGGGGCACAACCGCTCCGCCCGATCGGGCAACGGGATATGCACGGCCTGTCGATCATCGTCTTGGATCAAGAGCAGGCCGAGAGAGCGCGGCAAACTGAATCGTCTCGGCCCCGCCGACCCTGGATTGAACAACAAGAGGCGGCCGATCCACTCGATGCGCGGCTTGTGCGAGTGTCCAAAGATACAAATATCCGGCTGCGTGCGATCCAAGAAAAGCTGTGCGTCCCGCCGTATCTTTCCGCCCTCATAGACGATGTGCCGCACGGCGATCCGGTATCCGGCAAGCTCGATCACCGTTTCCGCCGGAAACCGTCCGGCCTGTCCGCTGTCCACGTTGCCCGATACCGCGATTATCGGCGCAATCCGCTGCAGCTGCTCGATCACGGCAACATCCCCGATATCGCCCGCATGAATGATGCGATCGACTCCCAGGAAATGTCTTCCAAGAGCCGGATCGAAAAGGCCATGGGTGTCGGCCACGACGCCCAATCGAACATCCATGCTGGCTCCTTATCGAGGGCTCTGCAGTGAGCCCTGCACGTGTTTCCAATCGAACGTAAAGGATTCGCCGGACAGCTTCGGCAAAGCTTTCGCCTCCTCCTTCAATCGCTCGACGCGTGCCGCGCTGATCGGATGCGTCGACAGTATGGCGATGGGCTCATGCTCTTGTTCAGCCATGCGCTCGAAGAACCGCACAAGACCGTTGGAATCGATCCTAGCCCGGTTGAGCAGTCGCAGGCCTGCCACATCCGCTTCGGTCTCCTGGGCACGGCCGAATTTGAGCGTGAGCAGCTCCCCGCCGATCTGTTTCGTCAGGCCGATCAGACCCTGCTGGTCGCCCAGAACGATCGACAACACGGTCATCAACCCGACCTGCTTCACGATCCGCTCCAATCCGTGGCGCTGAAGGACATGACTGAGTTCATGGCTTAGGACACCGGCAACCTCCTCCCCGGTCTCCGCTTTCTGAAGGAGGCCCGTGAACACCACCACGTAGCCGCCCGGCAACGCGAACGCGTTGACCACATCACTTCTGACGACAGTCACCTCGAAGCGGTACGGATCATCGGGGATCTGATCCGTCAAGCGACGGGTCATTTCCTGAACCGCGTCAACGGCCGGTCCCTCCTTGACCACAGTGTGGCGCGCGAGGAAATCGCGATAGGCCGCCTCACCGAGTTGCCGCTCCCACTCCACGGGGATACGATCGACCGCCACGTTCACCGCGAGATCGGAGCCGAACCAAAGGACCGATCCAAGGGACAGGACCAGCGCGATCGCGGCAACCCAGGAGATCCGCCGCGTTCGTCGGTTCTGCCGGACCATGGAAGCCGCCGCTTCCAGTTCTCCGGTCACGATGTTCGGCGCCGTCTCCCGGAACGCTCGAATCAGCGCATGGTCCTTTAGATAAAGCGTTCGCCTCCCTTGTTCCTCGCTCCATCTCACAACGAGTTGATCATGGTCCAGCCCGCCGGCTGACACGGACAGGTTGCTAAAGGGAACGACGTCCCCGTCCGGTCGTAGCGGCTGACCGTCAAATCGAAGCGTGATGCCGGAGGGAACGATTTCCACATGGCAGGGCAACCCGGTAGCGGGAAAATCGGCGCCGAAACAAAGAGCATTGGCATCCATAGGGATACGGAGGGATAGAGGGATTCCATTACCCCTTCGTCATTCAGAGACCGGGATAAACTGTCTGATCCAATGGCCGAACCCTCCCGGGTTTCGGCTTTGGATATAGACGACACCGGGGCCCTGGAATCGGCAGACGAACCCTTCTCCCGACGTGAAACTCGCGACCCACCCGGCGGCCGCCCGCTCGACATGGTAGGAAGTCGTCGCAGACCACGCGACCAGGTGGCTGTTGTCGACGATGTACTCCTGATCGGGCTTGAGATCGATTCGGTGAATCGCTCCGAAGCTGTTCAGAATCAGCGTCCCCTTGCCGCTGAGCTTAAGGATAAAGAACCCCTCGCCGCCAAGCAGGCCACGGCTGAGACTTTGCGTCTGACTGTCGATCTTCACCGTTTCTGCACCTGCGAGAAATCCGTCTTTCTGCACAAGATATTCATTGAGGCCGTCGAGCTCCATTACCACGATTTCACCCGGCACCGTGGGCGCCAGCAGGACTTCGCCCGGTCCTCGACTGGCCCGCAGCGTCTGGAAGAAGAACTTTTCGCCCGTCAGAAACTTGCGCGAGAGCGCCCCCAGGAATCCTCCCTCCATCTTGCTTTCGACGTCGATCGTGGGAGAGGAGGCCACCATTGCCCCGGATTCGGCCTTAACGGTTTCGCCAGTCGACAATTCAATACGGACCATCGGAAATGCCCCAGGATACAGAATCTCGCTTTTCATCTGTGCGCCTCTCTGTGCTCCCTGCACCGTTTGACGGGGCGACCGACCGGTAAGGACGTCGCCACGACCTCGCTCGTTCCGCTATCCCGCAACCCAGCCGTACAGCCTGTGGCTGGGCTCGGGGCCTTCCTCAAGGTAACTCATCCTCATCCGTCCCAGATAATCGCGAGGGACGTCGCGCCGGGTCGCCGTCACGTCGACGTCGAACACCCGCGCCGCATTCAATCCGAAGATCTTAGCTTTCACATCGCGGGTCAGAGGCTGATACCGATGCCGTTCGACGAATTCGTCGGGGATCTGAAATCGCCGGAACGCTTCGATCTGCCACTGAGGCGATCCGTACCAGATCGAATCCGTTCCCCACAGAACATGCTCGACTCCAAATGCCTCGATGATTTGTCCGATAAGATGCGCACACATCCCCGGCTGGGCCGTCACCAGCTGTGCGAAGGTCGATCCGAGTTCCATGTATATATTGGTCAACCCCGGCTCGCGTTTCTTCATTCTGCAAAATTCCGTCGTCCACAGAATCTCGCCCGATTGGGCGAAGACGTCGTCGATCCCCTCCACCGTCTTGAAACCAGAGTGGTAAACCAAGAAGGTGATGTCGGGAAAATCTTTGGCCGCTCTGATGAGATCCTTCGGATGGTTGTACTCCGGCACGGGACCGAGAGGCAGGCCTTTATGGACGCAGACCCGCTTGACACTCAGCTTCCGCGCCTGCTCGAGCATCGGATACGACACCGTCTCATCGTCCATCCACCACCCCCGGTCGAACCCCTTCGGACAGGATCCCGTGTAACACTTCCAGGCCTCGACGCCCAACGTTTCGGCCTGCATGGCCATGAAATCGAGGTCGGCCGAGCCCAATTGTGGAGTGGCCAGTCCATGGGCAAGCATCCGGCGCGATCCGGCCAGCCTGTTGATTTCGTCGCGGATATGCGCCATTTCCTTCGGAGGAACGACCGCGGCTTGGGGGTAGGGACCAGGAGGCGTGCTGATCAACCCGATCGATGTCTCACTGTCCAGAAATACTTCCTTCACAAAGTTCTGCCACGACAGGTCATCCATCGTTCCTCGATCTCCGGCCAAGGCGGGATTGACGCCGGCTTCCCGGATTCGCCGCCTCAGGGCGATCAATGCCTGTTTGGACACCGCGCCTTTCCGTCTGCGCTCCGCGTCCGTCGGATCGTAATCCGCGCTCACATAGTGAGTCTGCACGTCGAAGATGAAGTATGGATCGCCCTGCTGCTCAGCAAAGGCGGACGGCTCAAACAACTCCACCTCCCCGATTTCGAAGAAACGACCGAAGATTCCGTTCATTGTCAGCAAGGCGGCGGCGAGGCCGCCCGTGCTTCGGAGGAACTCCCGCCTCGATATGCCGAGGCGCCCGGCCGCCCGGTCGGCCAGATGCGCGGCCCGATATTCGACGCGACCTTGTTGGAGAGTCTGAGGAACGGGGATGAATTCCCCATTGGAAACGTTGCGGGTCGGGATCGGTGTGACGGACAGCGATCCCCTGCTGAACGGGCCGGATCCGCCGGTGCGCTGAGGCGGCATCATGTTCCTCATAAGCCGGGTGATTCTCAGATTCTGTGGAATACCGAGCGGGGTGTCAAGCAGACCGGAGCCGGTAGGGCGTAGTACGAGAGATTCCCGCAGATCTGAGCGATCGGCTCGGGAGTGGACCAAAGGTGGATAGGGGGTGTTACTTGGAAGCGCGCTTGGACTCGATCGCGCCGGATTGGAGAGATGCAATCGCGACAACCACGTCCTGTCCGGGATCCCCGCCTTGATCCCGTCCGTCTCGGCCGACGCTATAGAGCAGGCGCTTCTCCTGGTTGATCAACATGGGGAATCCGGTGAACGGGTCATAGTAGGCTTGCCCAGCCTTGGCAAGACGCGTAAGTACATCTCCTTCCTGGGGTCCACGACGAACCCAGATTTGCAAGCTGGCCAGTCGCAATTGCGCATCGGCTTCGACCATTCGTCCCACATACGGGTCCCAGGCGGGTAAGGGGTCCATGCCGATGACGTGCTCGAGGGGATTGGCCCAGTAGTCGATGACGCTCATGGCGGAGGTCCTGACAAACTGCGACCGTTTCGGAAGATTGACGTACCGCCCCTCTGCGACGGCCTTGTTGGCTGCTTCGTAGTATTCAGCGTAAGCGTTTGCGCGCCGTTGCACAGGCAATGGCATGGCGGCCGCCATCGACACGTAGAACGACTGTGCTTCTGTCCGGTATTTCTTCAGGTCGGTCGCGACGTTTCGTGTGGCCCAGGCAAACTGGCTCTGCATCGGCCATCGTACGGACAGTTCCAGTTGATCAAGCGGGCGCACGATCTTGGACAGGCGATTGATCACCGTCGCATCCGCATCGGAACGGGTCAAGACCGACGAAGCCAACCTCACATCATCTTGCACCGCGGCAACGGCCAGCATTTTCATCATGAGTGTCTTGGATTGCCCGAGCACTGCTCGCCACGACTCCATGTCTTTCTCCAGTCTCGTCACCCCTGAAACCAGATCCTGATTGAAGCCCTCCATGAGATACAATCGGTGGGTCAGGAGCAGATGTGCGCAATTCGGACTGAGCATCTGTCCGAATCCCCAATCATCAAAGGGCATTCCCAAGTACTGCTGATATCTGGAGAGCGATGTCGTTTCTTTGGCCAGAAGGGATCGGAGCGTGTCCGACCCCGCTTTCGCTTGCGCGATAGGCTCGGCGTGCTTGAACCAGCCGTCTACGATGCCGGACGCCGAACCCGTACCGGATGCCGGAGTCTTGATCTCGTGCTCCGACATACACCCTTGAGGTTGGGAGATGTCTTGCTCATCAGGCTTACGTTCATATCCAACCTTTAACGGATCGCCGCCTGATGGAGCGTCGAATCCCAGCAGCAGAAGGTAGCCATTACTCTTCGGATCGGTAATCGTCCGCTGCGGACCCGAGGTGAGAGCCTGATAACCCGGTGTCGGGATTTCTTCCATCGCGATCCACGAGACTGCAAGTAGTCCCACGCCGAGCGCGAGCACGACCAGGCTGAGAAACGCCAGACTGACACACAACAAAGCGAATGCCCTGGTCGTTGAAAAGCAGGAGCCGAGGAGGGACGTGACGGCAAAACGCAACCGCGCCAAGCGGGCAGACCATCGGAGGGCAGACCTCGGTGGTGGCGTACGTTCCGTCGTCTGAATGGCCCGACCTTGACCGCTCCCTCCAAAGAGCGCGTCGACGGCGGCCGCAACCGATGAGCGATTCGGCCCTTCGAACGATCCCAACGATTCGGACCGGAGAAGCGGCGTCGGAGGTGCCGGCGCCTCGGCTTGTTCAAGCACGATCGCATCACTCGCTTGTACCCATTCCGGCCTCGTATCCCGAGGTGCCGGGGCGGGTTCTTCCACGGCAGGTCCCGGAAGCACGGTTGCGACTGTTTCTTCCGCTCCACTCGTTCCCCACCCCTGCGACAACTGGGAGACCGATTCGATCGGTACGTCCGCGCTTGCCCCGGGTCTCGGAGGTTCGTGCATATCGACCGATTGAGCTTCCCCTTTCTTCATTTCGATGGTCGGACGGTAATGTTGCACCGCGACCTCCCCGGTGCTCCATCGAGCGTCTGTTTCGCTCGAGGAAGTCGCGGTCTCTGTCGCGACACCTGCGCCGGCAACGTCCGGCAAGGTGTCCTTCACGAGTGGTTCCGGGACAGGAACCGGCTCCGTGAGAGCGGCGGGAACGGTTTCCGTGTCCGTGGCAAGCCGGAACTCGGGAGAAGGCATCTGCAGAACGGCATCGTATTGGGATGGTTCCAGCGGAACGCTGCCCGCTGCCTGGTTTTCCACGGTCAGGCCCATCGGATCGCCAATCGCAGGGGAGGAGGCGACGAAGTCCGTGCCCGGCAATTCCAGAATCCGAGGCATCTCGACCGGACTAGGCTCCTGAAGTTCTGAACTCGATTGGAGGCTCGTAGCCTGAGCCGCGAGGGGCTCCGGAACCTCGCTTTGACATCGGGGATCACTCGACGACGGCGTGAAGGGCGTGGACGGTGCGATTGAGAATTTGAGCGCCAGCGAGGGCACAGGGGGTTCGACTTCTTGAACAGCGGCCGGTGGCGTTGACGGGGGCTCAGAACTCTCGACCAGCCTGTCCACCGACGCAAGCGGGATGTCCGACTGAGCCACCACCGTCGATTCTGGTGCTTTTGGCATGTCCGGAGTACCGGTGGCCGTCGTGCCGACTGCAATCTTCCAGGCGGAGTCGAAGATCGCGTTCCAGGAAAAGGACACGGATGACGCAGGAGGCGCAGAGGACTGGGATTCACCTGTGGATTCGGCTAGTTGAATGATCGGCTCGGCTCCGATCACGTCTCGTTGATGGGTAGAGACAGGATACTCACTGCATGCGGCAGGAGAGAGCGAAATGGATGAAGACTCCATGGATAGGGCTGGAGACGAGGTCGGCTCGGACTCGGGAATCACCGACTGGTCGGAGGACAACTCCGACACGACCGGTGGCGCCGCGACGACTGGAGTCTCCGGTTCGACAATCAAAAGACCCGGATCTGCCACATGTTCCCAAGGCATCCGAGACGGCAACGTCGCCGACTCGGTCAGGGGCTCCTCGGCCGAATTGCCCGAATGTGCGGAATCGGAAACGGACTCCGATATCAAGAGACTCGGCCGAACGGATGCGAGGGTCGGCTCATTGTGCGTGGAGACCCAGTCCGGTAGCTCTTCAGGCAACCGGTCCAACGGGGTTTGTGATTCCACCACGACAGCATCGCCTCCGGACTTCAAGTCGGAATCGGAAGAAGCGTCCGCGGACAGAGTCGGAACCGCGGGAGGCGCTGGTTCTTCCTTGGTGATAGATACATCCATCGCACCTATGGGAGGCACGGAGGCTGGGGCTGCCGGATGATCCTCCTCGTCCAAATGTTCCCAGGGCATGACCTCCATCACGGGATTCGCCCAGTTCAAGGACGTCGCAGCATCAACGCGCGAAGGGTCCTCTCCGTCGCGCGGCGGCTCGCTTTCACGAGGCGGCCGTCGAAATTCGCCCGTCTGGATATCAAACGAAGAGGCGAACTGAAACGCGACGGGACTGGCGGGGGCCAGCTCTCTGATTCTTCCATAGAGCTGAGAGGGTTTCTGAGGGTGGTCGGGATCGGGATCTTCCAACAAAATTTCGACGGCTTTCCCCAGTTCGGCAACGGCCGCCATCGCGTCCCCTTTTTCCTCGTACACATGAGCCAGGAGTTCGAGAAAGGGTATGCACCGAGGGCCCGCCGCGAGATACTCGCGCAGAAGAGATTCGGCCAGCCAGTAATCCTGCCTCCCGATCGCCTCGTTCGCCAATGATTCAAACGCTTCCCTCGCCGTCACGAGGCTGCCCAATCGAAGGTGCAGCGTGGCAAAGAGCCGGCGAGCCTCCATGTTTTGGGGATCGAGCGCCAGGAGTTCCTTGAGCGAGGCGGACGACCGGCCGTACTTGCCGGCGTTCATGTGGGTGATGGCTGCTTCGAGGAGAGCGCTCTTCTTGCTGTACCCTACGACGCCCTGCTTAGCCCCTTTGGCGGCAGGTTTCTTGTCGGGTTTGTGGGATACGCGTTTGTCGGTCCGCACGTTTCAACCTTAGCAGATGATGACTTGCACGCGGTGGTTCAGTTGCTTGCTCGAGCCTCTGCTCGATCGCGTGATTCGAATACGCTCGTGCGGAGTGTGGAACCGGACTGGCTTGTGCAATCCTGATGCCATTGTGGTGCAGATGTCCGCAAGGTTCAGCCTTTAATTCCAGCCGGTTAGCCCGTTCCTGTTCTCTCGGTTTCTAATTTTGCTTCCAAAAATGCACATCTCAGTCGAGAATGATCGGAGAGCATCAGGGTAAGGGCGGAGTCCACATCCCCTTGCAAGGCTTCTCTCAGAAACAGGTCCCGGAGAGGACACAGGTCCCTGAAGGTTGTGTCACGAGAACGCTTGTGGTAGCGTCGGATTATTTATCGTTCCATGAATGCCCATGATGGGATCGGGTCGATTGCGAGAGACCGATGCGATTTCACGCTTTTTCAGAGTTCATGGTTTTGCGAGGAGCCATCGCGCTCGCCTTGCTACTGGCGTGCGAGACCTCCCTGCCGCCTACCACTAACGGAGAAACCGCGCCGCCCTCCCCCGGTCGAGTCAGTCTCGACTTCAATGAAGTGGAATTGCCCGTCTTCGTGCGGTTTATCAGCGAACTGACGGGAAAGAACTTCGTTCTCGACGATAACGTCAAGAAGGCCGGAGGAAAGATCACCGTCTTTTCCCCAACCAAGGTCAACCAGGAGCAGGCCTACAACCTCTTTGTTTCGGCGTTGGAAGTGAGTCGGTTGGCGGTCGTTCCGAAAGGCTCCGTCTATCAGATCGTCCCGATGGGTGAATTGCCGCCGGAACGAGGGGTCTTCGTATACAAGTTGAAGCATGCGAACGCGACGGATCTTGCCGCCGTGTTGACCAATCTGGTGGCCCGTTCTCAGACGGTAGCCCAGATCACACCGGGCACCAGACCCCCCATCAGGCCTCTGACGGAGTTTGAGGCACCGGTGCAAGTCTTCGCGGACAAGGCGACCAACGCCATCATCATTAGTTCGACCAAGGCCGCCTATAGCAAATTGCAGTCTGTCATCCGCGATCTGGATACGCGCCGCAAGCAAGTCTTCGTCGAGGCGGTGATTCTCGAGGTCCAGGTGGACCGGCTTAGGCAAATCGGAACGGACCCTGTCCAGTTGATCGGCGTCGGGAAAAGCGGAAACGTTCAGGGTATCGTTGGAGTCAACACCGCCCCGGAGAACCTCTCCACAATTGCGCAAACGATCCTCGGCTTGGGCGCTGACGCATCGACCGGAGGTGCCTTGTCCGTTCTGAACACCGTCAATATTCGGGCGTTCCTGCAGATGCTCATGAACCTCACCGACACGAACATTCTTTCCACACCGCAGGTGCTGGCCGCGGATAATCAAAAGGCCAAGATTGTGGTCGGGGAAAATCGACCTTTTCCGACAGGACAGGCGCAAGGCATCACGGGGGGCACACTGGTCACCATCGAGCGCAAAGACGTCGGCGTCACGCTAGAGCTGACACCGCAGGTGCTGGAAGACAACATGATCCGCCTGGAGATCAAGCAGGAGATCACGGCCATCGCGGAGAACGTCGCCCAGACGATCGGAAGCGGCAACTCGAGCGTGCCCGTCGGGCCCACCACCACCAAACGCTCGATGGAGACGACGACGGTGGCGAAGGATCAACAGACCCTAGTGGTCGGAGGACTGGTGCGAGACAACATCGTGATCAGCGAACGCAAGATTCCGATGCTCGGCGATATTCCCTATCTAGGGTGGCTGTTCAAGTTTCAGAGTCGCGCTACCGAGAAACTCAATCTCCTGGTCTTTCTGACGCCGACACTCGTCAGGGACGACGTCGATGTGGTCGATCTGAATGCGCGGAAAGCGACCGAGCTCGGCACGTTCCAACGCGAAAACCGGATCGAAGAATCCACCAGGTTGAAACAGGAAGTCCTGGAGAAACTCGAGCGCCAAGGCATACCCACCCGGCCGCTCCCTCCCTCCTCCAGCTCTCACGAAGGCGCCCCATCGTCGGTAAGACCGGATTGAGCGGGAGCTTGAAGGAAGAAGCGATGAAGCTCTTTCTCTTCTGGATCGTAGCGATGCTCGTCTGGCCCCACGACACCCCAGCATGGGAAAGTCTCGGTCATGAAGCGATCGCCGATGCCGCACAAGCGCACCTCTCGCCTGAGGCGACGAAGGCCGTCGCGCAGATCCTCGGCCATGGCAGGACGCTGCCCCCACATGCCTTGGCAAAAGCCTCGACCTGGCCGGATCAGATCCGGAATCTCCAACGACACGGGTTCGCTGCATCCAAACTGGCCGAGCACGAGTTGAAAGAAGCTCAAGCGTTCAATACAGCGTTTCCTGACAATGCCCAGTGGCATTTCGTGAATCTGCCGCTGGGGAGTGCGCACTATCCCGACAGCGCGGATCTCGACGATCTCCTCACACCCTTTACGAATAATCATGATATCGTGCAGATGCTCAATGTATGCATAGAGACGCTTGAAACCGTCGGCAACCTGACCCCCTGGACAAAAGCCCAGGCACTTCGGTGGCTCATTCATCTCGTAGGGGACGTTCATCAGCCTCTGCATGTCACGACCGGCTACTATCGGACCATGCATCAGGATCTACCGAACCCGGTCCTGATTGAAAATCCTCACGACGCCAGGCAAGTCGGTGTGCTCAGCGATCGTGGCGGGAACGATTTGCTGTTCAGTGACTCAGCGAGGGACAACCTGCATGCGTTGTGGGATAGCTGTCTCGTCAAAGCCCTGGCCGGGATTAGGATCTGTGGAAGGACGTCCGTCCCGGAGGATATCGCGCGGCTCGCCCACCTCCTTGCCAAACGCATGACGTCCGCGTCCACAGCCGGCTATCATTCATCGGGTGAGCATGTCAGCTGGGGAGCACACTGGGCAACGGATTCACTCAAGACCGCACGCGCGACGAAGGCCTATGACTTTGTCCGACGAAATGGGATTGTGCGCGATAGTCATCGTGCGGACGCGTCGATTCGTATGACGATTGACGCTCCTCCCACGAAGGCCGAATACAGCGCCACTCATAAGCCCGTAGTCGCGGCACAATTGACGAAGGCAGCCGTTCGATTAGCCGACCTCTTGAATCACCTGGCCTGGAAACCATAGAAACCAACCATACCAACCTCTATACGGCAGAACCAGCAGCCACGGTCCACGGCCCGAGCTCATCGGGTGAGCTCGAATCTTCGGTGGTTATGCGGAGAAGGTTTGAGATGGATGACGGGTTTCGAAATCCATCGGACCCATCGACAGATCAACATGATCAAGCATTTCCAAGTGCAGATTGCGCCAGAATCGAGCAAGTCGCGCCGAAACCTGCAACCGGATGCAACCAAGCTCGCGACCAGACTGAGAGACCGGCTCAAGATAACTCGGATGAGACCGAAAAAGAATCATGAGCGCGGCTCGCGCTCTCCCCGCCCGCCAGATGAGCGTCGCACACAGCATGGACTGCCCGTCGAGAGATTCAGCAATCGCTGCCCTGAAGCCAAAGATCACTCTGAAAGAGCCGCAAACTAGGCACGGTTCAAAGGGAAAAGCATGAATGAAGAAGCAACCATTTCGACCAGTGTGAGATAAACCGATAACCGAGCAAGAGTGCGACGCTATCGCACCCTCGCCAAAGAATCACCTATGTGCTGAGCCCTGACGTGCTACCGATCATTCATCATCCTAAGCATCGGAACCGACAACCCCATCTCGCTGCAGTATCTCAATGTGTGGGATGGCAGTACGGCGATCATTGGTAGGGTACAGCACCGTGAGTATCATCATGAGTCTCGCTGATTTTGGCAAAATGCGAGTGTACTCTGCGGCTTACGCATTTCTCCTCATTGTCCAACTCTGTCCGATCTGGTTTACGACCTATCCGCCATTACACGACTACCCGAATCATCTCGCCAGAACCCAGATTCTCCATCAGTATGGGGAGAACGAATCCTATCGAGCCGTCTATGAGTTGGACTGGCGTCCCCTCCCGAATCTCGCGATGGACCTCATCGTTCCTCCGCTGCTGAACGTGTTCAGCATTGAAACCGCAAGTAAAGTGTTCCTCTCCCTCATGGTTGTGTTGTTCAATGTGGGCATACACGTCCTTGGCGCAACTGTACACGCGCGTCCCCATTGGAGCGCGCTGGCGGCGAGTTTCTTCACGTACAACTATGCGTTCGCCTATGGGTTCGTAAACTACATATTCGGGCTCGGGATGTTCCTGGTTACTCTCGCGCTGTGGTTGCGGATGCGCCCAGATTGGACTGTCGGCCGTCTGTTGCTTGTGAGCTTATTTGCCTTGCTCTCTTATTTTTCACATCTCTCCTCATTCGTCTTCCTGGCTGTTGGCATTGCCTGTGTGACGGTCCTTGATCTGACGAAAACTCGACGCTTCCTCCTTTCACAGTTCCTAGGACTTGTGCCGCTCGTGCCTCCGCTCGTCATGTATCTCATTTATAACCTAGGGCTCCAACATCGCGGGCAGATGGAATGGGGACCGCCGCCGCTGATCATGAAGAAATTGGCCGGCTTCATCATCTACCCCTTTCTGATCCATGACCCTTGGACCGACCTCGTGCTGAGCGCTGTCTTCTGCGGAGTCATCCTGGTACTGCTGGTAAGTCGAGTAGGCCGATTCGTCAACAAGGAGCTGCTCCTGGCCGCCTCCGTGTTCGTGTTCCTCTATTTGATATTCCCCACGAGCGCCGCCCTCACAAGCTACGTCGATCGCCGATTTATCATTCCCGCTGTCATCATGTTTGTTTTGGCGATACATGTCGATGCCTCCAAGACAATAGGCCGATACATGATTATCGCCTTGTTGACGTTATCGGCCGGACGGGCGGCCACGGTATGGAAGGTTTGGACTGGCGCCAGTGCTGCCATTGAATCCCAGGTGCATGCGCTTGATCTGCTTCCCGATGGAGCCAAGCTGTATTCCATGCTGATGTATGAACCTGGGTGGAACTCGTGGTTCCGTACAGCCCAGTTCTATTTTGTGCCCCACTATGCCACGATCTACCGGCACGCGTTCGTGCCAACCATCTATGCACAGAATGGGGTCCACTCTCTACGATTGCGCCGCTCCTTTCAAACCAATGACATTCAACCTCATCGAGGACCTCGGCTTGACGAGGAAAACTGGGACAACGACTATGCCTGGATTGCGCGAGGAGCCCCGCTCGAGCGAGTCAAATGGTCCGCGCTTTTTTCGAAATACGATTACGTGTGGGGTTATGGACTGTCGGAGGACTTCACTCGGCACCTACTGTCCCGAGGCCAGTTAGTCGCACGAACTGGCGAGGCCATATTGGTCTGCGTCAAAGCGAGTTGCTCGGATCAATCGGATTAAGCTGAGAACCGGTACGTGGGTCGATGGGGCTAAGTTCCTTCCTTTTCGATCTTCCTATTAGTCATTCCCCGTCAAGGCCTCATGAGCCGCCTCAAACTTGAGGGACAAGGGGTCTAGTTGCGACTCCCGACGATTATCTGAGACAGGGCCGGCAGCGCCCTGCAATCCTCTGCATAGTCCAATTCAGACTCCAACCAGCGGCCTACCAGGGTTTCCCGTTCTTCGTTGGTCATGCGTTCCCCATGCCTCTTGAGGGTGACAAACAAGCGCTTAGTCTGAGCCTCGAACTGAGCTGCCCGAACCAAGACCTCTTCCTTGTCGGCGGTCATCAAACTCCTCCAGACTTCTAACCCACCCTTGGAGTACTGCCGAACCTTTGCAGGACCATGAACACGCCGGTAGTAGATTTTGCGGGTGGGATGACGAAAAACCGTAGACATAGAACCTCCAAACACCGTAGCTCAGGTGAATAAGAGCTACGGTTCCCTGGAGGCTCTATCGCTGAATCACCGCTCTGGTAGCGGAGTTTCGAGATTTGGTGGGGTGGATGACGGGTTTCGAACCCGCGACCTCCGGATCCACAATCCGGCGCTCTAACCAACTGAGCTACATCCACCGTACGGGTCGGCACAGGCAAGAACGTCGACGGCGGCACGGGATCTTAGCAAAGACGGACAAAATCCCGCAACCGAGCCCTTTAGCTCCGCCGATCAAATGCGGCTTGCATCTCAGCCAAGATCGCGCTGGCCGCGCCGGCCGGATCCGCTGCGGCTCTGATCGGCCGACCGACCACCAGGTAGTCGGCCCCGGCATCAATAGCCTGGGACGGAGTGGTAGCGCGGGCATGGTCGTCGGTGTCTTTGCCCGCCGGACGGACGCCCGGCGTCACGATCAGAAAACGTGGCCCCACCTTTGGACGGAGCACGCCCGGTTCCTCTCCCGATGCGACGACTCCGTCGCAACCCATTTCGGAAGCCAGCAGCGCCCGGGCCGTCACCAGGTCCTGAAGCGAATGTTGAATCCCCATCTCTCTCAGATCATGACTGTCGAAATTGGTCAGCACCGTGACGGCCAGGAGTTTTAGACTCGAATCGCCCCGGCCTTTCACCGCGGCGGCCAGTGCCTTGCGGTTGGCGTGAATGGTCAAGAACTCGACCCCCATGGTGGCCACTCGTTCAGTCGCCCGACGGACCGTCTCTTCAATATCGAGGAACTTGAGATCGAGGAAGACCCGTTTGCCGCGCTCAATCAGCCGTTGCACCATGCTCGGGCCGGCCGCCGTATACAGCTCCAATCCGACTTTGACGAAGGTGATTTGGTGTTGAACCTGGTCCATGAGTCGCTCGGCTTCGGCCGCCGACGGTACGTCAAGCGCCAGGATCAGTCTGTCATGTGCATGGATTTTCGGCACAGCTCTCTCCTCTGCGATCAAGGCACGCCCTTGACGATGCCGCGAGTCCTATGGTACAAACGCCCTCTTTTAAAAGGAGTACACGTCATGCCCGTGATCCACAAGTCAACCATTCGCCGAGCCCGGCAAGCCGAAAAACGGCGGGCGCGGAACCACGCCGCTCTCAGCGTCGTGAAAGGACTCGTGAAGAAAGTCCAGACCGCCGTGGCCGAGAACAAGGCTGAAGACGCCAAAACCTCGTTGCGGGCAGCCGAGGCGGCCCTCAGCAAGGCGGTGACCAAAGGTATCTTGAAAGCGAATACCGCCTCCCGACGGATTTCACGCCTCACGATCCGCGTCAACGCCTTGGGTGCGATCCGCGCGTAACCGTTCGCACGTTCGGAAGCGGATTGGTCCGGCTTCTCTGTCCAGGTACGACTGGTTCTCGCCCCGAATCGGTCGGCTCCAGGTCCTGTTGCTCCCGGTCACAGAGCTCAAACATCAGCTGATCCAGGATCCGCTCCGGTCGACCTGCACTCCCACCTTTGAGCGCGTTGTCTGCTTGCTGGAATCGCCGAAACGCCTCCGTGAGATGCGGCTCGGAAAACCGGTCGAGAAGCCTGCGGACGGCCGACGGATCCATCCGGAACATCCTCGCCACCTCTACCTGGCGCCCTTTCTGCCGCATGAGATCTTTGGCTTTCCAGAGGCGCCGATACTGCCAGACCAACGCACCAAGAATCTTGAGCGGAGCCTCCCCAGACTCCAAGTTCCTCGCCATGATCGCCAACGCGCGCCCCAGATCTGCGGCACCGATTGCCGCGGTGAGATCAAACACCGATGCGCCCGGCTCTGTTCCCCGCATGACGGCCACATCCGCCGCGGTCACCGAACGGTTCGACGGGACATATGAAGCCAGCTTCTCCAATTCCCGGCGGGAGGCGTAAAGAGATCCCGCGCAGGACTCCTTGAGAAGCTCTGCCGCCCCATCGTCCAGCTTGACCCCGAGCCGCGCCGCTTCGGTCTTGAGCCATGGCATGCACTGTGACTCCTTGAGGGGCGAACAATCCACGACGACGGCGCTCTTCAGCAATGTCTGCGTGAATTTCAGCCGGCGGTCTAGCTTGGGCGCCGCAAAGACGAGGGTCGTGGAATCGTTCGGGCGTTCCAAATACGGAAGCAGGACTTCGGCCTCCCTGACCGGAAGCTTATCGGCGCCTTTCACGACGACGAAACGACGGGACGCGAACACTGCCGATTCGGACGCGCAGGCGACGATCTCCACCCCTTCCGTTTCGTCTCCATGAAACAGATCGCTGTTGAACGCGTCGCCTTGCGCTCCGACGACCGCCGCCTTCAGGCACGCGAGAGCCTCGTCCCTCAGCAAGTCGTCCTCTCCGACCACCGCGTAGATCGAAGCAGGCTCCGACTGCTGAAGATGCGACGGAAATTGTGTCGGCGAAAGCGATGGCGGCATGGCGGTGTACCCTTACGGCGCTTTCGATTCAAGTTTGGAATTCGGCTTTGCCAGGTGTCCCGATTCGAGCTGAAGCAAGAAGCGCGACGCCAAATCCTCGGCCACAAACTTGCCCGCCTGTTCGAGGGACCGGTTTTGAAGCACGCGATTAAACTGGAGGTCCGTGGTGATAAAGAATTCCGAAGCGCCCTTGGCGACTTGCATCCAGACGACGCGCTTTGTTCTCGTTTCTTCAACCTTGACGGCAAGTACGACCTCTGTTCGGCTTTCAAACGTGGTCGTCTGGTCGAAGCTCAGCGTCGGAACGACGACCGAGAGGATTTGTCCGGAGAGCACGAGGTCCGCGGCCTCCGAATCCGAAACGACCTGGGCCCCGCTCCCTGACGCAAACTCTTGCCTGAGGTAATTGGTAAACCGCGACTCCAAATTCGGCTCGAAGCTCTTGTTCTCCAAGGTCCGGATGACCATACGAGGCGGCGGGGTCGAGGATGCGGCCGCCGACGAACCGCCGATCGTGGGACCAGGCCCCTCCACCCGGAACTGGTATCCGCACGCAGCCGGCAGGACGGCCATCGATAGGGCCAGTCCGGTGCGCAGCACCAACGCTTCGGCGACGGAGAGGCGCACCGGATTGCGCCGTAAGGTGTCGGAGGGCGCTTGTGTGGAGATGGGGTTCATGAGACGACGAAATTGATCAACTTCTTCTCGACATACACGACCTTTTTCAGTTCCTTCCCGTTCAGCCATTCGGCCGCTCGGGCTTTGGCCAACCCTTCGACTTCATCGCGCGTGGAGCCGAGGGACACCTCGATCTTGCCGCGAAGCTTCCCGTTGATCTGAATCGGAATCGTCAGCCTGTCACTGACGATAACCGCAGGATCGAAGGTCGGCCATGCCTGTTGCGAGACGCTCGGCGGATGCCCGAGCAGCGCCCAGAGCTCTTCGGCCAGATGAGGGGCGAACGGAGAGAGCAATAAGATGAAGGGCTCGATCAGGGCGCGAGGCCGTCGATCGGCCTTCGTCATCTCATTGGTGAAGACCATCATCTGCGAGATCGCCGTATTGAATCGAAGCGCCTCGATATCCTCCGTAACCTTCTTGATCGTCTGATGCAACAGCCGCTGGTGATCGCTCCCGGGGAGCTCGTCGGTAATCGTCTCGGACACCCGCCCCCCCTCGCTGATCATGAGTCGCCAGACTCGTTCGAGAAAGCGTGTCACGCCTTCCACACCTCTGGTGCTCCAGGGCTTCATGGCTTCCAGCGGCCCCATGAACATCTCGTAGAGACGCACCGCATCGGCACCGAACTGGTCCATCATTTCATCCGGATTGACGACGTTGCCGCGAGATTTGGACATCTTCTGATTGTCTTCTCCGAGGACGATGCCCTGATGGACCAGTTTCTTGAACGGTTCCAGCGTGGCGACGACCCCGATGTCGTACAGGACCTTGTGCCAGAAGCGGGCATACAGGAGGTGGAGAACGGCATGCTCGCTGCCGCCGACATAAAGGTCGACGGGCATCCAATACCGTTCTTTGGCCGGATCCACGAGATGTTTCTCGTTGTCCGGATCGATGAACCGCAGGTAATACCAGCAGGAACCGGCCCACTGCGGCATGGTGTTGGTTTCACGCCTGGCCGGCTTGCCGCTTATCGGATCGGTTATTTCGAGCCAACTCTCCAAATTGGCCAGTGGACTCTCCCCGGTTCCCGACGGTTTAAAATTGCTCGTTTCAGGAAGTCGCAGGGGCAGTTGTTCTTCGGGAATCGGTTGCGGCGTTCCGTCTATCCATATGATCGGGAACGGTTCACCCCAGTAGCGCTGGCGAGCGAAGAGCCAGTCCCGCAGCTTGTAGTTCACCGCCTTCCGGCCTTGACCGCGTGATTCCAGCCATGCGGTGATCTTCGGGATGGCCTCGACCGGCGACAGTCCGTCGATCGAGAACGAACCGTCCGGCGCCGTCGAGTTGACGACCCGCCCGACCTCGGTATCGACATAGGCTGCTCGCTCCACGTCTCCACCCGCAATCACTTCGCGAATCGGGAGTGCATAAGTCTTGGCAAATCCCCAGTCGCGCGCGTCATGCCCCGGCACAGCCATGATGGCTCCCGTTCCGTAACTCATCAGGACATAGTCCGCAATCCAGATCGGCAGCGCTTCTCCGTTGACCGGATTGACGGCGTGACTTCCCGTGAACACACCGGTCTTGTCTTTCTGCAGATCCTGGCGTTGCAGATCGCTTTTCTTGGCCGCGGCCTCCCGATAGAGAGTGACCTCGTTCCGCTGTTCCGCAGTCGTCACCGCGCCGACCAGGGGATGTTCCGGCGACAGAACCAGGTAGGTGGCTCCGAACAGCGTATCAGGTCTGGTGGTGAACACGCGAAGAACGCCGTTCACCCTGGCCAGGCTGAATTCCACTTCCGCGCCGATCGAACGGCCGATCCAGTTCTTCTGCATTTCAAGCGTGCTGGCCGGCCATTCCACCAACCGAAGATCGTCGAGTAATCGATCGGCATAGGCGGTGATCTTCAGAACCCATTGACGCATGGGTCGCCGCACGACCTCGAATCCTCCGACCTCGCTCTTTCCGTCGACGATTTCCTCGTTCGCCAGGACCGTACCGAGGGCGGGACACCAATTGACCGGGACTTCCGCCACGTAAGCAAGTCCGCGCTTGAACAGTTGCAGGAAGATCCACTGTGTCCAACGGTAGTAGTCCGGGTCGGTTGTGCTGAGTTCGCGTTCCCAATCGTACGAAAGCCCGATCCGTTTCATCTGCCGCTTGAACGTCGCGATGTTCTCCGACGTCGTAATGGCGGGATGGATGTTCGTCTTGACGGCATATTGCTCTGCCGGCAAGCCGAACGCGTCCCATCCCATCGGATGCAGCACATTGAATCCCCGCATCCGCTTATAGCGCGAGACGATGTCGGTCGCGGTGTAACCTTCGAGATGACCGACGTGGAGACCTGATCCCGAGGGATAGGGGAACATATCCAAACAGTAGTATTTCGGCCTGGTCGGGTCGTCCGTGGCAAGGAATGGTCGATGCCTCTCCCAATAGGCCTGCCACTTAGCCTCAATCGCGTGATGATCGAACGTCTGGCTCATTAGGAGTTTGGGTAAAACGGCTGCTGGAGACCACAATCAAAGAGGAGGACTCTAACATAGACCAGCCGGAGCAACAAGAATCTTGGGAGCGCACGAGAACCGGACCGAGGGGCCCGGCGCGCCGTTTAGAAGTGATAGCCGACGCCGAAGATGACTTGATTCAACGTAGCCGCCGAATTGATGCCGTACTGATTGATGTCGGCCTGACCGGACAGATTGATCTTGGCATAATTGAACTTCCACTCCCCGAACAGAGCCCAATGCTCCGTCATGCGATAGCGCAGGCCCACCTGAGTGTTCAAGCCGAATCTCGTGTTGGATTGCGAGTAGTTGGTTCCGCTGCTTGTGAGCCGTTCCTGGCGTAGAAAGAAGACACCGGGCCCCGCCTCGATCTACGGTTCGAACGATCCGGCGCGATAGCGCACGAGCAGATTCGGCGAAACCACGATGACCCGGTTCGTCGCTCCCGGCTCCTGCACCGTGAAGCCGCCGCCACGGGGCACAGATAGCATGAGATCTTGTGCCGGACGCTGCGGAGTGGTCATGAAACTCTCGATCTCCACTCCCAGCCATGGCACGGAATTGAAATAGCGACCCAGCTTCATGCCGTACATGAGTGAATTGTTCAGGTTCACACCGGAGATTGGCGTGCCAGCCGGCAGTCCGACGTTCTGAGGATCTGTCACCGTACCCTGGGACGTATCCGATGCCACCGTGTATCCCACCATTCCCGCCACTAAGGTTTCGGTTGCCGCGTCATTCGTATAGATGACCGTGCTGCACCAGAGCAGGCCGATCAGCCAACCAGAAACCAGGGCGCCGCTGGACCGATATCGCAGGTGTGTCACGGGTCGAACCATCCTTCGCTTCGGGTGAGTTGCTCACCGACTCGTAACGACAGACTAGCAGGCTATTGACAAAGTCCGCCAGCGGCGTAATCGCGTCGCTCAGAGGCTCAACGTACGGCCCGGGAACACGCCTGTTCCGACAGGCGGTGGGCGGGCGGGTGAGAATGGTATACGCTTCGCCTTCAAGACACTGGGCGCTCACCAACTCGCGCCCGTCCGCAGACGTAACGCTCATTATGCTTCGCGTCGCGGACCTCGCTGCGGCCTTGCTGGACGGCCTTTCTGAACAGCCTGCGGGGCACGGTGGTGGCACCCGTAATCTCAGACACGACGCCATTTCCGAGGTCATCACATGGTTTGTCAACACACTGCTAGCCTCTCACCAAAGAAACGGGCTATTCTTCAAATCTTCAAACGGAGTGGAACTCCCTACGGAGGAAGGAATGGGCCTGTATTCGGCGTATGTCTTTCCACGCCTCATGGACTGGCTGATGCAGGGGAAGGAGTTTCAGCGCCTCCGAAGCGCGCTCTTGACCGTCGTCCGGGGGGACGTGCTGGAGATCGGGTTTGGTTCAGGCCTGAATCTGACTCACTATCCTCCAGGGATTCGACACCTGACGGCGGCAGACCCGGCTCGCTTTCTGCCTCTCGTCGTGGCTCGACGAAGGGCTGTAGTCTCCTTCCCCGTCGAGATCCATCAGCTGGCCGCGGAGGCATTGCCGTTTGACGATCATCGGTTCGACTGGGTGGTCAGCACTTGGACGCTGTGCAGTATCGCGGATCCGCTCAGGGCTCTGGCGGAGGTTCGGCGGGTGCTCACACCCGAGGGACGTTTCATTTTTCTGGAACATGGTCGATGCCAGGACGACCGCATCGCGGCCTGGCAAGATCGGCTCAACCCGATCCAGAACGTCCTTGGATGCGGCTGTCACCTGAACCGCCGGATCGACCGGCTCATCGAGCAAGCCAGCTTCCGGCTCATCCGATTGGACCGATTTCACATGACCGGAGCGCCGAGACTCGTCGGAGCGATGTACCAAGGTTGGGCCGAGCCGAGCCCGGCGAATCGGTCAGCCGAAGGAGGGCGCGGTTCCGTTGAGGAGAGACGAAAGATCCTCGACCGACCGAAATGAGGCTGAAAATGCCGGCGGCGATTTTGTGCTGGACTTCGCGCTATGGAGGAGATGGAGAATGCCGAACTGCCTGGCCGCCGCCAAACAGCGCTCGTCATCGTCGATGAAGAGGGCCCTGCTCGGATCAAACTTCACCAACGCCCTGCAGGCCGGCCAGTATTGTGGACGCATCTTCAAGTAGCCCACCTCGAACGCGTCGACGATGCGGTTCACCTGGCGCTCCAGGCCGGTCTTGGCCGTCTTGATCGCGACGCCCGCCGGATGGGCGTTCGTGAGAACGGTTACCCGTTTTCCTCTCTGTCCCATTGCGGACAGAAACGCCGTCGCCCCGGGCAGAAACCCGATCATGTGGTCCAGTTCTCGATGCATGGCCACCACGTCGATGCCGACGCGAGATGTCCAGTAATGAAGATCGGTCCAGGCCAGCTCTTCTTCGACCGAGCGATACATCGCCATCAACCGCTCCCGTGATTCGTCGAGCGACAGCTTCTCGCGTATGGCGTACCGGCGGGGTAATTCTGTTTCGAAAAAGAAATTGTCGAAGTGCCGGTCCAGCAGGGTGCCGTCCATGTCGACCAGGACGTCGTCGATCCGGTCCCAATCGAAGAAGGGGTGAGGCCTGGGTGCCGAGGGCTGAGACATTGACGGAAAGTATAGCGAACCGGATACGAGAAGACGAGCGGTTGTCTTTATGAAAAATCTTATGCTACGGTCCCAACTCGCAGTCGGCTCCAACCCTATGTCTGCACACTCGGCACTCAGCACCCTGCCCTCAGCACTTCCGCTCGTCGCCATCATCGGGCGGCCGAATGTCGGCAAGTCGACGCTGTTCAACCGCATCCTCGGGAGCCGAACCGCCATCGTCGACGATGTCCCCGGTGTGACCCGGGACCGAAACTATGCGGATACCAACTACCGGAACCGTCCTTTTCGGCTGATCGACACCGGCGGGCTCGAGCCGGCCGCTTCGGATGGGATGCTGGCCCTCATCAGACGACAATCCGAGTTGGCCATCGCCGAAGCCGACGTGCTGATCCTTCTGATGGACGGACGAGCCGGCTTGACCCCGCAGGACCAGGAAGTCGTCCGGCTCCTGCGCGGCACCACCAAGCCGTTGTTCGTGGCCATCAACAAGATCGACACACCGAAGACCGAAGTCCTCGTCGCGGATTTCTATCAGCTCGGGATCGAGTCGTTGTATCCGATCTCAGCCGAACACGGAATCGGCGTGGCCGATCTGCTGGACGCTCTGTATCCATTGCTGTCCGACCAGCAGGAGACCGAGGAACAGAACCCGGTGCCGCGCGTGGCGGTCGTCGGGCGGCCGAATGTCGGGAAATCCACGCTCGTCAACGCAGTATTGGGAGAGGAACGGGTCGTGGTGAGCGACGTTCCCGGAACGACTCGGGATGCCGTCGATTCACTGGCGACGTACGAGGGACGACGATACCTGTTCACGGATACTGCGGGCATCCGCCGTCGCGGGAAGGTGGATCGTGGGATCGAGGGATACAGCGTGGCCCGTTCGTTGCGGGCCATCGGCCGATCCGATGTCGCGGTCCTGTTGCTCGACGGCGAGGAGGGCATTACCGAACAGGACACCAAAATCGCAGGCCTCATCATCAGGCAGGGCCGCGCGTGCCTGCTATTGGTGAACAAGTGGGATTTGCGAGAAGGGGATGTGGAGGCCCGGCAACGGTTCGAGCGGGATCTCGAGCGGCGATTTCCTTTCCTCACCTGGGCGCCCGTGCTCTTCGGCGCCGCCGTCAAACCCGATTCGTTGCGACGTCTCTTCCCCGCTATCGACGGCGTCTATGCCTCGTTCACCCGGCGAATACCGACCGGCGAACTCAATCAACTGCTTCAGACCATTCTCGCCACCCATCCGCTGCCGACCCGCAAAGGGAAGCCGACGAAGATCACGAAATCGGCCTTCATGACGCAGGTCGCGACGAGACCTCCTGTTTTCGCCCTGTTTGTCGGGCATCCGGAAAACATCACGCCGGCATACCTGCGCTACCTGGAACACCGGCTCCGGGAAGCGTACGGCTTCTCAGGCACCCCCATTCGGCTTCTCGTCAGGAAAAAATAGCGGACAGTTCCGTCCACCGAACGACTGAGTTTGTGCGCAACGCCGATTCGGCATCGCATCCCTTTCGCATTGGCCGGGATTCCTGGTGACCTGACCGGTGCGCAGGCGGGTTTGACTCTTGCAGATCCCCGATGCCGTTCTTCAATCGGGGCCGCCGCCATGCCAGAGACCGTACCGCAGTCCTCACGATCCGCCTTCGGTCAAGCCAGCCATCCTGTCCACCGTTCCGCATCGACTCCTATACCTCCGCTGCCCGACCACTTCGATTCGTACGATTGCGGCGTGATTCTGCTGTCCGCCCCGACCCGCATCCTGCACATGAACGGACAAGCCCGCGTGCTGATGGCTATGTTCGGCGGGGCGCACGGCCTGTGGCCGAATCTGGCGCCTGAGTCCATGCCTACGATCCTCGTCGAATTCTGCCGCGAGATCGTGGTCGAATTGAATCGCCGCGCACAAGGAGGCGAGTGGGAACAGTTCGAAACGCACCGCGTCTGCCACATGACCACCCCGCCGCTCTTGCTCAGGGGATTCGGTATTCCCGTCTCGGCTGATCGCGAACCTCGCATGATCCTCCTGTTGCAGCCCTACGCCCCCCTCGGCTGAAGCCTGCGCGCCGACTGCGCGGCGGGTCTTTCATCTTGACTCCTCTGGATCAGCATGGTTTATTCCACAAGACTGTGGTTGATGCGAGTCCGGCCGACCGCTCGACGAATCACCCAAGAAATTTATGATCCTTCCTTCGATACGGGCCGCTCGTTTTCGGTGCGGTACCCTCGCGCTGTCGGTGACGCTGGGTTGGGCGGTCTTCGGCCCGGGCGTCCCCGCCTCCTCTCAGAGCACGGATCAGTCTTCTCCTGGTTCCCCGGACATAACGGAACCGGCCTCTCAGGATTCCGACGAGATCGCAGACCCGTCCATCAGGTTACGCGGCTCGGTCTGGCGGACGAAAGCGGGGATCGTGTTCCTCAGGACACCCATCGGCACGCTGACCTTGAGTTCGAAAACCACCTTAAAGGATTTGAGAGCCTCCCATGAGGTTCGCTTCTGGGTACACGAACACCACGCGGTCGTGGACATCCTGAAGAAAAGCGACGGCTCGAGAATTCACCGCTACCTGGCCGGCCCCATGACCCCGGGCTCGGACGCGCCGAACACGCTGCGATGGTGGACGCCGGACGGCGACGAAACGACTCACGTCGGGACACAGCAAACGCGCCTGGCGGCCTTTCATGAGGGAGATCCGTTGACGGTTGAGGTCGATGATTCCCATACCATCATCGGCGTCCATGACCTGCAATACGACCTCCAGATCAGTCAGACTCCGCCCACCGGCTCCGATGCGCGGGTCCTGTTGTCCGGAACCATTCTAAAACTCAAATCCAACTTTGTCTTCCTCCGCACGCCGGTCGGCGTCGTGATGGTCAACTCCAAGATCGGCGTTCCTCACGCCAAGGTCGGCCAGTCGCTGACCCTCAGAATCGATAGTCAGCGGGTCACAGTCGACCTTGAATCCGGCGCGCCGCCTTTGCGGGACTCTCACGCGCCCCCTTCGTCCACGGCTCCGAACCGGTGAGCGCCAGCTTTCATGCGTCGCACGCCATCTTCCAAATCATCCCGCACCTCACGGCAGCCGGATGATTTTGATAAACTGTACCGAGACCATGTGGATTTGGTGTATCGATACGCTCATCGACTCTGCGGCGAAATGGAGTCGGCCAAGGATCTCGTCCAAGAAACCTTTCTCAACGCCTACAGAGGCTTCAGTGGATTTCGCGGCGACGCACGGATCTCGACCTGGCTCTATACGATCGCATCGCGCGCCTGTATGCGCATGCGACGCAAGCGCAGAGGGCAACCGGAGCGCGAGCTGTCGCTCGACGAGTTCATTCCGACCTCCGAGGGCGAGTTTCATCTGCAGATTCCGGTCGACGGACTGACCCCCGAAGAAGCGCTCGAGAACAAGGAGTTGCGGGAAGCGTTGGATCAGGCCATTCAAAAGTTGCCGAGCAAGTACCGCGTGACCTTGGTACTGCGCGACATGGAAGGGCTGAGCGCGAAAGAGGTCGCCAGCATCATCGGTGCGAACGAACGGGCGGTCAAATCACGCCTGCACCGAGCGAGGCTGTTCGTTAGACGCGAATTGAGCGCGCGAGGGCTCACCGAATCGGCACGAGACTCAGACGCGGGATCACGCGAATCTGGAGGGTTCTCGGCATGAACAAATCCAAAACCAGGTCGCGCGGACCTGACCGGTCGACGCATCGTTCGTCTCACCACCCCGGTCGCTGCCTGCACATCCTCCGCCAGCTGTCGGCCTACATCGACGACGAGCTCCCCTCCCAGATCTGTCGAGAGCTGCGACGGCACCTCGGAACGTGCCCGAATTGCGAAGTGTTCGTCGCATCGCTGCGAGAAACCGTGAGGCTATGCTGTCATCGACCGACACCGCATCTCTCGTCCTCCGAACGAGCGGCGCTGCGTCGGGAGATTCTCCGGGCATTTCGCACAGGATCACGAGGATAGCGGATAGATGATACCGGTATGGGCAATCGTGTGGGCTTTCATTGGCCTGTTCTCGTGGTTGGAGGCCCGGTCCGCGACGCCGGAAGAGTTGGAGCAGGGGCGCGCGATTTATGAGCGCCATTGCGCCGATTGCCACGGAACGGAAGGCCGCGGCGACGGCAAACTCGCGCCCTCCCTCTCGCCGAGACCGGGCAACTTCGTCTCGGCCCTGACATCCGCGAAGACGGATCAGGACCTCCTGAAAATCATCGCCAACGGGCGGACGCGGACCGCCATGGAGGGCTGGAACAACCGCTTGTCTGAGGAAGAACAACGCGCCGCACTCGCGTACATCCGCTCGCTGGTCCGATTTTCACGCTCTTCGGCGACGCCGCCCCGGACCCCCTAGCCGACGTTCTGACCTCTTTCGGATCAAGAAATCCACATGGTACAGTATGCCCTTTATCACATGGTGCAACCGTAGGAGTCTTCACCACATGATTCGCTGGCACACGATCGCACGGAGTTGCGTCGCATTTTTCGGTTCGCTGGTTCTCTCGTGGATCTTCCTGGATGGACCCTCCGCGTCCTTCGCCGCCGCAAAGGCCACGAAGAAGTCGAGAGGCGATGCGACTTCTACCGCGGCAGCGGTCCAGTTTGCCGAGGCGGTGTCTCGCGGTGCGATCACCGACGCGGTCAAGCTCGACTTTACCTGCCAGTTTCACCAGGTGACGGCCAAGGGCGGTGCCGTGAAGTCCTATCCGATTCCGGCCGATCCCTCTTACGAGGCTTGCTGGAACCAGCTCAAGACCGCGCATGAACCGGCGCTCACGCGCTGGGACGTCGGTATGGACATCCTGTGGCCGAGCAACGGCGGGCTGGTATTTTTCCGCGAGGAATTCAGCCATTATCCGGCGTCCGCCTTCGTCATGGACACGATCGGTCTCTCGCCCCCCGGAAGCGGGTTACATGTGAAGGCCGTTTCGACCAAGGCCATGCCGAACGCTTCGTTCAGGCTTCGTGAAAACGCCGCGCTCGTCTCGGTACCGGCGAGTCTGGTGACGGTCGAGATCCGCTACCAGGATCCGATCACCTCGCCCGTGACCAAGGCGCCCGGCAGTTACAAGTGGACAAATACGGTGAAGCCGGCCAGACGTGCTCTGAAGAGCATCCATCTTCAATGGGTCGTGTTGTCGGGACTGAAGAAGCACGGCTTTCCTGGGGATGTCGCCGTCGTCAACCTCCTGGTGAAGGACGGCACTCCGGTCGACGGTATCGCTCAGGAAATCGTCCCCTTCGTGACGGTACGGAGCGGGCCGGTCCCGGGATCGCTCCAGTGGTGGGGCCCCGAGGACATGCCGGGATTGCTGGTGGCCTCGGCCGCCCGGGCAGCGTCATTTCCGAACTTGCGCGACCGAGTCGCGCTCCTGAACCGGGTGCTCATCATCGATCCCAACCAGCCCGATGCCCTCACCGTTCTGACCAGAGACCTCTACAGCGTCATCCTGCGCCAGGCGGTCGCGGAGCACAATCTGACCGTGAAAGATCCGGCGCTCGCCATGGTGGTCAACGAGCATTACTGGAACATCTACGCCCAGTCGACGCGCATGGACCTCTCATTGGGTATGGAGATGGGCGGATTCGACAAACCGACGACGGCCGACTATCTCTATCGACTTTTGCCGGCCCTCAAGACTTTGGCGCAGGTACGACCCGAGCAGCTCGACAATCGCTTTCGCTGGGGCGCGGCCCTCCGATGGAACAACGACCAGGATCTTTCCATTCAGGTGCTCGAGAAACTCGTCAAGGACGTTCCCACCGAGCGGAAGTCCGGCAAAGCCGAGGCGCTGCTGCAACTGGCTTGGGCGCGCGTGAACAAGGTGGCCTGGAATCGGAACCTGGACGACCCGGATGTGCGATCCGCCTATCTGGACGCGGACCAGGCGCTGGGCCTTGCCGAACTGCCGCTCGACAAGTTTATCGCCGAGTACACCAAAGCCTACAGCCTCCTGTTCAGCCCGACCAGAGACAACCGCGAGATGCTCGCGCTGCTCACGGAAGCGAAGAAATGGTTTGTCGAGGTGCCGGGCCAGAATCGGGAGATCTGGAATTTCTTCATCGGCGCGGAATCGCTCAAGTCCGTCCTCGATGCCGATCCGATCTTTCAACCGCTGCTGGCATCGGCAGAGCCAAAGCATGGGTGACGTACCATAGCCTTTTTGTC
Source organism: Nitrospira sp. (assembly GCA_029194535.1). Lineage (NCBI taxonomy): Bacteria > Pseudomonadati > Nitrospirota > Nitrospiria > Nitrospirales > Nitrospiraceae > Nitrospira > Nitrospira sp. The sequence continues at coordinate 443,856 of JARFXR010000001.1, read as the reverse complement.
GATCATGGCGTAACTTCTCGGCCATGTTCCGGCTGAGTTCGGATCCACACGATCTGCAGTTTCCTTCTGTAGATTCGGCTTCGCCTGAGGGTCTGTTGGCCGTCGGAGGCGATCTGCGAGCGGAACGGTTGCTCGAAGCCTACCGCCACGGCATATTCCCCTGGTACAACGACGATCAGCCTATCTTATGGTGGTCCCCGGACCCCCGAGCGGTGGTCTTTCCAGATAAGCTTCACGTGCCCCGTAGCTTGGAACGCACGATTCGGCGCGGCGAGTTTCGCGTGACGCTTGATACCTGCTTCAGGGATGTCATGACTCAATGCGCCGGCCCTCGGCCGCAATATCCGGAGGGAGGCACCTGGATCACTCCGACGATGGTCGAGGCCTATTCGACGCTTCACGAGTTAGGCTACGCCCATTCAATCGAAACGTGGAAGGATGAGAAATTAGTCGGCGGACTTTACGGCGTGGCGCTCGGGGGAGCTTTTTTCGCCGAGTCAATGTTTACGAAGGTGGATGACGCATCGAAAGTGGCCCTGGTGCTGCTGATTCAGCAACTCCGCGCCTGGGGATTCCATATCATCGACTGTCAACAATCCTCTCCCCACGTCACGCGCTTCGGCGCGGAGAACATTCCCCGCCGCGAATTCACCACCCACTTGGCTTCAGCGCTCACAATCCCCAACCGCCTGGGGCGTTGGGAGTTTGACGCAATTGATTAATTCGAGGTTCCTGAGGAAAAGAAAGAAGGCGCGCATTCAATGCGGCTGCAAGAGCAATTGAAGTGTTCTGCTTGGTCGTTTAGGCGATCGCGTACCCTCGTGCGATATCGAGTTTCACCTCGGACCAAAGACTGCAACGGCGGTTTAGTTGCTCGGCATTATCGCGTCACTTAGCTGGTATTTTCTGGGCGGATGGCGCCGATCAGAGCGCCCGTTCGCCGCAGCGTAAGGGACCTGCTGGGGGATGGGTGGAGCAAGGACGGACGGGCCGGTCGGTGACAGGACCCGCACTACTACTTTCCCATTCGGGCCAGATCCGAAAAATAATGCGCGAACGCCTTCATCCCCCCCGAAGCCTGGCCCCAATCGAAGTACTCGTTGGGAGCGTGGTATCCATGTTCGGGCAGGCTGAGGCCTAAAAACAGAATCGGCACCTTCCAGATCTTCTGCATCGTCACGACGGCGCCGATCGAGCCGCCCTCACGAATGAAGGCCGGCTCTTTGCCGAATCCCGCCTTCGCCGCGCGCCTTACGCAGTCCACATAGGGGCCGTCGAAGCTGCCCTTGAAGGGATGCAGCATCCCTTCCGGCTCCACGCGGACGTTCGGATTGAGCTTCCGCACGTGCGCCTTCAGCAACGCGAAGATCTTTTCCGGAGTCTGATTCGGCACGAGCCTCATGCTGACTTTCAGCTCGCCGTGGCCGGGCACGATGGTTTTCACGCCGGGGCCGTGATAGCCACCCGTCAAGCCGTGAATCTCGAACGTCGGTGCGGCCCAGATCCGGCGGGTCACTTCCGCGGGAATCTCCGTCCGCAGCGAGTGGAATCCGTAGGCCGTTTTGAACCGCCTCACCTCGAACCCGGATCTCAAGAAACTTGCGATCTCCGCCTTGGTCGGAGCGATGACGTCCTTGTAGAATCCGGGAATCCTGACCTCTCCCGTCTTGGCATTCACGCAGGCCAGCGCCACGTCCATCAATTCGGCCAGAGGGTTTCTGGCCGCGCCTCCCGTTACACCGGAATGCGCGTCCTTTGAACCGGTGCGAAGAGTCAGTCTGGCTCCGATCAAGCCGCGCAATCCATAGGGCACGGCCGGCCGCCCCTTCGCAATCCAGATTGTGTCGGACACGATCACCGAATCGGGACGCGGAACCGCGTCGCGGTCCTTCAGTCCCGCGGCGAAATGGGGGCTTCCGATTTCTTCCTCCAGCTCCCAGAGGAACCGGATGTTGATCGGTACGCCCTGCTCTACCGCCAATCGGGCTCCAAAGAGGGCGGAGAGTGCCGGTCCTTTGTCGTCCGTGGCACCGCGACCTCGATAGATGCCGCTCTCGTTCGCGAAGGCGAACGGGTCTCTCGTCCACTCCGCCTCTTGCGCCGGCTGGACGTCCATGTGGTTGTAGATCGTCACGGTGGGATGATGTGAGCCGGTCATCCAGCCGCCAGATACGATCGGATAGCCGCCGGTTTCCACAATCCGAGCATCTGCATCCAATCCCCTCAGCACGTCGACGGCCATGGTCGCCATGCGTCGGATGTCGCCCGCGCGCGCCGGATCCATGCTGATCGACGGGATCTCGACCATCTGCCCGAGCAGGTCTTCAAACCGCGTGCGGCAATCCGGCACATATTTCTCGAGAGCGGCATTCAGGCTCATGATCAGGTCCTCCACAAGATCGTCGCGGATTATAGCGGCTGTCCGGCTCGGACGAAAGAGAACGTCCGCGGCTCCGGCGTTCGGGGCATGCTAGAATGACGCGCTATGACACGCATCTCTCAGGCCTTCGTGTTGCTGTTCCTTGCGGCATGCCTCTGCTTCTCTTTCCGGTTCCCCGCGACGGCCGAGGCGGATCCCCTCAGCGTGCGCGAGATTTTGGAACAACCGCGCGTCTTTCATCTCAAGCAAGTGGTGCTGCAGGGGACGGTCAGGAACGTGCAACCGCTTGATCCGTACAAACTCCCGGCCGGCACGACTTGCTATGGAGCCTACCTGTTCCACTTGGAGGACGACACGGCATCCATCGGCGTCGCGGTGTTCGGCCAGTGCGGCATGCCGATCGTGAAGGATCCGGACGTGGAGGACGGAGCACGGATCGAGCTTCGCGCGACGATCCAGGCTCCGAGCCACGGCGGATACTATCTCAGCTTCCAGGGCCTTCAGGTGGCGGCGGAACGTGAAGGCGTGGTGCAGGCCGTCGCCGACCAGATCACTCCCTTGAGCGAGTAACCGATGCTACGCCGACCCATCCTGTCCTACGTTCTCCTCGGCTTCCTTTGCTTCTTGGCGGCCTGCAGCAGCAGCCGAGGCCTCCCGGTCGAACCATTGCAAGAGATTCTTCGTGAAGAGGCCGGTCAATTCGAAACTCCATCAGGCACGTCGCCGGCGCCGTCGTCTTACCTCCGGACCGATCCTCCGACCCTGGGGCTATACCTTAAACGCGCGGGGATCCTTCCGCACGATTTCCAATGGACGGATCGGAATCGCGACCACGTATTGGCCTGGGCAAAGGTCTTGGTAGCACGCGGCGATCTGCAGGGCGCTCAGTACATCCCCCGTTCGTCGTTGAAAGGATTTCAGTTGTCCCGGCTCCGTGATTCGGCCGCACGGTACGGAGCCGATCTGTTGCTGGTGCTCGATGGGGCCGGGGCGGTTGATCGTTACAACAACTACAAGGCGTCGTGGCTGTATTGGACCATCCTGGGGGCCTACTTTGCCGATGGAACTCACAGTGACGCGCTGTGTCTGGTGCGCGGCTCTCTGTGGGACGTCAAGAGCGGCTCCTTCCTGTTCGAAGCGGAAGCGCAGGGCCGGGCCCATACGGTCGGGCCCGCCGCGTTATTGGACGATGAAGAGGCGGTCGAGCAAGCGAAAGCGAGAGCGCTGGAGGATTTGGAGCGCAAGATGACGGAAGGACTCAAGCGCATCCGGAAGTCCCCACAGGCCGACCGGCCCGTCATCGAGAATCAAAGCTCCAGAGCGCTGAAAAGAACAGGAGATTCTGAGATGGAGTCAGTCCGATGACACCGGGAGCGACCTGCCCCCCTGTGTAGAATCCTCCTTGTGGTCCTGTGGAATTGTCGAACCGGTATTCGAGACGAAAGATCGTGGTCGTCCAGGCGTATTCCCATTTGTACTCCAAGGTGGTCGTGACGGCCTTGATGAACTGTTTCGCGCCCGTTAATGTCCCGTTCGGGTCATAGTACAGCTCAGGTCGCACTGCGACCGCCCAGAGCCGCGCCAATTGCCAACGGGTCCAGATCGCGCCTCCCGTCCACAACTCCTGTTCTCCCCCCGCCTCCGGGATCGCGCGTTCGGTACCGATGTCGTAGGCCATCGCGATCGTGACATCGCCGCGTTTCCACTCCAGAATGCTGTCCGAGAAGAAGCGCCAATATTTGAGCTGAGTATTCGACTGATCCGGTCCGTAGTAGAGGTTTTGGGTGAAGGTCAGCTCCGGCGAAGCCGCCCAACTGACCTGTGTACCATAACCGGGAAGGTTGTTGGGGTCTGAGAGGAAGTTGTATCGGTTGATGATGTAGAACACGGTCTTGACCGTTTCGCTGAACCGGTACTGCGCGGACGCTCCGAACATGAAATAGGGCGCATAATCCGATATATACGCTCTCGTATAATTGAAGTTGTTCTTGGCATAGAACGATTCGTAGCCGATGAAGCTGTTGAACAACCCTGCCGTGAGCGTGAGACCTGTTCCGATCGGTGCGAGATAGGACACATTGGCACGGGAAAAGTGACTGAAGGTATCAGCCGACTCATAAGGGTCCCCGAACCGGTTGCTGGCATTAGGGACCTCTCCGTCCACATCGCGCCCGGTTTGAAGGGCAAACTCCATCCCCCAACGGGACGATTCATTGGCGTCCTTCCTGACATAAGCCAGCGCCATGTTGAGATTCGGATCGTTGACCCGCTGTGTCGTGACCTTGCTGCGCCACTGATGATTCTCGGGGAAGTTGAAGTCGACTGCGTAGCTCAGATCAAGATAGAGGCCATAGCGCCAGAGCGATCTCGGCTTTTCATCACTTCGAGCGGCGTCAGATTCTGTTTGCCTGACCGGAACAGCCGAACCCTGCTCCTGGTCTGCCGGCAAAGCTCCAGCCGGCCAGGCTGAAACGAACATCATGGCGGAAAGTGTGCCAAATCTCAGGAGATCGACGATCACTCCCGCCCGCACGATTGCAGTGGTTCCCTTGACGATCGAACTCATCCGTTACAAACGGATAGCTCTCTCCGGACTTGATGCGTTCCTCACGCGTTGACTTCATCTTTTTACCTCATTTTGACGGAGAATGCGCTATCGTGTTCGGTGGACTCGGCAGCAGGCGTCGTTGACACGAGCCGTACACGAAGAGGAGGAGCCGTTCGAGTGAACTGGAACCCATTGCGGAGGGGCGGTCTGGCCGTCTGGTTGATCGCCGCCATCATTCCAGTTCCGGCGTCGGCGGAAGAACAGACGTCTCGACCGTTCGCCGACGGCTCCTCCGTCTCGGGAGTTCCGGCAGAATCACCCGTTGAGTCGGCACACTTCGATAAGCTCCTCTGGCACTACGGAGGATTCATCGATCTCGGCTATTCGCTCGACTTCAATTTCCCAGCGAATCATGTGTTCCGTGATCGCAGCACGACACCGAAGGTCAACGAGCTGAATTTGAACATGGTAGGGGGTTACGTGCGTAAAGATGCGACTGAATCGTCTCGATGGGGGACGGAGTTGCTGGTGCAGGCCGGTGAGGACTCGAAGGCCTTCGGATTCGCGGTCGGACTACCCGAGGTGCCGGATTCCGATGTCTGGCGCCACTTCGGACGGGCAAATGTGTCCTATCTGGCTCCCGTCGGGAATGGGCTCACGGTTCAAGCGGGATTGTTCAACAGCTTTATCGGATACGAATCGCTGTATGCCAAAGACAACAGCAACTACACGCGCGCATGGATCGCCGACTATTCGCCCTACCTGATGTTTGGAGTCAATGCCGTCTACTCGTTCAACGACCGGTGGACCGGAGCCTTCTTCATCATCAATGACTACTTCCACCTGGAAAATTCGAACAGCGTCCCGAGCTACGGAGGGCAGGTGCAGTACAAGCCGGCTCCGACTTGGACCTTCAAAGAAACGGTCTATTACGGACCCGATCAGTCCGACACGGCGATAGAATTTTGGCGTTTCTTCTCGGACAGCATCATCGAATGGAAAAGAGACCGCGTCACTCTGGCCATCGACTATCAGGTCGGGACACAGAGAAATGCGTCCGTGGCCGGCAACCCTCGGGATTTCTACACGGGAGCCGCCCTGGAAACACAATGGCGCATCATCGGCCCCTGGGCGGTGTCGGTCAGGCCTGAGCTCTATTGGGACCGAAACGGGCTGATGACAGGATCCGAGCAATTCATCAAGGCCATCACGACCACGGGCGAGTACCGGATTCCCTACCAACGGACCAATACGATCTGCCGGCTGGAATACCGGTACGACGACTCCACCGGACCAGGCGGGGGATTCTTCAAGGGTACGAACAACGTGCTCACACCGGGGCAGCAGATGCTGATTTTTTCGATCGTCGGGACCCTCGACTCGCCGTAATGCCTCAGTCCGTCTTGAGTCGATACCCCACCCCCAACTCCGTGACCAGGTACCGTGGTTGCGCGGGATTGGTCTCGACCTTGTTCCGAAGTTGTCGCATGTAGACTCGCAGGTAATGAGATTCATCGACGTGCAACGGACCCCACACCTCCTTCAGCAATTGGCGATGGGTCAGGACCTTCCCGGCATGGCGGACGAGCGCCGTGAGCAGCTTGTATTCGATCGGAGTGAGATGGATTTCCTTGCCCGACACGAACACCTGTCGCCGTCCGAGATCAACACGCAATCCCTCGACCGAAAACACCGACTCGCCGGCGTCGGCGACACGAGCGACATGCCTCAAGGCGGTGCGCATCCGAGCCAGAAGCTCGTGAACCCCGAACGGCTTGGTCACGTAATCATCGGCACCCTGATCGAGCGCTCCGACTTTCATCTGCTCCTGCTCCCGGGCGGACAGCACGATGATCGGCGTGGCCGTCCATTCCCGCACCTGGCGAATCACCTCGGTTCCGTCAAGATCGGGCAGACCGAGATCGAGTAAGATCAGATCCGGGTTTCGCGCCCTGGCTTCAGTGAGGCCGTCCTGTCCCGTCGTCGCTTCTATCAATCGAAAGCCGTGTGCGGGCAATGTGGTGCGGAGAAATCGCCGGATCTCCGGTTCATCTTCTATGACAAGCACTGCGACTTCCTGTCCGGACATCACGGGGATTGCCTCTCGGTGACTATAGTGTTCGGAATCGATCAGACCGTCCTGACCTCGGCCTGTTCCGATTCCATGGACGGTTGCTGCTCCGGCAGGGGAATCGCGAAGCGGAAAATCGCCCCTCCTCCCCGGCGGTTCTCGGCCCAAATGCGTCCGCCGTGCGCCTCCACGACCCCGCGACATATCGTCAGTCCCAATCCGACACCTCCTCCGCGCGCCATCTTGCCTCGATAGAACTTGTCGAAGATGCGAGTCTCTTCCCCCTCCGGGAGACCAGGGCCTCGATCGGCGACCTCGACCACGATCTCACGATCGCCTGCCGATGCGGACAGATCAATCGTGCTCCCTGAGGGCGCATATTTCGCCGCATTCTCAAGCAGATTGATGAGGGCCTGTTCAAGCAGGACGCCGTCGACCAGCATGAGCGGCAGGTCGGGGGGAAACGCGGTGTGGACGGTGTGGGCGCGCAATCGCCCCTCCACCCGCGCAAGAGCCGCCCCGACGATTTCGTCCACCGGATGCCATTCCTTGCTCAGCTGCACCGCTCCGGCCTCGATACGCATCATGTCGAGCAGGTTCTTGAGCAGGCGGTCCAGGCGGTCGGCCTCCCGGCAGATCGATCGGGCGAGATCGAGACGAGCCGAAGAGTCCAGCTGCCCGTGCTCCTCGACCAGGCCGCTGGCGGCGCCGGTGATGGTGGCGAGCGGGGTCCGCAGATCATGCGACACCGAACTGAGAATCGCGTTCCGCATCCGCTCGGTCTCCGCCTGTACCTGCGCGTTGTGCGCCTCTTCGGAGAGGCGGGTGCGCTCGATCGCCAATGCAATCTGACTGACAAGCGATTCGAGCAAGTGCAACGCGTCGGAGTCAAGCAAGGGACCGGGAGCCTTCGGCCGTACGGCCACCACTCCGATCGGTCCCGTCGACGCCACCAAGGGTAGATAGAGTCCGTTGGCCCCGGGCAGCGTATCGGTTCCGAGGCCGGCAGGCTCGTTGTGGTCGAACACCCACTGAGCCACGCCGGATTCTTTGGGGTCGAACTCGAAATACAGGTGTTCACCCAGTTGAAGCCGGACCCGCTTGTCTGAGTCGGCCAGGAAGATCGCCACCTGACTGTCGAACACCTCACGCAGGTGTTGCACTGCGAGCCGCGTCAACACTCCCGTCCCTCGGTGGGTCGCGAGATCCCGACTCATCGCGTAGAGTACGCTCGTCCGCTGTTCCCTGGCCCTCGCCAACTCGGCTTGCTGTCGAATCCGGATGGCGAGATTGCTGATGACCAGCGCGACAACCAGCATCACGCCGAAGGTCAACAGGTATTGAATGTCCGAAACCGCGAAGGAGAAGTACGGCGGAACGAAAAAGACGTCGAACGCCCCGACGCTCAGAAAGGAAGCGAGCACCGACGGGCCGCGGCCGCAGCGGATCGCCACGACGACCACGGCGATGAGATACATCATGATGAGATTGGCGGATCCGAAATACGGAAACATCGCCCAGGCGATCGCGGTCGCGCCCAGCACTCCTAAGGATGCGTATCCGTATCCCGACAGATCGCTGGTTCGCTGAAAACTCCGCCGGGCCAGAGGCTGACCTTCCCCGGCTTCCCCCGTGATCACATAGATATCGATGTCCCCGCTCTGATGGACGAGGTCCGATACGACGGAGCCGAAGACCCACTCCTTCCACGACGACCGTACCGGCTTGCCTACGATGATCTTGGTGACGTTGCGGCGACGCGCGTAACTCAACAGTTCCTGCGCCACATTCTCGCCGGTCAAGGTCGCCGTTTCGGCGCCGAGCTGCTCCGCCAGTCGCATGGTCTGCGACAGACGTTCTCGTTCTCGCTGCGGCAAGCGAAGATGTCGGGGAATCTGAACGTACACGGCGATCCATTTGGCGTGCAGTCCGGCGGCCATCTGACGCGCGGATCTGATCAGTCGCGGGCCGCGGGGTTTCATGTTGACGCACACCATAATGGTTTCCGCCGCCGGCCAGGTTCGGATCACCGCGTGGTCGCGGCGATAGACTTCCATCTGCTGGTCGACGCGCTCGGCGGTGCGCCGCAAGGCAAGTTCCCTGAGTGCGATCAGGTTCCCTTTCGTGAAGAAATTCTGAATGGCATGCTGGATCTGTTCAGGAACATACACCTTGCCGTCCCTGAGTCGTTGCAACAGATCATCGGGAGGCAAATCGATGAGCTCTACGTCATCGGCCCGCTCCAACACGGAGTCCGGCACCGTCTCGCGCACGCGCACCCCGGTGATCTGCGCCACCACGTCGTTCAAGCTCTCGAGGTGCTGCACGTTCACCGTCGTGTAGACGGTGATGCCGGCCTTCAGGAGCTCCTGAACATCCCGCCATCGTTTCTCATGACGGAGTCCTGGGGCATTGGTGTGAGCCAGCTCATCGAGTAGGATCACGGTGGGACGTCGCGCCAGGGCTCCATCGAGATCGAACTCATGAAGTACGGTGCCGCGGTAATCGACCGCGCGGCGAGGCAAGACTTCAAGGCCGTTCACCAGCGCGTCGGTATCTGGACGCCCGTGCGTTTCCACGAGGCCGATGACCACGTCCGTGCCATCGCGCCGTTGCTCCTGGGCCGCTTCCAACATGGCATAGGTTTTCCCCACACCGGGATTGGCTCCGAAGAAGACTTTCAGTTTGCCTTCCGACCGTCTGGCTTCCTCGGCGCGAACCCGTTCAAGGAGTGCGTCGGGATTCGGTCGTTCCTGGCTCATGAGAGGAGCCTCCCGTCGCGAGACGTGGCGTGGAGCGGAAAGTCCGCTTGAATTCTAGGGGAGGGCGAACAGGCCGTCAATGAGACGTCGTACATCCGGTGCGGCCCGACGCCGGGAATCGCGCCGACCGGTATGATCAGCTGCTCACACACTCGAGATCAACGGATCTGATCAAGCGCCATATTCAACCTCAACAGGTTGACCCGCCGCTCTCCCAGCAATCCAAACTGGCGCTCTTCCCGATGCCGGATCACCAGGGCCTTCACCGACTGCTCTTCTATCCCTCGGACACGCGCGACCCGCTTCACTTGGTAGAGTGCTGCGGCCGGGCTGATGTGGGGATCGAGCCCGCTTCCGGACGCCGTGACCAAGTCGACTGGAATGGGCGCGTCGTTGCCGGGATCGGAGGCTCGGAGGGCGGCGATTCTCGCTTTCACCGCTTCGATCAGGACCGGATTGGTCGGACTCAGATTCGATCCGCTCGACGCCGCGGCATTGTAGGGAGCCGGCGAGGTCGCCGATGGACGGCTCCAAAAATATTCCGGTTTGTCGAAGTGCTGTCCGATCAACTCAGACCCGATGACTCGACCGTCACGAGCGATCAGGCTGCCATCGGCTTGGTGCGGATAGAACAGTTGCGCCAGACCGGTCACCGTCAGAGGGTAGACCAAGCCGGTCAGCACCGTCAGAATCAGCAACATCGTCAACGCCGGCCTGATGTGATCGTTCATAACGTCCTTACACGAGATGGAGCATGGTTAAGATCATGTCGATGAACTTGATTCCGACAAAGGGCACGACCACGCCGCCCAATCCGTAAATGCCCAAATGACGTCGGAGCAGCGGCCCGGCTCCGATCGACCGATAGGTGATGCCTTTCAAAGCCAACGGAATCAACGCGACGATGATCAAGGCGTTGAAGATGACCGCCGACAACACCGCGCTTTGGGGAGTGGCCAATCCCATCACGTTGAGCGCGTTGAGGGCTGGATAGGTCGTCGCAAAGGCGGCCGGAATAATCGCAAAGTACTTTGCCACGTCGTTCGCGATACTGAACGTCGTCAAGGCTCCGCGGGTCATGAGCAACTGCTTGCCGATTTCGACGATTTCGATGAGTTTCGTCGGGTTGGAATCCAGATCAACCAGGTTGCCCGCTTCCTTCGCAGCTTGGGTCCCGGTGTTCATCGCCACAGCCACGTCGGCCTGCGCCAATGCCGGCGCATCGTTGGTGCCGTCTCCCGTCATGGCGACGAGACGCCCTTCAGCTTGAAGGTCACGGATGAGCCTCAACTTGGCTTCGGGTGTGGCCTGCGCCAGGAAATCGTCGACCCCTGCCTCCGCCGCCACCGCGGCAGCCGTTTGAGGATTGTCGCCGGTGATCATGACGGTTTTGATGCCCATCCGTCGCAGCTCGCCGAACCGCTCCCTGATCCCGCCCTTGACGATATCTTGAAGTGCGATGACTCCGAGGACCTTGCCGCTCTCCGCTACCGTCAGGGGCGTCCCGCCCCGCTTGGCGATGGTTTCCACTTGAGCGCGCACGAATGGAGAGAATCGTCCTCCACGCGCCGCCACGTAGGATTCCATCGCCTCGGCCGATCCTTTACGGATTTCGCGACCCTGGAGATCCACTCCGCTCATGCGTGCCTGCGCGGTAAACGGAATAAAGGTGGCGCCCAGCTCATGAATGTCTCGCGCCCGCAGTCCGTACTTCTCTTTGGCCAGCACGACGATGCTGCGGCCCTCCGGCGTTTCGTCCGCCAAAGAGGCCAATTGACACGCATCGGCCAATGCCTGCTCGCTCACCCCTTCAGCCGGAACGAAGGCGGTCGCCTGACGATTGCCCAACGTGATGGTGCCGGTCTTGTCGAGCAGCAGCACATCGACATCGCCCGCCGCCTCCACGGCTTTTCCGGACATGGCGACGACGTTGGCCTGCACCATCCGATCCATCCCGGCAATCCCGATAGCCGAGAGGAGTGCCCCGATGGTCGTGGGAATCAAACAGACCAAGAGCGCCACGAGCACCGTGACCGTCACCGGAGATCCTTGTCCCGCTGCCGTCACGCTATAAAGAGAGAAGGGAAGGAGGGTGACCGTCGCCAGTAAAAACACGATCGTCAGCGCCGCGAGAAGGATATTGAGGGCGAGTTCATTGGGCGTTTTCTGACGTGCAGCCCCCTCGACCATGGCGATCATCCGGTCGAGAAAGCTTTCACCCGGATTGGTCGTGACCTGAACGATGAGCCAATCGGACAGGACCTTCGTCCCTCCGGTCACCGCGCATCGGTCACCGCCGCTTTCTCTGATCACGGGAGCGCTCTCGCCGGTAATGGCGCTCTCATCTACCGACGCCACACCGTCGATGACGTCACCGTCCAACGGAACATAATCTCCCGCCTCTACGAGCACCACATCGTCTTTCTTGAGAAGATTTGCCTGAACCGCGCTGAACGTATCGCACCGCTGGAATTTATGGCGCCATCCTGCATGGTGTTCGCGACCGGATTCGATGCTTCCGAGTTTTTTGGCTGTCAATTCCAGGCGGGAACGTCGGAGGGAGTCGGCTTGCGCTTTGCCCCTGCCTTCCGCCATGGCCTCGGCGAAATTCGCTAAGAACACGGTAATCCAGAGCCAGACTGTGATCGAGAAAATGAACCAAGTCGGCGCTTCTCCGGCGCCCCCGAGTGCCTGCACAAACAGGACGGTCGCGACGAGACAGCCGACCCAGACGACGAACATCACGGGATTCTTGATCTGATGACGAGGATAAAGTTTGAAGACGGCATCGAGCATCGCGTGACGCACGACCGGTGCATCGAACAGGGATCGCGGTGTATCGGACGTAGCCATCATGTGACTCCTCGTTACCGCCCTTGCATCAACAGGTGTTCGACCACGGGCCCCAGCGCCAGGGCCGGCAGAAATGTCAACGCCCCGACCATGATGACCACGCCGATAAGAAGGACGACAAACAAGGCGGTGTGGGTCGGCAACGTTCCGGGTCCGGCCGGTACCGGTCTTTTCCTGGCCAGGGCGCCTGCCAGCGCCAGAGTCGGAATGGCCAGCCAAAACCGGGAGATCAACATCGCAAAACTTCCCACGAGATTATAGAACGGTGTATTGACGTTCAGGCCGGCGAACGCACTGCCATTGTTGTTGGCCTGGGACGTAAAGGCGTACAACATCTCACTGAATCCATGGGCTCCGGGATTCAACACGGACGACGTGCCGGCGCTCGTGCTGACCGCGAGTGCCGTACAGCCAAGCACGATCAGCGGCATGATCAGAATGAGCAATGACGCCAGTTTCATTTCATAGGGTTCGATTTTCTTTCCAAGATATTCCGGTGTCCGCCCCACCATCAATCCGGCAACGAACACGGCGACGATGGCGAACACGATCATGCCGTACAGCCCTGACCCCGCCCCGCCGAAGACCACTTCACCGAATTGCATGAGGAACAGCGGGACCAATCCGCCCAGCGGAGTATAGGAATCATGCATCGAGTTCACCGACCCGTTGGACGCCGCGGTGGTCGCCGCAGACCAGAGGACCGAACCGGTGATACCGAAACGCAGTTCCTTGCCTTCCATGTTGCCCCCGGCCTGATCCTCGGATGCCTGCTGATCCATGCCGGCGCTCGTCAGCCAGGGATTCCCTCTCTGTTCAGCCCACAGCCCGACCGGGATGAAACAGAAAAGAAGGATCGCCATCGCGGCGAGGATGGCCCAGCCTTGGCGCGTATCTCCAATCATGACGCCGAAGGTGTGGCACAGCGAAGCGGGGATCAGGACGATCGCCAAGACCTCGAGAAAATTGGACCATGGCGTCGGATTCTCGAACGGATGCGCGCTATTCACGCTGAAAAATCCTCCGCCGTTGGTGCCGAGTTGTTTGATGGCGATCTGTGACGCCGCGGGTCCTACTGCAAGCACCTGTTCGCTGACCGTGACGGATTCTACTTTTGGTTTCCCCTGTTCATCGAGCACAGGCCGACCATTCGAATCCGTGACAGGCTTGTCGTAGCCGGCCGGCTGCACCAGCGTCGCCGTCCGAGAGGCATCGAATGTCTGCACGACGCCTTGAGACACCAAGAGAAGGGAGAGGAGCAGCGAGAGGGGAAGAAGAATGTACAGCGTGCTCCGGACCATATCGACCCAAAAATTCCCGATCGTCGTCGAACTGCGGCGCGACAAGCCACGAATCAAGGCGACGAGAATAGCCATGCCCGTCGCCGCCGACACGAAGTTTTGAACCGTCAGGCCCAACATCTGCGTCAGGTAACTCAATGTCGTTTCGCCTCCATAGGCCTGCCAATTCGTGTTCGTTGCGAAGCTCGCGGCGGTGTTGAACGCCAGATCCGGTGAGACGGCCCCGAGGCCGGCTGGGTTCAACGGCAGGAGATGCTGCAGCCGCTGCAGTCCGTACAGGAACAGGAGACCTGCGGCATTGAAGAACAACATGGCGATGCCGTAGGTTTTCCAATCCATTTCGTCGGTGGAACGAATCCCGCAGAGCCGATACATGGCCCGTTCAACAGGACCGAGCAACCGGTCCAATCCGCACGGCTTACCTTCATACACTCGCGCCATGAACCAGCCCAACGGCTTGGCCAATCCCAACAACACGACGAAATAGAGGGCAATTTGGGCAATCCCGTTGATCGTCATCAGAACTTCTCCGGCTTGAGCAATGCCACCAGGAGATAGATCAGGAGGCTCACGGAAAGCGCGGCGCCGAACCAGTACATCACGTTCATAGGCGTCTCCCCTACAGTCGATCCAGCGCCGTGACGAGCCAGACCGACAGGACGAAAAACCCGATCGTCAAACTGAGTATGAGCACATCCATCCGTCACCTCGTCTCATCCCACGCTCAAACGCTACCAAACACCGTATAAAAACGGTGTCAAAAATCCAGTGGGAGCGTGGGGGAAGAGTCAAAGGTGCCGAAGCCGGGCGATCAGCTTTCGGTCTGGGGGTGGGAAGGTCGGAAGAGCGAGGAACGGCGCGTCATTGATTCGGCTCGTCGAGGACGCACCACATGCGGCGGGTGCCGGACTTCTGGTCGGTCACCGGTTCGCCGCTGAAGAAACTGACTTGCCAGGCGACGATCTCGTCCTTGGGATCCGGCGTCGCCGTCCAGTAGATCTCTGATTTGATGTTCGAGAAGGGATGACCGGGCGGCAGCGCCGGATCATGCTGCGACGGGTCGATCAGGGTTTTCAGTTCGTCGACGGATGGGGCACGCCACGTCTTGCGACCCCCGACCTCCTTCGTCCTGCAGCGTTCGATCGATCGGCTCCAAACGTCATGTTCACGATCCGGTTCCTGCTCCCAGATCAAACCGGTCCCGCCATCCCGCACGCCAGCCCCGTCCATGACCAGGGTGAATCGAGGGCCGCCTGGCGGATCAGCCGCGATGGAGGCCGTCGCAAGACAGCAACAGGTTCCCGCTATCGCCAGAGCGGCACATCGTCGTCTCTTGGGCATCGAGTCCTCCCGGTCGTGTATGGAGGGCTCTATCGTAAAAGAGTCGCGACCGAGGAGCAAGTGAGACCGTCACAGGGAAAGGCATCGATGACGATGCCGCAGAAGCACCGCACCCCGGACGCAGGCGACGAGCAGCGCAACCACCCCCGGCGGTGCGTCATCCGGGCCGGATGATCATCGTACTCAAGCCACCCGAGCCTGTTTGATTGACAGGTCGAACAGGGACCGATGGCGCCGTCGGCGATTCCACCTCCCCGCCGGTCCCCGGCCCGGTGTCGCCCTAGCGGTGTGTTGACAACCTGTACGACCGTGCCTGAAGGAGAACGACATCTCAGATCACAGACGGAACCGGAATGCCCCGCAGGCTGTTCAGAAAGGCCGCAGCAAGGTCCGCGACGCGAAGCATAATGAGCGTTACGTCTGCGGACGGGCGCGAGTTGGTGAGCGCCCAGTGTCTTGAAGGCGAAGCGTATACCATTCTCACCCGCCCGCCCACCGCCTGTCGGAACAGGCGTGTTCCCGGGCCGTACGTTGAGCCTCTGAGCGACGCGATTACGCCGCTGGCGGACTTTGTCAACAGCCTGTTAGTGAAAGGAGAACGGGATCGGCGCGAAGGTGACGACAAATACCACAAGGGCCAGCCATCCCACGATCATTCTGGCGGTACCGAGCGGCATGTTCGGGTTCCGGACCGGAGGATGTCCGAGACCCCAAAGACCCGCCATGAAGGCCCAGACGAACCAACCAGGCCATCCGACGAATCCGAGAACGATCAACATCGGCACGATGGCGAATGCCATCGTGCGCTGACGCGAGCCCCACAGCGCATAGGCGACGTGACCGCCATCGAGTTGTCCGATGGGAATGAGATTCAAGGACGTCACGAAGAGACCGAACCACGCGGCGAAGGCCACGGGATGCAGGACCACATCGGCCTGCGGCGGGAGCGCCCCGATCACGATCCAGGAGAGAAACTGGAGCAGGAGCGGCTCTCCCAGTTGCAATCCGAACGTCGCGGTCCGGTCCACCACCGTGGACAAGTGTAGCCCGATGATCAACGCGATGACCGCGACGATGAAGCCCGCCAAGGGG
This sequence comes from Nitrospira sp., assembly GCA_029194535.1. NCBI lineage: Bacteria > Pseudomonadati > Nitrospirota > Nitrospiria > Nitrospirales > Nitrospiraceae > Nitrospira > Nitrospira sp. The sequence continues at coordinate 427,508 of JARFXR010000001.1, read as the reverse complement.
CCCGCGACCCCGATGTCGAAGAGAGCCCGACGATTGAGGATCGGCCCCCGCATGCGGATGATGGCGCCGAACGTCCCGATGAAATGAGGCGGGCCCGGAATAAAGAGAGGCAGCGAGGCGGGCACCCGATGAATTTGTGACAGTACATAATGGCCGAGTTCGTGGGTGACGAGGATGAACAACAGCGTTCCCGCAAACGGCAGGCCCTTCCAGAGCCTGTCCGGATGCGCGAGGAGAAAATCGACCGGCCCCCTCACCGTACCGCCGTAGGCTTGATACGCGCCGGCCCACAAGGTCGTGAAGATCGTAAGACAGAACAGTCCCACGGGCAGGATCCACTTCGAAAACGCGGATGGTTCCTCTACATCGTCGAGGTCCGCCTCGGCGGGCGGCGCTGACGTACCCGCTCTCTGTCGCGCCTCTTCCTCGTCTACAGGCTGAGAACGATTTGTCTCGACAGGCTCCATAGCACAACTCTTCAGCCGAAGGAGACGAACGGGTTGTGCTCTCGTTCCTCCGCCACCGTCGTCGCCGGACCGTGTCCGGGCAGCAAGCGAATCTCGGCCGAGAGCGTGAGGAGACGGCGGCGGACCGAATCGAGGTGTGTCTCGTAGAGGGCGCCGGGATTCGAACGCCCGATCGAGCCGGCGAAGAGCGTATCACCCACGAAGCAGAGGGGCTGCTCTGGGTCTTCCACCCGGTAGCAGATTCCGCCCGGTGTGTGACCGGGTGTCGTCAGACACCGGACCGTCCTATCCCCGACCCTGATGGTCATACCATCTGGAGGCGACGTGAGGAGTCCGGTCTGCGGCTGCCAATCCAGCAGGGTGATGTCGGCCGTCCCAAGGAACACCGGCACCTCTCGATGAGCCAGCAACCGGTCGATCCCCCGGGCATGGTCGGAGTGCCCGTGGGTCAGGCAGATGCCGACCAGGCGCAGGCGCCGATTGATGAGTGCGGCGATCATGGCCGGCGCATTGTAGCCCGTATCGATCACCAGGGCCTCTCCACCGTCATGGAGCAGGTAGCCTTGCACGCCATAGCCGCCGACTGATCCGTAGATGGTCTCCACCCAGGGTGGCGTATGCCGTTCGGCCGGCTGCCAGTTCTCGATCACCATCCCGATCAACGGATCGGGCCTGAGCCCCAGAGCCTCGGCCAATGCTCGAACCGTCTGGCGATCGGGCGGCCGATTCCCCCGCTCAAGTCCGGCAATTTCTGCGTCGCTCACCCCCGACGCGCGCGCGACCGCTCGGATCGAGAGCCCAAGCCCCCCGCGTGCCTTCTTCAGGATGTCGCACAGGTCGTCTTCCAGCGGCATGGCATGCCTGATTCATCGTGCCGTCGGCCGATGTCCGCCTGCTAGGGGAGCGCGGCAAGGATGCGGCGGTAGTCCTCCTCGGGAAACGCTTTCAGCGTCGTCGAGCGCACGTTCCCCGACGAGCCGAGTTTGAGCGCAAAGGCGGCCTGCTTGTCGTTGTTCGGCATGTCGAGGATGAGGACCAGATCATACCCTCCGAGCGTCATGTAGAAGGACTTGACCTCGCCCCCCAACTCCTTTGCGAGCTTTTTCACGGCGTCCAAACGCTTCGGCGAATCTTTGACGTTTCGGATGCCCTGATCCGTCCAGTTGAGCAGCATGACATAGGTCACCATAGCGCCCTCCCCGGCAGCCCTAGCTTTCTGGCTCAAGCCTGATTTCCTTGACCTCCCCGAATCCAGACAACATCTTCGGCAATGCGCCACCCGGCCCGACGGCCACAATCGTCAACCGGTCGGGATGCAGGTGTTTCTGCGCCGCGGCAAGCAGCTCCTCCCGCTTGAGCGCGACGACGCGGGCGCGCAGTTGCTGTAAGAAGTCCTTCGGCAGCCCGTCATACTCAAGTTCGATCAACCGATTGACGACGGCGGCGGAATTCGGAAACGAAAAGACGAAGGAGTTCACATACGCTTCCTTGGCCTCCGCCAGTTCCTCCTCCGACACCACATCGGTGCGAATGCGCTCGAGGTTGGCCACAAACCGGGTGATCACTTCCTGTGTGGACGGCAGCTTCGTTTCAGCCCGCATCAGCCAGACGCCCTGATCGTGCACCCCCGCCGTGAGGCGGCTCCCGACCGAGTAGGCCAATCCCCGTTTGGTCCGGACATCGTTGAAGAGGCGGCTCCGGAACGAACTGCCTCCGAGAATGTCGTTGGCCAACGCGAGGGCCGGATAGTCTGGATCGGTCTCCTTGATGGACAAATGGCCGACCCGAAGATGCGTCTGGCTCGTTTCCTTGCCGACGAACCGGATCACCGGCGCCGAGGCCGCCGACCCCCTGGCATCGGGGATCTTCAGATCCGGCACCTCCCCCTTCTTCCAGTCCCCGAAGGCCTCCCGCAGCATCGCCAGCATCTCGTCCTTCCGAAAGTCGCCGGTCACCCCCAGGATCATGCCGTTCGGATACACGGTCTTCCCGTGGAAGGCCACCAGGTCCGCGCGCGTGATCCGCCGGATGGACTCGACCGTGCTCTCCCTGGCGCTCGGATGGTCGGAACCGTACAGCTGCTTCAGAAACTCGCGGCTGACGATGGAACCGGGATTGTCCTGTCGCCGCCGGATGCTCTCGATCGCCTGAAGCTTGGCGAGCTCCAGCCGAGCCGGCTCGAAGGAGGGGGAGCGGAGCAGTCCGGCGAAGATGTCGAGGCCGCGCTTGAAATCCTTGCTCAGGACGTCGAGCGAGGCGGAACCGGACAACCGCCCGATCGCGATGCCGACGTCGGCGGCGAACTGCTCGAGTTCCTGATCCACCTGCTCGGCCGAGCGTGTGCCGCCGCCGCCGGTGCGCATGGCCGTACCGGTGATCGCGGCCAGACCGACTTTCTCCGCCGGATCAAGCCAGGCTCCCGTGCGCAGGGTCGCGGACAGGGTGATCAAGGGCAGTTCGTGGTCCTCAAGAAGATAGACCACCATCCCGTTCTCGAGCACCACCCGGTCTGGTTCGGGCGGAGTGAATTCGACCGGATCGAACTTCATCGCCCTCGGATCGGCGGTCGTCGCGTCGTCGCCCGCGGCGACCATCAACGGAAACAGCAACGCGAAGGCGGCCATCCCTGAGGCCAAGCCGGTTCGCGGACTAGTCGATCGTACAAGGTTCACGACATTCATCGAGTCACCTCACCGGCCGGCGCCGCGGCCGCCTGTTTCACTGCGACCTTCTTGACCAACGTCGCCACGGTTCGATTTGATTTGGTGAAGTATTCCGAGGCCACGCGTTGAATGTCCGCCGGCGTGACCGCCGCAATTTTGTCTCGCGCATTGAGCATGTACCGCCAATCCCCGGCCACGGTCTGATAGAGGGCGAGCTGAGAGGCGAGCCCGCTGTTGGAACGCAGCGCCCGGACCAGATCCGCATCCAAATTATTGAGCACCTTCTCCAATTCCTTCGCGGTGACCGGCTCGCTCTTGAGCCGCTCCAACTCGGCCAGTATCGCGGCTTCGACCTCCGCCGTCGTATGAGGCGCCAGCGGCGTCGCCTGCAGCACGAACAGATTGGGGGCGCGCACGCCCGGATAGTTGGCGTCCGAGTTGACCGAGGAGGCGAGCCTGCCGCCCAGCACCAGTTTGGTATACAAACGCGACGTCAATCCATCCGTCAGGATCTCGTCGATCACGTCGAACACGTAATCGTCCGGATGTCCGAGGCCCGGCTTGTGGAAGCCGATGGCCAAGGAAGGCTCCGCGTCGAACTCGACTTCCACCCGGCGCTCCCCGCGCTGCGGGGGTTCGACCGTCACGATCTGCGGCGGGGGCGGCGCGGGCGGAATCTTCCCGAACGTCTTCTCGATCAAGGCGATCACGTCCTTCGGGTTGATGTCGCCCACGATGCCGATCGTGGCGCGGCCCGGGCCGTAATACGTCTTGAAAAACGCCTCCGTGGTAGCGGGCGTCAAGGACAGAATGTCGGATTCCCACCCGATCGTCGGGACCCCATAGGGATGGGCGCGGAAGGCGGCCGAGGTAAAGGTTTCGAAGAGCAGGCCGCTCGGGCTGTCGTCGTTGCGCAGTCGCCGCTCTTCCATGACCACGCCCCGCTCCTTATAAAATTCCCTGAGCACCGGGTTGGCCATACGGTCGGCCTCGATCGCCGCCCACAGCGGCAACCGGTTGGAGGGCAGGTTGATCATGTACCGGGTCAAATCCTTCCCGGTCGCCGCGTTCAGTCCCACCCCGCCATGACGCTGGTACAGCAGCGCCATCTCGTTGCCGGACACATACAGGGCGGCTTGTTCTTGCAGGTCTTTTACCCGCTGCTGCAGGGCGGCGATGGCGGCTTGCTCGTCCGGGTCTGCGGGCCGTTCCTGAGATCGCCGAGCCGCATCGCGCTGTCGCTGTTCGAGCTCCGTACCGGCGCGCGACAGCTCGTCGAGGAGCGGCTTCTCTTTCGCGTAGTCCTTGGTCCCGATCGTTCTTGTTCCCTTGAAGGCCATGTGCTCGTACAAGTGCGCAAGCCCGGTCTGTCCGGCCTGTTCGTTGACGCCGCCGACCGCGAAGGTCATGTTGATCGAGACGATGGGCGTTTGATGCCGCTCGACCATCAGCACCGTCAAGCCGTTGGCCAGTTTGTGCTCGATCACCCGCTCTGCCAAGCCCGGCGCGGCGGCATAAAGCAGATTGAGGTTCAGGTTCAGACTCAGGAGCAGCCCGCCGCCGAAGATCACCATCCCGAGAATTTTTGCGTTTGTACTCGCCCTGAACCTTAACCTCAATCTCAGCCTGTTGTTCATTCGAATATCTCCATCAGTTGTTCCGGTCGTTCAATGAACCAGTCTGGGCGGCAGGCGGTCATGCGCTCCCGGTTGCCCATGCCGTAGCCGACCGCGCAGACGCGGATTCCGGCGTTATGGCCGCCGTTGATGTCGTTGGTGCTGTCCCCCACCAACACAGTCCGGTCCGGCGCGGCCTGCAGGCGTTCCATGACGTGCAGCAACATGCCCGGTTCCGGTTTGAGGCCGAACCCGTTGTCGCCGCCGACGACGAACTGAAAATGCTGCGCGCCGAGGCCCTGCAGGATCACGTTGGTGAATTCGATGGACTTGTTGGTGGCCACCGCCTTGCTGGTGCGCCCAAAATGCTGCAACGCCCGCTCGATGCCCGGGTAAAAACGCGTGCGGTCGAGGCAATGCGCCAGGTAATGCCCTCGAAAGACCCGCAGCGCCTCGTCGAAACGGTCCGGATTGTTCTCTCCCACCGCCTGCCTCAGCAACTTCTTCACGCCATCTCCGACGAAACCGAAAATCTCCTCGAGACGGCGCTCCGGCAGCCCGAGCTCCGCCAGCGTCAAATTCACGGAGGCAGCGATGTCCCATTTCGATTCGATCAGCGTGCCGTCCAAATCGAATATCAGCAAGTCGACCGGCGTTTTTCCCATTACTTCACCTTCCGCAATTCATCTTCCAACCCGGCGAGTCGGTCCCGCTTGTCCGGTTCGCTTTCCTTTACCCAAGCCTCGCGCACGTAATTAAGCATCCGCTTCTGGCCGACATGCGGGGGCAGCACCGGCTCGATGATTCTCCAGCGATTCTTGACCGATTTGACTCGGACGCGGATTTCCTCCGTTCCTGCCTCGGGAACGAATCCCGCGGTTTCAAGATAGACGGATCCGATGATGTGGAACACCACCGGCACCACCACTTCCAGGCGATCGATGATGTCCCACTGGGTGTAGTGCTCCGCCACGCTGAAGCCGCGGATGACCACGATGCGCCCCCAGGTCGGCTCGTCCCGCCAGTCGGTAAACGGCGCAACCGCTTCGAACGACAGAGAGTCCAGGCGCGCGCCCTTTTGATCGAGCAGGAAATACTTTTTCACGATCTCGGCCGGCGAATGCTGAAGGGCGCCGGTTTGTCCGGCCGCCGTGCCGCTCAACAACAACAGCCCCAGCAGACTCAGGAGGGCCGGCACCGACCGACAAGGCCGACGCCTCATGGGACCTCGTGCAACTTCATGAGATTCGTGCCTCCCGGCTGTCCGATCTGCGTCCCGGACAGGATGACGATCCGTTCGCCCGGTTTCACGAACCCCTCCGCCTTCAAGCGACGTTCCGCTTCGTGAACCCGCTCGTCCGTTTGCGCAATCTGGTGCATGCAATGCGGGATCACGCCCCAATAGAGCGCCATCCGCTGACGAACGAGCTCGAACGGGGTGAAGGCGACGATCGGAGCCGCAGGCCGCTGCTTGGAGATCAACCGCGCCGTCGCGCCCAACTCGCTGAAGGCCACGATCGCGCTGGCCGTGATGGCCCAGGCGGCCGTGGATGCCGCGGTGCAGATCGCCTCCGAACAGGACCGCGCGTCGCCGTCGGCGTCACGCCGGCGCAGGGCTGAGGGCTCAATCCCTTCCTCCGCGGCTCGGATGATCCGATCCATGACCCGAACCGTTTCGACCGGGTAGCGTCCGATGGCGGTTTCCGCCGACAGCATCACGGCATCGGTGCCGTCGAACACCGCGTTGGCGACATCGGAGGCTTCGGCTCTGGTCGGACTGGCACGCTGGGTCATGGATTCCAACATCTGGGTCGCCGTAATGACCAGCCGTCGACGGCGGTTGGCCTCGGCAATAATACGCTTCTGTAGGACCGGCACGGCTTCGGCCCCCATCTCGACACCCAGGTCGCCGCGCGCGATCATGACGCCGTCCGCGGCGTCCAGAATGGCGGGCAAGGCGTTCACAGCCTCGACGCGTTCGATCTTGGCGATGATCGGCACGTCCCGCCCGCAGCCGGCGACCAACTGCTTCGCGGCCTCGATGTCCTCCGGTCCGCGGACAAACGACAGTGCAATATAATCCACACCCGCCGCGACTCCGAACCGGATGTCCTCGCGATCCTTCTCCGTCAGCGTGGGGGCACTGACGTTCGTCCCGGGCAGATTGATGCCTTTGTGCGAGAGGATGCGCCCGCCGGTGACGACCAAGCACTCGACGACGCCGCCGGCAATTCGAGTGACCGTCAGCTCGATCAGGCCGTCGTCGATGAGAATGCGGCCCCCCGGCCTGACGTCGCGAGCCAAGTGCTGGTAGGTCACGGGAACGTCGATCTGACCCCCGGACCTCGCCCCGGACGCGGCATCCATCTGAGCGTCCTGAGCGCCCGATTGGGCCAGTTGACCGCCCGACCTGGCCAGCGCCGTCCGCAGTCGCACTGATTGCCCTGCTGCGACCTCCAAACCCTGTTCGCTCATCTCGTCCACCCTGATGCGCGGTCCTTGAACGTCCTGAATGATGGCGACCGCGACCCGACGGCCGGCGGCGGCTTCGCGAACAGCCTGGATGGCGCGGCCGTGCGAGGCATGCGTGCCGTGGGAGAAATTCAGTCTCGCGGCATCCATCCCCTGCTCGATGAGGCGACCCAGCGCGGCCACGGACTCAGTGGCCGGACCGATCGTGCAGACGATCTTGGCTTTTCTCATACGACGCTCTTCGTGCTTGACAAGACAGGAACCGCCACCCAATATCTTTACTGGGCCAGCGCCGCAGGCATCCGGAAGGCAGCTGGACGGAGAAATGTTCCTCTCGCGTGATGACGGGCCATTCTAACAAACGAGAATTCCAGCCGCAAAGATTCTTCCAGCCTGGCGCATGTACCTGGAGGCCCCATGGAGCAGCCAACCCGACGACTTGATTTCGTAACGATCGACGGGCTGTTGACATACGGAGAGCTCCTGGCGCGGCGGCAAGCGCACGAGGATCTGCTGCTCCCTACCCCACCTCCGCCGGCGACCGATCGACGCCGGTCGGCCGAGGCCGCCGTCGAAGCGGTCCGTTCGTTCGTTCACCGAGCCAAAATAGGATTCGAAGACGCCGCCGCCTACCGGGAGGCCAGACGGGCGCTTCTCGCAGGCCCTTGCGCGGGCGATCCGCTGGTGTTCTTCGCCGCCTGGAACACCTGTCTGGCATTGGGCGAGCTCCAGCCGCTGTTGCACGCGCCGATCCGAACGGTGTCCAAACCGATGCATCGCCGCCCCGTGGCCATCGTGCCCCGGGTCGATCTCACCCCCCAATTGGCCGAGGGCCGGATCGTCCTAGACCTGGGCGACGATCGATTCTGGCTGTTGCCCCGTGACCTTGCAGACCGGACCCTCTTGTTCACGATGCGCCATGGCGTTTCCCGCATCGAGAGCAAAACCCATCGGGTCGGGTGCCGCCTGATGAACCGACTTGACCCGGAACGGGGATTTTCCCGCGCGGACTCGGTCGGGGCCGCGTTGGCCCGCATGGTCGGCGTGGTGGCTCAGCAACTCGATTTTCTTCACCTGTCCAACTATCTCAACCCGCACACCTTTCTGCACTTCATCAGCCGCAGCCCCAACACCAAACAACTCTTCCACCGCGTCGTCGCTGCCCTCGTGCCGGACTCGGGATCAAGACCGGAGCCGGCGCTGGAGCCGGCGCTGGAGTCATCGGATTTCGGGTGGGTCACCGGGATGGAGAAAACGTTGGAGGCCGAGGAAGCGGCCAGAGCATTCGGCGTCGACGTGAAGAGCGCGAAGTCTCTGCTCAAGGATCCCCTCTATTGCTACCCGGGCGGCAACTCGTTCTTCGACCTGTACGTAGACGTGATCGACGGTCTCCATGGCGTCGGAGCCGCACACCCGGGCAAGGTCGCCTGCCTGTATACGCACAGCTCGACGCTCCGCGCGCTGATGATCTATTTGGATGCTCGGCCGTTCCACGAAGCCTTTACGGAGTTCAGCGACTATAAAGAGAGCCAGGACAACGTCGTGCTCCTGACCTTTGAACACGGACGGCTCTCTGGCTACTCTACGGCGGTCGGCCTCTCCGAGCGGGAGCGGATCGCGCGGGAGGCCTGGCAGACGGTCGAGCGGGAACGCAGAGATCACGTCACCCTCAAGCCTCGGCAGGTGAAGCGGCTCATCGCTCTCGTTTCGGGAGGAGACTTCGCCGGCGCCGGCGCCGCGCTCAAGGAATTGCGCGTGACCGGCAACCGGTTCGGGCTGGAGGTGCGTTTTGTCCGTCACGGGTTTCTCGGTCTCGCGAACAATTGGATCGAAGCCGTCACCGAACACGACACGCGGGGGATGAGCAGCCTGGCCAGCAGTCCCATCGGCAGCAGCCGGTTCGAAGATTTCAAGGACGAGCGGGTCCAACAGGCGGCGATGCGACACCTCGCCCCCTACGCCAACGACAGCGTCGTCGTCGTGCTGGGAGGCGACGGCAGCCTGCGAGGCGCGCGGGCCATTTACGAAAACTTCGGCGTGCAGGTTATCGGACTTCCGGGCACCATCGACAACAACATCGACGGCACCACCTCGCTCGGATTTCATTCAGCCGTGGCGCTCGCCAACCAGTCCATCGAGTCGCTCAAGGCCACGAGTTCGGCCATGGGCAGCATTTTCTTCGTCGAAGTGATGGGCGCCGGATCAGGACATTTGGCTCTGGCATGCGCCTATCAGGCGCGGGCGGAGGGTCTGTTGGTCAACGAGCACCCGGATCCGGACGCCTACATCGACGAGATCATCCTGGGAACGCTGAAGCGCACGCTGGGCGTCCCCAATAAGAGTCATCTGTTCGTGGTGGCGGAGCGCACGCCTCACCGCCATCACCGGGAAGGAGGCGTGCACGGTCTGGTCGACCACATCGCCGACACGATCGCGCAATGGCCGCAGCGACAGATAAAAGCCGGTCAATATCCGCTGACGCTTGCCACCAAGGCCACCATTCTCGGCCACACGCTCAGAGGCGCGCCGCCCACGCCTGAAGACAAGACCATCGCCCAACACCTGGCCTACGAAACCGTCAGACGGGTGGTGGAGGCGCCCGACACGATCGTGGGCTGTATGGTCGCCTATCGCGATCAGGCGACCCTCGACACCATTCCGCTCCACGCCGTATCACCCAAACCGTTCAATTGGGCGCTCTTTGCCCGGATGCACGGCAGCGAAACGACGGAGTGACCCTACCCGCTTCCGCGCTTCGTTGACCTCGATTCGGAGTGCATGATAGCGTCGGGTCTCTGTCGGGACGTCGGACGATGATGCGTCCACTCACACGAACCATCTGGTCGGGGTTGATCGGGCTCGCGCTGCTGCTCAGCGCGACGCTCGGGATGACCGGCCCCGTCGATCCGCAGACCCACCCGCCTGGGCTGACTTCCTCCGAGCTTCAGCCACCCCCAAGCAACGGTCCGACCTCGGAGACGGACGAGGCGACCTCGGCCCTCAGTCAGAAGACCGAGATCCCTCAAAAGGCGAAAGACCTCCTCCAGACGATTCGGGACCGTCAGGGCGTCCCGCCGCCCGGCTACGTGGGAGGACGTGCATTTCAGAACCGCGAACGTCGGCTCCCGCTCGGTCTATACCGAGAGTACGATGTCAACCCCAAGCGACAAGGCCGGCCGCGCGACGCGGAGCGGATCGTGATCGAAGAGAAGACCGGCCGGGCTTACTACACGGCCGACCATTATCGAACGTTCGTTCCTTTCAGGTAAGGCCCATGTCGCACCAGACGCCCCTCTCCTCCGTCATCCAGTCGCTGAAGGCACCCTGGGTCATGCTGCTCGTGCTCAACCCGGGAGATCACGTCGAGAGAATCTTCCATATCCCGGACGGGTTCAGTCTGCAGGTGCTCCGCGGAGCCAAGTGCCGCACGGGCGCCGGGTTGTTCCAGGAATTCGCCCGCACGTTGAAGTTTCCCGACTATTTCGGACACAACTGGGATGCCTTGGAGGAGTGCCTCGCGGATCTGGAATGGTTGCCCGCCAAAGGCTACGTGCTGGCCGTCACGGAAGCGGAGCAGGTGCTCACGCAGGAGGAAGAAGACTACAGCACGTTTCTCGAGGTGTTGAGCGACGCGGGTGAGGCCTGGGCGACAGGCCAGGCCGGCTCCGGATCTCGGCGGCCCTTTCATGTGATCCTGACCGTGTCCGAACCGCAGCGGCTCAAACGAGCGCACTGGGCGATCCCTGAGGTCGAGTTGGGTGCGGATGTACGGCGACGCCTGCCGAAGACAGTTCGAAAGCGTCCTTCCGCCGGAACATGAATCCGGTACCGCCGCCGGCAGTACACGCGGCACCGGACGCTCTGCGTAAGGTCGGATCGATGAAGGGATAGCTGGGGCAAAAGAGTACGCTTGATGGGGCAGCGGTTCCGGTCATTCACCGCCGCTTCCACCGGAAGAGTCCACGAGACAGCGGCCCGTCGGCTGCCGCGTCTCCGTCACGGGCACGGGACGCCCGCCATCTGGCCTGGACTTCATCGCGGTGTATCACGCAAATACCGTGTGTTTCCCGCACATCGTCGAAGGGAGGCTTCTCCCCCACCACATCGTTGTTCTTTCCCTCGTACCGGCACCAGGAACACACGACCTTCATATGCAGCGCCTTCCTCAGATCCTGTCTGTGGATAACGCAAGATCCAGACCGACGCCCAGTGTGCCCGACGAGTGCGGTATTTCCTAAGTAAATCGCAACCCGCGTGTGGAGACCATCGAGACACGACTGAATCAAAAATGAATCGCCTGTGGATCGAAGTCGCCAATTCTTTGGCATCCCCGACCACATTCGAGCGGGATCGAGGTCGTCAGCTTCCTTGACCGGTTCTCGCCGACCATGATAGGTTGCGCCCCCGCCATGAAAACGACGCGCTCAGCCAAACTCTTCGAACGGGCCCAGCAGTTGATCCCAGGCGGCGTCAACAGCCCAGTACGGGCCTTTCGCTCGGTCGGAGGCCAACCCCGTTTCATCAGTCGAGCGAAGGGGTCACGTCTCTATGACGTCGACGGTAACGCCTACATCGACTACGTATTGTCCTGGGGTCCGATGATCCTCGGGCACGCGGCGCCTTCGGTGGTCACAGCCCTCAGGAAGGCGGCCGGACGCGGGACGAGTTTCGGCGCACCAACCGAGTTGGAGGTCACGCTGGCCGCGATGATTCGGGAGGCGTTCCCCTCCATGGAAAAGATCCGGTTGGTGAGTTCAGGCACCGAGGCGGTGATGAGCGCGATTCGGGTCGCGCGCGGATTCACCAAGCGCGACACGATCCTGAAATTCGAGGGTTGCTACCACGGCCACAGCGACTATCTGCTCGCGAAAGCAGGGTCCGGCCTCGCCACGTTGGGCATCCCGGATTCACCCGGCGTCCCGGAAGACTTTGCCAAGCACACCGTCACCGCCCCTTATAACGACATCGGCGCGGTTCGCCGTCTGGTCGAGGAACATCGCGGCCGCCTCGCCTGCATCATTCTGGAGCCGATCGCCGGTAACATGGGCGTGGTGCCTCCCGCTCCGGACTTCCTGGCTGATCTGCGGAAACTGACGCTCGAGCACGACATGCTGCTGATTTTCGACGAAGTGATCACGGGATTTCGGGTCGCCTACGGCGGCGCACAGAACCTCTATGGAGTGACGCCCGACTTGACGGTGCTGGGAAAGATCATCGGCGGAGGGCTGCCGGTGGGCGCCTACGGAGGAAGGCGGGACATCATGGATCTTATCGCGCCTTCTGGGCCGGTCTATCAAGCCGGGACATTGTCGGGAAATCCGCTGGCCGTGACGGCTGGGATCGTCACGCTCACGAAACTCAAGGGCCGGGGCGTCTATACGGGGCTTGAAGCCCGAGCTGAGGCGGTCGCGACGGGAATGGGCGCTGCGGCCAAAAAGGCGGGCATTCCGCTCACGCAGACGCGGGCGGGCTCCATGCTGACTGCGTTCTTCACCCCAGGCCCGGTGACCGATTGGACGACGGTCAAGCGATCTGATACGCAGCGATACGGTCGGTTCTTCCACAAGATGCTCGAACAGGGCATTTATCTTGCGCCATCCCAATTCGAAGCCGCGTTTCTTTCCACCGCTCACACGTCAGCCGACATCGAGAAGACTGTCCGTGCGGCACAGTCAGCCTTCAAGAGCTTATAGCTGACAGCTTATGGCAGAAGCCGGAAGCCTTCGGCTGTATCTTCATTCATATCCGATCGCATCGCTTCTGATACAGCGTTGCAGAATGTTCAAAGGGGCTGTCAGCAAGGCCGCAGTGAGCGAAAGGCTGAGTCGTACTCTTTGCCGTACGTCGAAGCCTTGAGCGAAACGAGAACGAAGCTGGCAGACGCTTTCAACATTCTGCTCTACTCGTCGTCCTCGTCATCCGCATCCATGGCTTCCTGACGCTTCTGCTCTTCCATGGCGTTGTGCAACAACATGCGGATAAACATCGAATACAATGAACCTTTTTCCAGAGTCCCGCCCGGAGGGATCGCAATCTTGCCCTCCTTGATCATCTTATCCATCCATACCTTCTGATCCGGTGCGATCAGAATGGGAATCTCGACGAGTCCGACCCGGCCGAACATTTCCATGACGTGCCTCCGCGATGCGAGATCAAGAGCTTATGGCTGATGGCGTATGGCAGAAACCAAAAATGCCGCAACCAAATTTTTACGAATCCGAAGTTCGTACCATAAAGCTATACGCGACATGCTCTTGAAACTGTTGTGCGCTATTCCAGCATGCGGTTTTCTCGATTGTCAACCGTAACGCTGTGGCATGGACTGTGCGTACCCGCCGGCATCATGACGTACGATCGAATCACGTTCGGCGCGCTTATTGCCATGGGATTGATCCTCGCCGTTCCTCACCAGGGACCGGCACAACCATCGACCGCGCCGCCTTCATCCCTCTCCACCACCGCACTGACTGCGGAGCCGACGGAATCGGACCTTCGCCCGTCTTGCGACCTCTGCAGAAAGCCGGAACGACGATCGGGGAGCGATCTGCGGCCGCACCGACTCAAGCGAGACAAGGGGCCACATCCTCGAAAGCAATCGAGCCGCAGACACTCGTCGCCGGAGCAGGCTATGAAATCGACCTTGCCGCGCCGGACGTTCACTCCGAATGACGGGGTGAGGGAAGAACCGGAAACGAGCAGTGTGTTGTGCTCAAGCCGAAAATAGTTCCTCAGTCGAGGGCCGTCGCAGCGAGTCCTCGCGCGGCGACAGCCCCACCGTGCCCCTCCGCCTATCCTCTCGTGGAGAACTCCTTCCGCTGCGCGCTTCGGGTAGAGACCGCGTCTTGACGCGGTCGGGGCGGCAGGTAAGTGGGTAAGATGGGCGCCCGATTGCCGCACCACCCGCTGCGGCGCACACCCAGGTCGATGATTTTAAGAATTGGGGTTGACAAACCCTCTGATGACCATGCCAATAATTCACTGCCTAACAGCAGGCTGGAGCAGACCGCCTGCGGTTGGAATACGACTGGCTCTTGTTCTTGTCCGTCGGTCCTTCCGAAAGGAGCGGCTGACCGAGGACGATAAGGCCGTTGCGGCGCCGGTCCTGGCCGACTAAATTCGGAGAAAGTGAAGACTGCAGGATCCACCCAATGAGCCGTTTTTTTCTAACTTTTCCGCTTGTCCTGCTGCTTTGTACCGATGCGTCCGCACTGGCGACTGAGCTTCCGCTCTTTGACGCCCACATCCACTACAATCACGACGTCTGGGGATCGATTCCGCCGAGAGAAGCGATCGCGCGATTGCGCAAGGCCGGAGTCAGGCGCGCGCTCGTTTCAAGTTCCAGCGACGAGGGCACGCAGAAATTGCTGGCGGAAGCGCGCGACCTGATCGTTCCGGAGCTAAGACCGTACCGTCGGAACGGCGAGACCGGCAGCTGGTTTTTCGATGAGTCGGTGGTTGAGTATCTCCGGAAGCGCCTGAGCCTGCACTCCTACGTTGCAATCGGGGAGTTTCACGTGAGCGGCGAGAATGCCGAGCTACCGGTTGTCCGAGCCATCGTGCAACTCGCGAAGGACCACCGCCTGATGTTGCACGCGCATTCCGATGCCGACGCCGTGGAACGTCTGTTCCGGCAGGATTCCGGCGCTCGGATTCTGTGGGCCCACGGTGGTTATGAGAAGGTTTCGAGGATACGGGAGATGCTGCACCGCCACAGGAACTTGTGGGTCGAACTCTCGTCCCGCGACGATCTCGTCCTGAACGGCCGGCTTTCGACAGACTGGCGGACCATCCTGCTGGAGTTTTCTGATCGCTTCATGGTCGGCACCGACACCCACAGCCCCGAGCGCTGGAATCACGTCCGTTCGAATGCGGAATCGGCGCGGGCCTGGCTGGCCGAGTTGCCTACGGAGGTCGCCGAGCGCATTGCCTTCAAGAACGGCGAAGCTTGGCTCACGGCCGGATTCTCCGATCGGCGCTGACGCGGATAGGTGTCTCCTGTCTTGATGAGCGTCCCGCGATTACTTTTTTTTCTTGTCGGATGGATTTTCTGAGAACAGCAGCCAGCCGAGCACGATGAAGCCGATCACCACACCTCCAATGGCCAGCCAGGTCCCGATTTTATCCATCAGCCGTTCCCTTTCGTACCGGACTGTAGCGCGGCGACGAGCGTCTTGTCGAGGCGTTTCACCTTGCCGTTCAGATCAACGGTGACGAGTTTGGCTGAACCCTCCACCACAATACGATGACTGGTCCGCTCACGGATCACGTGGGTGAATGTGAGCGAGGCGTTTCCGATCGCGGCTAGTTTGGTCGTGATCGTCAACGTCTCACCGTAGCGGGCCGGCGAGCGATAATCGAGTTCGGCGTGCACGGCGAGGAACTTCGTGCCTTCAGTCACCAACCCTGCTACCGACACTCCTCGTTCCTCAAGAAATTGCGTCCGCGCCCGTTCGAAATACTTGAGATAATTCGCGTAGTAGACGACGCCCCCGCAATCGGTGTCCTCATAGTAGATGCGGATGTCCATACGTATCTTGTGAGATATGCGTCACGGGAGATGTAGCTTTGGAAATTGAGGGAGCGATGACTCGGCCACACCCGCTAACTTGATCACAGCCTCGTACAGCTGCTGCACCCGCTCGGCCTTCACCGCTTCGAATCCGTGGCCGAGCACCGCATGGTTCGCTGCATCAAGCAGCGGCTTCATGGCCGGCCACTCTTTGAGGAACGCCTGTCCGGATTGATCGCCCAGTCCGGCGAGTGCGCGGAATTGTGCCTGCAGCGGCAGCTTGTACTTCCCGTCGATGTCCTCCAGGTAACAGGTCCGGCAGATGTGGCGAAGCGCCTCCGGCAACTGCTCCGGCTGAAGGTCCCAGGTTCTGATCCTGTACTGTTTGAAGAGTTGTCGCTGCGCGAAAGCTTCGAGGGCCCTCAGGAGCGACTGCATCGCCGCCTCAGGGTCCTGCGCCACGCGGAGCCTGCGACCTGCATGAGCCAGCAAGTCCAGAGCAAGGGCCTCTTTCACCTCAGCCGGGTCGAGCACGAGCTTCTCGAGAAACCCCGAATTGGCTTTGATCGCCGGCAGGCATGCCTTCACTTCGGCCGGGCCGCCGAACAGGGTCGCCATCTCCAGCGCCTTGATCGAGGCTTTCAGCTTCTCCCAGGCCTGACGATGCTGAAACCGCTCCCACAAATCATAGCCGTCGGCCAGGTCGACGAGCGCGCGATACAACGGTTTCAGCCCCCCGCTCACCCGATGCTCGATTTGACGAAAGATCACGGCAGCCGCAGTCATGGCGCCGCGATTGAACAGGGCACATCCTTCTCGCCTCATGCCCCTGGCAGCCTCGTCCCAGGGATTGGCCTGGACCCATTGCCGCTCGATCCCGTCGAGCGTGACCGTCTCCCCGTCCCGTCCCTCGTGCGCGCCGATGATGGAGACCACCCGGGACGCATGCGGCATGGCCGCCAGCGTCAAGCCCGCCGCCATCGCGGTCGTGGCGCCCGACAGGTCCACCACGAGCGTCCCCGGTTCGACCCCCCAGGTTTCGAGCAGTGTCGGCAGCGATCGGGCGATCGTTACGTAACAGGCCGGGAAACTCTCGACATCGGGCACGACGATCCAGTCCCAGCGTCGCGGGATCTGGGACAACCTGGGCTGCAGATCATGTTCGACCAACGGTTTCGCCGATTCGGGAAGGACGAAGCAGGCGGCGTCAGGTCGCAAACGGTTGAGAGAATAGACCGCGCTCGCAACCTCCTTCGTCAGGGCCACGACCAATGCTTGAACCGGCTGTTCTTGTGCCATCGCGCGCGGACTATAGCATCGGTCCGGACGGTGATCAATTGACACGAGCAGCGCCCCACTTCCGCTTGACGACATCCCGCAACACGCTTAGACTTCGCGGCGACGCGCAGCATCCTCTCTCCGCATCGCGTCCCCCTCGGAAGGCTTCCCGATGGTCTGGTGGTACTGGATGGTGTTGGGTTTGGCGCTGCTCGGAGCCGAAATGGCGACGCCGGGCGGATTCTACATTCTCTTTTTCGGCCTGGCCGCCTTGATCGTCGGCACCGCGGCCGGAACCGGGATCGTCCAGACCGACTGGATCCAATGGCTGCTGTTTTCCCTCGTGGCCGTGGGGTCTCTCTTGGGCTTCCGGGGCCCGCTCCTGGCGAAGTTGAGTCCTCACGGACCGCGCGGCGAGCCGGACATCGATTCGATGGTCGGAGAAACCGCCATTCCGCTCGAGCCGCTGGCGACCGGGGAGACAGGAAAAGCGGAACTGCGGGGGACGACATGGACGGCCAAGAACGTGGGCTCCGAGCCGCTCCGCAAAGGCCAGCGGGGCAAAGTGACCCGCGTCGAAGGATTGACGATCTGGATCACCAACGAATAGCCGCTCCACTTATTAATTATTACCTTGGGGTGAGGAGGTCGCATGGCATCGGGAACTCTCGTCGTGCTCATTCTGGCGTTGCTCGTCCTCTACGTGATCGCCAAGACGGCGGTGGTCGTGCCCCAGCAGAGCGCCTACGTGGTGGAGCGGCTGGGCAAGTATTCCGCCACTCTGAACGCCGGGTTTCACATCCTGCTCCCGTTCATCGACACCATCCGATACAGGCATTCGTTGAAGGAAGTCGCCATCGACATTCCCGAGCAGGTCTGCATCACCCGCGACAACGTGCAAGTCTCCGTGGACGGCGTGCTCTATCTCAAAGTGTTGAACCCGGAGCGGGCGTCCTACGGGATCAGCGATTATCACTTTGCGCTCTCGCAGCTCGCTCAGACGACGCTCCGCAGTGAAATCGGAAAGATCGAACTCGATCGTACGTTCGAAGAGCGGACGAATATCAACACCCAGGTCGTCAATGAACTGGACAAGGCCTCCGAGCCCTGGGGGGTGAAAGTGTTGCGCTACGAGATCAAGAACATCACGCCGCCCAAGGACGTGCTCAACGCGATGGAAAAGCAGATGCGCGCCGAGCGCGAGAAGCGCGCCCTGATTCTGACCTCCGAGGGCGAGCGCGACGCCGCCATCAACCAGGCCGAAGGGGGAAAGCAGCAAGTCATCAAGGCGTCGGAGGCGAGGAAGCAGCAGCAGATCAACGAAGCGGAAGGCGCGGCGGCTGCAATCCTCGCCATCGCGCAGGCGACCGCGGAGGGGCTGCACAAGGTCGCCGACACCATTCGCATTCCCGGAGGCCAGGAAGCGGTGCAACTGCGGGTCGCCGAACAGTACATAGCCAAGTTCGGCGAGTTGGCGAAAGCGGGCACGACGCTCGTGCTCCCAGCCAGCGTGTCCGACGTCGGCTCCATGATCGCCCTGGCGATGAGCGCCGTCCGCCAGACCCCGGGGCCGCCGCACGCCAAGTCGTAACGCCGGCGGTAGTGGGTCAGCTTCCTTGTGTCATGCTCGCGAAAGCGGGCATCCACTCCTCGATCAAGACGAACAGCTGGGGGAAAGTCCTCGACTGGATTCCCGCTTCCGCGGGAATGACTAACTTCAGTGCGTCTGGATGGCAAACTGACCCGCTACCCTGCCGCCGCGCGCGTTTGACAGGACGGTTGCCCGACCCCTAGAATCGCGCGCGATGAAAGATGTGGTACTCAACGCGTTCGCGGAAAGCGCGGCCGTCAAACAACAATTCGTGCGCGAGCAGGCCGACCGAATCGTGCGCGTGGCGGAACTGACGGCGTCCGCCCTCGCAAAGGGACATAAGGTATTGCTCTTCGGCAACGGAGGCAGCGCCACCGACGCGGCCCATATCGCCGCCGAATTCGTGGGCCGCTACCGGCGAGAGCGCGCCCCGCTGCCGGCGATCGCCTTGGCGACCGACATCGCCGCCATCACTTGCATCGCCAACGACTACGGATACGACGAGCTGTTCGCGCGCCAGATTCGCGCCCACGGCAGGCCGGGCGACATCGCGATTGCGATCAGCACCAGCGGCAACTCTCCCAATGTCCTGAAGGGTGCGGAGGCCGCCAAGGCGTGCGGGCTCACCACCATCGCCTGGACCGGCGGAAACGGCGGCAAGCTGGCCGGCGTCGTGGAATTTCCCTTCGTAGTCCCGTCAACCGTCACCGCCCGCATCCAGGAATGCCATATCACGATGGGCCACGTGATATGTGAATTGATCGAGGACCATCTCCTTGGCAAAGTCTCCTGACCGGAAGGTCCCGCTTCGCGCGGCTCGCGCGTTGATCCCGCCGATCAATGTATCGGACTTGAAGACGTATCCCCTGAAAAAGCGCCACAGCAAGGTGCGCGTGTCCGATTTCGCCAAACCGTGGCGTCGAGGAGACAGCTTCGCCCGATTCTACCGGTCCTTGCCGGACATCCTCGGCGTGAAGACACTTCGAGCCGTGGCTGCCTCGGTCGCCGCGGCCCATCGTAGGCGCAGGCCCGTGATCGTGGGTATCGGCGCCCACGTCGTCAAGGTTGGACTGACGCCCATCTTCGTGGACCTCATGAACCGCGGCATCGTGTCGGCCGTGGCCATGAACGGGGCCGGCATCATTCACGACTTCGAGCTGGCGCTCATGGGCCACACGTCGGAGGAGGTGGACGCCGAGATCGACCAAGGCCGTTTCGGCATGGCCGAAGAAACCGGCCGCATGCTCAACGAGGCGATCGTTCAGGGCGCGCAAGAGCGGCGCGGACTCGGCGAGGCCGTGGGACGGTATATCGATCGCTCCCGCGGCGTGTTTCAAAACCACGAGACGAGCATCCTGGCGGCCGGCGTGAGACTCGGTATCCCGGTGACCGTGCACGTCGCGGTCGGGACCGACATCATTCACATGCATCCATCGGCCGACGGCGCGGCGATCGGCGCCACGTCCCTGTTCGATTTTCGACGGCTGACGGCCGTGGTTTCGGGGATGGAAGGCGGGGTCTATCTCAACATGGGCTCGGCCGTGGTCCTACCGGAAGTCTTCCTCAAGACCGTGTCGCTCGCGCGGAACCTCGGCCATGCCCTAACGCAGATCACTACCGTCAACATGGACTTCCTGTCGCACTACCGTCCCTTGACCAACGTCGTGCGCCGACCCACGCAGAAGGGCGGCCGAGGCTATGCGCTCATCGGTCATCATGAAATCATGGTGCCGCTGCTCGCGGCGGCCATTTACGAAGAACTGGGGTAATTCATCATGGCTTCTTCCCCCACGCCTCCTCTGACGCGGGACGAGCTTGCCGCGATCTGGTTCGACCTCAATGTGCGATATTTCGACGGGGCCCTGCCTCCCATCGATTTGGTCTGGAGCCGGCGGCTCACCTCCTCGATCGGCATGTTCGTGAGCCGCGGCGGACCCAGATCGTCGTGGAGCGAGACGGCGGCCTCCAAGCAGCCACGCAGGGAAATCCGGCTGTCCCTGCCGCTCCTCACGCCGCTGCTGGCCCGATCGCCGCACGGCTTCAACGAGCTGCTGAGCACGGTAGCCCATGAGATGATCCATCAATGGCAATACGACATCCTCAAGCGACGCCCCAGTCATGGCCCCGACTTCCTGCGGAAGATGACCGAGTTGAACCGCGACGGCTCTCTCGCCATCACCCTGTACCATTCGCTGCAACAGGAGGTTCTCGCCTTGGCGCGCTTCGCCTGGCGCTGCCGGCAATGCGGTCGCATCTATCGCCGCCAACGGCGGACGATACAACCGCGCCGCCACCATTGCGGCAGTTGCCGGGGCGCGCTGCAGGAGCTGGGCACCGTACGCCGGGTCCGGGCCGCCAGCGGCGCGGCTCCCGCGTCCACGAAACGCGCGCAGCTCTCCTTGCCTTTCTAGCGGTAGCGGAGTCTCCCATGCGATGGCCGCGGCAGATTTTCTTCGGCGACGTGGACGCCATGTTCGCCTCCGCCGCGATCCTCAAGGACCCTGAGCTATCCGGCAAGCCGGTGGCTGTCGGCGGACCGGCCCCCAGAGGCATCATCGCCGCCGCCAGTTATGCGGCACGGGCATTCGGCGTCCGTTCCGCCATGCCGACAGTCACGGCGATCCGTCTCTGTCCCCATCTCGTTGTGGTGCCTCCCGATCGTCCGCTCTACCGTGAGCTCCACGACCGAATGCAGCGCGTCACCGAGCGCCTCTTTCCCACGGTGGAGTGGAGCAGCATCGACGAATTCTACGTCGACACGACGGACCTTCAACGCCTGCACCCCGATCCTGCGGCATTGGGCCGGCAGATCAAGCAGGTCATCTTCGATGACACCGGCCTCTGCTGCACGGTCGGAGCGGCCACCGGCAAGGTGACGGCCAAGATCGCGGCGGACTCGGCCAAACCCGACGGCCTTTTCATCGTCCTTCCGGGGTCCGAAGCGGGGTTTTTGGCAGATCGGCCGCTCCGAGCGCTGCCGGGCGTCGGTCCCAAGACCGAGGAGCGGCTGCAGGTCATCGGACTGCGCAGGATCGCCGATCTGCTGGATCCGCGATGGCACGCCTCGCTTCGCTCGCTGTTCGGCTCACGGTTCCATTGGGTGCAGGAACTCGCACAGGGCATCGATCACGAGCCGGTCATGCCGGACCGGGAGTCGAAGAGCCTGAGCCATGAGACGACGTTCGAGCAGGACACCGGGGACCGGGCCTATATCGAGCGCGTGCTGCGCGGTTTCCTGACCACCCTCGCGCGAGAACTGCGGCAGGAGGCCTTGGCGGCAGCCTCCGTGACCGTCAAGCTCAAGGACGCGCGGTTCGCCGTGACGACGAAGCACCGCCGGTTCCCCCGCCCGCTCAACTACGATCCCGACATGTGGCTCACCATCAGAGGCGCGCTGAACGAACTGATGAAACCCGGAGGCGTCTATCGTTTGGCCGGGCTGGCCGTGACCTCGCTGATTCCTGCGCCATCGGGCCTCTTCGACGGCCGCCGCAGTAGGGCCATCGAAGCGATGGATGCCATCATTGCCCGGCATGGAGCGGGCGTGATGGGACTGGGCGGGGTCACCCGATCCGACGATGAATAACCAAGCCGGTTCCATCCGGGAGACGGAGCCGGTATGATGGACTCCATGTCGCCCACGAAAGTGCTGACCGCACGCGAACTGGTTCCCATCCTGCAGCGCGCCCGCGCCGAGAACAAGCGTATCGTCTTCACGAACGGCTGCTTCGACCTCATGCACATCGGCCACACCCGCTATCTGGCGTCGGCCAAGCAGCTCGGGGACCTGTTGGTCGTCGGCGTCAACAGCGACGAGTCCGTGCGCGCGTTGAAGAAAGCACCCGGGCGTCCGGTGGTCCGGGACGCGCAACGGGCCGAAGTCCTGGCCGCCCTGGAGTCGGTCGACTATGTGGTCATCTTCAGCGAACCGGACCCGCTGAATCTGATCACGGCGGTGCAACCAGACATCCTGGTCAAAGGCGGTGACTGGGCGCTCGATCGCATCATCGGCCGCGACGTTGTGGAGCGACACGGCGGAGTGGTGAAAACCATTCCGCTGGTTCCCGGCGCCTCGACAACCTCACTCATTGAGCGGATCCGCTCCAGTTAACTAAACGGTCTGGACCACGAAACCGCCGAGCTGCATGATCTGCGAACGCCAAGCCGACTCATCATCGCGAGAGGACCGACCCATCAAATCTCGCCGATCTTGCCGGGTTCGCTCCGGTTCCACTCCGGCCCCCTACAGACCCAGGAACATGACCCCGCCGTTTCAGCAGCGGTCCTGACGATCGAGGAATCAGAACCTTGTCGAATCCGTCCATATCCTCAGCCGCTCAATGGATCACCCCGGTCGCGACGGCCTTAGCCGGTCTCCAGGGCCGCGCCTGCTTGACCGGTCTACACGGCTCGGCATCGGGGTTCGCCTTGACGGAGCTGTTGCAGTCCGGAGCCGGCTCGCTTTCCGGCAAGCCGTGGTTGATCGTCGCCGGCACCGATGAGGCCGCCGAGCGTCTCTACGACGATCTCCTGTTTTTTCACCGGCTGACCGGTCGTGCGACCGACTCGCTCACGCTCTTTCCCCGATGGGAAACCTTGCCCTATGAAGCGACCGCACCCCACGTCGGGTTGGTCGCTCGCCGTATGAACGCGCTTCACCGGATCCACGGCGCATCAGCCGCGCGGGTCGTGACCTCGGTCGCCGCATTGATTCAGCGTCTGATGCCGGTGGAGACCTTCGTCCACTCGCTGCTCCGGCTCGACGTCGGCGGGTCCATCGAACGCGACGCTCTGACGGGGGGATTGTTGCGGCTGGGCTACCGGCGGGTGTCCGTGGTGGAAATTCCCGGTGAATTCAGCATTCGCGGCGGCATCATCGACATCTTCTCCACCGCCTACGGCGATCCGTTGCGCGCGGAGTTCCTCGGCGAGACCATCGACTCGCTGCGCCTCTTCGATCCGTCCACCCAGAAATCGACCCGGAAGCTGGATCGTGCCGTCGTCCTGCCGGCGCGTGAATATGTGCGGCTTGATGCGGCAGCCGAGGCCCTCGCTCCGATTCAGGCCGATGCGGAGTGGCGTGCGCCGGATCTCTATCCCCGCATGGATACGCTCTCCGATTATTTTTCCGCATCGCCGCTGTTGGTCCTGGATCAGCCCGCCGTCCTGGCGCGTTCCGCCGCCGACCTCTGGGAGCGGATCGACGACGGATACCTGCGCAACAGCGAACGCGAAACCTCGTCCCCCTATCCCTCGCCGGAACGATTGTTCCTGACTTGGCAGGACGTGATCGCAGCCATGACGGACTGGTCCCAACTCGCGTTGGAACCGCTGGCGGCGGGCGATCCGTCGTGGGATCCGGTTCAGGCGTTTCCGGCACAACTCCCGGCCAGCGCCGGGCTCGGCGTGCGGGGCACCTCGTTCACCCAAACCCTGACCATCTTGGATCGCCTTCGCGAGGCTTGCCGGGTGGCGCTCGTCGCGAGGAGTCGCGGCCAAGTGGAACGTCTCCTAGCTCTGCTGCGCGAGCACGATGTCCCAGCCGTCGAATGGACCGCCGCACAGTGGAGAGGGGCCGGCCAGGCCAAAGCGCCGTTCTACGTCCTGCAAGGAGACCTCTCGGCCGGACTCCTCTCCCCGGAACTGCGACTGACCGTCTTGACGGAAGAGGAACTATTCGCCAAGGGAACGCGCCATAAGCCGCAGGCCAAGAGCAAAGCCGCAACCTTCCTTTCGTCGCTCGAAGATCTCAACGTGGGCGACTATGTCGTGCACGTCCAGCACGGTATCGCCAAGTACCATGGGCTCAAACGTCTGACGGTCACGGAGTTCGACAGTGATTATCTGATCCTGGAGTTTTTCGGCGGAGACAAGCTCTACGTGCCGCTCGACCGGCTCAATCAGGTGCAGCGCTACAGCGGCGCCGATGGACACGTGCCCCGGCTGGACCGCTTGGGCGGTGCGGCCTGGGCCAAGACCACGGCGCGCGTCAAGAAGGACATCGAGGAAATGGCTCAAGACCTGATCGACCTGTATGCCAATCGGGAGCTCGCCACGCGCCATGCCTACGGATCGGACAGCACGCTGTACCATGAATTCCAGGCGGCGTTCGAATTTGAAGAGACGCCCGATCAGCTCAAGGCGATCGAAGACATCACCCGCGATATGGAATCGAGCAGGCCGATGGATCGGCTGGTCTGCGGCGATGTCGGCTACGGCAAGACCGAGGTGGCCATGCGGGCGGCGTTCAAGGCCGTGGAGGACAATCGTCAGGTGGCCGTGTTGGTGCCGACGACGCTCTTGGCGCATCAGCACTATGACAATTTCGCGGAGCGATTCGCCCCCTTCCCGACCAAGGTGGCATTGCTGTCACGATTCCAGTCTCCCAAGGAATCCAAGACCATCTTGAAAGACGTGGCGGCGGGCATCGTCGACGTGGTCATCGGCACCCATCGCCTCTTGCAGAGGGATGTGACGTTCAGGAACCTCGGCTTGGTCATCATCGACGAAGAGCAATGGTTCGGCGTCAAACACAAGGAACGGCTCAAAACGCTGCGCACACAGGTGGACGTCCTGACGCTCACCGCCACGCCGATTCCTCGGACCCTGCAAATGGCCATGGCCAGCGTGCGCGACCTGTCGATCATCGACACGCCGCCGGCCGGCCGGCTGTCGATCCGCACGCAAGTCGTCCGCGGCAGCGACAAGCTGATCCGTGAAGCCATCCTCCGCGAGTTGGGACGCGGCGGGCAGGTCTATTTCGTCCACAATCGCGTCGAGACCATGGAGCGAACCGGAGCCTGGCTGCAACAGATCGTCCCGGAAGCGCGCATCGTCATGGCCCACGGTCAGATGGATGCCAAGCCGCTGGAAGCCGTGATGCTGAAGTTCTTCCACCGGGAGGCGGACGTACTGATCGCCTCAGCGATCATTCAATCGGGATTGGACGTGCCGAACGCCAATACCATCATCGTCAATCGGGCCGATACGTTCGGCCTGGCGCAACTCTATCAGCTGCGCGGACGAGTCGGGCGCGGCGGGGATCAGGCCTATGCCTATTTTTTGATTCCCGATGAAGGCACCTTGACCGGCGACGCCCAGAAGCGGTTGATCGCCATTCAGCAGTTCACAGAGCTGGGATCCGGTTTTCGCATCGCCGCGGCCGATCTCGAGATCAGAGGCGCTGGAAACCTGCTCGGCAAGCAACAGTCCGGCCATATCGCCGCCATCGGTCTCGACCTCTATATGCAGATGGTCGAGCAGGCGGTGCAGCGGCTCAAAGGCCTCGTCGTGGAAGAGGAGCCCGATCCCACGCTTCGCTTGAATGTGTCCGCCTACATTCCCGAAGAGTATATCGTGGATCCACACCAGCGCTTGTCGTTCTACAAGCGGCTCTCCTCCTGCCAGCAGGTGGGCGAGTTGGCCTTGCTTCATGGAGAGCTCCAGGATCGCTATGGACTTCCCGCTGATCCCGTCGAGCGGCTGTTCGAAGTCATGCAGATCCGCCTCCACGCCAAGCTGCTGCGCCTCGACTCGATCGAACTGAAGGCCCAGTCGGTCGTGGTGGTCTGGGGGGCGAAGAGCCGGATCAGCCCGCCGGCCGTCCGGCAGCTGATGGATCGGTACATGAACCGCGTCCGTTTTCTCTCGCCGACGTCCTTCGAACTCCAAATGTCGCACCAGGACTGGCCTTCCATCTTTCGAGAACTCGCCGCAATGTTGCAAAGCCTGGAAGTCTGTGATACCACCACTTCAACGAAGGTATGATTCTCAACGACGCAGCGAGGGGTTCATCCACGCATGGTTTCCCGATCCAATCGTTCCGCCGGTCCGTTCGTATCCCCGTTTGACCACCGATTGCGCCTGGCGTGCGGCGGCCTGTTGTTGCTGCTGGCGAGTTGCACTCCGCCGCCCTCTGAGGAGCGGATCGTGGCCTTCGTCAATGGAAGACCGATCTCGCAGATGGAGTTCGAAGCCGAATGGAGCGAACTCCCGGAGGCGACCCGCGCGCGATATGAGAAAGAAGGAGGCAAGTCGCGCCTACTCAGCGAAGTGATTACTCGGGAACTCTTGCTGCAAGAGGCACGCAGGCAGGGCCTGGATCAAAATGATCAGATCAGGGACCGGGCCCGCCGGTACAAGGAACGGTTGATGCTGGACGAGCTGCTGAAAGACCGCATCAAGACCAAGATCGAACTCACCAAGGAAGAATTGGACGCCTACTATGACAAGCACGCGCGCCAACTCCTGACCCCATTGAAAATGCGGGTGGCCGTGATGCTGCTCCCGAACTATCCCGCCGCGAAGGATCTCGAGAAGCAAGTGAATTTAGGCGGCGATTTCGGCAAGTTCGCTCAACGCTACTCAATCGACGCCAAGACCAAAGCCAACGGCGGGGACCTGGGGCCCTATCGCAAGGATCTGGTTTCGCCGGAAGTCGACGAAGTCATTCATCAGCTGAAACCGGGCATGACGAGCGCTCCGATCAAGACCGAAGCCGGCTATTATCTCGTCAGGATTACGGCGCTCGACCCCGAGATCATCCAGGCGGATTTGGCGACCAGGGAACGCCTCCGGCAAGAACTGTTGAACGAAAAACGCCAGAAGCGTTTTGACGATGTCATCGCCGACATTCGCGCCAAGGCGGTCGTCAAGATCGCCGATGTCTCCCGATTCGGCGCCGGCGATTTGGCCAACCGCTGACGTACGCCGATATCCTTCGCCGTCTCCGCGCCATTAGGAGGGCTTCCCGGTCTATCGGACCGCCCTTCCTCATTCAGGTCCGTCTCCTGTAGAATCGATGGATTATGGGTCGGGATCACCCGCCTCGTCGGCCGTATAAAACCAGACCATTGTCCTTTCCTACGTGATGACCCGTCCGACATCGTTGATCATCTGGCTCGTCGCAGGCGCCGCATGCGGCGCGCTGGCCTTGCTGCCTCATCGGCCTCCCGCGGAGGCGGCCCATGTCGAAGACCGCATCGTCGCCATCGTCAATTCCGACCTCATCATGCTGTCGGATATGAACCGCGAGCTCAAGCCGGAGAAAGAGCGTATCCAGAAGCAGTTCCGGGGAGCGGAGCTGATCCGGCAACTCTCGATCGCTGAATCCATGACGCTGACTGCCATGATCGAACGTCGCCTGCAACTGCAGGAGGCCAAAGCCCGTTCGGTCGAAGTCACCGACCAGGAAGTGAAACAGGCGGTCCATCAGCTCAAGCAGCAAGGCGAGAAACTGGACGATAAGGACCCCGCCAATATGAAGGCGGTTCGGGAGCAGTTGACGCTCCTCAAGGTGGTGGATCGGGAGGTCCGCAGCGGCGTGATGGTCGCGGATCCCGAAATGAGACGCTATTACAACGAACATCGCGACCGCTTTTCGCTCCCGGAAGAATATACGCTCAGCCAGATTCTCATCCGGCCCCGCTCATCCGGAGACCTGTCGGATGCGACCGAGAAGGCACAAGCCGTGGTGAATCTGCTGAAGCAAGGCGAGTCCTTTGAAGATCTCGCGCTCCGCTATTCGGACGGAGCCAACGCCTCCCGCGGCGGCCGGTTGGGTCTTGTGCGCCAGGGAGAGTTGCTGCCGGCGATCGAGCGAGGCGTCTCGAAGTTGGTGCCGGGCGGGATTTCCGAGGTGATTCAGTCTCCCGAGGGATTGCACATCGTCCGATTGGACGACAAGAAGCCCAAGCAGTTTCGCCCGTATGATGAAGTGCGGTTGGAAATTCAGTCCCTCGTGTATCAACAGAAGGGCGAGGACATGTTCCAGAGCTGGCTGGCGGACCTGAAAAACAAAGCCTATATCGAGATCAAATTCGAGTCTGCTCCCTCAGCACCGCCCAGAGGCGATCCCTCCCCTCGCCCGTTGTCGACGAATACGCGATGACCGGCGTGCGGTCATCGAGACCGAGTTCCGTCTCCAACCGCCGCAGACCGGCGACCCGCTCGCTCGGCTTGAGCTTATCCACCTTCGTTGCCACAACGATCGGACGATGGCCGGTGGACAGGAGCCATTCGATCGTCTGCCGATCCTGAGCGGCAGGAACTCGGCTCTCCACGAGGAGCACGACGATCCGCAACTCCTCCCGGCCGTTCAGGTACGCTTCAATCAACGGACCCCATTGTGCTCGGAGCGACTTCGAGACCTTGGCGTACCCATATCCCGGCAGGTCGACCACCAGAAATCGGGAGAGCTGCGCGTCGCCGGTGACTATGGAAAATACGTTGACGGCCCTGGTCTTGCCGGGCGTTCGGCTGACCCTCGCCAAGCTTTTCCGTTGAAGGAGGGAGTTGATCAGCGAGGACTTTCCGACGTTCGAGCGTCCGACGAAGGCGATCTCCGGCAGACCACCGCTCGGAAACTGTTCGGGTTGGACGCAACTTCTGATAAACTCGGCCGTTAGAATCTTCATCTTGTCCACCATCGTCATAGGCAGCCTCCGGTGCGGAAGTCAACACCACGTCGACGGATGCCGCTGATCGCGGGTCTGCTCCTGTGCGGCGCGATCGGCTTGGCGGCGTTCGGACTCTTTTTGCTGGCCGCCATGCCCGACGTGTCCGCCCTCCGCACGACGAATCCGACGCTCACCGCCCTGATTGAGGCTCGGCAAGCTCAGGCCAAGGAGGAGGGTCGTTCCGTCGGACGCCACTGGATCTGGGTACCCCTCTCTCGCATCTCGCCGTATCTCCGCCAAGCCGTCATCGCGGCGGAGGACGCGTCGTTCTTCTCGCACGAGGGATTCGATTGGGAAGGCCTGAAGGACGCCGCCCTGTACGATCTGGAGAAGGGCGAGCTGAAACGCGGGGGCAGTACGATCACCCAACAGCTGGCCAAGAACCTCTACCTCTCCTCCGAGCGTTCTCTCCTTCGGAAGGCTCACGAGGCATTGATCACGCGTTCCCTCGAACAACATCTCTCCAAAGACCGGATTCTCGAGCTGTATCTGAATGTGGCGGAATGGGGAAGGGGGGTCTACGGAGCCGAGGCCGCGGCCCGTCACCATTTCATGAAGACGGCGAGTGACCTGTCCGCCGACGAAGCGGCTTGGCTCGCCGCCATGCTGCCTGCGCCGCGTCGATACGATCCGCTCAGAAAGACCACAGTCCTGACCCGTCGTCATGAGCGCATCTTGCGGCGCATGACCAAGGTCTCGACTCGGCCGCTCACGCGATAGGGCCTCGACCAGCTGACACGCAGCTCTCAGCCGCCCCGCAGCCTCCACGGCACGATCAGCCGCATCGGTGAAGATCAGGTATGGCGCCGATGGAAACGCTAAGAAAAGGACTGCAGTGGGCTACCGAGGCTCGTGCGCATCCCCGACTTCCGGCACGTCCCGTTCGCCGAAGATGGCGGATTCATGCGTGTAGTACTTGAACTCCAGCAGATTGTCCGAGGGATCTTGGAGAAAATAGGTGTGGTGTTCGATCCTGGTTCCCGGAAATCGCACCCGGGGCTGCTGGTAGAACGAGAGTCCTCGGGACCTGGCTCGATCCGCAAATTCCTGCCACTGCGCCTTCGACAGAAAGACCAGGCCGAAATGCCGTGGATAGATACCCCGCTGCGGCTGTGGCGCATCCACCACATGAGCCACGAGCTGATGGCCGGCCAGCCCGAACGTCATGGCCCGCTCTGATTCGCGGCCCAGCGTACAGCCCAGCCCGTCGATATAGAACCGCTTCGCGGCCTGACGGTCGTGAACGGGAAAGGCCAGATGAAACAGGACTTGGTTCATGCCCATCGATCCTTCACAACCGGCCGGCTTGTGCCGCCCCACCACCCGGCGGCCATTCGAGGGGTGACATGGGCGATGGCCCACCGCCCGTCCGGCGCCACAATCAACATACCACCCGCTCCATGAATCCGCGAGACCAATTGGTCCAATATCCGGCGGGCGGCCGCCGTCGGACTTTCGCCCTCGGCCAGCCGCTCACAGACGGTCCCTGCCACGGCGAGACGGATGATGCCCTCGCCGATTCCCGTCATCGACACTCCACCGGACCGATTGTCGGCGTACACACCGCAACCGATTAACGGGGTATCACCTACCCGGCCAGGTAACATGCGCTCAATGCCGCCGGTCGAGGCTCCGGCTGACACCGTACCGGTTCGGTCCAACGCGACGGCCCCGACCGTCCCGTGTCGCTCGCCCGTCGCAAGTTCGCGGGCAAGCAGGCGACCATACGACAGCCGGGGATGCGCCCGCGTCCGGGGAAGCCGTTGCAGCTTGAAATGACGCGCGAACTTCGTGGCCGACGGACCGACCAACAATACATGATCCGTTTCCTCCATGACCAACCTGGCCGCGGTGACCGGGTGGACAATACCCTCGACGGACGCAACGGCGCCTGCCCGCAAGCTCTTTCCCTCCATGATGGATGCATCCATCCGGCGCACCCCGTCGAGCTGCCGATAGGCTCCCCGACCGGCGTTGAACGCACCGCTCTCCTCTAAGATGCCGATCGCACATTCCACGGCGACCATGGACGGTCCTCCCCGTTTGAGGATCTCATATCCCGATTTGAGGGCCAGCCTCAGACTGTCGGCTTGTTGAGGAGTCATCGGACGACGTCCCGCGCCGCCGTGGACGAGGAGAAGAGGACGAGGACGTGTCAATTGAGCAGCAGGTCCCGGGCGTGACAATAGGCGGGATCACGCAGTCGATCCAGATCGGAGCGCACGAACCCCAGTCCCGTCACGCAGAGCTCAAAGTTCTCGGAGAGCTTTCTGAACGGCGGCGGCTCGTCGGGACCTCGATCGCGAGCCATTTCTGCTACAATGCCATAGGAGCGCTTTCCCGCCTTAACGTAATCCACAAGGAAGTCCTGATGATAGATCAGACCAGCGGTTTTCAAGCGACGCAGGTACTCAGGAAAGAGTCCCGCCATGAACAGAGTGAAGTCCCCGATATGTTGATGGACGTCCCGTTCTCGCTCTAAGGACTGCGCCCCGTACAGCACCTCAGACTCATACAGGAGCTCGACCACGGTATCGAGGGGTTTGCCCTGCTGGTCGCGAACCTTGTACAGCTGATCCGTGCTTGCGAAATCGACCAGGAGGTTGGACAGGTAGGCGGTCACGTTCAGGTCGGGCCAGCCCAAGTGCTCCGTGAAGCTCTTCTCGGTCAACGCCCCGAAAAGCTGCCGAAGCGGATGTCGAGGAGGAACCTGTGTTCCCATCGCGCCCTCCCTGCTAAGGCCTTCTTGGCCTAGTATAACAGAGTGGGCCCCTATCGCACCCTGTTTGCTTCATGCGACGGGCGAAGTCATCCCGGGAAGGTGTCGTCACCCGGTCAACGAGTCTCCAACACGAAAGTCACAGGCCCGTCGTTGACCGAATCCACGGCCATATGGGCCGCGAACACCCCTGTCTCCACCGGTACCCCTCGCGCCCGCAGTTCGTCGATGACGTACTCATACAGACGCTTCGCTTCCGCGGGCGGCGCCGCCGCCTCGAAGCTCGGACGGCGGCCGTTTCTGGTGTTGCCCAACAGCGTGAATTGGGAGACGAGGAGTATCGAGCCTCCGGTATCCGTCAGGGATCGATTCATCTTCCCCTGATCGTCGGAAAATATCCGCAGCGTGCGTAGCTTCTCGGCCAGCGAGCGACCGTCGGCTTCCGTATCTCCATCTGCCACTCCCAGAAGGACCAACAGCCCATCGCGAATTCGTCCCTCGATCTGTCCGTTCACTTCCACCTGTGCTCGTACGACCCGTTGGACGACGGCTTTCATCGCGGCGCAGAGGAGAGGCTGGAGGCCGTGGGTGTGCTTCTATCCCCCCCGCCGCCAACCTTGTGCCTCGAACCTCCTGCCCGCGCAAGCTGTGACAACGACCCCTCGAGAGCCAGCAGCTTCCGTTTCGTCGGCAGCCCGCCTGAAAATCCCCCGATCGAACCGTCCTGCGCGACAATCCGATGGCACGGCACGACGATCGGCAAGGGATTGGAGCCGACGGCACCGCCGACCGCCCTGGCGTATTGCTTCCCACCGACTCGAGCCGCCAGGTTCTGATACGACGACAGCGTGCCGTACGGAACGGATTGCAGAGTCCGCCACACTCGTCGCTGGAACGCCGTTCCATCTGAAAGATCCAGCGGGAACGTAAAGGATGTCCGTTTGCCGGCCATATACTCGATCAACTGTTTCTTTGCAGCACGGAGTCGAGGAGACGAGGACTGCTCGCCTAGCTTGCTCGATCCCAAGGTCGATTGCACCGCGAGCTTCGACGGCTTCGACAACACGATCGAGGCGATCCCGGCCGGTGATTCCGCCAGCCCCATCCAGCCCCACCGAGACTTGAAGATCAATGTGCGGGTGTTCATAACTCCTCCTAACGTCCGAGAACGCGACCGAATTTTCTGCTGGCCATTCCCCAGACCATCGTCAACTCTTCCGACCCCAACAAGACATGCACCCCAAGATAGCCGCTCACGCTGAAACCGATCGCGACAAACAGCATGACCGACTTAGCTACCCATTCGTCCTGATGGCTCCAGACCTCCGCACTTGCTACCCAAAGACAAGCCAGTACCAACGGCAGGCAGGCGAGCAGCACGCGCAGCGATGACCGGCCGACCGCCCCCCACTCTACTCCACCTAATCGCCGGTTGAGAACCGCTACCAGAATGCCGCCGTTCACCATTGCGGCAAGCGCCGTCGCCAGCGCCAATCCGGAGACACCGAGCGGGGACATCAGCAGCAATGAGAACACGAGATTCCCCACCACGGCAATGGCGGCGGTGATGGCCGGGGTTTTCGTGTCCTGAAGCGAATAGAACGCCGCCACGATGATGCGGACCCCGGCAAAGGCCCAGAGGCCGACTGCATAGCAGAACACGGCAGTCGCCGTGGCCACCGTATCGGCATGCGTGAAAGACCCATGTTCGAAGAACAGATGCACGATCGGCTGCCGTAGCAAAATCAAACCGAGCATCGCCGGCAGAATGATGAAGAAGATCATCCGCAATCCGAAGGCCACGGTGCTGCGCAATTCCTCCAGCGCGCCCCTGGCTGCCTGTGCCGCCAGAGTCGGGAGGATCGCCGTCGCCAACGCTACCCCGAAGATGCCCAGCGGAAATTGGATCAACCGCATGCCATAAAACAAATACGTCGGTCCACCCGCGAAGAACGACGCCAGGATCGTGCTGACTGTGATGTTGATTTGGGTGACCGAGAGACCCAACAGCGAGGGGACCATCAGCCGCCCGATGCGCTTCACTCCTGGATGGCCCGGCTCGAATCGAAATCCAAACAGCATCCCGCGCAATTTGAGCCCGGGTAGCTGCATGGCGAATTGAGCCGCGCCGCCCGCCACGACGCCGATGGCCACGCCGAGGATCGGCTCCGGCAGGTACGGCGACAGAAAGAGGGCGCAGCCGATGATGAAAATATTGAAAAACACCGGCGAAAACGCCGGCGCGGCGAAGGCCCGCAGCGAGTTCAGAATGCCCATGGCCAGGGCCGCGAGACTGATGAACAGCAAATATGGAAACATGATTCTGGTCAGGAGCGTCGTCATCTCCAACTTCGACGGATCGTGGTGAAAACCGGGAGCCAAGAGCCAGACGATGCCGGACGCCAGGACGATGCCGAGAATCGTGATACCGGTGACGACGGTCAACAGGGTCGTAAACACCGCGCTCGCCAGTTCCCAGGCGTCGCGTTTGGATTTGAGAGTTTGGTACTCCGTGAAGACCGGGATGAAGGCCGACGACATCGAGCCTTCGGCGAAAAGTTCACGTAACAAGTTGGGCACCCGATAGGCGACGAAGAAGGCGTCGGCGGCCGGCGTCGCCCCGAACAGGCGGGCCAACACCATGTCGCGGATAAATCCGAGAATGCGGCTGGAAAAGGTCGCAACGCCGATCAGGCCTGCCGCCTTGACCACCGAATGGTTGTCGTCTTGGACTGTTGTTCGAACGGCGGACTCAGCGGTGGGCTCAGGCATGGAGGCCGATTCTAGCCGAACCCCGGTGGGCAGTCCATGAGCAGGGCTACTTCGTTAGCGCGTTTCTTTCTTGCTCTTGCTCTATCGTCTCCTTGCAGCATCTCGTCTTGTAGGCTACATTGCCGCCCCAAGCCCCACCTCCATCAGCAAATCTCAGCTCGTGTGGAAGTCTGGCGTGCAGATAGTTATGCTTTCCCAAAATATCACGCCATCGCCGAGATTTTGGATTGGGCGCACGTACCTGAGACAGGTCATTCACGGTTCCTCCGTCGGCCTCAACTTGGCTATTGCCATTCGAAAATGGAAGGCCTTGAATCCCGACCGCCTGCAATACCAGATGATCTTCATCGCTACGGACACGGTCACAGCGGACCAATTGAGAGAAACCAGGGCCTTCGTCGAAGGAGCAGAGACGCAAAGGCTATGAACTTCGTCATGGATTGTGACCACGTTGAGGTACCACATTGCGGCTTCACACTTGAAATCACAATCTGTGATTTCAAGGATCAATGGGACGTTTAAGGTCGCAAAATGCGACCTTAAAGAGAGGGGGAGAAACGAAGGTGAGCGGCATGGTTCCCGTTGAGCACGTTGAGAAGAAAATCTTTCTGCTTCGAGGACACAAGGTCATGCTGGACAGCGATCTTGCGGAACTGTATGGCGTTCAGACCAAGGAGCTGAACAGGGCCGTCAAACGGAACCTGGACCGATTTCCACAGGATTTCATGTTTCAACTGAGTCCTGACGAGATTGATGGTTTGAGGTTCCATTTTGGCACCTCAAAAGGCCGAGGCGGGCGACGGTATGTGCCCTATGTTTTCACGGAGCAAGGAGTGGCCATGCTGTCCAGCGTACTCAAGAGCAAACGAGCGGTGCAGGTCAATATCGAGATTATGAGGGCCTTCGTGCGGTTGCGGGAAATGGTCGCGTCCAACAAGGAGCTGGCAAGGCGCCTGAACGAACTGGAGAAAAAGTACGACCGGCAATTCAAAGTCGTCTTCGACGCCATCCGGGAACTCATGGCACCACCGAAGACTCCGATCAGACGCATTGGATTTCAGCGAGAGGCTGCCAAGTGAAGAGGACGGGGAAAAAGAAGGCGGCCAAACAGGTTTCAACCGTGAAGCCGGCTGCCACACCGGTTCAAAAGCCGGCCCCTGCGATGTACTGCCCCGACAAAGAAGACGGAAGTGAAAATCACCGCCGCCAAGGGACGCCCCATGCTGACCTGGGTAGGCAAACGGCCGCTGTCTCACGTCACCGCCTTTCCGGCCCAGCACGTGGAGACCTTCGATCCAGTTACCTCGCTTAGTAGTACGTGCCCCCCCCCGCTGACACCCGGAACGACTGGCCTACCATTTATCCCAAAGGCGGCCTCTTGTTTCATGGTGACAACAAAGAGGTGCTGGCCCATCTGCTCGCCAATGGCTTTCGTGGCAAGGTGAACCTGATCTACATCGACCCGCCGTTCGATTCAGGAGCCGATTATGTGCGGAAGGTGTCGCTCCGCGGCGCGAAGGGCACAGCCAAGCTCGACGGCGAGAGCTATACGTTGGGCGAGCAGATCCAGTACACCGACATCTGGGCGAACGACAATTATCTCCAGTTCATGTATGAGCGGCTGATGCTGCTCAAAGAATTGCTCGCAGAGGAAGGGAGTATTTGGCTTCATTGTGATGCGCATCGATCTCATTTTCTCCGCTGTTTGCTGGACGAGGTGTTTGGGTCCGACAATTTTCGCAACGAGGTCATTCGGGAAAAGCAGAGACGTGGTAAGCATCACGCTAACCTGGCAGTCGGCTCTATTCATGACACACTGTTGCACTTCTCAAAGGGTGAGAAGATTACATGGAATGAGGTTCGACGGGAGATACCCGAGCGAGTTCTTCTTGAACGATATCCGCTTGAAGACGAGATCGGTAGGTATGCTCTTGCGGATTGCACCAATTTCAAGGTTTCGAGGCCCAACCTGACCTATGAATTCTGCGGGTTCACCAGAACCTGGAAGTGGACCGAAGAAGAAATGCTTCGTAAGTACAAAGAAGGTGAGGTTGTCCAGATAGCTCCAGGAAATATCCCTCGCCGTAAGGTCCGCCCGAATCCAGAGGGCGACAAGCTTCAGAGCATCTGGTATGACGTGGCAGATACAGAAAAAGAAAGTGATTATCCAACGGAAAAGTCAGTGAGCCTCCTAGAGAGAATAATTGAAGTGGCGTCTGACTCTGGCGACCTCATCCTCGACTGCTTCATCGGCTCCGGTACGACAGGAGCAATCGCCCAAAAGCTCGGCCGCCGCTGGATCGGCTGCGATATCAACAAAGGCGCGATTCAGACTACGGCCAAGCGGCTGCAGACGATCACCCAGGAACAGATCGAGATGGACAAGCAACGCCCCCTTGCGCTTCCGCTAACGGGGACAGGCACCGGCTCCGCCGGAGCCAGTCCCCAAGACGCGGAGCCTGTCCCCGCGCAACTCGCCTTCACCGTCTGGCGCGTGAACGACTACGATTTGGCTATTCAGCACAATGAAGCGATCAATCTCGCTTGTGAGCATATCGGCATTCAGCGAACCCGTACGGATGCCTATTTCGACGGTACGCTCGGCAAGTCACTCGTCAAGATCGTGCCCTTCGGCCACCCGCTCACGCCGCTCGATCTGGAAGAACTGAAACGGGAGCTGGATGCCCGCCCGGATGAAGACCGGCCCACCACGCTGGTCTGCCTCGGCATGGAGCTGGCCGCGAAGGCCTGGATCGAAGACTGAAACCGCCTGCGCAAGGGCAAGGAGGCGGTGAATCGGATCGCCGTCATCGAACTGCGTACTGATCCCAAGTACGGCACGTTCATCAAGCACGAGGCGGCGCGCGCGAAGGTGACGGTTGCTCGCAAGAACGGGAAGCTCACCGTGCAGATCGAAGATTTCATTTCTCCGACGATCATAACCCGCTTGCAGCAGCAAGCGGGCCTGCTGTCACCTAAGATCGACGATTGGCGGGCGATGGTGGATTGCGTGATGATCGACCCGGTGTACGATGGGAAGGTCTTCAACGTGGCTTTGTCCGATGTACCGGAAAAGAAAACTGACCGCGTGGCAGACCGTTATGAACTCCCGGCACTGAACGGCAAGACGATCGTGGCTGTGAAAATCATCGACATGCTCGGTGAAGAAGTGCTTGTCACTCAGGATCTCGCCTGACAGATCGTCCGATATTCACGGCTCTTCGATCACCCGGTCGGAAATCTCGTTCGGATTGTCGCCCGGCTTGACTGGACAGACCCGCGCCAAGAGCGTTCCGCTTTGCTCGACGGCTGCGCAGAGTCCTCCCGCAATGTCGTCCTGCTTCAATCGCTCGACTGCCACTCGTACAGGCGCTATCCAGTCGTCAGGATGCACGCGCTGACCGAGATCTCGGTCAGGCAGCACATAGATCTGGCGTTCCAACAGCGAGAGCATGATGAGGACGCCGGTCCGGTCCCTCGTCTGGGAAACTCCATGCTGAGCAAAGGCCCGTTCGGCCTTCAACCGGACTTTCTGCTTCATCCGCTCCGCGGAGGTAACGGCCCGGATGACCGGGCCTAAGCGGCCGAGCCAGGCTCCGACCGCGTAAGCCGACAGGGTTGCGATGAGCAGCCAGGCTGCGTTCCCCGCGTGCCAACCCCAAGGCAGCCACGCCGGTTCGAGTGTCAGACCGCCGGCCAGCGCGACCAATGCCAGGATCAGGCCGGCTCGATGTTGCGCGTCACGATAGAGACCGGATCGTCCGACGACCATGGGGACGATCTCGGCCGCAGTCTGTCGTTCAGCCGTTTGGACCGCTTGGCTGATGCAAGTCCGATCCTGTTCGGTCAATCCGCCTGCCTTACCAATTGCCACTGGCCCCTCCGCCTCCGAAATCGCCCCCGCCGCCGCTGAACCCGCTGTCGGACGAGCCCCCGCTCCATCCATCGCCCCGGCTGCTGTACCAGGTCCAGTCGTCGTACGTCCTTCGGCTTCGACTTCCACGATTGGTCCAGAGCACCAGCCAGAGCAGAAGCGCTGTCATTCCGGCTGCAACGAATCCCAGGGTCATGCTCGCAGACTGCGCCACGAGATACGCCAGCAGGCTTCCGAAGAGGGCTCTGGTGCGGCGCAGTCCCTGGCTGAGCACGATACCGGCCAGAAACCCGACGACGACCCCGATGAAGACCAGTTGCAGAGCGTCTGACTCTGGACCTCGGCCCCTCTGAGCGACAGCCTGGTCCTTGGCTTCGTACGTCCCTTCGATGGTCTTGAGGATGGCTTCGATCCCCGCACGTACACCTCCCGGCATATCGCCGGCCCGGAATCGCGGTACGATCTCCTCGCGGATAATATGCGCGGAACGGAGATCGGTGAGCGTCCCTTCCAGACCGTAGCCGACTTCGATACGCAGCCGACGTTCCTTCACCGCAACCAGGAGCAACACGCCGTTGTCGGTGCCCCGCTGGCCCAGCTTCCAGGAAGTCGCGACGCGATGCGCATACTCCTCCAGCACCTCGCCCGCGAGCGTCGGTACGATGAGGACGGCGACCTGATTGCCGGTTGTATCTTCGTGAGCCTTGAGGGTCGCCGAGAGTGAGTCGGCTTCGTTTATGGATAGGACGCGCGCGAGATCGACGAGGCGGCCGGCGAGGGGAGGCACGTCGAGGGCCCATGTCGGAGAGGTTAAGACGAAGGCTACGCTTGAGACGACAAGGCACCGGCCGACAATCCCAAGAGATCTTCTTCGCTCCACCAGCTCAACCTCGACCTCAGCCTCAACCTGTCTTCAGAACTTGACCTCCGGCGGCTTGGCCGCGGCTTTCTCGTCGGCGACGGTGAAGTTCGGCTTCTCTTCCAAATGGAGGAGGAACTTGGCGGTCAGATTCGTCGGGAAGAAACGGACCATCTTGTTGAACTCCGCAACCCGGTCGATGTAGCGCTTGCGGGCGACGGCGATGCGATTCTCCGTGCCTTCCAACTGGCTCTGTAGATCTCGAAAATTCTGATCGGCTTTCAGATTAGGGTAGTTTTCGGCGATTGCGATTAATCTTCCCAGCGCCGACGTCAGGCCGGCCTGCGCTTGTTGAAATTTCTCGAAGGCGGCCGGGTCTTTCAACAGCTCCGCCGTGACGTGAATCCCCGTGGCTTGCGCCCGAGCCTTTACGACACCTTCAAGAGTATCCTTTTCATGGGCTGCGTACCCCTTCACGGTCGCCACCAGATTGGGAATCAAGTCGGCGCGGCGCTGGTACTGATTGACGACCTCGCTCCAGGCCGCCTTCGTATCCTCGTCCAGCCCTTGCAAGTCGTTATAGCCGCACCCGCCCAAACATGCGACCAGTATCATCCAACCGGCGATCCTCCGTACGGTGGTGCCCATGATCCTCCTCCTTCTGACGAGCCGCCCGCTCATGCTATCATGGCCTCCGTGTCTTGAATACAGAGCGCGCCTCGAGGAGCGGACATGTCACGTGACCACTCAACGCGTTCGCCCGGCGGATTCCAGGTGCGGCATCGATTGCTCGGCTTGTATCAAGGAAGCGCGATCGAACTGGCCTTCTGGCATCCATCCTCCGGGATGCCCGAGTATGGTCTCTATCGATTTGCCACCGAGTTGCAGGCGCAGTCCTTGATCGACTTTCTCGTCTCAGCCGCCTGTGCGGAGCCGCTTGTCAGGGAGGACTTGCAGATTGAACCGTTCGATCTGGCCGAGCACGAACGGCTCATTGCCGAATACCCGTTACCGTCCGCCTGGGAGCAGCCGCTTTGAATCGTGAAGCGTCCCTCGTGAAGAGGTCAGGCCGCTTGGCCTAACCGGCGTCCTGCAGCTTGGGAGGGAGGCGGTCGTGGTGTTCCATGGCGCGGGATTGTACGAACGCCAGTAAGCGTTTGTTCTCCTGGGCAGCCCGTAGAAACTTGAACGCAACGCCTCTCTGGCTGACCGAGCGGACCATGGCCGCCACTTCCAACGGCGGTTCGTCCTGGTCGGTCGTGATCTCCAGATAAAAGATATCGTCCACATGCACCTGCGTGTTGCTCTTGATGATGCACCCGCCGACCGAGAGGTCCATCACCGTGCCCTCTCCGCGCACTTTGCCTCCTGAAAACGACAGATAGAGGCGAACTGGAATTCGGAGATGCTGACGTCGCTCGACCTTCCGCGCGGGGAGAGCCAGGCCGATCCGTGAGGCCATGAATCGACAACTGCAATGCTGGCAATTGAAGGGGGACAACATCAACAGTGCCGCGACCCGCTCGCCGGCCGAAACCGGCCGCGCACGCAAGACGCGTTCTTGACGGCACTGCGGGCACTGGAGGGGACGGGCCATGGCGTCGTCGGATGTGGATCCACGTCCGGCTTGTTGATCGGGGACTGTCTTGAGACCATCGATAAGGCAACTCCCCGGTCCTGTCAACAAAACAGCGCTTTTCCTGGGAGACCGTCCGGCGAGACGGCGCCTAGCGAAACTCCGCGTGAGGGTCGGCCGGCGCACCGGTGAGGGGACCAGGTTCGGCGATCGTCGATCGGAGGAATTCGCGATTGAACGTGGCGATGAAATGCACACTGATCGATTTCGGACAGACGGCCTCGCACTCGTATTGGTTGCCGCAGGAACCGAATCCCTCCCGATCCATGGCCTTCATCATCGCATCGGCGCGCCTGACCCGTTCCGGTTCGCCCTGGGGCAGATGAGCCAAGTGGGATACCTTTGCCGCGACGAACAACATAGCTGATGCATTCCGACAGCCGGCCACGCAGGCGCCGCAACCGATGCAGGAGGCGGCATCCATCGCCGTTTCCGCCCGATCCTTGCCGATGAGAACGGTATTACCGTCGACTGCGCCTCCGGTGT
This sequence comes from Nitrospira sp., assembly GCA_029194535.1. Classification (NCBI taxonomy): domain Bacteria; kingdom Pseudomonadati; phylum Nitrospirota; class Nitrospiria; order Nitrospirales; family Nitrospiraceae; genus Nitrospira; species Nitrospira sp. The sequence goes on along the minus strand of JARFXR010000001.1, from coordinate 386,109 downwards.
TCGAAGAAATATAACCGCCCGCCTGCATGATGCGATCCAAAGCCCGACGATCCACGATCAGATCCCTGATCACGGGGAAAGCCTTGGCGCGCCAGGGTTCGATGGTGAGGACCGTCTCGTCGGCGAACCGGCGCATGTAGAGTTGGCAGGTGGCGACGCCCCGGTCGGGACCGTGAGGTATGCCGTTGATGACGAGAGAGCAGGCCCCACAGATGCCTTCGCGGCAATCCGATTCAAAGGCGATCGGCTCCTCGCCGTTCAGGATCAGCCGCTGATTGACCACGTCCAGCATTTCGAGGAACGACATCGCGGGACTGATATCAGCGGCCGGATACGTCATGAACGCACCCTTGTCGTCCGGACCCCGTTGCCGCCACACATTCAATGTAAAGTGCATGGTCTGCGCGTTCCTGCCTCGGGCTCCTCTATTGATAACTCCGCATGGCCGGTTGGACGAACTCAAAGCTCAGCGGCTCCTTGTGCAGGATCGGCGTCCCATTGGGCTGATATTCCCACGCGGCGACAAAGGCGAACCGTTCGTCGTCACGAATCGGCTCTCCGTCGGCGGTTTGGTGCTCCTCGCGGAAATGCGCGCCACAGGATTCCTCGCGGTGCAACGCGTCATGACACAGCAACTCCGCGAAGTCCAGGAAGTCCGCCACCCTGCCCGCATACTCCAATTGCTGATTGAACGTCTCGCCCGAACCGGGGACGGCCACCTGGCACCAGAAATCGTGCCGTAGCGGCGGGATGGTCTGCAGGGCGTGATGCAGCCCGGAGCGATGGCGTGCCATGCCGCACGCGTTCCACATGATGTGGCCGAGCGCGCGATGAAACGAGGCCGCCGTGCGCTTGCCGTTGCCCTCGAGCAGCTTCGTGGTACGGGCAACTACCCGATCCATCGCCGCGCGAGCGTCCGGATGGTCGGGTGCAATCGGCTCGTTCTTGGTCGTGGCCAGATAGTGTCCAATCGTATACGGCAGAATAAAGTAGCCGTCGGCCAACCCCTGCATCAATGAGCTGGCTCCCAATCGATTGGCTCCGTGATCGGCGAAGTTGGCCTCACCGACGACAAAGAGACCCGGAACGGTGCTCATGAGATTGTAATCCACCCACAGGCCCCCCATCGTGTAGTGCGGCGCGGGATAGATCCGCATCGGAGCTTTGTAGGCATCTTCTCCCGTGATGCGCTGATACATCTCGAACAGATTCCCGTAACGTTCCCGAACTAGTCCAAGGCCCTCCCGCTCGATCACCTCGGCAAAATCGAGATACACTCCATGACCGCCCGGCCCGACCCCGCATCCCTCGTCGCAGACGACCTTCACCGCGCGTGACGCTACGTCACGAGGCACGAGATTGCCGAACCGCGGGTAACGCCGCTCGAGAAAATAGTCCCGCTCGGACTCGGGAATGTCCTCCGGAGCACGCGCATCCCCCGCCCGTTTAGGCACCCAAATTCGGCCGTCGTTGCGAAGCGATTCGGACATCAGCGTCAGCTTGGCCTGGTGCTCCTCGCTCGGCGGAATGGCGGTCGGGTGGATCTGCGTAAAGCACGGATTGGCAAACGCGGCCCCTTGCCTCCAGGCCCGATAGGTCGCGGTGACGTTGCAGCCGGTGGCATTTGTCGAAAGATAGAAGATATTGCTGTAGCCTCCGGTCGCGAGGATGACAGCCTGTGCCACATGCACGCTGAGCCGGCCGGAGATGAGGTCGCGAACCACGATCCCTTGGGCGTGACCGTCGACGACGATCAGATCCAGCATTTCGGTTCGCGGGTGCATGACGACCTGGCCGCGTTCGATTTGCCAACAGAGCGCCGAATACGCACCCAGCAACAATTGCTGGCCCGTTTGCCCTCGACAGTAGAAGGTACGCGAGACCTGCACGCCCCCAAATGAGCGATTGGCCAACTGCCCTCCGTATTCGCGTGCGAAGGGGACGCCCAACGCCACGCATTGGTCGATGATCTGCGTGCTGACCTGCGCGAGCCGATACACGTTCGCTTCGCGGGAACGGAAGTCGCCGCCTTTGATGGTGTCGTAGAACAGGCGGGCGATGCTGTCACCGTCGTCCTGGTAATTCTTGGCCGCGTTGATGCCGCCCTGGGCGGCGATGCTGTGGGCGCGGCGCGGACTGTCGTGGAAGCAGAAACAGTCGACGTGGTAGCCGAGTTGGCCCAGTGTGGAGGCGGCGCTGGCACCCGCGAGCCCGGTTCCGACGACGATGACCTTGATGGCCTGCTTGTTGTTGGGACTGACCAGTTTTTCGGTAAACCGGTGCCGGTCCCATTTTGTTTCCAATGGGCCCGACGGCACCTTGGAGTCGAGACGGATCATCAACGCAGAACCCCCAGTGCGATCGCCAGGACGATCGCCGAATTGCCCAGCACTACGGTTCCGGCCACGAACGGACCGGCAACTCTGAAGACTCGATTGAGGATCGGATGCTCCAATCCCAATGTTTGCAGGCTGCTGGACACACCGTGACTCAGATGCACCGCCAGCACTCCCTGCGCGAGGAGATAGAGCAGCACGAACCACGGAATCTGAAAGGTGTGGATCATTCGGCCGTAGACGTCCCGGTGGCCCCTGGGATCGAGCCTATCCATGAACGAGGTGTCGACGACCCCGGCCGTGAAATGCAGCAGATGAAACACAATGAATACCAGTAGAAGGCTTCCGGTTAAGGCCATCGAGCGGGAGGAGATCGATGCCTGACGGTAGATCCGGCTTGCATAGGCTACGGGGCGAGCCCGACGGTTTCGTATCGCCAGTTGGATCGTCAATCCGATGTGCAACGCCGCGGCCGACAGCAATCCGATCCTGTAGGACCAGAGCAAGATGGGCATCTCCCGAAGAAAGGCCGCGTAGGTGTTGAGCGACTCCCGGCCTTCGAAAACCTGCAGATTGCCGAGCATATGGAACACGACAAATCCGGTGAGCGTCAGACCCGTCAGCGCCGCCACGACCTTACTGCCGAGCGAGGTGCAGAAGATGGTGAAGAACCGCGTCATCGTCGAGTCCTCACGGTGACGAGGCTCCCTGCCTCACCTCCTCGTTGCGGATCGTCAGCGTCGAGACCGGATACCAGCGGTCCGCGCGCTTCCCGGCAATCGCCAACTCCACGGCCGCCGTCTCTCCGTCCTCGCTCAAGATGGCCACGTCAAGATGATAACGCCCGGTCGGAAGGTCTTTCGCCAAAGTCTGCACGTCCTGGACCAGGATCGGTGAGCCGGGCAACCAGTTCATGAGACGGGCGCGGCTCAGCCATTGTGCCGCCACTTCGTCCTGCTCTGACCTCAAGCGATAGGCCAGCGGGCGGTCATGATACATCGGAGCCACTCCGACGTTGTCCCATCGTGATTCGACGGCCACGACGCCGCCTGGAATACTTTCGGCGGTATGCGTCAATTCGCGAAGCACGAGCCGATATCCGAGCCGCTTTTGAAACTCATCGATGCGCGGGCGCCAGGCCTCTGGAATCGGCGAGGACTTGGCGTTCAGTACCGTGACATGCCACTCCAATCCTTTCTGCAGAATCATGTCGAGATCGAAGCCTTTCTCGACCCAATCCTGCATGACGCCGCACACCTCGAATTGTACGGGGCCGCGCTTCCACGCCTCCGCGACGGCCGGATCCCGTAGTTTGCGGGCATAACCGTGCTCCATGTGGTTCCAATCGGGCCCGAAGTAGCCGTAATCTCCAAAACAGTCCCCGCGCCAACCTGCGCCTCGGGAGACGGCGTACTTGAGTTGACCGCCGGCCAGCATGACGAGAGGTCGGTCGGGAAAGTGGTCAAAATACCAGTCCGTGATCTTCAGCTGATTGGCCTCGGTCGGGAAATACTTCTTGCATTGCGCCTCTACTCCTTGACAGCAGGCCATATTCCATTCGCCCCAGCAACCGACTGAGCCAATGTCCACGTGATCGATATCGGGCGACCGCCCATAGCGAGCCCCGAAGGCGGCGAGCAGCCTCTCGTGATAGTCGAGAAAGACGGGATTGTTAAAATCCGGAAAAATTCCATCGCTCTCCTTGACGCTCTCGACGCCCTTATCCAGCAGCCATTGAGGCGATCCGCGTTCGAACTCTGTCATGATCCGAAACGCGAGGGTCTCCCCTTTGGCCTTAGCCTGCTCGATCACCTGATCGACGAACTCGAAGTTATAAACACCCTCGGCCGGCTCAAGGTCGGCCCAAGACCAACGGAAATAGGCCACGGTTGATCGAGGGTATTGACTCAACGAGGGAGGATGGTCAAAGCCGAAATGAAAATCGGCGAACCCCATGCCGGGATTGTAAAGAATGTCGTCGATCTCGGTCGGATGCACGGTAACCAACGACACGTGCGCGCTTTGAGTCTCCGCCCCGGATACAGGCTCACCCGCGGCAACGATACCGGTCGGGGTCGCTGGGGAAAGGACGAGACAACAGATCGTGAGGAGGGTCGGAAACGACTGCGACGTCTTCACCATCGCTCCGTTAAATTGGAGACTCACTTCCTTTTTCTCTCATTGTTGTAGTCGTTGCGTAAAATGTCAATCATGTCGGAGCAACCATTTGCCTGGCGATGGCACGGCCGGCCAGCGACCCGGTAGCCCAGGCCCATTGAAAATTAAACCCGCCGATCCGCCCGTCGCACTCGAGCATCTCACCGATCAGATAGAGCCCCGAAACCAGCTTGGATTCCATCGTGCGATAGTCGATCTCTTCCAACGGAATGCCGCCGGCCGTCACCTCGGCGTGGTTCCACCCGCGGTCTCGCACAATAGGCAGCCGAAATCTAATCAGCGCATCGACAAGCCGAAGCCGGTCTTGGCGGGAGCATCGGGACAACGGGTCCACTGGGTCGCACCCTACATACCGACTGATCTCCTCGACAAAACGTGCCGGCACGCGTTGAGACAGGGTCTTCACAATGCTCCTATGCGGCGACTGCACGGCCTGTTGCACGATCCATTGATCGACATCTTCCGGTGTCGAATCCGGCAGAAAATTGGCGAATACGTCCGCGCCTTTGCCCTGGTACCATGCCAGGGTCCAGAAGCGGCTCGCATCCAGCACGACCGGACCACTGACCCCGAAGTGGGTCCAGAGCAGACTCCCAGTCCGCTGATCGACCCTTTTCCGTTCAATGACCGTCGTTAAACGGACGATCTGAGAGAGACCAGTGAGGTGCCGATGAAACATGCCTTCTTCCAAGACCAGGGGAACCAGCGCCGGGCTCGTCGGCGAGATCCGATGTCCCAACCGTTCGGCCATGGCATAGCCCATTCCATCGCTGCCGGACTTCGGAAGTGAGCGTCCTCCCGTCGCCAACACCACCTTCTTGGCGACCAGGCTTCCATGCAGATGATGCACTGTGAATGCCTTTCCATCGTGCTGGCCAGGCACTTGATCTATTCGGCTCACGCGATGCCCGCATAGAATCTCCACGCCGTGAGCCTGACAGTCGCTGACTAGGGCGTTCAGGACCGTTCGAGCCTTGTTGGTGACGGGGAACAGCTTCCCTGTTTCTTCGCGTTTGAGCTCCACGCCCAGCGACGCGAACCATGCAACGGTGTCCGGAACCGGAAACCCCGCCAGAATATTCTTGATGATCCGCCGATTGCCAAAGAAGTCGGTCGGAGCAACCGAGTGATGAGTCACATTGCAGCGTCCGCCTCCCGATACGAGGATCTTGACCCCGACCGTTGCCGCTCCGTCGAGGAGCACGATGCGGTTGTCGTTCGCACGGGCTTGAGCCGCGAAGATGGCGGCCGTCAGGCCGGCCGCCCCGGCCCCGACGACGACGACGTCCGCCGTTTGGTTGCTCATGACCGCAGTCGCATGGGAAATGGAACGTGCTCTGGGGACGATCGGCGCATAACTATCAGTACAGTCCAGAAGGCGCAAGGGTAGAAAAGAATCGAGATGGTCGCCTGAAGGGAGGCGGGACATCCGATCGGATCTTGACCTGCCTGGCGAGGAGCAGAATTTCTCCTCTAAATCTACGATGATCGGATCCGCTGCTTCGCATTAGAGGGTTTTAACTAACCGTTAACACCCCGTTAATCTTTTGATGCTACTGTTGCCCTCGTACGCAAACCTGTTTCCGGGAGGTGGGCAATGACCTGTCAAAAATGTCACGGCTTGATGATCGAGGAGTGGCGGCCGGAGTATTCAACGGACGTCACCGTACACCGTTGCATCAATTGCGGTCTGGTACTTGATCCACTGATTACCCAGAATCGCTCGTTAAAAGGTCGCGGCAAGCAACCGATTCTCGATGCCGCGTAGGGTTCGTTCTGGTTCGGCCGGCTCGGACGACTTGCCGTGCCGGCTGAACAGGGCAGGCGTGGACGTCGCGCACACGACCGGATCGAAACCTCACAATGGTTCCGATCGGGACCAAAGGTTCTCGCTCGTCGAGGCCCGACGTCTACCTCTACCCTCATCTTCTCGCCCAGAAACCCCCTCTCTCTTACCATGATTCGGTCAAAGGCATGAACTGAGCACGCTGCTCATGGGTCGCGCGCCGACTTCCACTCGTTCCATGAGTGGTTGGAGGACGGCTCCTCTCCTGTGGTAGCCTAGCGGTGACGACGGCCAAAACTACGAGGAGCCATGAGCATCAAGCCGGCGACCGACAAGGTTTTCACCATCCTGCTGGTGGAGGACAATGGCGGGGACGTGGAAGTATTCCTGCGTACCGTCGAGGCGGAACTTCCCCGCGAGCAAGATGAGCAGGTCGACTTGGTGATTGCCGCACGCGCAGAGGGTGCGATGAAGATCCTCGAAGATAGGCGGGTTGACCTGGTGATCACGGAAGTCCGGTTGCCGGGAATGAGCGGCATCGAGCTGTTGCAGCGAATCCAGGCAAGAGACCGCAGGATTCCGGTCATCGTGATCAGTCGGGTGGCCGCAGTGGACACCGCCGTCGAAGCGATGCGGTGCGGAGCATTCGACTATGTCACGAAACCGTTCGAAAAGCTCGACCTGGCGGCCAGGATTCATCGAGCGATGCGAATTTCGGAGATCTTATTCCGCTACGAGCCGCCCCAAAAGGGAGAGCATCAGACGTTCAAAGAATTGATCGGCGTGAGCCCCGCCATCCGCAACGTGACGGCCATGATCGAAGCCGCAGCGCGCGTACAGTCCACCACGTTGATCATCGGAGAAACAGGCACGGGGAAGGAGTTGATCGCCAGAGCCATCCACGAACGGAGTGCCGAGCGTGACGGTCCATTTCAGGTCGTCGACTGCACGACCTTCTCGGAAGGAACGGTCGAAAGCGAACTCTTCGGCCACGTGCGCGGCGCCTTTACGGGCGCCGTGGGAGACAAACTCGGGTTGATCGAACGAGGCATTGGGGGCACGCTGTTCCTCGACGAAATCGGCGACCTGCCGCTTCCGTTACAGGCGAAGTTGCTCCGGGTCCTTGAGGAAGGAGAAATGCGGGCCGTGGGGAGCGTGCAGATGAAAAAAGTCAGCGCACGCTTCATTGCGGCGACGAACCAAGAACTCACCGAGAAGGTAAAACGGAATGAATTCCGCAAGGATCTCTTCTTCCGGCTCAATGTCATGGCCATCAGAGTGCCGCCCCTGCGCGACCGCACGCAGGATATTCCGCTCCTTGCCCGGCATTTTATCGCCCGATATGCGAAGGAATTCGACAAGTATGTGAATGAATTGCATCCTTCCGCCGTCACGGAACTCGTGGCCTATCCTTGGCCCGGAAACGTACGGGAACTCCGCAATGTCATGGAGAGAGCGGTGATGTTGGCCAAAGGGGATCGTATCAGCCAGGACGATGTCATCGGCCTGCTGCAGTTCACCGATCAAGCGAGAAGAGGCCAAGGGGACGACTACCTGTCTCTTCCCTACGCGAAAGCGAAAGAGAAGTTACTGGAGGACTTCAGCCGCCGCTACATCAAGTCCAAGCTGGACCACCACCAGGGCAATGTCACACATGCGGCTCAAGAGGCAGGACTCCCCCGCCCCTATTTCCACGAAATCATGCGGCGGTACTTTCGAGACGATAAGTAATTTCAGCTGTCACTGTTTCCTGACACTCAGCAGCACCTTTCCTTCTATCTTCAGCATTTTTCAAGCATTTCTGCTCATATTGCTATGCTGTCAGTCTTCGCTGACACATAAATACTTAAATAAATCAGTTACTTATGACATTCTCCGCTTCTCATCGTCAGGCTCTACTGACAAGACTTCTCTCTCGCTGGATTTTTCCCATCAGTCCGACTCCCACGTCACGGCAATAAGTTATTGATTTTACAGTGCGAACATCTCTCCTGTTTGTAACAGGCGCCTTCGTATTGATGCGAGCGAGCAGGCACAAGGCTTGTACAGGATACGTCTGAACTGAGCGACGAAGTGTCTTATTCGTGCGACTCGATTCTGGGAGAAGGGGGGTGAGAGGAAGGGTCGGTCGGCCTTTCAGAATTGACAGAGGTAACGACAGCGTTACGTAAGATTGTCTTTGAAGTAGGAGGTGTTCGCGATGCAGCAATCACTTGTCTCACGTCGGCAGTTCCTCAAAATTACAGCTGGAACGGTCGCGGCTGTGGCAGTAGCGGACAAGGTTCTGGCCTTGACGGCGCTGCAGCCAGTCATCGAAGTGGGTAACCCACTGGGTGACTATCCCGATCGATCCTGGGAGCGGGTCTATCACGACCAGTATCGATACGATTCGTCTTTCACGTGGTGTTGTTCTCCGAACGACACTCACGGATGCCGCGTTCGCGCCTTTGTTCGCAACGGCGTGGTGATGCGGGTCGAACAGAACTATGACCATCAGACCTACGAAGATCTCTACGGCAACCGCGGGACCTTCGCGCATAATCCCCGGATGTGCCTGAAAGGATTCACCTTTCATCGCCGCGTGTACGGCCCCTATCGCTTGAAGGGACCGTTGATGCGGAAGGGCTGGAAGGAATGGATGGATGCCGGTTCTCCGGAGCTCACTCCGGATGTGAAGCGGAAATATAAATTCGACGCGCGCTTCCTCGACGACATGATGCGCGTCTCCTGGGATACGGCGGCGACCTATGCGGCCAAAGGCTGCATCGTCATCGCGACCCGGTACAGCGGCGAAGCCGGAGCGCGACGCCTGCGCGAGCAGGGGTACGCGCCGGAAATGATCGAGATGATGAAGGGCGCCGGAGTTCGGTGCTTCAAGCATCGGGCCGGCATGCCTGTGCTCGGCATCATCGGCAAGATGATGAACACCCGCTTCAACGGCGGCGTGTTGCCGCTGCTGGATTCCTGGATCCGCAAAGTGGACGCGGACAGGGCCCAAGGTGGAAAGTATTATTCAAACTATACCTGGCACGGCGACCAGGATCCCTCGCACCCATGGTGGAACGGCACGCAGAACTGCGATATCGATCTCAGCGATATGCGGTTCAGCAAGCTGAATACCAGCTGGGGTAAGAACTTCGTCGAAAACAAGATGCCGGAAGCCCACTGGAAGCTCGAGTCCATCGAGCGAGGCGGCCGCATCGTGGTGATCACGCCCGAGTACAATCCGACGGCCTATCGGGCCGACTACTGGATTCCGGTTCGTCCGGAGACGGACTCGGCGCTGTTCTTGGGTGGTTGCAAAATCATCCTCGACGAGAATCTGCAGGACATCGACTATATCAAGCAGTTTACCGACCTTCCCATCCTGGTTCGGACGGACACGCTCCAGTATCTGGATCCGCGTGACGTCGTCGCGGATTTCAAGTTCCCGGATCACTCCAAGAGTTATTCGGGCCGGATTCAGGCGTTGAAGCCGGAGCAGATCGAGCGGTTGGGCGGATTCATGATGTATGATCTGGCGAAGAAACAGCCTGTGTATGTCAATCGTGAGCAGGTTGGTTTCCATTTCGTGCAGACCGGAATCGATCCGGCATTGACCGGCACTTTCCGCGTCAAGCTATTGAACGGCCGCGAAGTGGACGTATCGCCGATCTACCAGATGTACCTGGTCCATCTCCAGGACTACGATCTGGACACGGTCAATCAGATTACCCGGTCGCCCAAGGACTTGATCGTCCGCTGGGGTCGGGATTCAGGCACCGTGAAACCGGCGGCGATGCACAACGGCGAAGGCGTCTGTCACTACTTCCATATGACGGAAATGGGACGGGCGGCGGCGTTCGTCCTGACCTTGACCGGCAATATGGGGAAGTTCGGCACGGGATGTCATACCTGGTCCGGCAACTACAAGGCCGGTATCTGGAACGCCACTCCCTGGTCGGGCGCCGGCTTGGCGGTGCATACGGGTGAGGATCCGTTCAACCAGACCCTCGATCCGAATGCGCACGGCAAGGAAATCAAGACGAAGTCCTACTACTACGGCGAAGAGGTCGGGTATTGGAACCACGGGGACACCGCCCTGATCGTCAACACGCCGAAGTACGGACGCAAGGTGTTCACGGGCAAGACCCACATGCCGAGCCCGAGCAAGGTCCGGTGGGTGACCAACGTGAACATTCTGAACAACGCCAAGCACCACTATGACATGGTGCGCAACGTGGATCCGAACATCGAGATGATCGTGACCCAGGACATCGAGATGACCTCGGACGTCAACCACGCCGACATCGCCTTTGCCTGCAACTCCTGGATGGAATTCACCTATCCGGAAATGACGGCGACGGTGTCGAATCCGTGGGTGCAGATCTGGAAAGGCGGCATCCGGCCGCTGTACGACACCCGCAACGACGCCGATACTTTCGCGGCCGTGGCGGCAAGACTGACGGAAATGACGGGCGATGTCAGGATCCGTCAGGTGTTCCACTTCGTGTATCAGAACCGCGTGGACGTGTACGTCCAGCGCGCGCTCGACGCCAGCGCGACCTGTTACGGGTACAACGCTGACGTGATGCTGAAGTCGGAGAAGGGCTGGATGGTCATGGGACGCACCTATCCCCGCCATCCGCTCTGGGAAGAAACGAACGAGAGCAAGCCGCAGTGGACGCGATGCGGTCGTATTGAAACGTATCGCATCGAGCCGGAGGCGATCGAGTACGGGGAAAACTTCATCGTGCACCGGGAAGGCCCGGAGGCGACCCCGTATCTGCCGAACGCCATCTTCACGACCAACCCGTACGTCCGACCGGACGACTACGGCATTCCGATCACGGCGCAGCACCATGACGACAAGCATGTGCGCAACATCAAGCTGCCCTGGTCGGAAATCAAGCGGCATGCCAACCCGTTGTGGGAGAAGGGCTACCAGTTCTACTGCGTGACCCCGAAGACCCGGCACCGGGTGCACAGCCAGTGGTCGGTGAACGACTGGGTGCAGATTTACGAGTCGAATTTCGGCGATCCGTACCGCATGGACAAGCGGACGCCGGGCGTCGGCGAGCACCAGTTGCACATCAACCCGCAGGCGGCCAAAGACCGCGGCATCAACGACGGCGACTACGTCTATGTGGACGGCAACCCGGTGGACCGGCCCTATCGCGGCTGGAAACCCTCGGATCCGTTCTACAAGGTCGCGCGCTTGATGATCCGGGCGAAGTACAACCCGGCCTATCCGTACCACGTGACGATGGCGAAGCACGCCCCGTACGTGTCGACGGCGAAGTCGGTGAAGGGCCACGAGACTCGGCCGGACGGTCGGGCCATCGCGGTGGACACCGGCTATCAGTCCAACTTCCGGTATGGGGCCCAACAGTCCTTTACCCGGTCGTGGCTGATGCCGATGCACCAGACCGACTCCCTCCCGGGCAAACATGCGATTGCCTGGAAGTTCAAGTGGGGCTATGCGATCGACCACCACGCGGTCAATACGACGCCGAAGGAATGTCTGATCCGCATCACCAAGGCGGAAGACGGCGGCATCGGCGCGCGGGGCCCGTGGGAACCGGTTCGCACCGGCTTCACCCCGGGACAGGAGAACGAGTTCATGATCAAGTGGCTCAAAGGTGAGCACATCAAGATCAAGGTGTAAGGACAACGGACTTGCAGCTTGCGCTGCGATGACACCCATGAGACCACGTAACCAACTGATCATGACCAGAAGGAGGATTCACAATGCCAGAAGTCTATAACTGGCAACTGGGACGGAAGATGCTGTATCCGTATGAGGAGCGGCATCCGAAGTGGCAGTTTGCCTTTGTGTTCAATATCAACCGGTGTTTGGCGTGTCAGACGTGTTCGATGGCGGACAAGTCGACCTGGCTGTTTTCGAAGGGCCAGGAATACATGTGGTGGAACAACGTGGAGACCAAGCCGTACGGGGGGTATCCGCAGTTCTACGACGTGAAGATCACGCAGTTGATCGAGCAAGTGAACCCGGGGGGGCAGGTGTGGAACGTGCGGGTGGGCCGCAAGCACCATGCGCCCTACGGGGTGTTCGAAGGGATGACCATTTTTGACGCGGGGGCCAAGGTGGGCCAGGCGGCGATTGGGTACATTCCGACGGACCAGGAATGGCGCTTCGTGAACATCTACGAGGACACGGCGACCTCGATGCGCTCGTTGGTGGAGGGCATTGATCGGTCGGGGTTCTCGCGCGATGAGCCGTGGCGGCTGTCCGGCAGTTCGCTGCCGGAGCACGAGACGTTCTTCTTCTACCTGCAGCGGATTTGCAATCACTGCACCTACCCCGGCTGTTTGGCCGCCTGCCCGCGCAAGGCGATCTATAAGCGGCCGGAGGACGGCATCGTGTTGATCGACCAGAACCGGTGCCGGGGGTACAAGAAGTGCGTGGAGCAGTGTCCGTTCAAGAAGCCGATGTACCGGGGGACGACCCGGGTGTCGGAGAAGTGCATTGCGTGCTATCCCCGGATCGAGGGGAAGGACCCGCTGACGGGCGGCGAGCCGATGGAAACGCGCTGTATGGCGGCCTGCGTGGGGAAGATCCGCATGCAGAGCCTGGTGCGCATCGGCGAGGACGGCCTGTGGGCGGAGGATCGGTGGCACCCCCTGTACTACACCATTCGGGTGGAGCAGGTGGCGCTGCCCTTGTATCCGCAGTGGGGCACGGAGCCCAATGGCTACTACATTCCGCCGCGGCACAGCCCGCGGGGCTATGCCCGGCAGATGTTCGGCCCGGGCGTGGACAATGCCATTGAGAAGTATCTGGTGCCGAGCCGGGAGTTGTTGGCGGTCCTCCAGCTCTGGAGAGCCAGCCAGCAGATCGTCTTCCGGTATGACGTCATTCCGGGCCCGAAGGTGTTTGAGACCCAGATTCACGGCAAGCGGTTCGAGATGTACAACGATACCGTGCTGGGCTTCAACAAGTCGGGCAAGGAAGTGGCGCGCATTCAGGTCGAAGAGCCGATCTATGTCAGACCCGCCGAACGGGTGAACTGGCTGTAGGCCGGCCCGGCAAGCCCGCGGACTCCGGTCCGCGGGCGGTCGAGCACGGAAGGGCAGAGTCTGCATCGCAAGACTCTGCCCTTCGTCTATCAGCCCCCCACGCGCCGAGGCCTCGCCTCGGCATGACGGCCTCCACAAGGGACTCGTGGCACAAAAATCCAAACTGTGGGTCTACCTCGGTGCGGGAATTATCCTGATCGTGATTTTTTCCGTCGAGCAGATGTTGCTCCTCCGTCAGTGGCAGGACGGCCTGGTCTCGCAGCAGCAGCGCAGTGCGATCCGCGAAGAGGTGCTCATCCTGCGTCGTTGGACGGCGGATATCGACAACGGGTTTCGCGGGTACGTCTTAATGCGGCAACCATACTTCCTTGCGCCCATGGTCATGGCCGAGGAAGAAATCCCGATGGCGCTGGAGCGCTTGACACGACTGACCGGCAAGACCCCCGCGCTTCAGGGGAGCGTCCAGGTGCTCAAGCGACGGCTTGATGAGCTGATCACGACCAAACGGCGGCTTGCCACGAAGATTGCCAACGGGGAATCGGACGAAGTTCTGGCCTATGTCCGGACCGGAGAGGGATTGGCGCTGGCCAAAACCATCTCGGCGGTCTTCGATGATCTCGAAAGCAAGATTGCCAGGCAATTTCCGGAAGCCGACCTGGCTCCGCTCGAGCGACAGAAGAAAGCGCTGTGGCAGTTGGTGGCCGCCCAAGCCGGCGCCGTATTCGTCGGCGTGCTGGTGATGGAACTGTTGCTCGCCGCCTTCGCCGCCCCTCATCGTTCGGAAACGTAGTCCCCCTTTTGCCTCTCGGACGCGACGGAACCGGTCGGCGGGGAACATGTTCGCCCCCGGTCAGGGAATCGAGAACTCCGCCCAAAGAAAGGTATGGTCTGAGGGATCCTTGGCCCGACGAGGCTCGATATCGACGTCGGCGTTGATGCATTTTTCCGCCAGCGGCGCCGTCGCAAGAATGTGGTCGATGCGCCATCCTTTATTGTTTTCCAACGAACTCGGCGCCCGGTAATCCCAAAACGTATACTGTTGGCGGTCCGGATACAGCCGCACGAACACATCTTGGAATCCCCAGGCCAGAGCCGCCTGGTAAGCGTTCCTGGCATCCTCGTGATAGCAGACGTGCTTGAGATGCTTTTCGGGACTGTGGACGTCCATGGGTCTCGGCGCCACATTCATATCCCCACACCAAATAGCCGGCGTATCCGGGGAAAGATGCTTGTCAAAGTAGACTCGGAGTCGCCTGTACCACGCCAGCTTGTACGCGTATTTCGGCGAATCGATTTCAAACCCTTGCGGCACATAGGTATTGAGGATCGGAATCCCCTCAATCACCACATGCAGCAGCCGAGGCTCGTCCGGTTCTCCTCCGTCGTCCAACCCCGCCCGAACCGCGTCGGGTTTCTTTCGGCTCAGGATCGCGACGCCGTTGTAGGACTTCATTCCGCGAAACGTGATCTCATATCCGGAGGACGCCAGGGCAAGCAGGGGGAATTCGCTGTCTTGGACCTTCGTCTCCTGCAGGCAGAGTACATCGGGCTTCTGTTGCTCCAGCCAATCGAGCACGATCTGGAGACGTTTGCGCAGCGAATTGACGTTGAAGGTGGCGATCTTCACAGTGTCACATCCCGAAGGCAGCGCAATGCTACCAGATGCCTCTCCGAGGGGACAAGCGGAGCAGCTGCTTATGATAGGCGAGGTGGGAAAGACGGATCGGCAGCCAGAAATCGGCGGAGAATCGCCTGCTCGATTCTCGAACGGCCGCGGTCCGGAGCCGGAAACCGCAAGATCAAGTGGATACGTCCCGCTTCGACCAGCTGGATCGTGATGCGAGGCTCCGGAGAGGGAGCCTCGAGCAGGTTGGTCTGTTCCAGGAGCTTCATCTGGCGGCTCGCCTCGGCCATGAAGGGCGCGCATTCCGCCTTGGCTGCCTCGAGCAAGCGCTTTTCCCTCTCCTGCCAGTGCTCGTCCGGATGAAGAGGCACCGTCAGCGTATAGAGCCCGTACTCCTGGCCCGGATTTTCTTTGACCAGAGCGTTGGTGAAAAGGAGGCTATTGGGAAACACCGTCACACGACCGGTATAGAGATGGGACGCCTGGCCGGGACCGATCTCCAGGAGCTTGGTCGTAAAAATATCATGGTCCAATACCACCCCTCGATGTCCGGCGATCTGGATGCGGTCGCCGACTGAGTAGACCTTGCCGCCGACCCGCAGCGCCGACCCACTCCAGCAGAGCAAGAGTTCCTTGGTCGCCAGGACGAGTGCGGCGGCCAACGCGACGAGGGAGACGGCGAAGGCCTGGAGCTCGTGCGCCCAGATCACCACCAGGCCGATCAGAAACGCGAAGAGAATCGAGTTTCTGGTCGTCACAACCCAGCGCCGCTTCGCTTCCATCGACAACCCGGTGTTGTGCGAGATTCCTCGCACGACCAGGGCGCGAATGATCAGGAGCGACACCAGCAGAATCAGCGACTTGAGCCCATCCCAGCTCACCGAGCTATCGAAGCGGATCCATTCGAATTGGTTCACAACACTCCACGGTGGACGGCCGGTTCGAGGACGGCGTCGTCAGAATCCGCGTCGGAGTCACTCCGGGCGGGACCGGCTCAAGGGACTCTCGATATGGGGCAAGAAGAGATCTATTCGCTCTGCAGTAGGGCTTCGCGGGTACCCGGCACACATTCCTCTCGCTTCCATTGCTTGAGCACCTTCTGTTCATTGAACGTCAAGGTGTATCGATAGCAGTAGAGCACTTCCTTGGGACCCTCACCTGGTTTCCCCAGCAGCGACGTGGCCTGTTTAGTGGCGTTGGCCAACCCCGAAAAATGCAAAGGGCTCAGTTCTCGCTCGGCAAGGGGCACCCGATACGTCCAGATACTATCTCCACCGAGTGCGGGCGTTTTTGCGGTATGAGGCGGGCCCAGTTTCTCGGTTACCTCGTCCTGCGTGAGTCGATTCACACCCTTGTTGAAATACCCGTCGCGCCAGGGGCCGCCGCAGGCGGCCACAACCAGTGCGCTCACGAAGAGGAGAAGCACGCGACGAACGCGGTGAGGGCGCATCATGGTTTCGGCCGGTCGTGAAGCTCCTGCATCCGCTTGATCGAACAATACAGCGCATAACCCTGAGCCAACATGCCCGTGACCAAGAGGCCCAGCGCCGTCTGGAGCCATCGGGATCCCTGTTCATCCAGCCCGTAGATCCCCATGACGAACCCCAGCGCGATGGCTACGACGCCGACGAACCTAGCCGTCATGGCGTTCACTCGCCAATTCACGCGGACAGGAGGTGGGGAATCCATGCTCTGTACGCTACACTGGAAAGAGGCCCCGGTTCAACTCCGTGCAGCTCGGAGCTCGCGGGCCCGCACCTCCAGGGAGACGGCCTCCTCCCGCCGGCCTAATTTCCTCAAGACATTGGCCAGATCCTCCAAGGTCCGGGCGACCTCCGGGTGGAACGGGCCCAACGCTTTTTCGCGTATGCTCAATGCCCTGCGATATAAAGGCTCAGCCCGTTCAGGCTGGCCCTGAGAAACCCGCAGCTGGGCCAGATTCGCCACGCTGAGCGCGACATCCGGATGCTCCGCTCCCAGAAGCCGCTCTTTAATGAGCAGCGCTCGGGTCAGCAAAGGATCGGCCTCGGCATATTGCCCGTACATACGATGGAGCACTCCAAGATTGTTCAAGGTGGCCGCCACATCAGGGTGGTCCTCGCCGTGCACCTCCTGATAAATCTTGAGCGCCTGCAGATAGAGCGGCTCGGCCTCGACGTGTTTGCCCTGCCCGGCATAGACCTGGGCCAGCTGCGACAGACTGATGGCGACCCGACGATCGTGCAAGCCGAACTCTTCCGCCTTGCGCACCGCCACGAGGAAGAGACGCTCCGCCTCCGCATAATTTCCTTGCTGAACAGCCTGTTGCCCGGAGGCCATGGCAGCTTCCCACGTGGTCTGCTGGCACGCCGTTGGCCACCACATGAGGAACGAGACCAAGAGCATCAGTCTCATACTCATAGCAGCCCTATCCGCTCGGCAAGCGACTCGGCCGGATACGTGATGATTTCGGCCAGGGTCGGGTGGTAATGCGGCATACGGAGCAAGTCGGCAACAGTGCCGTGATAGTACATGACGGCAATGAGCTCGTGGATGAGCTCTCCGGCTTCCGGTCCGACGATCTGGGCCCCGAGCAGTGTCCCGCCGGCCGGGGACGCCACCAGCTTGACGAATCCGTGACGATCGCCGCGACACATGGCCTTCCCGTGATCGGCAAATGGATAGGAGGCTGCGAGATGCGGAATCCCTCCCGCGCGGCACGCCATTTCGCTCAATCCCACCGTCGCAACCTGTGGATCCGTGAAAATGACCTCCGTCACCAGGCGGCCATCGAACGATCGCAGCGGTCCCTCCGGTTGGAACGCATTGAAGCCGGCCAACTCCCCTTGCTGCACCGCGATGTGCACAATGTCATACAGGTTGGTCACGTCGCCGGCGGCAAAAATGTGCGGCTGGGACGTCCGCATGGTTTCATCCACCGCCACTCGACCGTCGATCACCGTGACCCCGGCCTTGTCCAGCCTCAACCCGTCGACGTGCGGTCGCCGTCCCAACGCTTGTAGAATGAGCGCTCCGTCGGCATGGGCCTCGCGGCCCTGGTGGCGGAAATGCACTCGTTTGCTCGACTCGGATCGCTCGACTCGTTGCAGGGTCGTGTCGGTGAACACCGCGACGCCGTCTTCCAGCAAGGCTTGCTCCAATGCCGCCCCAACATCCGCATCAAGATGCGAGAGCAGATGACCGCTCCGTTGAATGATCGTCACCGCGGTCCCGATCCGGGCAAAAAACTGGCCGAACTCCAAGGCGACTGGACCACCCCCCAAGACCACCATCGACGCGGGTCGGTCCCTCAGATCGAGCAAGGTATCGCTGGTCAGATATCCCGTTTCGCTCAATCCCGGCACCGGCACCTCGTTCGCCGCCGACCCGGTGGCGATGACGAAGGCCTTCGCGTTCACTTCCTGGGACCCGACCTGTATGCAGTGAGGAGAGAGAAAGGAGGCTGCGCCTTGGTGGAGCGTGAACCGCGGGTCTCTAAGCTGCTCAATGCGATAGTCGGCAAACTCCCGAACCAATCGATCCTTGCGGTCGACGATCTTTTCCAAATCAGCGGTCACCTCGACCGGTGAGAGACCAAATTCTTTGGCCCTCCGCATCAGTGAGGCGATCTCGGCCGTGCGCAGGATCGTCTTGGTCGGCATGCAGCCTCGCAGGATGCAGAGCCCTCCGAGCGGGCCCCGATCGACGATCGCCACCTGTGCGCCCAGCTCGGCCGCGGTCCTGGCCGCGGCATAGCCGGCAGACCCTCCGCCGAGGATCACGATGTCATGCGAGTTGGCCATGCTGCTCCATACTGGGATAACTCATCCGGTTGCCGTATAGTACTACAGGATGGTTGAGCCGGGACGCTATCGCCACTACAAGGGACACGAATACGAGGTCGTCGGGACGGCCCGTCATTCGGAGACCGAGGAGGAATTCGTGGTCTATCGGGCCCTGTACGGAGCGCGGGCCCTGTGGATCAGACCTCGGGCCATGTTTGAGCAGACGGTCGTGGTCGAAGGAAAGGAAGTGCCCCGTTTCCAGTTTCTAGCGGGATGCTGAAAAAGTCCGCCAGAGGCATTCTCACATCGCTCAGAGGCTCTACGTACAGATCTGAGTCCGCCTCGCCCCTTCACTCACTGCGACCTTGCTGGACGGCCTTTTTGAGCATCCTGCATAGCTGTCCGTTGTCGTCTGAGACCTTGATGTCCGTGACGACTTCAGGGGTCGAAAATGGTTTTCCCGCAGCCTGCTAGAGCATGGTCCATTGTGAGAAGCTGGCCGCTTGACCTACCCTGGCTCCCTGTACATCCATGATCGTCCACACACACGCATCCTCGACACGGAACCGGCGACCGGTCATGGAGATGCGCACTCCTCGATAGCCGCTGAAAAAGCCGCGCGATCGCGCGGCTTCCAACATCCGCTTCCGTTCGGCCTGATGAACCGGCTCGGCAGTCAGGCGGGACGGGGTCCTGACCAACTGCTCCCAGGTCGACTCCCACAAATCCAGGGCGCGACGATTGCCGTAGTTCAGAATCGGGTCCGCTTCAACTCCATGGGATACCACCACGAAAGGCGCATCGAACAGTATGCGTGCTTGGATCGCCGGCGACCCGGTCCGTTCGATGAGGTCCCGACCTATCCAATGCCGATAGCTGTCCAGCAGCCACCGACACCATTGCACCGTCGAAGGCCCCATCCAGTCTGCAGACTCCGCCGCTTCATTCATGCTCCACCAAGCAGGGCGGGATACCACGCCCATCCGGCCCGACACAAGCAGGAACGAAGCACCCTTGTCAATTCCTAGGTCGACCTCTGTATAATGGGCTCCCCTCGACTCAGTGTAACGGAGGAACGTGCATGTCCAACCGGACCCTATTTGACAAGATCTGGGACTCCCATGTCGTGCGGCAGGAGCCCGACGGCACAACCCTACTCTACATCGATCGCCAATTGGTCCATGAAGTGACCTCACCCCAAGCATTCGAGGGACTGAAGCTCGCCGGCCGTCGGCCTCGGCGACCCGGCGCCACGCTGGCGGTGCCGGACCACAATGTGCCGACGTCGGACCGTCGCCTGGGGATCGCCGATCCGATCAGCGCCAAGCAGATCCGGACGCTCGAGGACAACTGCCGCGAGTTCGGCATCACGCTGTTCGGCATGGATGACCCACGGCAAGGAATCGTCCACGTCATCGGCCCTGAACAGGGATTCACTTTACCAGGCACGACGATCGTGTGCGGCGATTCGCATACTTCGACCCACGGCGCGTTCGGCGCACTGGCCTTCGGCATCGGCACGAGCGAGGTCGAGCACGTCCTTGCGACGCAATGCCTCGTGCAGAAACGGCCCAAGACTATGGAAATCCGAGTCGACGGCCTGCTGTCTCCCCGCTGTTCGGCCAAAGACGTCATCCTGGCGATCATCGGGAAGATCGGGACGGCCGGCGGCACAGGCTATGTGGTGGAATACACCGGCTCGACGATCAACGGCCTCAGCATCGAAGGCCGGATGACGCTCTGCAACATGTCGATCGAGGGCGGTGCGCGGGCCGGCTTGGTCGCTCCCGACGACAAAACCTTCGCGTATCTCAAAGGACGGCCGCTCGCGCCGCAAGGAAACCTCTTTGAACAGGCGGTTGAGACCTGGCAGCGGCTCGGGACCGATCCCGGCGCCCGATACGATGCGACGGTCGCGTTGCAAGCCGAAACCATCCCGCCGCAAGTCAGTTGGGGAACGAGCCCCGGCATGGTGACCGGCGTGGACGGCCGCGTTCCGGATCCCCGGAGCCTGGCCGACGACAAAGCCCGGCAGGCGGTGGAGCGCGCGCTCGAGTACATGGGCTTGACGGCAAACATGCCGATCACCGAGATTACGATCGACAGGGTGTTCATCGGATCCTGCACCAATTCGCGCATCGAGGATCTTCGCCTCGCCGCAGGACTCGCTAAGGGGAAACGAGTCGCCAAGACCGTGCACGCCATGGTCGTTCCCGGCTCCGGATTGGTCAAGCAACAGGCCGAGGAAGAAGGGCTCGACAAAGTCTTTCTGGAGGCGGGATTCGAGTGGCGCGAAGCCGGCTGCAGCATGTGCCTGGCGATGAATGCCGACATCCTTCAACCGGGTGAACGTTGCGCCTCGACGAGCAACCGAAACTTTGAGGGGCGTCAGGGCGCGGGAGGCCGAACCCATCTGGTGTCACCCGCCATGGCGGTGGCCGCCGCGGTCGAAGGGCATTTTGTCGATATTCGACACTGGACATAGGCAGGGACTCATGCAAGCATTCACCCAGATGACCGGAATCGTGGCCCCGCTCGATCGTGTGAACGTCGACACCGATCAGATCATTCCGAAGCAATTTCTGAAGACCATCAAGCGGACCGGCCTCCGCGAGGGCCTTTTCTACGATTGGCGAAAACGGAAGGACGGATCGCCGGACCCTGGTTTCTTTCTCAATCAGCGCCGCTATCAGGATGCGACGATCCTGCTGACGCGCGATAATTTCGGTTGCGGGTCATCGCGGGAACATGCGCCCTGGGCTCTGCTGGACCAGGGTTTTCGTTGCGTGATCGCCTCCAGCTTCGCCGACATCTTCTACAACAACTGCTTTCAAAACGGCATTCTGCCGGTCGTCCTGACCTCCGACGAGGTCCAATCCATCATGAAGGACGCCTTGGCCACGGAAGGATACAGGCTCGCCGTAGATCTTGGTCGCCAAACCGTCACCCCCCCCACCGGAGCTTCCTATCGATTCGAGATCGATCCGTTCAGAAAAGATTGTCTGTATCGGGGTCTTGACGCCATCGGTCTCACACTGCAACACGCAGCGGCAATCTCCGCGTATGAAGCCAAGCGGAAGACCGAAGCACCCTGGCTTTTTCTCGATCTGCTGTCCTAGCCGAGGAGGTTTTCCGTGAGGTGGCTCTGGCGACCGGGATTGTGGTTTACCTTGCTGTTCTTTGTAGGCGCAGCCTATATGCTGGTTGCCCTGAACTACAGCTATTCGGACGGCAGTCGAGCCGGCTACATCCAAAAACTGTCGACCAAGGGCTGGGTCTGCAAGACCACGGAAGGCGAGCTGGCCATGACGACCGTGCCGGGCATCGCCCCTGTCCTCTGGGAATTCACCGTGTGGGATGAGGCGGTGGCGGCGCAATTGGCGCAGTTGATGGGAAAGCGCATCGTGTTGCACTACAAGGAATATCGCTATCTTCCCACCACCTGTTTCGGCGACACGCCGTACTTTGTGGATCGCGTCGAGGTCCAGGAATAGCGTCCGCTAGAGCCACCCTTTCTTCCTGAACAGCACGAGCATCGAAATCCCGACCGCGGCCATGACTCCCAAGACAAGCGGATAGCCCCATTGCGCCTGAAGCTCGGGCATGTGCTCGAAATTCATACCATAGATGCTCGCGATGAAGCTCAGCGGCATGAAAATCGTCGTGATCACGGTTAACATCCGCATGACGCTGTTCAGCCGGTAACTGACGCTGGACAGATAGATGTCGAGACTGGCCGAGACCATTTCGCGCAAGGTTTCGATCGTATCCACGATCTGCACCACGTGATCGTACACGTCGCGGAAGAACACCTTGGTCGGTTGCTGGAGGAAGGGGCAATCCGACCGCGACAGGTTATTCATCACGTCCCGCAACGGCCAGACGGCTCGGCGCAGAAGAAGCAATTGACGCTTGAGCGCGTGAATGTCACGGAGCGTCTCCGGTCGCGGATCGGCCACCACCATTTGCTGCAAGGACTCGATCTTTTCGCCGACCACCTCCAACACAGCAAAGTACTGGTCCACGATCGCGTCGATCAGCGCATGACAGAGAGAGTCCGCGCCGGCCTGTCGTAAGCGGCCTTTTCCACCGCGCAGCCTCTCGCGTACGGGCTGGAATACATCGGTTCCGTTTTCCTGAAACGACAGCACGAAGTTCCGCCCCAGGACCAGGCTGACCTGCTCGACCTGCACATCCTGGCGTTCCGTGAGCGTCAACATCTTCGTCACGAGAAAAAAGTATGTCTCGTAGTCGTCCAGCTTGGGACGCTGATCGGTGTTGGCAATATCTTCCAGCAAGAGCGCATGGAGACCGAACTGCCTGCCGAACGTTTCCAGCACGTCCATCCGATGTACCCCGCTGACGTTGATCCACACCACCGATTCGTCGGTCGGCGGCGCGAGAGTGGTCGCGTCTTCAACCTGTCGTTCTTCACAGTACCCGCCCGCATAGTGAAAGGCCGTGATAGTCACGGTCTCGGACTTCTTCTCGCCGATGTGAACGATGGTTCCCGGAGGAAGTCCGATTTTCTTCGAACGCTTCTGGACCAGTTTCATGGGTGACCTGACAAACCGTCGGATAAAGCCGCTCGCGCCTGTGCGGCAGAATCGCTGGGATAGCCCGCTGGTCCATCGCCCGCTCTCCATGCCGAGGTCGCGCGGCCTCCTCTCCGCCCGTCGCGACCGGGAGCTATGGATTAGAAACAATCGCTTGGAGACTCACGGCACATCCCGTGATTGCTTGTACGCAGGTTTTGGCGGTGGGTCAAGGGGCGCACCCTGCGAGTGCGAGGTCCGCGACATTCCCCTATGACGGCAGTTCGAGACCTGATAGGCTGAGATGCACGGTGTCGAGGATCTTGTGCATGGATCGAGAACTCCACCTTCTGGTCGAATCCGTCCGCGAAGCCGGTGCCCGAGCGCTCGAGTTGGCGCGCACCGGTTTTGACGTGCAGACCAAGAGCGATCGATCTCCGGTGACGACCGCCGATCTCGAAGTCAATCGGATCCTTCACGAGATGCAGCAGAAGCACTTCCCCGAGGACGGATGGCTGTCGGAGGAATCTCCCGACGACCCGGCGCGACTCGGTCGCGCCCGCGTCTGGATCGTCGATCCCATCGACGGAACCAGGGCCTTCATCAAGAAACTGCCGGAGTTCTGCATCTCCGCCGCGCTGGTCGAGAAAGGTAACCCCCTTGCGGCGGTCATTTTCAATCCATCGACCGACGAGCTCTTCACCGCCGTTCGAGGCCGCGGCCTCCAGGTCAACGGCAAGCCGGTCCCCAGGTCGACCAAGACGGATCCTCCGCTCGTGATGGTGAGTCCGGGAGAGTTTCGCGGAGGTCCTTGCACTGGATTGGGCGAACGCATCCGAACCAGTTCCTTCCATTCCATCGCCTATGCCCTGGCCCTCGTCGCGACCGACCGAGCCCAAGCCGCGGTCACGGCCGAGAAGGAAAACGAATGGGACCTCGCGGCCGGCGTGCTGCTGATCCAAGAGGCGGGCGGCATGGTCGAAGACGCCGACCGCAATCCCCTGACGTTCAATCAGCCCGTTCCTCGGTTCACCGGCTTGCTCGCTCTGGCAGGAACGATCGAGCCTGAACTTCGACCTCTCTTGCGCAGCCACGTCGCTCGCGCCGGCAAGCAGACACCCAACTGACGCGGCTCCAAGCGATCGCACGCCCAGGTACGGGCTTGCTGGGAGGCGCCATTGCCGGACGGTTGTGCCGCAACGGCCTCTCCATCGTGGCCTACAAGGGATTTCCGTCCCTTCGGTCGCCTTGCGGCCGATCTGCATCTTTGGTCTGAGTCCGCCGACGGAGTCCGAATCTTCCTAGGCGAGAGGTCTACGGGATTTCGATTACTCCGCGCTGTTCGAGGTCATCCACCCGTCCGCCGCGCGCAAGCTCCACTAAGGTCCGCCCGCCTCGCCTCGTCGGCTCTTCGCAAATTCCTTGTAGATCATCGGGAATCTTTTATACTGGGAATGGTCGAACTCAATAACAAAATCATAGCGATCGATACGTGCGTACCACTGTGCAAAAGACGGCCAGATCCCCCATCAACCCTGAGGCGTTCGACTCTCTGGTGAGCGACGGGTTCATTCGCCAGGCGGACTTGGTCAAGGCCTTTCAGGCTGCCCTGGCAGGCAGCGCCGAGTTGGAATCGCTCCTACTGGATAAGTATCGCGTTCCAAAGACCGAGCTCGGCAAAGCGCTCAGCACGTTTTTCGGCTGCCCGTACGTGTCGTTCGATGAGCGATCCGTCGCCGATCCGAGCCTGCTCAAGGACCTCAGCTACGACTACCTGAAGAAGTACCATTGGATCCCCTTCCGGCGCTATGAACAGGTCATCGATGTACTGATCGACAACCCCCACGACCTGGAAAAAGGCCACGACATTCGTCGCGCGTTCCCGGGCCTCACCATCCGGTTCTCGGTCAGTCTCCAGCGCGATATCGAGCGCTATCTCCAGCTGGCCAGCGGCGACGGGGATATGGGATCGATCAGCGATACCCTGGGAGAATTACGGTCAGAAGCCCGTTCGGAGCGGGGAGCCGATGAAGAGAGCGATTCCATCGACGAAAACAATTCCGCGATCGTCCGGCTCGCCAATCAGATCATCGTCGAGGCCTACCGTAAAGAAGCCTCCGACATTCACATCGAGCCCTATTCGGATCGCAAGGAGACGGTCGTCCGCTTTCGCGTCGACGGTACATGTTCCACCTACATGCGGGTGCCAGCCGCCTACCGACGGGCGTTGGTTTCACGCATGAAGATCATGGCCAGCCTCGACATCGCGGAGCGTCGGAAACCACAGGACGGCAAGATCCGCTTCAAGCTCGGCGACGATCGCCTGATTGAATTGCGGGTGGCGACGCTGCCCACGGCGGGCGGCAACGAGGACGTGGCCCTCCGCATTCTCAGCGCCAAAGAGCCGCTGCCGCTCGAAGCCATGGAATTTTCTCCCCGTGAACTGGCGAACCTGTTCGAACTGGCCGACAAGCCTCACGGACTCATTTTATGTGTCGGGCCGACCGGGTCCGGCAAGACCACCACCCTGCACGCCATACTCCGGCATCTCAATACGGATGAACGCAAGATCTGGACGGCCGAAGACCCGATCGAAATCACGCAGGAAGGGCTGCGGCAAGTCCAGGTCCACCCGCGCATCGGCTTCACGTTTGCATCGGCGATGCGGTCGTTCCTCCGGGCAGATCCGGACATCATCATGATCGGCGAGATGCGGGACAAGGAGACAGCCGAGGTTGCGATCGAGGCCTCGTTGACCGGGCATTTGGTGCTCAGCACGTTGCACACGAACAGCGCCGTCGAAACCGTGTCGCGGCTGCTGGACATGGGTTGCGATTCCTTTAATTTTGCCGACTCCATGCTGTGCGTGATCGCCAAACGCCTGTGCAAGCGGCTCTGCGCGACCTGCAAGCAGTCGTACCATCCGTCCCGGCAGGAATACGACGAACTCGTGGCTGCCTGCGGCGTGGAAGCCTGGGGACGATTGGGCATCCCGTATGACGAGGCGTTCCTGTTGAACAGGAACCAGGGATGCGAATCCTGCCATCACACGGGATTCAAGGGGAGAGTGCCGCTGCACGAAATGTTCTGCAACTCCGACGAGTTGAAGAACATGATTCAGGGTCGAGCCAGAACCTCGGACATGCAGCGCGCGGCCATGCAGGCGGGTATGACCACACTGATGCAGGATGGGATTCGAAAGGCTCTCGGCGGCCTGACGACGTTCAAGCAGGTCCGAGCCGTCGCGATGAAATGATTCGACCAGGCCGAGTGGCGGGAGGACCGGTCAGAACCCCGGCGACTGCTCCAGCATGTTCATGAAGTGTTTCAGCCGTTCCCGTTCCTCGGAACCGACTTTGATGTATTCCAATCCGAATTGATTCTTCGAAGACCAGCGAACTGCCGCGAGACTCACCTTGACCGGCGGCTCCCCTTCACGAAGGTGCATATCGAGACGCAGATACGTCGCCGTGTCCGGTGTTCGTCCGGCCGTGATCATGCAACCGTCGTGAGAGATATTCAGGATCGTCCCGCCGGCGTCAGCGGTGTCGTCGGTGAAACGAATAGGGAGTTGAACCGCGAAGCGCGGTGACTTCCTCTGTATCACTGGCATTTATCCTTTCACCACCGGAGGATTTGCAACAAGAACGGATCACCGAGGAACATCGCCGCGAGGGACCGACTCGTTTTTTCTGGTTACATGGAAGGTCCCTCCTTTCTGTGAGGGACTGTGGTCCTGGCCGATCCGCGTGTACCACCATCGTCCCTCCCCTTCCGAGAAATCGGACGAGAACTCCACTTGAAATCCGCCTTCCCGGTCATTTTCGCGCTGCGACCACAGGCCTTCCCAGATCCGTCCATTTAAGGCCATGGTGGTAAACCGTCCGTCCTTCCAGGCATAAGTGCCGTTCCCCTGCTCATCGAGCCGCAGCGTGACGACCGCGCCTTCCTCATACTCCCATTCGCCGGCCAAGACGCCGCGGTCCTCGAAGGAATCAGAAGGGGCGCTCGCGGGCTCGGGGACTTGTTCCTTGAGCACCGGTTTGGTGCATCCGAAACCTCCCCACAGCAGGAGGCACGCGAGCAGTGTTCGACCGATGGGCCATCGCATACGTATTGTTGGTTGTATCATCGCCTTGTGATCACGGCAAGTATGCATGACGATCATGCCAGCTCCGACAAGCGTCTGCAGGCTTCTTCAAGGTCGGTGTCCGTCTTGGCATAGCTGAACCGGATGAACCGACCGCCCATCGGGGCGGAGAAAAAGGCCTCGCCCGGCACTCCTGCTACGCCGACCTTCTCCAACACATGCAGGGCGCGCTCCTTTCCGTTTGTCCCCGGAAGCCGTGATGCGTCGGCCAACACGTAGTAGGCCCCCTGCGGTATGGAAGGCTGCAAGCCTGCCTGACTCAGCGCCCTGCAAAATCGATCCCGCTTGCTCTGATATTCCTTCGCGAGTTCAGCATAAAACGAAGGCGGCAGTTCACGGATCCCGGCCGCCACGCCGACTTGAAGCGGGGTTGGCGCACACACGTAGAGCAGATCGTTCATCGCGCCGATCGTTTTCGACCATTCAGGCGCCGCTACAGCATAGCCGATGCGCCAACCGGTGATGCTGAACGTCTTCGAATAGCCGCCGATCGTGATCGTTCTGTCGGCCATGCCCGGTAAAGATGCCATACTCACGTGCGCCTGTCCGTCGTACAGAAAGTATTCATAAATCTCATCGGTCAGGACGAGTAGGTCGTGTTCGCAGGCAAGGGCGGCGATGTCTTCGAGTTCGCGTCGGTCGAACACCTTGCCCGATGGATTTCCCGGTGAGTTCACGAGAATGGCCTTGGTGTGGGGCGTGATGGCCCGCTCGACGTCCTCGAGAGAAAGGCTCCATTCCGGCGGATGCATGGAGATGACCACAGGGACCGCCTCCACGGCGAGCAACGCGCTCAAGTGATACTGGTAATACGGCTCGAAGACGATGACTTCGTCCTTCGGGTTGAACAGGGCGAGGCACGCGCAATGAAACGCACCGGTCGCCCCCGCGCTGACCGTAACCTCAATCTCGGCATCAGACTGAACTCGGTTGTCCCTCGCCAACTTGTCGGCGATCGCCTGCCGCAGCTCGGCGAGCCCGTCGAAGCGGGAATATATGTTGTTCCCGCTCCGCATCGCCCGCTCCGCCGCCTGGATGACGACAGAAGGAACCGGGGTGTCACAGACACCCTGCGCCATATTCACTCCCCCAGCCTTTGCGCAGGCCTGGGTCATGGCCCGAATTTCAGAATGCCCGAGTCGGGCCAATCGCTCATTGATGACGGTCCGTCCCACCGGGATCCTCCTGGTGATGGTTTCGTCCCTTCTGGCAGAAGGCCACCGAAAAGGTCAAGGTTCCTCGACCGACCGGTGGCAGCTATCCGTTTTCGCTAGGCTGCAGGGGCGCCTGTGATACAGTGCGCTGAAAGAGGCCGTTTCGTCCTTCCTCGGAGGTACCACGCCTGGGGAAGGCTTTATGCGAACTCATTGGCTAGGCTCGATAGCAGCGGGTAGATGAACCGGAACCTCGTTCGGGCGAGAAAGGCGGCCGGCAGACATGAGCGGAAATGAAGGACAGGATCGGCGCGGACGACGCCTCAAAGTCAGTCATCGTCTGTTCTTCTTCGGGGAAGACGAGTTCGAGGGAGAGGCGACGATCCTGGACATCTCCACCGGAGGCTGCCAGGCCACATCCATGACGGAGGTGCAGTGCGGCATGGTATTCAAACTGTCGCTCTTTCTAGACGATCAGCCCTGGCCGCTCCGCATCGACGACAGCATCGTGCGCTGGGTCAAGGACCGGACATTCGGACTGGAGTTTCTGGGGATTCGACCGGCTCAGCGTGAACGGTTGCGGGCGATCCTGATGAAAGCCAAAGCCTAGCCCACCCCTCTCAGCCTATTGCCGGCGCTCCCTCGCCTCCCCTGATTCACGACGACGGACCCCACAAGGCTTCCAATCGCCGGACACGACCACACGTGGACTTGTAAAATTTGTACCGGATGGGATTCTTTCTGTAAAAATCCTGGTGGTACTCCTCCGCCGGATAGAACTCCGTTGCCTGCGCGATCTGAGTCACGATCGGCTCTTTGAATCGCTTCGACTGTTCGATCGCCCGCTTGGAATCCTCCGCCGCCCGTTTCTCTTCTTCGTTTCGATAGAAGATGGCCGCCCGGTACTGACTTCCGTGATCGCAAAACTGCGCATTCGCCGTGACAGGATCGATGTTCCTCCAAAACGCGTCCAGGAGCTGATTATACGAAACCTTTGCAGGATCATACTGGACTTCCACTGATTCAGCGTGGCCGGTCCGGCCGGACGACACGTCCTCGTAGCTCGGATCCTTCACCGTCCCCCCCATGAATCCGGAAATGACCGCCAGGACTCCGTCAACCTTCTCATAGGCCTCTTCCATGCACCAGAAGCACCCGCCGGCAAAGTAGGCTTTGGACGGAGGATGTGGATCAGCCGCCTGCCCGGACACCGGATATAAGAGCTCTGTTCCCGTGAAGATTATGCAGAAAGCGGCAACCCATCGTGATACGACCATGATAGGGTCCTCCTACAGATTCCGTCGGTTCACGCGAGCTGTTCTTACACGAACGTCACGGCCCTCATCCAGGAACAACCCTTAAAACCGCCCCCACGGTTGAGGTCCTCGCAAATCGTGACCATCCTGTCGTTCAAACCGTTTCAGGATTACATCAATGGCATCTTCGGGAGTCTGCGCACTGGAGATGAGCCGTCCCCCGAGCTTTTTAAAGAATTTTTCTTCGACGGGCGTGGCTCCAAGGAGCACAACCTCTTTGCCGGCTTTGAGGGCCAAGGCCACTTCGGACACGGTCCCTGATCCGCCGAGTCCACAGGCCACAATGACTTGACACGACAGCACGCAAATATTGTTTCGCGCACTGCCCATTTCAGTGATGATGGCCAGATCGACGTATTTGGAAACTCGATCCCGTGTCGACGGCAGCACCCCGACGGTCAAGCTCCTGGCCACCTTTTTCGCTCCTTGATTCGCCGCGTGCATCACTCCGACGTCACGACCACCCGTGAGGAGAACCCATTCACGACGTGCAATCAATTCGCCCAGGGCCCGAGCGTTCTCAATGTCTTTTCTCCTCGCTTTGGCCGGTCCCATGACACCAACAATGTACCGCACGCCAAGCCCCCTTCGCGCATACCAGCCCATCCCGCCCGGGCCGATTGTAGCCGGTTCCCCGATTCGTTCGCCAAAGAAATACCGAGGCGAGGCTCAAAATCGGGAGGCGGTCAAGGTCACGTCGGCATAACTCCATGCAGCCTGGAACCGACGTTCCACATCCACCGCCTCCTCGTCCTGCTGCTGCGCCCTCAAACTTTGTCCCAGTCCGAACAGGGCCCACCCGTTTTCCGGGAACCGTTTCAAATCCGCTCGGTAGACCTGCTCGGCTTCGCCGGGACGATGCGCCATCAGCAGAACGGCGCCGAGATACAGACGAGTCGACAAAGGCCAGAGCGGCGGCTCGGAATACTGCATGGCGTCCTCAAGCTTGACCGCCGCTTGGAGAGCACGGACCGCCTCGTCGTAACGTCCGTGACGGGTCGCAAGATCGCCCGCGAGCAGTCGTTCGGCGATCTTGAGCTGATCCCGTTCAATCTTTTCCTGCGGCAGGCGCGTCCGTCGAATCTGCTTCGTAAGCCCGGCCAAGGCATAGTGTTCCCCCGCTGCGCCGGGCAGCCTCCCGGTCGCAGCGAGCGCCAAACCGCGTCCGAGCCGCCAGACACCTTCCATGAGGCGGAACCCTCGAGGCGGAGGCGGCTCCTTGAGGAGATCCTCCCAGCGTCCGAACCGGATCCAAGCGAAGAGCTTGGAGGGCAAATATTGTTCTTTCGAGCGATCCTTGCGGACTTCCTCCTCGCTGATCGTGGCCGACAGCGAGCCGGAGATCTTGACCGCTTCCGCACTCCGGCCTTCCATCAACAGCGACGACCACAAGAAGTGAAGATTGTGGCTGTAATAACCATCGGCATAGTCACCGGCCAGGTGATGTGCGGCGAGATACGTCTCGTCGACATGCGCGGCTTGGGCGTTGTGCTCGGCCGATTCGTGATATTTTCCGACTCTCGCATAAATATGGGCGGGCATGTGGACGAGGTGGCCCGCGCCCGGCATGAGATCGGCCAATCGGTCGGCGCAGGCCAGCGCCCGCTCAGGCTGCGAGGAGGCTTCGACGGCATGAATGTAATAGTGGCAGGCGCCAGGATGGTCGGGATGCTGCGCCAGCACCGCCTCGAGCGTCGCGATGATCTCTTCCGTACCGGGCTTGGGCTTGCCGTCCGCGGTCCACAAATCCCACGGCCGGAGATTCATCAAGGCCTCGGCGAACAGGACACCCGCGTCGGGGTCGTCCTGATAGCGCCGCCAGACAAGCCTCATCGCATCGGCATAGGCCTTGGCGAACAAGCCCCGTCCGGCTCCTTTCGTGGCGCCGTACCGTTTGGTCAGGGCGTCGATATAGGCGCGCTCCCGTTCGCCGGCCTGGTCCATCCGACTCCGTGCTTGTCTGACAGCTTCGACCGCGCGCCGTTCGTGGTCCTTGGCCATGCCGGCATTAATATTGGGCCCCAGCGCCAGCGCGACGCCCCAATAGGGCATGGCCGCCCGTGGATCCTGTTTGGTCGCCTCTTCGAACGACCGGATCGCCTCCTCATGGTTGAACGCATAGACCAGCCGCAGCCCTTGATCGAAGTACCGCTGAGCCGATTCCGATGTGGTGGAGATCGGATGATGCAGTGTTCCGAGGTTCTCGAAAATCGGCGGAGCGGCCTGAACCTGTGCGCAGGTCAGCAGTAGAATGAGGGCGCCCAGCGTTGAACAGACCATCCGGCCGCGGCACTGCCGCGAATGCATGTTATCGGGCGACATGCAATGAGTTGCCCGGTGGAACGCTCATCCCGTTCAAAATCGTGTCACGCTCGAGAAGTTGAAATCCCGGATCAGCATCGCGGGGACGAGCGACTTGCTCGTCTCAGACGTGACGGCCTCGGCCGGCTCCGTGCAGGATTCCAGCTGCGTAAAGGCCCGAAGCGGACTCTCGTGAAACCGCAAGTTCTTGACCGGTGCGACGATTTGCCCGTCCTCCACGAGAAACGTTCCGTCCCTGGTCATCCCCGTCAGCGTCAGGTCCGAAGGATTCGCGACCCGAATATACCAGAAGTTGGTCACCAGGATGGCCCGGTCGGTCTGTTTGATGAGATCCTGAACTTTCGCCGCAGACGGTTTGGAATCCGACAGGAACGGAGCCTCCATCGTCGGAACGACTGCGATGCCATGGCGCAGAGCGGTGAACCGGTCGTATGACAGCTGTCTTAACGTCCCGTTCTCGACCCAGGTCGTCGCCTCGCTGGGCAGCCCTTCGGACGTGAATCCTACTCCAAGGAGATCGGCGTGATCGGGAAGATTGCGGAGCGTGAGCCGCTCGTTGAAGACCGGCCAGCCGAGCTTACCGCTAAACGGACTGGTCCCCTTGTCGTAGTCCTTGGCGTCCAAGGTCCAGAGCACCCACGACAACAATCCCGAAACGGCGGCAGGCTCAAGAATGACCGGATACCGGCCCGGCGGCAGTTCCCTGAGATCGCGACCCCGCTTGGCTTTCCCGATCGCCGTGAGTGTGCGCTCCTGAACCCTGAGATGATCCAGCGAACGGTGCGCCGCGGCGTTCCATCCCGTCGCCTCACCGGCCTGAACCGTGACGCCGAACCGCGCCTCAGTCCGTTCTTCGAAGGCGAATAGCCCGTTGCTGGCCGCAATGCCGACGGTGGAGAGGGACGAGGAGACGATGCCGGCTGCCAGGAGGTTTTCAATGCGGCATTGCCCGATCGCTTCATTGGCATATTCGAGCCGGCGCGCCGGCCCTGCGGCGCCGGTCTCCGACCGGGCGGTGGCACGACGCGGGAACGTGGTCTGCTCCGGGGGAGGCAGGTACTCCGGATCCTTCGGGGACAGTCTGGCGACCTGTTCGGCCCTGGCGACGAGGTTGTTGATCGCTCCGGCCGTGAAGTCGGTCGTGCTGGCCGTGCCTCGCCGGCCTTCAAGCGCGACCGTCACCGTCAAGGTTCCCCGTCTCGCATCCACGTTCTGGATGACCTGGCTGTTGGCGAACCTGGTCGTCCCGCCGTGGTGATCGTGAAGCGCCACGGTCGTCGCGTCCGCCGCCGACCGACGGAATACCAGATCGGCGAGAAAACGAAACTCCTCGCGACCGGTCATCCGGGGCCATGATCTAACCGTCACGTTCACGCGCGACTCTATCCCTTGATGACGTCGACCTGCCGGAACCGCGCAGGCGAGGCGGCGTGCGTCATCCAGCCGGACTGGCCCGGCTGGCCTTTGCCACAGGTAATGAAGCCGAATCGACGACGGTAGGTCCGGTCGGCGACGCCGTCGCATTGTCCCCAGAACTCCGGCGTGATCCCATGATAGATCACGTCGCGAAGCATGTGTGTGCGCTTGCCGTGCTCGATCAACCAAAAAGCATCGCCGCCGAATTGGAAGTTGTACCGCCGCTGGTCGATGCTGTACGACCCGTGTCCTTCGATGTAGATGCCCTTTTTGATGTCGCCGATCAGGTCGTCCAAGCCGGCCGTGCCGGGCTCGAGTCCGATGTTCGCAATCCGAACGATTGGTACGCTTCCCCACCCCTCGGCCCGATTGGAGCCGCGCGAGCGCGTCTCGCCGATTTTCGAAGCGGTTTCTCGATTTGTACAGTATCCGACGAACAGGCCATCCCGCACGATGTCCCATCTCTGACAGGCGACGCCGTCGTCGTCATAACCCGTCGCCGCTAAGGTCTCCGGCTCGGTATTGTCTGCGACCAGGGAGACGCAGGGCGAGCCGAAGCGGAAGCTCCCGCGCTTGTCGGGGGTGAGAAAGCTCGTACCGGCATAGTTCGCCTCGTAGCCCAAGGCGCGGTCCAGTTCGCTCGGATGCCCGCAGGACTCATGCATGGTCAA
Source organism: Nitrospira sp. (assembly GCA_029194535.1). Classification (NCBI taxonomy): domain Bacteria; kingdom Pseudomonadati; phylum Nitrospirota; class Nitrospiria; order Nitrospirales; family Nitrospiraceae; genus Nitrospira; species Nitrospira sp. The sequence goes on along the minus strand of JARFXR010000001.1, from coordinate 351,837 downwards.
CGAGAGGTGCTCGGCGTCCAGGACAAGATCGTAGCGCCCCGGCTCTACCGCCGGAGCGCGCACCTTCTCCGCCGCCTGAGCGGCGATGCGAGGGGCTTCCGCCAGCAGTCCGGCGTCTTCGATCAGCTCGTATCCGGTCCTCAGATGTGGCGTACTGAAACTGCGCGACGCAAACCTGCCGTCGTGCCGCGCGACGGCTGTAAACTCTCCCTGCACCGCCAGGAGATTGAAATCGAGTTGCGAGCCTTCGGTCGACAAGAACAGTTTCCGGTCCCGTCGAGCCCAGAGGGCGGCACGGCTTCGGACGACTTCGGCCTGGCGGTAAACGTACTCCATGATGTCGCACAACAGGGCGGTCTTGTGTTCGAGCGGGACGCCGAACGGATCGATGCGGAAGGGAGTCTCGACGCTGGCGCGATGCACCGGCTCTTCGACCAGGACCACCTTCTCCCGAGCCAGCGAGGAAGAGCCGCGGGCGATCTCCACCGCGAGCTCGGCCACGCGCGGGACTTCTTCCAGCGACAAGACGGAGCTCGCCGCGAAACCCCATCCGCCGTGATAGAGGACGCGGATGCCGAAGCCGGCATCCTCGATGTCCCGGATGGACGCAATCCGCCGATCCTCGCCCTCGAGGTGCTGGGTGAGGCTGTGCTGAACACGCACGTCGCCGTAGTCGGCCCCCGCGGCCCGGATACGGGCCAAGGCCAGTTCGGCAAGTTCAACCCAATTCGTCGTCATCGCCACGAACATGCCAGATCGTTCCGACGCCCAGTATACCAGGAGACGGGCCCGTTCGGCCGCGAGGAATGTGACGGATTAGATCCCGGTGCCGCTCCGTGTGGCTTCGACAAATTGCTCGGTCGATTCGTCGAGGGCGCGGCCCCTCCGACCTTTCGGCGGCAAGATATATAAGAGTTTCGAATTTCCCGGCGTGGACCCAGGCAGAGACATTTCGTAGGACACCGGACGCTGATGGTCGGCCATCTGCAGTCTGGGGTCGTACACGCTGTTGAACTTCCACAGCATCTTCACGAAATTCGTCTGTCCGCGCAACAGATGCCCGGCCGCGAGTTTCGCCGTGGATTTGAGCGCCGTCCACCCCAGATGCTTCTTGTTGAGCACCTGTTGGGTCTTAACCAGCTCCTCATAGAACTCCGGAAGCGGCAATTTGGTCGGCAGCACCGCATGCTGGATGTCGAAGAGGCGATAGTCGCGGGTCTTGAACTTGCGCGACTCGGTGTGCCAGCTCTCGGTGCCGGGATAAGGAGTATTGACGCTGATGTTCACGATCTCGGGGATCTCCAGACACCATTGCCGAATCACCTCGAATCGCCTCCGGTCCCAGTCGGGATCGGCGATCAGATTGATGGCGACGGTGATGCCGAGGGACCGGGCGAATTCCAACGCTTCGAAATTGCGTCCCAAGGAAATGCGTTTCCGATGCATCCGGAGGCCTTCCTCGTCGATCGCCTCCACACCCAGAAACATGTATTGCAGGCCCAGCGTCTTCCAAAACTTGAAGACATCCTTGTTGCGCAGTAACACGTCGCCGCGCGTTTCGAGATAATATTGCTTCTTGATGCCCCGCCGCGCGATGGCTTCGCCGATCTCGAATCCTTGCTTCGCCTGAATGAAGGCGACGTCGTCGACCAAAAAGATCCCCGGTTCCGCCACCATCGACAGGTCCTCCACGGCCTTCTCGGGACTGACCGTCCGGTAGCTGCGTCCGTAAAACGTCCAGGCGCTGCAGAAGGAACAATCCCAGGGACAGCCGCGCGCAAACTCGATCGAGGCGCAAGGATCCAGAACGCCGATAAAATACTTCCGCCGATGGCGGAGCAGATCCCGCGCCGGACGCAAATCATCCAGGCTGCCGACGAACTGCGGAGGCGGACCTTCGCCCTTGACCGTCACCGCCCCGGGCACAGTCACCACGGCATTCCGATCATGTTCTACAGCCTGCAACAACAGGGGAACCGAGACTTCACCCTCACCCTTGAGCACGCAATCGATCGAGCCCTCGGCATGCTGAAGGAGATCGTGGGCCACGAACGACGCGCTGTGTCCTCCGACGAACACAAATGTGTCCGGTGCCTGTCGCTTGGTCGCTTTGGCGAGATCCACGATCTCCGGCACGTTGGCCAAATAGTTGCACGAGAAGGCGACGGCATCCGGCTTCCAGGTTCGAATGAGCGCGGCGTAGTCTTTCCAGGTCTCCACCTGCAGGTCGATCAGCCGGACCTCGTGGCCCATCTGCCGAACGGCCTGGGCGACCAGCTCCAGCCCCAACGGCTCCAGGCGCAGGTAAATTTTGGTGTACATGAGCGGGCCGGGATGCACGGCGAGAAATTTCATAACGGAATCTTGACAGAGTCGAGGGAATCCGTTCAACCATGAAACGGCTCGATTTCACTACAAGGGTTTTTCCTAGTATCCAATTTTCTTCCAGAATGCTTCATGATCATCCGGCTCAGATCTTCGATAGATCGAGAGCGCCACGTCGGCTCGATCGGTGAAGAAGCCGTCCGCTCCGCTCAGCGTCACCATCCACATTTCCCACCGCTCGTTGATCGTCCAGGGATGGACGAATAATCCGGCCCGATGAGCCCGACCCGTGTGCCAGGGCCAGGTGGTGAGATATCGCCTGGGGGCGGCTGCAACCGACCACTTCGGGCTGAACGCCCACCTGACGCCCCACGTCCCGACGCCGGAGCCGACTTCCGACGCGGTCTTCATCAAGGCGTCGAGGCCCTCTCTGCCGGCCATGACTTCATCGAGCAGGAGCAGCCGCGGAACGTGGGGTGCCAGTGCCTTGAGTCGAGCCAGGCTGTTCGGCTCGAACGACTGAAAAATCACACGCCCGGACGGTGCTGCTCCGCCATCCTGGACCCACCCGTGTTTCCTCAGAACGCTCACCAGTTGCTCCTCGATGCCCGGGAACCGGCTGGCCGCCTTGGTCTCGATGTAGAGACCCGGGCGCCTGGACCCGGACTCGGCCACCGCGATCACCTCGTCCAGCCGGAGAATCCGAAGGCCCTTGAACGACTCACGCGCCCGATCGGGAAACGCCCGATTGAACCAAGTTCCCGCGTCGAGCTGCGCCAGTTCCTCAAAGGTGAACATGTCCACCGTGTGCTTCTCACGACCGGGAAAGACGTCCGCCACGTTGGTCGTACGGGACAAGTCGTCGTCGTGCACGACGACCAACATGCCGTCCCTGGTGCGTTGCAGATCGATCTCCAGGTAGTCCGCGCCGAGCTCACGGGCCATCAGGTAGGCGGGCAACGTGCTTTCCGGAGCCAGATAGGAAGCGCCGCGGTGGGCGATGACGGCGGGACGAGGAATGCTGAGGGCCCGGGCGACTCGTTTTCCCCTCGTCGTTCCACCGACAATCCCGCAGCCCAGCCACAGCCCCACGGCCAGCAGGACCGCGGCGGAAACCGCCGCGAGCGACACCTTTAAACCCGAGCCCATGGCCGACTAGGTAGTCCTCTCCCCTGCACCCTGTCAAGGATCCGCTTTCGCCGGGCGGCCGGCGGCATCTGTACGGGCTTGGCTTTCACGGAGGGAACCACTACTATGGGGCCCCACGATGCAGACCGCGAATCGGACCCTGCGGCAACACATTTCCCTGTTACTGGCTGGGACGTTCCGAACCACACGACACCTTGCCGAGGCGGCAAACATCGGCGAGCGACAGGTGGAAGAACATCTCGAGCATGTCGTCAGGTCTCTGGCGCGAGATCGTTCCCGCCGGTTTGTGCTCCGGCCTTCGGCTTGTCGAGACTGCGACTTCGTGTTCCGCGAGCGGACCCGCCTGACACGCCCAAGCCGCTGCCCCCGCTGTCGGAGTGAGGCGATTTCCGCGCCGGAGTACATGATCGAGTCGCGCGTCTGATCGGCAGCAGGCATCGACCTTTTTCTCAATGGTTCTGGCCGGATCAGCCGGACTCGCGTAGGGAAAGAACGCCGCGTCTCCTCGTTCCCGTGGTAGCAGCTCATGACGTCTCAGGCGCTTCGCCTTCAGTTCCGGTGGGAAACCTTCGGGCACGATCTGTTGGCCTCGATCGTGGTCTTTCTCGTCGCGTTGCCGCTGTGCATGGGCATTGCCGTCGCTTCAGGCGCCCCGCCGGCCACCGGCATCATCACCGGCATCGTGGGAGGTCTGGTCGCGGGTGCGCTGGCCGGTTGTCCTCTTCAAGTCAGCGGTCCGGCCGCCGGTCTTACCGTCATCGTCTACGAGATCATTCATGAGCAGGGGATGGAGCGACTGGCCCTGATCATCGTGCTGGCCGGCATCATTCAAATGAACTGGGCCTGGCTTCAACTGGGACAATGGTTCCGCGCGGTCTCCCCGGCCGTCGTCCACGGCATGCTGGCCGGGATCGGCGTGCTGATCTGCGCCAGCCAGTTCCACATCATGATCGACGACGTACCAAAAGGATCGGGGCTGGAGAATCTGGCGACTCTCCCTTCGGCCATCTGGAAAGGTTTGGTACAGGACGACAGTACGCCGATGAATCACCATCTCGCGGCGAGAATCGGCGTCTTGACCATCGCGGGAATCGTCATGTGGAATCTGTACGCCCCGAGGATGCTCAAGGCCTTGCCTTCCGTCCTGTTCGGCGTGTCGCTCGCCACCGTCACGACGGCGCTGCTGGGCCTCGACATCGCGCATATCAAGGTACGGGACAACCTCCTCACGATCATCAACCCTCCCACGCTCGATTCTATGCGCCACCTGTTGGATCCTTCGATTCTCGGGGAGGCCCTGACCCTGGCGCTGATCGCCAGCGTGGAAACGCTCTTGTCGGCGACCGCCATCGATCAGCTTCACCATGGTCCGCGTACCCGCTACAACAAAGAACTCTTTGCGCAAGGTACCGGCAACCTGTTGTGCGGGTTTTTGGGCGTCCTGCCCATGACCGGCGTCATCGTCCGCAGCGCCTCCAACGTCGAAGCCGGCGGGCGCTCCCGCGCATCCTCCATGATGCACGGCGGCTGGCTGCTCCTGTTCGTGTCGTTTCTTCCATTCATCCTGCGCTTGATTCCGACGGCCAGCCTGGGCGCCGTCCTCGTGTTCACCGGGTACAAGCTCATGAACCTCAAGGTGATTCAGGAACTCAGACGGCACGGCTCGAGCGAAGTCCTGATCTATGCCGCCACGCTCGGTACGATCGTCGTGACCAACTTGCTGACCGGCGTGCTCGTCGGGGTCGGCCTCGCCCTCGCCAAGCTGCTGTACACGACACAGAATCTCGACACCTCCCTTGAGCACGATCCGGCGACCGGCCGGCTGACGCTCAAACTGCAGGGGATCGCCACCTTCGTCAGCCTGCCCCGGCTGGCGACGGCGCTGGAGGACGTGCCGCCGGCCACGGACCTCGAGGTTCGGTTTTCATCGCTCCGTCACATCGATCACGCCTGCTTGCAACTCCTCGAGTCCTGGGCGAAACTTCACAACTCGGGAGGCGGCCGGGTGGACCTGGACTGGGGCAAGCTCAACGCGCTGTCGTATCACGCGAGAAAGGATGCGCGCACGGCCACCGGCGGGCGGAAATGGATTCACTGACGTGAGACCTGGAATCGGCGCCATAAACAGAGCAGCGGCAGTCGTGCTGGTCCTGATGTTCCTGACGTTCCTATTGACCGGCTGTACCGGCGACAAGCCGAAGGAACTACTGGAGACCGCGGAGTTTGAAGAACGGCAGATGAACCTGCCCCACGCGAAACAGTTGTACGAAGACCTCGTCAGACAGTACCCGACCACCCCTGAAGCGGACATCGCGCGTTCACGACTGGCCGCGCTCAATCGCGATTAGTCGGCCACGACCGAGGAAGCCAGGGCACGAAGGCGCTCGTCGTTTCCCGGTAGATCCGATACTCGTCACCTCGCCGTATCAAGGCCTGCCGCTCAGCCGGCGGGATCCCTGTCACTTTCCACAGCGCCCAGCCCATCCCCAACGGCGCAAGCCAGGTCAACGGCCAGCCGGGAGCGCCGATCCCCATGACGACGTAGGCCCACCAGTGGAGCCATTCAAAGAAATAGTTCGGATGCCGTGAGTAGCGCCAGAGTCCTTCTCGACACACACGGTCTTGGTTTGCGGGCTCCGAGCGGAACCGCGCGAGCCGGCGATCGGCCGCAGCCTCCCCTCCCACCGCGACGACCCAGATCACAATCCCGGCCAGCTCGACCAAACCGAAGGGCGGGCGCGGATTCTGGATGATGACGAGGAACGGCAAGGAAAACAGAGCGACTGCCGCAGCCTGAAGTTGGAAATAGCCGAACATCTTTAGGTGTTCTGCGCGCCCCCATTCGACCCGAAGGCGGCGATAGCGCGCGTCCTCGACTTTGCCGATGATTCGATCGAACAGCAGGTAGATCCCCAGGCGCCCTGCATAGACCGACACCATCACGAGCGCGACCGCCTTCCGCTCGACATCGCCCGACGCCTGAACGGCATACCAGCAGACTGCGGCGATCAGGCCGGCGCACCAACCGACGTCGGCGAGCGAGGCATTGCGATAGAGGAGCTGACACACCCAGAGACCGGCCATCACCGCGACCATCGCGGCATAGGCGTCCAGTATCAGCGTGATCGGATCGGGAGCCATTCATATCTCCGCCGAAGCGATCGCTCGGGGCGGCTCGTCGCCGGTTCGTCCGATCATGACGCGGGATAGTCCCATGGGTCTCCGTCCGACCCCCGCTGCCTCAGCCACTGTGCAAGGCCTGGTAGTTGAAACGACAAGAGCGTCTGGATCTTGTCGCAACGGAGCGACAGGTCCGCGGGCCTTGGCGCCCCGACATGATCGCGTCCTGAGCCTCGGATCAGACGCCCAGCCAGGACCGGATAGCGGGGAAGCAGCAGCTCGCCGATCTCCCAGCGTGACAAGCGCTCCGCACCGCCGAGATGGTAGAGACCGGGGCGCCCGGCGTGGAGCAGGTCCCACAAGGCCCGCGCAATGACGCCGGCCGGCAGCGGACAACGGAATTCGTCCGCGTAGAGCCTCAGATCCTTGCCGGCGCGGGCGGCCCGGCACATGTCTTCGACGAAGCTCCGATCCCCCGATACCGAGGTGCCGGCGGTCAGGACGATCCGGACGACCGAGTGCCTCGGATTGCGGAGCACGACCTGCTCAGCCTCGAGCTTGGTCCGGCCATAGACATTGATCGGGACCGGCTCATCCGATTCGTCGTACCAGCCCTTCCGGCCGTCGAACACTTCTCCGCTTGAGAGAAAGATGAAGGGAATGTCGCAAGCCAGCGCCGCCAGGTGCGCCGTGACCCGCACGTTCGCCAGCCGGGCCGCCGTCGGATCTTGCTCGCAGTCCTTGGTTCGGCTCAACGCGGCGCAGTGGATGACGGCACTCGGATTGAGCGTCCTCCACATCGCTTCCACAGCCGGAAACTCGGTGAGCTCGAGGTCCCGGCGGGTCAGCCCACGCACCTTCCAATCGGGCGCCCAGCGAACGACGGTGCGGACCACATACTGGCCGATTAATCCACCCGCGCCGGTCACCACGACGAGCGGTTTCACTGTGTCCCGCCGGCGAGCAGTCGGATGTCCGGCACATCCATCACTCGCATCGCCTCCGGCGGATGCTCTACGGCCCAGACCACCGCGTTCAGCATCTCGCCGATGGTCAGCAGCCCCAATCGACCGGCCGCCTTGCGTGTGGACGGCCATCGTTCCGCGATCCGGTAGATCGGCGCAAGGAAGAACGGCCACCAATGGCCGGGACCCAGGACGTACCAGGGACGCAGGATCGTCGCCGGCATGTCGCCGGCCCGCAGAACGGCTTCGCACTCGCACCGCACGGCAATGTAGTCTTTCATGATCGGCGCCGGATGGGCGACGCTGACATAGATGAAATGGTCGACTCCGGTCTGCCGCGCCGCCTCGATGGATGCCAGCCCTGAGATCCGATCGACAGCGCGAAACTGGTCGCCTTTCCACGGCGCCGGTCTCGGCGTACCGACCAATTGCACGAATGTGTCTCCCCTCCGCACATGCTCGAGGAAGGTCCGCGCGTCGAACGGATTGCCGATCACAGGTTCGCAACCGGCAGGGAGTCGCGTCCGCGACGACTCTCGGGTCAACGCACGAATCGCATGGCCACGTTGAGCGAGGAGTGGAATCAATCGGCTCCCCAGATAACCGGTGCCGCCGGTGAGGAAGATCCGTTGCAATGGTGGCTTCGTCTCCATCGATCGGACCATTATAGTGTGATCCGGTTCCAAAGAGCAGATAGGGTGGAGCCCCACGGCTTAAGCCTCCTCCGCCGAAGCAGCTTCGGCTGCGAAGGCCGGACAGCCGTGGCTTCCTGCGTAGGCGGGTGCATCACGCCTTCGGCCCTATCGCCATGTTTCCAGGCTGAGAGAGACCTGCCCAGGATCGCGATCAAGGATGGTCCCGGAAGGAGCCTCCACAAATCGCCGGAATACGGGAACGCGGCGGGCGACCTCAACATCCAATAGGTAGGACCGCGCGCGACGTGTCCCAGGCCACAGGGTCGTTCGCGGCATCCAGACCACAAACCATACCATTTTATGGAGACCGTCATGTCCTGTTTGCAGATCTCCCTTCCCGCCATCGTCCGAAAGCTCACCCTTGCGGGCACGGCAACCGCGTTCGTGGCCCTGTCTCTGTTGACGCTCACGACCGCCTGCGCTCATGAATCGCAGTCCTCGGATGTGTCGGCTAGACATGAGCGCATGATGACGGGGCAAGCCGGCATGCGCACCGCGAGCATGAGCGCGCTGTACTCCACGATGCAGCGACTCTGGGCGCAACACATGGAGTGGACCTACGCAGCGGTGACCGCGTTCGTCTCCGGCTCGCCCGCGTTCGATGCGAGTGCTGCGCGCCTCATGCAGAACCAGGCCGACATCGGCAATGCCATCAAGCCCTTTTACGGTGATGCGGCCGGCGAGGCGTTGACCAAGCTGCTCAAGGAGCACATTGCCGGCGCGGTCGAGGTGGTGAAGGCAGCCAAAGCCGGCGACAAGCCCGCCACGGACAAGGCTGTCGCCGCAGCCTACGCCAACGCTCAGGACATCGCGGACTTCCTCGCAAAGGCGAACCCCCATTGGAAACAGGACCAAGTGCGCGCGATGCTGAAGGGCCACATCGACACGACGCTCGTATATGCCACCTCGGTGCTGCAGGGTAAATACGCCGACGGTATCGGTGAGTACGGCAAGGCCGAAGCGCACATGCTGCAACTGTCCGACGCGCTGAGCGCAGGGCTCATCGCCGCATTCCCGAACAAGTTTGCCAGCTAACCCCCATTTCAGTCATGACCGCTTCTACCGCAACCGCCCATGCGCCGCGGTGACGAGCCTGGACGCAGCGGCTGCTGCGTCCAGACTGGCGGCTTTCTGGAACTCGCGCTGGTTCCAGAAGGCCAGACGATGTCTGACGTCCACCTGCATGGAGAAATCATGAAACGGGAACGTGGGGCGAAGTCGCTGCATCCAATGAAGTGATGTGAACGCGGACGCAGGCAGAAAGGAGACGACATGCTGACAGGCACGGCTCGAACATCGTTGATTGCAGTGACGGTCGTAGCGGTCGCGATCACGGCGGCTGGGTGTGGTGGCTCGGACGACCTGGCCACCCCCGTCTCGAACGCCCCCGCCTCGGCCTCCCCCGTCCAAGAGGGCCAGCAGATCTTCCGATTCGACACTTTCGGCGACGAGCGCCAATGGACCGACACGTTGAGGATGCACGAGGTCATCAGCGCGGCAGTCGATCCGACGACGGCGTTGTCGGTCGGGCTGAAGGTGGATGCCGATGCGCTCCCGGCAGCCGTCGCCGACGGCATCAAGAACGGCAGCGTCGATCTGAAAAGCCCGGCCACGACGGTCGCGCTGCTGAAGCTCGACGCGGTGGTCGGCATTAAGGGCACCGTCGAGACGGTCAACGGCGTGGACCGGTTGACCCGCGTCGGCATCACCTGCGCGCTCTGCCATTCGACGGTCGACGACTCCTTCGCCCCCGGCATCGGCAGACGGCTCGACGGCTGGGCCAATCGCGATCTCAACCCCGGCGCCATCATCGCGCTGTCCCCCGCGGTCAATGACGCGACAAAGGCGGTCTTGAACTCATGGGGTAAAGGTAAGTTCGATCCGCGGCACAACGTCGATGGCATCAGCAACCCAGTCGTCATTCCTCCGGCTTACGGGCTCGAAGGCATCCACAGCGTGACCTTTACGGGCGACGGCACGGAACCGGCCTACTGGAACCGCTATGTCGCCGTGGTCGAGATGGGCGGGGAAGGGTCGTTTTCCGATCCGCGCGTCAACCTGAATATCACCAACGGCACCAAGGATCTCGTGTCGAGCAAGCTGCCCGCTCTACAGGCGTATCAGTTGTCGCTGAAAACGCCTCCCCCACCGACCGGCAGCTTCGACCCAACCGCCGCAGCGCGCGGCAAGGGGGTCTACGAAGGCCCGGGCCAATGCGCAATCTGCCATAGTGGGACGCTGTTCACCGACGCCAACTCAACCCTGCATCCGCTCAGCGACTCGGCGGCCGCCGAGACGGACTATGCGCTGCGCTCGGCGACCAAGCAGTTCCGGACCACGCCCCTCAAGGGAGTGTGGCAACATCCGCCGTACTTCCACGACGGCTCGGCGGCGACGCTGGAAGATGCCGTACACAGCTATAACACGAAACGTTCGCTCGGGCTGAGCGTCCAGCAGGTCGCCGACCTCGTGCAGTACCTGAAGTCGCTGTGAGCACAGATGCCCTCCCGCTTGCGCGAGGTCCGCGCGATCGTTCAGGACGAGAATTTGCGCACCGCCACCGGCGAGAGCTACCATAGCTATTCGAGGGATGCGCTGGACACCGCAGTAGATAAGGACGATGTAAGCAGCGAACATTTCTAGGGTTATTGAACTCTTCAGGAGTCAACTCTCGCGGCCCCGAAGCCGGGAACGCGCGAGCCTCATAGCCCATCTAATGCTTTAGGACACATGCTGAACACAGACCGCCAATCATCAGCACCCAGTTCCGAGCACAGTCAGGAACTGGAACTCGTTTCACGCGCCGCCTGCGGAGACGAGGCCGCCTTCGAACTGATCATGCGGCGCTATAATCAAAAATTGTTTCGCACGGCGCGCAGTATCTTGAGAAATGACGAGGAGGCCGAGGATGTGGTGCAGGAGGCCTATATGCGCGCCTGGCGTGCGCTCGGCAACTTTCGCTCGGATGCCAGACTCTCGACTTGGTTGGTGCGCATTGTGGCCAATGAAGCCCTTGGACGCTTGCGCCGCAAGAGCCCGCAGATTCTCACGCTGGACGATGCTATGAATTCACCTGAACCCGACATACAAGCGTCGCTGACGGACGAGCCCAGTCGGAGACCCGAGCACGCCGCCATGCGGGCGCAGCTGCGTACGTTGCTGGAAGCACGCATTGATCTGTTGCCCGAGGCGTTCCGCGCCGTCTTCATGCTGCGTGCCGTCGAAGAAATGAACGTGGAGGAAGTTTCGCAGGCGTTGAATATTCCCGAGGCCACAGTGCGAACCCGGTTTTTCCGCGCCCGCACCCTGCTGCGTGAGAGCTTGGCCGGCGATCTCGATGTCACGCTGGCTGAAGTCTTCACCTTTGACGGCGCGCGCTGTGATCGTATTGTCGCCGGGGTCCTGGCCAGGATCAGGGGGGAAAGGCCCAGCTCAGGACGATGAAATCCTTGCCGGCGAATCAGTGGCCGGAAGGCGAAGGGGGCAGAAAGCTGGTCCGACCTTCGAGGCGCGCTACTTCGAGGCTCTCTTCGACAAGACGTTTTGCCGCCGCGATGAGCGCCTGCTGATCCTCCACATCGATCTTCAGACTGGTCTCGATTCTCGTGACCTTCGCGCCGAGCGGATCGTCGTCCGGCAACTGACGGAGGGCGAGGTGCCAAGAGCTGCAGGAGCCCTGCCTGTTGTCCGTTCCCACTGCAAACCTGCCGAACCGAGCGCGATCCTGCCGGTCGGCCGGAATGCCGGCCCGCTCCAGGACTTCCCGCCGATTGCTCTTGAGCAAGACGGTCGCAGCGGGTAACGGTTTGCCGTCGTGCTGTCTGAGGCGTGGAGTGGCATCCACCGAAATGAGAAGGCATCCCTCTGAGAATTGGGTCCCCAGCGATTCTCGTTCCACGGCCCGGTTCAACATCGTGACCAGGGTCTTCACGCCGAGATTGTCGACCGGACCGCCGTCATACGCGAGCACGGCCGGTCCAGCGGACGCGCCGGCTGCGCCGGATTTCCCGCGCAGAGCGACCGCATCGAACAGGCCCGGATAGGCAGCCGACATGTAAACCGCGCGGGCGACGCTGAATGACGCGAGCGACGGCTCCAACCCGGCAAAACTCTCGTCGGAAATCACGAACGGCTCGCCAGTCAGGGCGTTGGTGCTGTTGAGCAGAAGCGTCGGTCTGTCCGGATTCAGGTCGGCATAGGTCGCTCCATGAAAAAGTTCTTCATCGAGCACAGAAACGACCGTATCCGCCTTGGTGGTCTCCGTGAACCAATAGCGAAACAGGTTCGGCGGCGACAACCAGCGACCGAGCACTTCCCCCTGAAAATCCTGGCCCATCCGTTGCAGCACACCGTTGGAAAAGTCGATGTCTTTGTACCCGTCAAGCGCATAATAGGCGGCGGGCAGCGCGCCGCCGGAAACGGCGGACAGCACATCGATCTGCTGAAGGATGCCGAGCCGCTCCAGCTCCTTCATCACCGCCGCGCCGAACACTGCCGCGCGACTGCCACCGCCGGAGATCGCCAACCCAATAAAGCGGCCATCGCGTCGTTCTTTCTCGCCAAGCTCATGACTCGCTCTGGTCGGGTTCGACGCCCCGACCACCTCGAAGTGGGTGGGGACAGGCGGTCTCGCCGACGCGCAGCCGCCGGCGGTGAACACAAGCAGAACCATCAGACGAATCGAGTGGGAGAGGGTCCTGGCCAAGATCGTCTTCATGCAATGATGTACGAGACCGGATGACGATCGGATGCCTGGGAGTTTGTACGAGTCATGCCGCGCGACTTGACACAGCCGCCCTACGGTCATACAATTCTGCCACTACCGTAGTACCTTCCCGCGCCCACGACGGGGGAGTTGAACCATGAAGACCCTGTCCCTCAAGTTGGATGATGCGCTCTATGCCCGGGTCCTCGCCGCAGCGAAGCAGCGCGGCACGACTCAGTCCGACGTGGTGCGCGACGCGATTCTTGCCCGCCTTGCGCCGCGACGGGGAGCAGTCGTCGGTTCCGCGCTCGATCTCGCCAAGGATCTCGCCGGCTGTGTCACCGGCCCCGCCGATCTCTCGACCGACAAGACCCACCTTCGCGGATTCGGACGGTAGGCCGGTGCGGGAGGTCCTGCTGCTCGACACCGGTCCGCTGGTGGCGTTTCTGAACCGAACCGATCGGCATCACGAGTGGGCCACGGATCAATTCGACCGGTTGCGCCCGCCTCTTCTCACGTGCGAGGCCGTGTTGGCTGAAGCCTGTTACCTGCTCCGCCATCATCCCGGCGGCAGCCAAGCGGTCGTGCACCTGCTCGATCGCGGCGTGCTGCAAGTCGGCTTCGACCTCGAAGACGACGTCGAGTCCGTCGTCAAGCTTATGGGCCGATACGAAACTGTCCCCATGTCCCTGGCCGATGCCTGCCTTGTACGAATGGCGGAAGGGCACGCCAAGAGCCGCCTCCTCACCTTGGACGGAGACTTTCGTATTTACCGGAAGCACCGCCGCCAGATGATCCCGACCATCATGCCGCAAAGGGCATAACCGGCCAGGCGTTTCATGCTCCTGGCCGGCAGCGCTGCGCCCGGCCGTTCGGCAAGACTAGAACCTATCTCAAAATTCTTTCATGATGGGGCGGGGTCTGTTGTCGTCATTCCCGCGCAGGCGGGAATCCAGTCTTTTCGGGTCATTCTGGATGCCCGCTTTCGCGGGCATGACCACTTCTTTGTGGAACAACCATTTCGAGATAGGGGCTAGGCCGCGCACACGTCTCTGACGAAGTCGGTGCTATAATCGCGCCATGCGTTGGCTGATATCGCTCGCGGGGTTGCTTGTCCTGCTGCCGGTTTCCGGACGGACGCAGCAGCCGCTCCCGCCCTACGACCTCCCGCCCGAAATCAGAATCCCCATCGAGCAGATGAAGTTCGATCGGGCGACCAGGATCGAGGGCCGTGTGCTGTATCTGGATACCTACGACGAGGCGCTCTGGATCGAGTGGACCGCCGTTCACGACGGAGACCGGTGGCACACCGTTCCGAGCGGACGGCAATTCGTGGTCTACCCGGCAAGCTCCGACATGATGGCGTTCTTCAAGGCGCTGGCGAAGGGCACGGTATTGCGCATGACCGTGCAGCGCGGCCCGGACGGCAAGCGGCGGGCGCTGGTCCTCGAAGGCACATAAGGACGAACCGAGCAATTTGAAACCGGAGGAGGGCCTCCCATGCGATGCGATCGAAGCCCCATTCTGACCGTCCTGAGCGTGGTCCTGTTCACGGTGTCGCCGGCCTGGTCCCAGGGGTCCCACATTGAAGAGGCCTTGCAACACGCCCAGGCGGCAGCCATGCAGGGAAGGCAGGACTACCCCGACGAGTTGGTCAAGCAGGCGAAGGAGGCGCTCCGGCATGCCGAACAGGCTGCCAAGGGCAACGACAATCCCCATCTCGCATCCGGGATCGGCGCGCTAAAGCGCGCCATCGAGCACGGGCGGGCTGGTCAGAACACCGAGGCGACGAAGGCAGCCGAGGAAGCCGCCACGCATCTTTCTCAGGTGACGGCCGCCGCGCCTGCCGTGGCCCCGGCTGCGGCGGACAGCGGCTACTGACCTCCCGGTCGCTCAATCTCTGGTCAGTTTGCGATACCGGATTCGATGCGGCTGGTCCGCTTCTTTGCCGAGCCGTTTCTTGCGGTCCGCTTCGTAGTCGCTGTAGTTGCCCTCGAACCAGACGACCTTGCTGTCACCCTCGAACGCGAGAATGTGCGTCGCGATGCGATCGAGGAACCAGCGGTCGTGGCTTGAGATCACCGCGCAGCCGGCGAAGTTTTCGAGGCCTTCTTCAAGCGAACGCAACGTGTTCACATCCAGATCGTTCGTCGGCTCGTCCAGAATGATGAGGTTCGCGCCTTCTTTCAACATACGGGCGAGATGGACGCGGTTCCGCTCGCCCCCTGACAGATCCTTCACCTTTTTCTGCTGATCGGTCCCGGCGAAATTGAAGCGCGCGCAGTAGCCGCGCGCATTCACTTCGACCTTGCCCAGCTTCACGGTCTCTTGCCCATCGGAGATCACCTCGTACACGGCCTTGGTGCCGTCGAGGCTCCGATCCTGGTCCACATAGCCGAGCTTCACCGTGTCGCCGACCTTGATGCTGCCGGCATCCGGTTTCTCCTTGCCGATGATCATTTTGAACAAGGTCGTTTTGCCGGCGCCGTTCGGCCCGATCACCCCCACGATTCCGCCCTTCGGCAGGCTGAAGTCGATGTGCTCGTAAAGCAGCTTATCGCCGAAGCCCTTCGTCACCCCCTTGGCCTCCACCACGATATCGCCAAGGCGCGGACCGGGCGGAATGTAAATCTCCAAATCGTCGCTGCGCTGGTCCTGTTTCTGGTTCACCAGTTCTTCATAGCGATTGAGGCGCGCCTTGCCCTTCGACTGGCGGGCCTTCGGCGACATGCGGATCCACTCCAGCTCATGCTCCAACGTCTTCTTCCGTTTGGACTCGGCTTTCTCTTCTTTCTCCAATCGTTCCTGCTTCTGTTCCAGCCACGACGAGTAGTTGCCTTGGAACGGAATGCCGTGGCCGCGATCGAGCTCCAGGATCCAGCCTGCCACATTGTCGAGAAAATACCGGTCGTGCGTGACGGCGATCACCGTGCCCTTGTACTGCTGCAGATGCTGCTCCAGCCATTGTACGGATTCCGCGTCCAGATGGTTGGTGGGCTCGTCCAGCAAGAGAATATCCGGCTCCTGGATCATCAATCGGCAGAGAGCCACGCGGCGCTTTTCGCCGCCCGACAACGTCCCAACTTTTTGATCGGCCGGGGGACAACGCAACGCGTCCATGGCGATGTCGAGATGGTTCTCTAATTCCCACCCGTTCGCCGCCTCGATCTTTTCTTGCAGCTGCGCCTGCTTGTCCAGCAGCTTCTCCATCTCGTCCGGCGAGGATTCGCCGATCTTGTTGCTGACGGTCTCGTACTCTTTCAGCAACGCGACCAGTTCTTTCTTGCCCTCCTCAACGACCTCCTTGACCGTCTTGTCGGGGTCGAGCTGCGGCTCCTGTTCAAGCAGGCCGACGCTGTATCCCTTTGAACGTGAAATTTCACCGGTATAGTTTTGATCGACGCCGGCGATGATTCGCAGCAGTGAACTCTTGCCGGAGCCGTTCAAGCCCAGCACGCCGATCTTCGCGCCGTAATAGAAGCCGAGATAGATCTCCCGCAACACCTGCCTCTTCGGTGGGTAGACCTTCCCGACATTGACGAGGGAGAAAATGACTTGTTTGTCGTTCGCGGTGGCCATACGGTCCTTTATAACAATGATGTGAAGTGGTGGTGCGCCGGTATGAACGCTGGTGCGCTAAAGCGATGCCGTCACGCAAGCCTCTGTCGTCGGTCCGATTGCCGAGTGACAACCATACCCCGGATGCTTCGTCGATTTCCACTGAGCGCAGGCATTCCCGTTGCACAGGACATCCGAGTCGGCCCCTCTTGCCGGTTTAAGCCGTTCGGTATACGGTATCCGCCGTCGCGTCTCCTTTGTACCTGAAGGCTTCGGACCCCCAGCATGTCTTGACCGACGCCGTATCTGATAGCTGAATAGTCAATCCACTTTTTTGTGGTCGTTCCTCTTTCTTTCCAGACCTCTTGTTCCAGAGGCGCGCGGTTCGAAAGGAGGCTGTTCATGTTCGGCTCAATGGCGCTCGAGCTCGCGATCAGCATGGTCTTTGTCTACCTCCTGCTCAGCTTATTGTGCACGGCGATCAATGAGTGGATCGCGGGTTTGATGGCCTTACGACCGAAAACCCTGGAGCAGGGGATTCGCAATTTGCTGAACGATCGAACCGGTACCGGCTTCGCCAAGCGACTCTACGATCATCCATTGATCAGGGGGCTGTCCGAACAGGGTCATAAACCTTCCTATATTCCCTCGCGCGTCTTTGCTCTGGCCTTTCTGGACATGATCGCGCCCGTCGACGCCGCCGGCTCATCACGATCGCTTGCGGATGTGCGGACGCTTGTGGGGAAGATAGCCGACACCGAGCTTCAACGAATTCTGCTGATTCTCATCGACCAATCCGGCGCTGAATTGAACCGGTTACGCTTGTCTCTGGAAAACTGGTACGACGAGTCGATGAATCGGGTATCCGGCTGGTACAAGAAGAAAACGCATAAGATTATCTTCGTGTTGGCCTTCCTCTTGACGGTGCTGGTGAACGCCGACACGATCATGATCGTCAATGCGCTTTCGCGTGATGCCACATTGCGCGCTTCCATTGTGGCGGCAGCGCAACAAGCCGCGGCACAACCGCTGCCCCAAGGCGGCGGGCAGGCATCCGAAACCGTGACAACGCTCCGAAGTCAGATCAATGCCTTGCAATTGCCGATCGGATGGTCGGCGGATGCGAGAGACTCGCGAGCTGTTCCGACTTCATGGGGCGATGCGCTCATGAAACTCGTGGGTCTCTCCCTCACGGTGTTTGCCGTTTCATTGGGCGCGCCGTTTTGGTTTGACCTCCTGAATAAGCTGGTGAACATCCGATCGGCGGGGAAGCCGCCTGAAACCGTGATCGAAAGGGAGGAGCGGGTCTCCCGTGTCCAACAAGCCAACCCGTGAAGGAAATCCGTTCTAGTGGCCGTCCTGCTGAACGATGCGTAATGCTCCCCCTTCGCGTCCCACGACGCAAAGCGAAACCATCACGTGAGAAACGCTCATATCCCCAGGTCTTCCGACAGTCGCACTTCCGACTCGTCGAGAATGTCTTCCAGGCAGGTGAAACAGGGAAAGGGGAACCGATCTACAGGAAGCGCACACACTTCTCCGACGGCGGTGCCGGTTTCCAGCGCCGGGCCTCCACACTCCCTGTGGATGAGCGTCAACATGAGGGCCCTCATCGTTGCTCGACCAGCAGCCGACGCAGCAGTTCGATATGCTCCGGGCCGCTCAATCGATGGTCGCCAGGGATCAGGTGAAGATCAACAGGAAACGACGGGGCGTTCAACCGAAGCTGTTCGACGAACCGTCTGCTGCCTTCCGGAGCGATCGCCGCATCATTCAATCCATGTACGATGCTCGTGCTCACCGGCCTCAATCGATCGAGCGTCGTCTGCCAGACGGCCTCGCTTTCCTCGACCCACTTCCATGACAGCGGCCAGTCTTGGTGGAGGGGATCGTCGTCCCACGGCATCGAGCCCAACCTGATCCAGTCGCGTCGACGCTGATCCGGGATGTCCCTCGCGCGAACACCCATCATGTTGAACGCCGGCGCGATGAGAATCAGCCGATCGATATAGTCGAACTCTCGGGCCATTAGCCAGGCGATCCAACCGCCCAGCGAGTTCCCGACGATCGTGAGCGACGGACTCTGCGGCAGCATGGAGATCACGGCCCGGGCGTCGTCCAGCCAGTCTGAGAGACTGTACTTCGCAAACGACCCTTCCGAATCTCCGAATCCTCGCACATCGTAGCAACAAAACCCCCATCCCTGCTCCGCACACCATTGGGCCAAGGCTTTGCTCTTACTTCCCCAGCGTCTGGACAGGAAGCCCGTGATGAAGAGGACTTGGCGTCCGGCACCCTCGGCGATATCCCCCCGGATCAATTTACCGTCGGCACCCTTCAGATCGAATCGACGCATAGGCTTCATGGCCGGTTCAGGACTCCCGTCAGGAACGCGCCCAGTTGCCGCATGACCGGCTCAGGAATCTCGTGGCCGCCCCGGAAACTCTGCCAGGCGACCGCCAGCCCTGCCTGGGTCAATTCGTCCCGCAGTCGTTCTGCCATTTCATAGGGAAGGATCGGATCCTGGGTGCCGTGGCTCTGAAACACGGGCAAGCCCGCTCGCTTGGCAACGGCAGGCCGCCATTCATGGCGTGCCAGGAGCGTTCCAGATAATTGTACCAACCCGGCAAACGGATAGGCCGTGCGCATGGCCAGGTCGCAGGTCAACATGGCCCCTTGGGAGAAGCCGCCGATGACGGTGCGCTTGTAGTCGATCGGCAGGACATGCGGAAGTTCGGCCAGCAGCTGTTCCATCGTCTGCCTGGCTTGCAGCAGTCCACGCGGCACCTCAGTTGAGAGGTCCCGGAGACGCCCGGCCGAACGGTCTGCCTCCAATCGAGCCATATCGATCAACCACCAGGCTCGGGAATCTCCGTACCCGAAGCTCAGCGAGAGCGGGCCCTCGGGAAATACAAATCTCGTACCGGGCGGCACGGCCAGCGCGTCGCCGATCGGGACCAGGTCGTCTCCCGGCGCGCCGAAGCCGTGCAACAGGATCACGGCCGGACCCCTCCCGCCGCCTTTCCCATCCGTTCCGCCCGTGACGCGGACATTGAGGTCGCCAACACGCGCTTGCTTCATCAGTGAACCACTCTATGACGAGCGACTCCGCGCCGCAAGCAGCCCCGCTCCGCTGCGGCGTCAAACCGAGTCGTGCCGTTGACCCCGGAGATTGGGATGTCCGATGTGCGATTAGGGATTGGAATTTGGAATCACTTTATAGATCGCATTGAAGCCGGAAGCGTAGACGAACCCGCCCGGTCCTTGAATGACATCGAGCAGTCCTCCCAATCCTCCGTTGAACGAGACGGCCATGGCTCCAAGATGATCGAGCTGTGCTCCGGCCAATGCAATCCGCCGAAGCTTACCCCCGTTGACGTCGGCGAACAGCAGATTGTTGTGGTAGGCGGACGGATAATTCGAATTCTGCGGGATCGTCGTCATGCCCGTCGGCCCGATCGTGGGCGTGATGGACACAATAGGATTGCGGAACCGCGGATCGTTGGCTATGCCCGTGACGATAGGCCAGCCGTAGTTACCACCGGGCACGATGCGATTGACTTCATCGTCGCTCTCCGGCCCGTTTTCGGTGACCCAGAGGTCTCCGGTTTGAGGATGAAACACGGCCCCGAAACTGTTTCGAAGACCCATGGCGTAGATTCTGGGGTCGCCGAATCCTGGAGGATTGTCCGCCGGGGCTGAACCATCGGGATTGAGACGAAGAATCTTGCCGCCCAATGAATTGATGTCTTGCGCCAATTGCCGGCGATCCCATTCTCCGAGCGTGACGTAGAGTTTGCCGTCCGATCCGAAGCGCAGGACTCCGCCGTTGTGAATGTCCCCTGCGGGCAGACCGTCGAGAATGGGTGTTTCGTTCGTCCCTTGGCCGTTGACTTCCGTTACACGAATGAGTCGATTGTGCAATTGGTCAGCGGTGACATGGTAGAGATATACGTAGTGGTTCGTCGAAAAGTTCGGATCGAGCACGAGGCCGAGCAGGCCTTGATCCCTACCATGGCCGACGTCGACATGATAGAACGTGGTCGGGCGCAGTTGCCACGCGCCTCCCACGATATCGACGATCCTCACATTTCCTGTCAGAAGTTCGTTGAAGAACACCCTCCCATCCGGCGCAACAGCCATCGTGACCGGAATATCTAGGTCGCTGAGGACTGACTCTAACCGGAATTCGCCTCCGGGCGGTTCTGCGATCGTGAATGTCACTGTTTGAGTTGATTCGGGATTTCCAAGCGGATTATGCGCGCTGTCCACCAGTTGCAGACGGACTCGATGCGTACCGCTGGGTTGCTGGAAGATCTGAAACGACGTGCTGGTCTTCCAGTGCACGACGTGGGTGTGCTGCCCCTCATAGAGCACGCCCGTGTCTTCATTGGGTCCGCTGAAGAACTCATAGGGAGTCGGATCGTTGTCCAAGAAAAAATGGACATGGGGCTGCCCCTGGAGTCCAATGGTGAAGTTGGCGGTCGCCAGGGAAATGGGCACCGCTCCCGGCAGGAAGGTGGCGCCCGACGAGGGGCTGACGACGCTGATGGTCGGGATGGTGTTGGGCGGAACACCGACGGAGAAGACGAGCAAGGTCGTGGCCTGCGCATTGCTCAGCGCGACACCGGCCGCATCAACCAGCGTGAATCGAATCTGATGGGCCCCGCTCCCAAGATTGCTCAGGCGTATTGCCGTGGAACTTTGCCACGAGGCATCCGTCGCAGGGTTCCCTGAACGCTGGACTTGATTCGTCGTCCCGTTCAAGAAATCGTACGGAGTCGGATCGCTATCCAGATTAAACTGCAGATGCGGTTCCCCCGCCCCGCCCAGGAAAAAATTCTGCACCACAAAGTTGACCGTCACGGGGCCGGCCGGTAGCGCATCGTTCTGTGCGGGGCTCGTCACCGTCATCGTGGGGGCGATGCTGGCCGGGAGGGTCGTGTTCGGTTGACCCGGATTGTAAGACGAAGGTGGAGAGACATGTTCCGGAGTTGCCTTTTCCGGCGGGGCCGCGCTGGTCGCCACAAATCCTAGGTCGATCGCCCCGGCTTGTGTCAGAGAGAACACATTTGTTTCAGGATTGCCGATGTAAAGAGGGTAGATTCGCCCGCCGGTGATGAAAAATATCCGCAGCGGGGTCCCGAGTTGGAGCCCGGAGAGTTGATAGGGGACATGGCCTTGAGCATCGCGGGGCCTCCCTGTCGTGTCGTCCTCCGCGACGATTTGGTCGTTTGAATCAATCGCCACGATTCTCGTGCCGGCGACAGTCCCCGTGATCGAGCCGGGCCCCGGAGTCGTCGCCACGGGCTGGGAACTGTCGCTGCTGGAACCGCACGCAGAGAGACCCACCCATAGAAGGAGGGCTGTGCCCCCGGTAAGCGCTCGCAGAATTCTTGTAGCCATGCTCTCCCTTGTTCGTTCCTGCCCGACAGACGACTCTCCGTTTGCCCCTTATGGCCGCAAGTTTCTAGCATCTATCACGATTGCTTACTACCTCTACTGAAGTAGGGGGGCAGTACGAGCCCTGCCGCCCATTCCTCTCGAGAGTCGGATCTTCAAACCGCCCGGTAGGTTTTCAGGCATGAGCCACTTGCTAGCGTTGCGTCCCAGAAGTTCGTTCGTGGTGAGCCTGTCGAACCATGAACGAAACTCTTTGAAAGTGGGCACCCTTCGACCGACTCAGGGTGAACGGATTATTACAGGAACTTAAAGGACACCACACTAGCGGACATATAGATATTGGAGCAGTGCGATGAGGCCGTAGAGCGAAGATTCGATCACCGGCTGCTGGTACAGCGGCACGAAGGCCCCCTGCTCGTTGGCTTCCACCTCGCCGATGATGTGTTGGATTTGCTTCGTCCGGACCTCATGATCCTTTCCGACCCCCAGCGTCTGCACCATCTGTCGGCTCAACTTGGCCAGCATGGCGGCTTTCGCGTTGTTCGCCGCCTGATAGAGCAGGTAGGCGCCCATCAGCGCGAGCAGGATGTTCACCGACCACATGAGCAGCAACAGTTTGGGATAGTTCCAAATGTCGAAGTAGTCGTTGCGGGCGGCGATCATGATGAGCAGGGCGATGAAGGGGTAGCGGATGATGCGGTTCACGGCCTCGGTTCTCAGGCCGATCAGATCGATCACGGCCAGATATTTCAGCTTCTGGAACTCGGTTTTGTGTGCCTCGTCGAGACCGTAGTCGCGGAGATATTCGTCCTGCACCTGGTCGGACCAGCCGCCGGTCGAGGTCGTCACCCAGCCGATCCATCGCCGGCACAGCATGACGGCGTCGAACACCGCGAGGTTCAAGAGGACGACGACGGCCGCCGTGCCCAGCGCCATGAGCGAATCCACCGCGCAGCTCAGCGTTCCCCGACAGGGGTGAATCATTTCCTCGTCGAGCACCCATCGCTTCAGCGGCCACATGACCGCCAGATAGAGTAGGAACAGGAGGAGCGCCCGCGCGGTTCGCTGTGCCGGCCTCCCGGCTTCGCGATACCAGGACCAGGTTTGATCCATGGTGGCCGGGATTCTGGTCGCGGACGGATGGTAGACGCGCTGCAGGTTCGTCCAGAATGATCCGATCGTGAGACCTCGTTGTCCTTGGTCGTCCCGGAATCGGAATCGCCGGTCGAGCCGGTCGCTGTTGTGCCCGAGGTCGCGCGCACCCTTCGCCAGAAACACCATGCTCACGACGACCACCAGGAGCCGCAGCAGTTCGCTCGGCCAGATGCTCACGCCGTCCGTCCAGGAGAACGGCTCTCCTTCGTCATGCCCGGACAGGAGCGCAGGAGCGCCGCCCAGCGCCACAAACGCCAAGAAGGAGGCCAACACCAGCAGAGCCAACGCGCCGACCTGCCGGGGCTTTTCCGACGCCCAACTCCAGATCCGCTGATTACTCCAGGCGACGATGGTCATGATCAACAGGCCCACGATGCCAGACACCGCCACCGCCGTGTCGTTGAACCCGATCCCCTGCTTGAGCTGACCGAGATCGTCGGTAGAGGCCAGATCGCCCCGTAGCGGATGGACGGTCCGAACCCGTTCTTTCTCGACGACGCTCAAATCCACGGCGCCGTTCCGTCCCACTTCAAAGAGACGAGGGTGAACACCCGGATCATACCGGCGGTCTTCCGGCGTCAAAGACACATGATATGAGGAGGTACAGCGGCCGGGCGGTTGCGGCTGCCCCCTCGGTAGACAGACGACGTGTCCCACCGCCTGCAGGGCGGCAAAATAGGTGGCGGTCTGGTAGCTGCTGCGAAACGGCGGCACGTCGCGCTGCAGGCCACCTTCCAGCTGCAGCCCGAACGGCGAAGCCACGACCAGGTTGCGGGTCGATCGGTATTCGCTGGGGTGGAGGTGCCGCCCGTCCAGATCGACGGTGAAGAAAATCGCGTGGGGAAACGACGGCCGGAGCGCCTTGATGATCAGCAGCGCGTCGTAGGGATCCGTACCGAGGATCCCGATCGCCCTCGCTCCTTCTCCTTCCTCGTAAATCCGCGCGGTCAGCGCTCGCACGTAATCGAGCTGGCTCGTTCCTTCGGGTCGATCCCCGACCGAGTCTTTCGATGGATCGGCGCTCGCCCGCGCCGCCCGAGCGGCGCGGGCCGCATCGTCGCCCGGCACTTCTCCGTCCAGACCGCTGAGGTAACTGTAGCGAAACACGTTGAGCCGGAGATCTTCATAGTCGGCCGGGCGTTGAACCTGGAGATCGACGGCGCGAGGGACCGTGGGACAGCGCGTCTTGATCTCGACCGGAACGAGAATCTCTTTGAGTTGCTGCTCAGGAAGCGCGGCCACCTTGACGCAGGCGGCGGCGCGGAACTCGATCGGAAGGGCCCTGCCGTAAAAAGAATCCCACTCCCCGATGAGGATGACGGCATCCCATCCCAACTTCACCTGCCGCCGTTCCAGTTCGGCGATCAGTCCTTCGAAGAGCAGATCGTCGGATCCGATTTCATAGACCAACCGGATGTTGGCGTCGGCCAGCCGGCGGTGGAATTCGTGCTCGCAATCCTCATAGGTCCTGCAGGCCGCTCCCCGTCCGGATTCCGTCTTGAGTCCGTACGCCAGCAATCCTCTCATCGCGCTCGCCCATGGCGAGTAGAGTTCGACGGTGCCGTCGGCGTTCGGCCAGACCCCTACCCCGTCGTGCGGCCGCCCATATAATTGACCGACTTCGTCCAGGATGGCGCGGAAGGCGGACGAGCTGCGCGGCCCCATGATCTTGACGGTCACCGCCCGTTGCAGCGCGAGACGAATCCGAACCAGTTTGGGGGATTGTTGAGTCAGCAAGCACTCGCCTTGCGCGGAGTCCTCACAGACCAACGCCTGCGAAAAAGAGGTCAAGGTCGCGAGAAATCCCCGCCGCAACGCTTCATCGGCAAACCAGACCACGAGCACGCTGTCGGCGCGCGCCTCGTCCGCCCCGCAGACCCGCGTCTTCCTGAGCCGGTACCATTCGTACGGAAGTCCGGGCATCGCGCCGCCCGGTTCCCAATCGACGAAGGAGAGGTACCCTTCGCCCTCCGGGGCATAGCACCCCACTCCAAGCGCGGTGCCGACGGCATAGCGGTCGCGAATGCGGGATTCGATGTTGTCGACGTAGGGCCCGCCGCTGGTCGTGACCAGCAGCACCGTCACCCGTTGCCCGTTCTCCACCCGCTCGGCGAGGGCCTTGCGCAGCGGCATGAGCCGGCGGGCCAGCGAGGCTTCCGCGCCGGACGACGGCTTGGATCCTGACCGTCGGATGGCCCGCTCCACCGCCGCAACCGGATCCTCCCACAGACGCGCCCGAACGATCTGCTCGCTCGACCCCGGCTTCAGCTCGAGCGCGGATCCGGCCGGTCGCGAGCTGCGCAACGGCTCCTTGACCAGAAGCACCCCGGCGATGGCCAGCGCGAGCGTCAGCGCTCCCGCCACTGCCAGCTTCGAGTCACTGCGCGTCTTGGCCACGAGTCCTCCCCTGCCGTGCGGAAGTCACTCTACAACACTCCATGAGGGGACCTGCAAGGTGGGAACGTGCGCCTGACGGCGGCGTCTGGTTTGGACGCGGGTCTGAGGGGAACGGCACAGAGACCTGCGCAAGCCTGTAACAGGCCGGTCACGACGAACAACTGACCGTCACGTGCTTGCCCCAATTGGGCGGCGAGGCGGCATAGGCGTCCGTTCCGGCTCGTTCGCGGTAGGGATCCTGCAGCACATCGAACAATCGCTCGATCTCGGTGAAGTCCTGGTGCTGCGCCTTCTCGATCGCCGTCTGCGCGAGATAATTCCGCAGCACGTACTTGGGATTGATCCGGTTCATCCGTTCGCGCCGGTCGTCGTCGGCGCTTCCCTCGTCCTGCAGCCGCTCTCGGTACCGCACCGCCCAGGCCGCGAAGCGATCACGATTGAGAAAGTAGTCGCGTAGGAGCTCGTTGACCGCGCCGGGTGCGCTGTCGAAACTGCCGATCTCTCGAAACACACGCGTGTAATCCGCATGGCTCTCCTGCAGCATGCCGAGGAACTCGTCGATCAGGTCGTCGTCACCGCTTCGTGCTTCCCGCAATCCCAACTTCAGGCGCATTCGCGTCCGGAACTCCGACTCAAAGATCGGGGTATAGCGGTCCAACGCCTCCTTCAAGGCCTCCTTCGGCGCCAGCGGCAGTAACGTCTGCGCGAGGCAGCTGAGATTCCATAGTCCGATGTACGGCTGTTGGTTGAAGGCATAGCGTCCGTTGTGGTCGGAGTGATTGCAGATGAACGAGGCGTCGTAGTCGTCCATGAAGCCGAACGGTCCGTAGTCGAGGGTGAGGCCAAGGATCGACATGTTGTCCGTGTTCATCACGCCGTGGGCCCAACCGACGGCCTGCCACTGCGCGATGAGCGTGGCTGTCCGCTCGACGACCTCGGCGAAAAATCGGGCATATCGGTCGGCAGCTTCGCGGAGGTGCGGGAAATGCCGGTCGATCACGTAGTCGGCCAGGATTCTCAGCCGCTCATGCTGTTTGCGGTAGTAGAAAATCTCGAAGGTGCCGAAGCGCACGTGCGTCGGCGCCATCCGGACCAGCATCGCCCCGGTTTCGATCTGTTCGCGATAGACCTTGTCCTCGCTGCCGACGATGCAAAGCGCTCGCGTCGTCGGGATGCCCAGACCGTGCATGGCTTCGCTGCACAAATACTCGCGGATCGTCGACCGCAGCACCGCCCGCCCGTCGCCGTCCCGAGAAAACGGCGTCATCCCCGCTCCCTTGAGGTGTAGCTCCCATGTCTCGCCCCGCTCGTTGACGGCTTCGCCCAACAGGATGGCCCGCCCGTCGCCCAGCTGAGGCACATAGACGCCGAACTGGTGACCCGAGTAGAGCATGGCCAACGGTTCCATGCCGGGTGCCAGCAAGCTTCCGCCGAAGGTTCCCGCGAATTCCGGGCGAGCAAACTGAGCCGGATCCAGGTCGATCAGGGCGGCGGCGGCAGGATTGGCGTGGATCAACCGCGGGGGAGAGCTGAACGGCGTCGGGTTGAGCCTGGCGAAGAAGGCATCCGGCAGGCGGGCATAGCTGTTGTCGAAACGGAGCGTTTCAAGGGTCCGACCGGCCATGGTCCAGCATGCCAGGACCGGCGAGCGGCTTGCAACCGCGATTCGGCGTCACGAGAGGAGCGGTTCTTGGGTCTGCCCTAGCGGCCGACGGGCTGGATGTCCCGATCGACAGTGAAGACGAAGACGCGCTCCCCCAGCTGGACGTCGATGTCGGTAAAGAGGCCCAAGATCTTCGCGCCCGTGATGTCGCTGACCTGTTCGCAGAGTTTGTCGCGTCCTTGGGCGATCAAGGTCTGGCGCAGTCGCTTGACCATCTCCACCCCTTCGGGTGTCTTGGCCAGTTGACGCTCGGCGGGCGTCAGCACGCCTTTCAACCGCACCACCACGAGATCGCGCACGATGAACGCCCGCACGTCGTCGGGGCCGCGTCCCATGAACTCCTGTTCGAATTTGATGATGGCGTTGCGTATGGCGTTTTCCATGATGCGACTGCCGGCGCTGAGGCTCCGTCCGCTCCCGCACGTGTCCTCGTGATTATAGAGTTGCGCGGTGGCTCGAACAAGCAGTCCGGCCGCGCCGGTGGTTGATAGGTCTTTCGGACCATCGGACGGTTGTTGAGTGGACTCATGCCGCGATTCCTGCTTGACGCTGATCAGGACCCCGTATTAATGATGGACCACGATCGGTCGGCCGGCAGTGTTGCTCGTCCCGAATTTCGTGTCGCAGACGAGCAGGATGTCACGGTCGGCCGTCAGGGGCCGTAGGGCGGCCGGCAGTTCGATTGGACGGCCGGTCGCAGTGCAAGCCAACCGCGGGGCTCGACCGGAACGTCGAGACACCCGGTTGGCTTTTTGTCTTTTTACGGGTGTGGAATGTGGACGTTCGCCGTGCTGCTCGCCGTGCTGCTCGTCCTGCTGCTGCCGCTGCTGACCACGCTCATCGTGGTGGCCGGCGGGGAAGCGGCCTTGCGTGCCCGCATCAACATCGCCCTGTGGCCGATCGGCGTCGCCTGCGCCGGCGCCGTGGCAACCCTCTATGTCGTCGCCACGCAAGGGCCGGTCTCGATCCGCTTCTATGATCCCGCCCTGACCGGGTCGTTCCCTCTGCCGCTCGGCTTCTACGTGGATCGCCTCAGCGCGGTCATGATGGTGCTCATTTCGGGCATCGGCACGATCATCTATGCCTATTCCATCCAGTACATGAGTCGGGAGCCGCACGAACGCCGCTACTTCGCGCTGCTCGGTGTCGCCGTCTGCGTATTGCTCTGCATGGTGTCCAGCGCCAACCTCATCATGCTGTTTGTCTTCTGGCAGCTTCTCTCGTATCTGCTCTATCTCCTCATTCACAATCACACACACGCCGCGACGCTGGAGAGCGCCTTCCGAACCTTCACGTTGCTGCGGATCGGGGACGTCGCCTTTCTCGCCGGGACGGCCCTGGCCTATATGTGGTATGGCACCCTGGAGTTCCCCGAGCTGTTTGCCGCCGCCGTTCAGTCGCAGGTCACGATCGCGCCGCTACCTGGCATCGAGTGCAGCGGGGCCACGGTGGTCACGCTGCTCTTGCTGATCGGCGCCATGAGCAAGTCGGCGCAATTTCCCTTCCACATCTGGCTTCCGCGGTATCTGTACGCGCCGACGCCGGTGACGGCGCTCCTGCACGCGGGCATCATCAACGCCGGGGGCTTTCTGATCAACCGGCTCGCCCCGTTGTTCGGGCTCAGCTCCACGACCCTGCACATCGCCTTTCTCATCGGCACGCTGACCGCCGTGCTCGGCGCGACGATGATGCTGGCGCAGAATGACATCAAGAACATGCTCGGGTTCTCGACGATCGGGCAGATGGGCTATATGATCATGGAATGCGGCCTGGGCGCCTTCTCGCTCGCCGTCTTCCATTTGATCGCCCACGGCCTGTTCAAGGCGACCGTCTTCCTCAATTGCGGCAACGTCATCGGCAAGGCTCGGCTGGAGCCGCATGTCCCTCATCTCGAGCCGGAGACGGATGAGGAACACTACTCGCGCCTGACCTGGGTGACCGGATTCGTCACGACGCTGCTGATCCCGCTGCTGATTCTGTTGCTGACGCACGGGGCGTTGCACATTCCCCTCCTCGAAGCGCAGGGCACCGTGATTTTTCTGTTTTTCATTTGGATCACGTCCTCGCAGGCCATCTTGACCCTCACGCGCCTGCGGGCCGTCGCGTCGTGGAAAGTCTCGGCCGCCATGCTGCTGACCCTGTTGTTCGTCGTGTTCGTCTATCTGTTCGCCGTCGAGTCGTTCACGGCGTTCTTGTATCCCAACCCGGAGGACGTCGCGTCCTACTTCAAGGCGGCGGAGCTGCCGAGCCGGATGTTCGACATGATGATCGGCGCGGCGACGCTCATGACCGTCCTCGGCTGGTGCTACGTCTATCTCAAGGCTCACGGCCGATCGTTCCCGATGCCGGCCTGGATCCACGGCATCCGCCTCCGGCTCTACGTCTTCTTCCTGAATCGGCTCCACATCGACGAAAGCGTCCGGCGCCTGGGCCAAGCCCGGTTGGCCGCCATCCGGCGAGTCGAAGAGCTGGCGCAGGGACGGACGTCCTGATCGCGCTTGACGAGGATCTGATGGTCGTATTAATGGTTAGCCCCTGATGAGGGAGTCGTGACGCTCGTCTTGCTGGTACCGCTTCTCCTCCTCGCAGCCGCCGGTATCGTCGTATTCGGACGGGGCGGCTCCGAACATGCGCGGGCGAAGCTGGCCGCCTATCCCATCGGGGCCGCCTTCCTTGGCGCCGTGGCGACGCTGTATCTCGTGACGACCGGCGGGCCCGTCTCGATCCGGTTCTACGATCTATCCTCGATCGCCTCCTTTGCGATCCCCATCGGATTCTACGTCGACAGGCTGAGCGCAGTGATGATGACGCTGATCACCGGGGTCAGCGTCATCATTTACCGCTACTCGACGGCCTACATGTACCAGGATCGGCACGCCCGTCGGTATCTGGCCATGATCTGCCTCACGGATTTCGTCCTCATCTGCATGGTGTCGAGCGCCAATCTCATGATGCTGTTTCTCTTCTGGCAGGTGCTCAGCTACCTGCTCTACGTGCTCGCCCACAATCACGCCCATGCGGGGACGCTGGCGGGAGCCTTCAAGACCTTCACGCTCCTGCGCGTGGCCGATACGGCATTTCTTGCAGGAATCGCACTCGCCCATCAATTGTACGGCACGCTCGAATTCCAGGAGCTCTTCGCGCGAGCCGCCGATATGCCGGTCATCTTGTCGTTGTGGCCCGGCATGGACATGAGCGGCGCCACGGCCGTCACGCTGCTCCTCTTCGTCGGGGCGATGGGAAAATCGGCTCAGTTTCCGATCCATCTGTGGCTGCCGGGGTCGCTGTTCGCGCCGACGCCGGTACACGCGTTGCTCCACGCGGGCATCATCAACGCCGGCGGCTTTCTGATCAACCGGCTCGCGCCGTTGTTCGGGCTCAGCTCCACGACCCTGCACGTCGCCTTTCTCATCGGCACGTTGACCGCCGTACTCGGCGCGACGATGATGCTGGCGCAGAACGACATCAAGAAGACGCTCGGGTTCTCGACGATCGGCCAGATGGGGTACATGATCATGGAATGCGGCCTGGGCGCCTTTTCGCTCGCCGTCTTCCATTTGATCGCCCACGGCCTGTTCAAGGCGACCGTGTTCCTCAATTGCGGCAATGTCATCCACAAGGCCAGGCAGGAACCGCATTTCCCGCACGTCGATCATCAGGCAGAGGAACCGGGTTTGTCCCGCCTCACGTGGTTCACCGGAGCCGTGACCACGCTGTTCATCCCGCTGCTCATTTTATTGGTTACGCATGGGGTCCTGCGCATCCCCCTGCTGGAATCGCAAGGGACGGTGATTTTTCTGTTCTTTATCTGGATCACCTCGTCCCAGGCCATCCTGACGCTGACGCGGCTGCGCCAGGTGGCGTCCTGGAAAGTCTCGGCCGCCATGCTGCTGACCCTGTTGTTCGTCGTGTTCGTCTATCTGTTCGCCGTCGAGTCGTTCACGGAATTTCTGTACCCGAATCCCGATGAAGCGGCCTCGTACTTCAGAGCCGCCGATCTCCCCGACTGGTTGTTCGACCTCATCATTGTAACGGCCACGATTCTCACCGTCGCCAGTTGGGCGTACCTCTATATGAGCGCCCATGGAATGACGCTGCGGATGCCGGCATGGGTCGAGGATTTGCGGGTACGCCTCTACCTGCCCTTCATGAACCGGCTCTACGCCGACGAATGCTACGCGCTGATCGGGCAGACCATCATGCGCCTGGTTCATCAGGTCGACAAACGGGAGGGGGGCTGGTCGCGATGACAGGCGGCGCGCTGATACCGTGGCTGCTGGCCGGCCTCCCGTTGCTGGGGGCGCTCGCCTGTCTGCCCTTCCGCTCGGAGTCGGAACGGTTGAAACAGTCCTCCGTCGCCTGGGCCGTGGTGAGCCTCGCCTCAGTCGCGGGATGCGCCGGGCTGATCGATGCGCCCCCCGAGGGATTGTTGCCGCTCTACCTGTTGCCGCTCGCCGCCACGATTTCGATCTTGGGCCAACCGGTTCACGAACAGCACCGGCTTTCGTGGATCTTGACATTGGTGTGTCTCGGACTCGGCTTGTCCGCCCTGAGCAGCCCACAGCCGATCGCTCCCTTGAGCGTGACCCTCCTATTGGCTCTGATCGCGGGGTTGCTCTACCGTCACCACAGCGCACTCTGGCCCAGGTCCTGGTGGGGCATCGGCGCCTACGGCTTCGGCGCTTTCTGTGCCGCCGCGTCGGTCGCTGCGGACGTGCCGTTGTCATCGGTCGCCTCCTTACTGGCTTGCGCGGTCTTGCTTCCCCTCGTACCCTTTCACGATGGGTACCTGACGGCGCTGACGCGGTTGCCGGGCAGCCTCCCCTCGTTCATCGTCGTCCTCCTCCCGGTCGCCGGTCTCCACCAGCTTGCGGCTGCCCTGCCCACGATTCCGGACACGGTGGCCTGGACCGTGAGTCTCTTCGCCCTGGTGGGCGCCTCCTACGGGGCGCTCAAGGCCTTGGCGCAATCCCGAGTCCGGCTCCTCCTGGCCTACGGCAGTCTTTCGTTCCTTTCCATCTTCTGGTGGTTCGCCGCAGCCTCGCGAACGACGACGCCCCGGGCCGCGCTCCTGGTCGGGGCGGTGGGCCTGGCGACCAGCGGGCTCATGATCGGCTGGCAGGTCGTCCGCACCAGATACGGCGACGACGTGGATCCACAGGCGATCAGCGGCCTGGCGAGCGGCATGCCGCACTATGCGGTCTTGCTGTCCTTGATCGCGCTGGCCGCGATGGGCCTGCCGCCCTTCGGTGTGTTCGCCGGATTTATGGGGCTGTTGCTGAACTCGCCGCTTCCGTCCTTGGCCGGCCTGTTCGTCACACTTCTGGCATGGCTCGCTGCATCCTGGTACATCATGCAGTTGGTGCAACGGCTGCTCTTCGGCGTCCAGCGGCCCGAACTGCGATACACCGATCTGCTTCACGCCGAGTTGGCGTCGCTGTTGATCATCGTGCTGGTCCTGCTCGCGTTGGGACTGGCACCCTCGACCCTCTTCGCGTCCGACCAAGCCTGGCTCGGGACCTCCACCATCGGAGAATTGACCACGTGGAATCGGTAGGGCGCGCGACCGATATCGAATCGAGACGGATGGAATTGCGCGGGGTCGTTCGCCTCGCCGGGGAGGTGATCGCGCAATATTGGCCGATGCGGACGTTCGTGCATCACAATCCGCTCCACAGTCTCGAATACCTTCCGTTCGAGGAAACGGTCCGGCGCGGCAAGCAATTCATGGGCGGGAGCGGCTATCTTCCCGGCGACCTCTATCGCCGCTACGTCCGGTCGGGGCGGATCCGTCCCGAACACCTGGATGAGGTCTTGGGCCCGCTGGCGCAGGATACCGGTGTCGCGATCGGCGCCCGCACCGTCTCGCAGCGCGAGGTGCTGCGCGCCTGTCTGACCGAGGGACTGGGATCGCCCGCCATCGAACCTCTCGACAGCCAGCTGCCCGATCCCTCCCATGTGCCGATCGAACGGCTCGCGACCCGCCTTGAGTCCGCGCTCATCTATCCCGACCTCCGGACGCGGATACGCGCCATCGTGGAGGCCGATGAAGCCGCGTTGGGTCAGTGGCTCACCCTCTCGCACTGGTGCGACGATACGTTGGGTACGCAGGTCGTCCGCCAGATCAACGACCAGCTCATCAAATGGTGCGAAGCCTTTCTCGACGAAGGACACGCGACCTGGGCCATGCCGGAACGCGACAAGGGTCTGTACCAGGCCTGGAAGACGATTGCCGCGCACGAATGGTCACCCTGCGGCATCGAAGACAGCGCGCGCAAAATCGCGGAACTGCCCGAGTACCCGGAAGATGCGCTGATCGAGAGCCTCGACATGCTCGGCATTCCCGCCAACCTGCGGCAAGACTATCTGTCATTGCAATTGACCGCCCTGCCCGGCTGGGCCGGGTTCATCAAGTGGCGCGGCGAAGAACGAGATTATCCTTGGCAACAGGCGTATCCGGCCGGGCTCGTGAAGTTCCTGGCCATCCGCCTCTGGTACGCGCGCGAGCTCGTCCAGAAAGCCTGCCGCGCCGAACTCGGTATCGACGGTCGCTACGAGGCCGTAACCGAGTACATGCGCAGCCATCCGGAAGAGTACTATTTGCGAAAGCAACGGGTCGCGGGGCGATTACCGGCCCTGTATGCGGAGGAGGTCGATCGTCTGGCTCACCAGAGAGGCAACGGATGGAAGGCGGTGCTCGATCGCTACCACATCGACGTGGTTCCCCGACAGGCGTCGGCGTCTCGTCGTGGCGCAGCCAGAACGCTGCTGGCGCTCGCGCAATCGCTCGGTCTCGACCCGGAGCAGCTCGTCGCCGCCCCGCCCGATACGCTGAAACAGCTCGTGCAATGGATTGAGGCCTTTCCGGAGTCCGCTCATGGGCCGGTTTGGCTCAAGGCCTTTGAGGCGGGCTATCAGGACACGCTGATCGGAAGACTCGCGCGCAACGCGCGTGAGGGGGAGGCTCCGCCGGTGAAGCCGGCGGAGGGGGCGACGCGAGCCCCTACGATCAGTCGACCCTACTCACAGTCGGTCTACTGCATCGACGTGCGATCGGAACCGTTCCGCCGGCACTTGGAATCGACCGGCGCGCACGACACCTATGGCTTCGCCGGCTTCTTCGCCGCCTTCATCCGGTTCAGGGCCTGGGGAAAAGAACACGACACGGAACAGTTTCCCGTCATCATGCGCGCCAAGAACGAGGTGCGTGAGATTCCACGCAGCTACCTCGATCACAAGGTCTCCACTCATGAAGCCCGGACGAAATGGGTCCATGCCGGCCACACGCTCCTCCACGATCTCAAAGAAAACGTGGTCACGCCCTACGTCATGGTGGAATCGTTGGGATGGGTCTATGCGATTCCCATCTTCGGCAAGACCTTGTGGCCGTCGCTCTACCGTCGATGGACATCCTGGCTACGGCGGCTGTTCGTCCCGTCCATCGCGACGACGCTCACGGTCGGCAAGATGGCCCCAGACGAAACCGCCGAGATGCTGGCGGCGCAGCAGCAAGCCAGGATCAGGGCGGCGCTCGAAGAACATACGGGTCTGCGCAAATCCCGGATCACGCCCGGGCTCGTCGAGGGCCTTCGTCAGCGGGCGCTGAGCGGCGCGGGAGAAGCCGATCCGCTCCTCCTGGACGCAGCCACGCAGTCGGGACTCACGGCGGACACGCTCGACCGGCTCGTCGGGCTTCTGCAGCGGCAGTACGGCATCAGCGCGCGCTCCGCCTCCCATCAACGGGAACGGATCACGCGCACCGGGTTCACGACGGATGAACAGGTCCTGACGGTGGATACAGCCTTGCGGATGATGGGCCTGACTCGGAACTTCGCTCGGCTGGTGCTGTTTTGCGCGCACGGCAGCACGTCCGACAACAATCCCTATGAATCCGCGCTCGATTGCGGAGCCTGCGGCGGCAATGAAGGCAACCCCAACGCGCGGGTTTTGGCCATGATGGCGAACAATCGGACGGTGCGGGAACGCCTGGCCAAAAACGGCCTCGACATCCCGGCCGACACCCATTTCGTGGCCGGCCAGATGGATACCACGACCGACCATGTCACGCTGTTCGACCTGGAAGACGTGCCGCCGACCCACCGTGCCGATCTGGCCCGGCTGCAGGAAGACCTTCAGGAGGCGGCCGAACTGACGAGCCAAGAACGCTGCGCGCGGCTTCCCGACCTCGAGCCGCCCCCGACGGGACAGCAGGCGGTCGCCCACGTGCGCAGACGCAGCGCCGACTGGAGTCAGGTCCGCCCGGAATGGGGGCTCTCAGGTAACACGGCGATCATCTTCGGTCGCCGGGAGTTGACCAAGGGTCTCGATCTCGAGGGCCGGGTGTTCCTCCATTCCTACGACTATCGGGAAGATCCGTCCAATCGCCTGCTGGAGGTGCTCCTGACCGCGCCGCAGGTCGTGGCCCAGTGGATCAACATGGAGCATTATTTTTCCACCACCGACAACGAGGTCTACGGGAGCGCGAGTAAGATCTACCACAATGTCGTCGGGCGACTGGGGATCATGTCGGGACCCTGGAGCGATCTTCGTTTGGGGCTCGCGCGGCAGACCGTCATGAACGGCGACCTGCCCTACCACGAGCCGATGCGGCTGCTGACCATCGTCGAGGCGCCGCGCGGGCGCATCGACAAACTGATCGGACGGCACGAGGTGCTGCAGCACTTCTACCACAATGAATGGGTCCATCTCGTCGCGCTCGATCCCGAAGATGCGGTATGGTATCGGTATCGCCCCACGGGGGGCTGGAGTCGAATCGAGTCGATGTCGTAGCTCATCGTGAGCTAGGAGTCTGTCCGAGTCATGCCATTCTACTGCGGCAAACGATCTGCGGGTATCTGCCTCGTGCTCGGCCCGAAAAAATGCTCAACGTATTCCAGCGAATACGCGTCCGGTTTTTTCGAGCCTTGCGCCGCTCATCTGCCCGCACCTCCTTCGCCTCGCTACGAAGGATGACTCGGACAGACGCTTAGGAATTCGAGCAGACGAAGCTGTCCGAGGAACGTCCGGCACCGGCAGCAACGTCCCAGACGCGAGGACCACCGAGCGTCGAGTATGTCTAGCCGGGAGAAGGAGACGTGAGATGGGCGGGCTAGTCCTGCATCCGATGAAGGAAATTCGTGTGATCGTCGCCGGGGAGCATCGGGCGTTCGTGACGGAGTTGCTCGACCGCGTCAATGCGACCGGCTATACCATCATCGGCAACGTGTCGGGGAAGGGGCATCATGGGGTGCGTGAAGCGCATTTCATGTTCAGCGAGCAGGAAAGCCTGGAGATGATCATGACGGTCGTGCCCGAAGACAAAGTCGAACCCATTCTGGCCGGCCTGAGGCCGCTGTTCGAGCGGCACTCCGGCGTCATGTTCGTGGCCGACGTGGCGGTCAGCCGTCAGGAGTATTTCGGCAAGAAGAACAAAAATTCCTGACCGGCTGGTAGCGAGTCAGTGGGCCATCAGCAGCACTGACGTGTGTCATTCCCGCGGAAGCGGGAATCCAGTCAAGGCCTTCTGGTCAGCATCGAGTCTTGATCGAGGAGTGGATGCCCGCCGTCGCGGGCATGACGCAAGAGGGAACCGACCCACTACCGACTGGTTTCCGGCCTTGTCTTTCCCGTGACGGATTGTCTAGAATGGCGGTCCGTCCACGGTCAGGAGTCTATCGTGAAAGGATTGCGGTTCGAACGAATCGGGCAAGGCCGTTATTACAACGTGGTGTTCCACCTGGGCAGTACGTACGTCCCGGTGAGCGACGAGACCATCGACGAGCTCAAAGCCCAGAGTCTGCTTCCCGCCGAGCGGTTTCTCGACTTGCTGCTGGATCGCGTCGGCTATTCCTCCTACCTGAAAGATCAGATCCGAGCCGAACTGCGGAGTTCCGGCGATCCGGTGACGCAGATTACGGTTCTTCAGGGCGCCATCCGCGAACTGTAATCAGGCGTTGAAAAACGCCACCGGCTACGTTCTCGCATTACTCAAAGGCTCAACGTATCAGCAACCATACGCCTCGCCTTCTCGTTCGCTGCGGCCTTGCCAGCGTCGCCTTTGAATACCTGCGAAATCCTGGAAATTCATTCCTCCGGTCTCTAAATGCCCGAGTCACCGCAAATCTTGTGAAATGCATCTCCGAGGAAGTACGGGTGATACTATCATCAGGATATTGTTCACGCTATTGCGTGCCACAACACTATTCCTACCCAAACCACTGCGGCAATAATCGCTAGAATCCAGGCCAAGATTGTTCCGAAGGCAAGAAATCCCATAATTGTTGAGGCAGGCGACAGGGTTCCAATAAGCTTCCGCTCGTCGCCCAACGACTTGCCAGTCCGTGACCACAAAGGAGTATCGAGTATAGTTCTCTCGCTTTTATGGCTTCTCCCGGTCTCTTTGATAGCCCGAAATGAAACGTGTTGCCGGAATTTCGATGAAGATGGTGCGGGCCGTCCGTAGGAGGGTTTGCAACTGCTCAAAGGTGTTCATACATATGATGCAACTTGCCCATCCCCTCTCTTCGGATCTAGCGAGTCAGGTTTTGGTCCTTCCACTGCGCGCCTCGAGCGAGGGCCTGTTTTAAGCCACAAAGGCCGAGGGTGAAACGGCAACGACGGGGAAGGCTTTCAACAACTGGCGGTCGCTTGTGACCAAGGGCGCCCCTAGGTCCTGTGCAAGGGCGACAAACTCACAGTCATATGCGGAGCATCCGGACTGATCGGCGAGCGTCAACACATGGCGAGAGATCACGCTGTACTCGTGTCCGGCCACCCATCGTTCGGCTTCGTCGAGGATGGAAAGGGCCTCATCCAGTTGGAGCACAGCTTTTCTCACCAGTCCGATCAGCGCATTCCGAAACTCGGACCGCCACAGCAACGGGGCCGCCCATACGGCATCCCGACGCAGCACAGCTTCGCTGTCCTGCGTTCGTTGGCCTTGCACATAGAGATAGATCAGCAGATTGGTATCGGCCACGATCATGGCCGCCCGGCCTCCTTGAGTTCGTCGAGCACCCGATCGGTTAGTTTCATACCTTTGGGCATCCGTCGAAGGGCCCGCGCTCTGGCCAGCAGCGCATCGGCATCGACTGGGACGCTGTGGGTCATTTGCTCCAAATAAGAGATAACTTGAAAATTCAGGCTCCGGCGATGAGCAGCAGCCTGTTGCTTGAGGCGCTTCACCAACGGCTCCGGGATATTCTTTATGGTTAAGGTCGCCATGAGATTCCTCCTGGATGGTTCCATAACGAATCCGTTATGGATGCTATCTTGGGCTCGATGACCTCGTCAAGCGTGAAGATGTGCGGGCAGGTGATGACGAGCGAGCGGCGGATCGTTCTTGCGCGACGCGAGAACGACGCTGGCGGTCTGTTGAGCAGCGCGCTAATCCCCGACTCGCCCTTCCTGGAAGAGCTGATTCATGATGGCGTTCTTCATGTCGGGGTCTTTGTAGTACTTGAGCGCCTTGGTGTAATTGTCCATCGCGCTTTCCGGTTTGCGCCGTTGCGCATAATATTCGGCGATGCCGTGATAGGCGCGGGCGTCCTGCTCGTTGACTTTGAGGCCGCGGTTGAAGGCCTCATACGCGTCCTGCAAGTGCCCCTTCCGCAGCGAGATCCATCCGAGCGCCGTATGCGCCGGCCCGAAATCGGGATTCGACCGGAGCGCTTCGGCATACTCCTTCTGCGCCAGGTCCATCCGGTTGCGCGTTTCGTACAAGCCGCCCAGCGCAAACCGCACTTCGGCGTCGTGGGGATTCAGCCGGAGCGCTTCCTTGTAGGCCTGCACGGCCGCTTCCTGCTTACCCTGTTCCGCCAAGGCACAGGCCAGATTCGCATGGGCCACGCTGTCGCTCGGGTCCAGCTTGATCACTTCGCGATATTGGGGAATCGCCATTTCCAACCGCCCTTGCTCCTGATAGGCCACGCCCAGGTTGGTTCGGGCCGGCGCAAAGCCGGGATCGAGCCGGACGGCTTCTCGATATTCTTTGATCGCCATATCCGGACGGTCGGCCCGTTCGTGGATCTGCGCCAGAAAATAGTGCGGATAGGCGGACGCCGGCGCCAGCTTCGCGGCCTCCTTGTAACTCTGCTGTGATTGCTCCGATTGGCCCGATTGCGCCAGGAACAGACCCATGATGAGGTGGGCGAAGGCCTGATCGCCGTGCATCGCGACGAGGTCCTCCGTCCACTGTTTGATCTGCGTGATGTCCTCCTCCTCTTGAAGACTGTGCGCGTGGCTTGCCCAGGCTTCGGCGAATCGCCCCTTGAGGAGATGGGTGACGTTGAGCACGAAATGCGGGCGGGGGTCACGCGCCTTGACGGTCTGGGGATGGCGTGCCCAGGCCAGCGCCGCCTGAGCCGCGCGCTCCCAGTCTCCCTCCAGGAGAGCGGTTTCGCATACTGTTCGATGGTCGTTCATGACGAGAAGAACCGGCCGGCTATCTGGTCAAGGTGTCTTCGATATCCGGTGAGGTCGCCTGCATGTGCCGGCCGAGGGATGGGTAGCGCTCCGTCACCTTCTCCTTGATCTGCCAGGCGATGGACCGGTAGGACCAGTGTCCCTTCACGCCGGAGCGGAGCTTGGCGATGTACTCGGCCTCGGCAAAATCCATCTTGAAC
This sequence comes from Nitrospira sp., assembly GCA_029194535.1. Classification (NCBI taxonomy): domain Bacteria; kingdom Pseudomonadati; phylum Nitrospirota; class Nitrospiria; order Nitrospirales; family Nitrospiraceae; genus Nitrospira; species Nitrospira sp. The sequence goes on along the minus strand of JARFXR010000001.1, from coordinate 312,079 downwards.
AGGCAGCGGACCTTGAATCCGAACGGAATGGCGTAGAGGGCGGCTTCCCCGTTGACTTTCTTGAGCTGCTCGATGTCGGCCTGCACGGCGTCCATCGCTTGCCGATACTCCCCGTCGAGACCGGCCTGCATGAGCGGCTTGGGCGTATCGTACCCATGCCGGGTCGTGAAGTTCTGCTGGATCTGCTGGCATCGCCGATGCCGGTGAAGGTCGCGCCACCCGCCGATGTCCATGAGAATATCGAACGTGAACGGATAGCCGCTGCGGAATTCCCTGATGAGTTCGTCATACGGACCCCGTCTGTTCAGCGCGACCTCGATCGTTTCTTGCTTCTGCTTCTCGGTCCAGTCGCGGACCACGGCCAGGATGTGTCGGTAGGGTGCTTGGGACACGCGGTAGAGAAGCGTCGCCACCACTTCGTCGCAGGGGTCGTGCGGGTCGATCAGCTCGACCGCCTGTTGGCTGCCCCACGTGGCGGTCTCGTCGAGTCCTGTTCCGCGGAGCGCCTCTTTCGCATACCGGGCCAGGTCCGTGTAGACGGTCCCTTGATACTCGTTGGCCTTGGCGTGGCGCGCCAGCGTGGGGGCCAGCGGTTCGTGGGCGCCGGTCGATTGCCCGTTCAGCTCGCCCCAGACGTTCATCGGAGACCTCTGGCAGGCGTCCTTCAAATCTTCGCCGATCATGCGGAGCTCCGGCAGCTGCGACGACAACAGCCGGGTGATCTGTTTCTCCAGCGTTCTGATGCTGACCACCTGGCCGACGTTGGTGCGGGACGCGAGCGGCAACAGATAGCGCGTGACATCGAAGGCCCTGGCGGCGATCGTGCGTTGATAATCGCCGGGCTTCATGGATTCCGGTCGCGGATCGCCCTCCGACAAAAATTCCACCAGCGGTCCGTGCAGAAGGCGGTAGATTTCCCCCAGGCTCCGAAGAATGCCCTGGTAGGCTCCCTCCGTTTCACTGCCGTGAATCGCGTCCGGTACATACCACCCGCTCGAGGCAAAGTTTTGATACCGGCTCGATTTCGCCTGCCCGTCCCACAGCGGTTCGTCCTCCAGGCGGATCGCCGCCAATTCGGTGATCTCCTCGAAGCAGACGATGACGTGACCGAGGTCGGCGATGGAGGCGTGACCGTAATCGAAGTAGAACTGTTCCCAGAACTTTTCCGAGGAATGGCCGTGGACCCATTGGATGCTGTTCTCGATCGAGTCGGGAGACCGGCTGTACCGGGCCAAGGCATAGGCGGATTTTTCAGGCGGCATCGGGGCCACGGCGATCACGCGACGACTTGGACGGTCTGCGCTCATGCAACGCTCCGGTTCAGGGAGAGACAAGGGTGGAAGGAGGCCACTATAGCGCTCCGCGTCCGCCGCGTGCAAGCGCAGCGATGTCCGCCTGCTCGTTGACTTGGCCGCGAAGCCGTCGCTATAGTCCGCTCGCATCGGCGAGACGTGCGAGATTGCTCATGATCAAGGGAATTAAAGGCGTCAAGGACATTTTGCCCGAGGAAACTCCGCGGTGGCGCGTCATCGAGGAGGCCGCCCGCCGGTGGGCGGAACGGTGCGGATTTCAGGAAATCCGTCTGCCCATTTTCGAGGTGACGGCGCTCTTCGCCCGCAGCATCGGAGCCACCACCGACATCGTGGAGAAGGAGATGTACACCTTTCCCGATCGCGACGGCACCCTGCTGACCTTGCGGCCTGAGGGCACGGCGGGCACGGTCCGGTCGTTCGTCGAACACAATCGAGCAGCCGATCCTGTCCCGCAGAAATACTACTATCTCGGGCCGATGTTCCGTCACGAGCGGCCGCAAGCCGGCCGCCTCCGGCAGTTTCACCAGTTCGGTGTCGAACATTTCGGCACGCAGGATGCCAGGGCCGACGTGGAAGTCATCTCGCTGCTGTGGCGCTTTCTGTCGGACCTTGGCCTTCCGGATTTGACGCTGGAAGTCAACAGTCTCGGCAGCGCGGCCGACCGAGCTGCGTATCTTCCGGTCCTTGTCGCGTTTCTGAAGGGGCGCACCGACCGCCTCTGTGCCAACTGCCTCCGGCGGCTGGACAGCAACCCGCTCCGCGTACTCGACTGCAAAGTACCCGAATGCCGCGCCGCCACGGAGGAGGCGCCACGCCTGACGGATCACCTCTCGGTGGAAGCAAAGGCTCATTTCGACGAGGTGCTCGCCGGCCTGACCGCGCTCGAGATCCCCTCTCGCCTGAATACCCGCTTGGTCCGCGGCCTCGACTACTATTGTCTGACGGCCTTCGAAGTCACATCGTCTCACTTGGGCGCTCAGAACGCGGTCGGAGCCGGCGGCCGGTACGATGGGCTGGTGGAGACGCTTGGAGGACCCAAGACTCCCGCGGTCGGTTTCGCAGCCGGGCTCGAGCGGATCTCCCTGATGTTGCCGGAAGCGCCACAGTCTTCTTCCGTCCCCTCGGTCTATGTGGCTTCGTTCGGAACGGAAGGCGCACCGGCCGGTGTACATGTGCTGGACGCATTGCGGCGGGCCGGGCTGGTTGCTCAGACTGACTACCGGTCCACCACGCTCAAGGCACACCTCCGTCAGGCTGACCGGACCAAGAGCCGTTGGGCCGTCTTCCTTGGTGACGACGAAGTCCGCCGTGGATCCGTCATCGTCAGAAATATGGATACGAAGGCACAAGAAGAGGTACCGCTTCCAGATCTCCCGCGCTATGTTCTCGCACAGCTTCCCCGTTCATAACGCGCCGATTTTTCGTGTTGACTTCCTCTCGAAAACCCCGTAGGCTCGCCAAGTTGTATTAGTGTAACTGTTTGAATAATAAGTGAAGTTTCTTTTTAGTTCCAGGTTATCTCATGGCTGCGCAGAAGCTGGGTCTGTTGTTATCCACACCCCCATCGCACCCCAGCGTTGAGACAGCCGCTCATCTGGCCCGAGCCGCCTTAGGGCGAGGAATCGAGGTCTATCTCTACCTCATCGACGAGGGCGTCAAGAACGTCCGAGACCATCGTTATATCGGCCTCCTCGATCAGGGGGCCAGACTGTCCATCTGTGCATATGGCTGCCAGCAACACGGCGTCTCCACAGAACAGGTTGATTCGCGCGCGTCTCTCTCCGGCTTAGTCGTGCTCTCCGGGATCATTGATGGTTGCGATCGCTTCCTCGCCTTCACATGATAGTCCACATAGTCCACAATGGCTAAGCGTATTGCCGTGGTGATTACAGAAGACCCTCGCGAGACGCACCGACCAGTCGAGGCGCTTCGCATCGCCCTCGGCCTTTCCGCCGGCGACCATGACACAACCGTCGTTCTCATAGGTCCCGCCGCTCGCCTCCTCAGTGAGGACACCGACGACGTCATCGATGTCGATATCCTCGAGCGCTATCGCCCTTCCTTCCAACAACTGGGCGTCCGGTTCGTCGTCGACGATACCACCGTCCCCGCGACGCTTCTCCCTGGTTACGCGGTCGAATCGCGATCCAGACAGGATATTCAGGCCTTGTTACGCGCCGCTGAGCGGACGGTGATTTTTACATGAACTCATTTCTCTATCTTCTTCGACGACCGCCGGATCAGATTCCGGACACTCTGTTCCGACCTTCCGACGCCCCCGCCGATGTGGTGCTTCTGGAAGCGGCTACATCGTCTGTCATGTCCGTGCCACATGGGACTGTGTTTAGCCTCAAGCAGGATCGCGCGGGGGACGAAGGGACGCTCACTTACGACGAATTGGTGGAGAAGATATTCGACAGCGAGCGAGTGATGGTGATCTAGAAACAGTGCTCTTACTTCCGAGCGTCTCTCAGGAGAAAGAAATTCGTCGTCGGAGTCGGAGTAGGAATAGGTCCTGTGGAGAAGGAGGGAAGGACATAAGTGTCGAGGTGACCACGAAAGTTCGCCGAGGGACCCTGGTGATGAAGTTGGGGATTGACTCTGGGTTGACGGTGAGTGCAGAGTCAGCAACCGCTGAATCACGTGTCGGGGTGGTGATCTCTCATCCGGGGACCGGAGACCCAGTGTGTGTGGGGCGGCCGGATGAGGGAGTACAATGTACAGTTATCCACAGGTGTGAATAAGCCTGTGTATGGGTGATATTGCAGGGATTATGACTGTCGCATCGGTGTGGCAAGAGGCCCTGGCCTATATCCAGGGAAAAGTCCCAAAACAGGTGTACGACACATGGTTTACGCCGGTTCACCTCGAACGGATCGAGGACAGTACGGCTCAGATTGCGGTGCCGAACAAGTTCTTCGGTGACTGGCTGAGTCAGCATTACGGACCGCTTCTGGAGGAGGCCGTCTCGACGGCCCGCGGCGGCGGGGAAACGGCCGTGTCGTTCGTGGTCTTCAACCGTCTGCCGGCCAAGCACCTGGACTCCACCGTGATCGATCAGGCAGCCAGAGCCGTTGCAGGGGCCAAACCGAAGCGCGGTATCCAGCTGAATCCGAAGTATACGTTCAAGAACTTCGTCGTCGGCGCCGGAAATCAATTCGCCCATGCCGCCTGCATGGCGGTGGCCGAGCAGCCGGCCAAGGCCTATAATCCGTTGTTCATCTACGGAGGGGTCGGCCTCGGCAAGACTCACCTGCTCAATGCCATCGGCAATCACGTCGCGGAACTGACGGATTTGCGGATCGCGTACCTGACGACCGAGCAGTTTACGAACGAGGTCATCAACTCGATCCGCTACGACAAGATGATGGACCTGCGGAAGCGGTACCGACACATCGACATGTTGATGATCGACGACATCCAATTTCTGACCGGGAAAGAACGGACGCAGGAAGAATTCTTCCACACCTTCAACTCCCTCTACGAGGCGCACAAGCAGATCGTCCTCTCCAGCGATCGTTTTCCGAAAGACATGCCCGATATCGAGGAGCGGTTGCGGTCGCGCTTCGAGTGGGGACTGATCGCCGATCTCCAGCCGCCGGACGTCGAAACACGAATCGCCATTTTGCGCAAGAAATCAGAAGATGAAGGCGTCACGCTGCCGGAGGACGTGATCCAGTTCCTCTCGACCACGATGAAAAGCAACATCAGGGAATTGGAAGGCTCCTTGGTCCGGTTGGGCGCCTATGCGTCGCTGACGGGGCAAGTCATTACGTTGGACATGGCCAGAAACGTCCTGAGAGACCTCATCGGCGACAAGAAGAAGATCGTGGCCCTGGAGGATATCCAGGAGGTCGTGAGCACGTGGTTTCACGTGAGAATCGCGGATCTGAAGTCCCGGCGCCGGAGCAAGACCCTGGTCCATCCGAGACAGATCGCCATGTACCTCTGTCGGGAGCTGACCGACGCGTCATATCCGGAAATCGGGCGGCATTTCGGAGGCAAGGACCACACGACGATCATTCACGCTTGCCGACAGATCGGCAAGGCGCGGGATAGCGACAGCGCGCTGCAGGCGACGCTGGATGGACTCAGGGACAAGATCCTGCGCGGCTGACGGCCGCTCGGGGAGAAGGGGACCATGAAGGTACGCATCGGACGCGACGAACTGCTGACGGGCCTGCAACGTGTCCAGGGGGTCGTCGAAAAGCGCAACACCATGCCGATCCTGTCGAACATTCTCCTGGAAGCCAAACAGGAGGGAGTGGAAATCATCGCCACGGATCTCGAGATCGGCATGCGCGGCTTTTACAAGGCGACGGTCCAGAATACCGGCGGCATTACCCTCTCTGCCCGGAAGCTCTACGAGATCATCAAGGAGTTGCCCTCGGGCGACATTGAGATCACCAGCGCGGAGAACAACTGGACGAACATCCAGGCCGGGAAGAGCCAGTTCAAGATCGTGGGATTGCCCAGCGCGGATTACCCGGCCCTGCCGACCATCGAACGCGAGGGCCTCATTCCCCTGTCCGGGGCCGGTCTGCTGGAGCTGATCCGGAAAACCCTCTTTGCCGCGGGAGACAACGACGCCCGCTACATCCTGAACGGGTTGCTCGTCATGTTGATCTCCGCCGACCGGAAAACGACGCTCCGCTTGGTCGGGACCGACGGCCACCGGCTCGCCGTGGCGGAACAGGACTTGGGAAAGCCGGAAGGGAAGGGCGTGCCGCAGGAGATCAAGGCCATCATCCCGAAGAAGGCGGCCCATGAAATGCGACGCCTGTTGGAAGAAGGCGGTGACGGCGAACCGCTGATCGGGTTCACGAAAAACCTCATGATTTTCCGGAAGAGCGGGCTGTTGCTGACCTCGCGCCTCATGGAGGGCAACTATCCGAACTATCAGCAGGTGATTCCCAAAGAAAGCAACAGGCGCATCAACGTCGCTCGGCTGGAGTTGGAGAGCGGGTTGCGCCGCGTGTCCGTGCTGTCCAGGGACAAAGCCAACGCGGTCAAATTGTCGTTTGCACCGGGCCGGCTTTCGTTGTTCTCCAGCAGTCCCGACTACGGGGAGGCGGCGGAAGATCTGCCGGCGCGGTACGAAGGAGAGGCGCTGAATACCGGATTCAACGCACGGTATCTGCTCGACGTGCTCGGAGTCATGGACGGCGAGACCCTCTCGCTCCAAATGGACAATCCGTTGAGTCCCTGCCTCATTCAAGAAGCGGAAAGTCCCGGATTCAGGTGCGTCGTGATGCCGATCAAGATCTGAATCCGGCGCGCGTGATGCAGGGCGCGCTGAGAGGCGGGGCGACTAGGAAACGGGATGGCCACGAAAGAATCTGACGAGAGATCGGGCGAACCGAACTCACCGAAGTCCGACAGCTACAGCGCGGACCAGATCAAGGTGCTGGAAGGGCTCGACGCGGTCCGCAAGCGTCCGGCGATGTACATCGGCAGCACCGGGGTGGACGGGCTGCACCATCTCGTCTACGAAGTCGTCGACAACAGCGTCGACGAGCACATGGCCGGCTTCGGGGAAGCGATCGAAGTTACCGTGCACATCGACGGCAGCGTGACGGTCGTCGACAACGGGCGCGGCATTCCCACCGGAATGCATCCGACCCAGAAGAAGTCGGCCGCGGAGGTAGCGCTCACGGTGCTCCACGCGGGCGGCAAGTTCGAGCAGGGCGCCTACACCGTGTCCGGCGGATTGCACGGAGTCGGCATCTCGGTCGTCAACGCGCTGTCCGAATGGCTCGAACTGGAGATTTGGCAGGACGGCCTGGTCTTCGAGCAGCGGTACGAGCGCGGGAAGCCCGGCGCCCCGCTGAAGGACAGCGGGAAAACGAAGCGCCGCGGCACCAAGGTCCGATTCAAGCCGGACGACCAGATTTTCGAGACGCTGGAGTTCAGCTTCGACGTGCTGGCGCAGCGTCTTCGAGAGCTGGCGTTCCTGAACAAGGGCCTCGCGATCACCTTGAAGGACGAGCGCAAGGAGCCCGCCAAGGAACAGACGTTCCTGTACAAGGGCGGCATCGTGTCGTTCGTCGAGCACCTGAACGAAGCCAAGACTCCCTTGCACAAGCCGATCTATGTGAACGTCGAAAAAGAGAAGATGATTCTGGAAGTGGCGCTCCAGTACAACGACGGCTATGCGGAGAACCTGTTCTCCTTCGCGAACAACATCAACACAAAGGAAGGGGGCACCCACCTGGTCGGGTTCAAGGCCGCCCTGACGAGGACGATCAACAACTATGCCAACGCCAATGATCTCCTCAAGAAGGAGACCGAGTCGCTCACGGGCGACGACGTGCGCGAGGGACTCACGGCCGTCGTGAGCGTGAAAGTCCGCAACCCCCAGTTCGAGGGTCAGACCAAAGCCAAGCTCGGCAACAGCGAGGTGAAGGGGGTCGTGGAAGCCGCGGTCAACGAGGCGCTGGGGACCTACTTCGAGGAGAACCCTCCGGTCGCCCGGAAGATCATCGGGAAAGCCATCGACGCCGCCCGTGCCCGCGAGGCCGCCCGCAAGGCGAAGGATCTCATCCGGCGCAAGAGCGCGCTCGACGGAGGGTCGCTGCCCGGCAAGTTGGCGGACTGTTCGGAGAAGGACCCGGCGGTCAGCGAATTGTACATCGTCGAGGGAGATTCGGCCGGCGGCTCGGCCAAACAAGGGCGCGACCGGAAATTCCAGGCGATCTTGCCGCTGAAGGGCAAGATCCTGAACGTCGAGAAGGCGCGCTTCGACAAGATGCTCACCAGCGACGAGATCCGCACGCTCATCATGGCCTTGGGCACCGGCATCGGCCGCAAGCGCGAGGAAGGCGACAAGGCCGACAAGGACACCTTCGACATCGCGAAAGCCCGATATCACAAGATCATTCTCATGACCGACGCCGACGTGGACGGGAGCCACATTCGGACGCTGCTCCTGACGTTCTTCTTCCGGCAAATGCCCGAGCTGCTCGAGCGGGGCTACGTGTATATCGCGCAGCCGCCGCTTTTCAAGGTGAAGAAGGGCAAGGCCGAGCGGTATCTGAAGGACGAGGGGGCGCTGAACGAGCACTTGGCCGATCTCGCCGTCGAGGACGTCGAACTCTATGTGGAAGGGGCGCAGGGTTTCGTCACGGGACGGCGGTTGCTGCCGATTCTCAAGAAGATGATCGCGTTCGAGACGTTGCTCATGCGGTTGAACAAGAAACCGCACGAAGCCGCGATGCTCCGGGCGTTCGTCGACGAGCCGGGTTTGGATCGGGATCTCCTCAAGAGCCGTGAGGCCCTCGTCACGATCGTGGCGAACGTGAAGAAGACGCTCGGTCTGGTCTTTCCCAAGCTGGCTCCCACCCTCGACATTCTTCAGGACGAGGAACACCAATCGAGCCGGGTGTCCTGCCGAGTCCATGCCAACGGAATCGCGCACGCGCTCGATGTGACTCACGACCTGGTCGGCTCCGCCGATTTCCGGGAACTGCAGAAACTGACGCCGTCCGCCATCGGTCTCGGCCGCCTGCCCTATCGGCTCAAGTCCAAGGGGCAGGAGCAGCAGATTCATTCCACCGCCGACTTGGTCAAGACCATCTTGGATCTGGGGAAGCAGGGGCTCAGCATTCAGCGCTACAAAGGGTTGGGCGAGATGAATCCGGAGCAGCTCTGGGAGACGACCATGAATCCGGAGGTCCGCACCCTGCTCAAGGTCAAGCTGGAAGACATGACCGGGGTGGACGAGATTTTCACCATTCTCATGGGCGACGAAGTGGAGCCGCGCAGGAACTTCATCCAAGCGCACGCGCTCGAAGTGAGAAATTTGGACGTGTAGCGGGCGGGTCCTGTCGGTGGACAGCCCCGACATGCTCGCTCCACCCATCCCCCAGTGGGTCCCTTCCGCTGCGCGTGTCGGGGCGCCCGTCCGCCGCCACCCGCGCTACATCCATTGGGTTGCGGGAAGAATGAAATAGGAAAATAGGAATGGAAGCCAAAGATGCCGCCGGATGAACGCCTAGGCCAGATCGCGATCGAAGACGAGATGCGGTCGTCCTATCTGGATTACGCCATGAGCGTGATCGTGGGACGCGCCCTCCCCGACGTCCGCGACGGCTTGAAGCCCGTGCATCGCCGCATCCTCTTCGGCATGAACGAGATGGGCCTGGTCCACAATCGGGCCTACCGCAAGTCGGCCAAGATCGTCGGCGAGATCATGGGCAACTATCATCCGCATGGCGATTCGGCGATCTACGACACCCTGGTGCGCATGGCGCAGGATTTCAACATGCGCTATCCGCTGGTGGACGGCCAGGGCAACTACGGATCGATGGACGGTGATTCTCCTGCCGCCATGCGGTACACCGAAGCCCGCATGACGAGGTTGGCCGAGGAACTCTTGGCCGACATCGACAAGGAAACGGTGGATTTCGGTCCGAACTACGATGAGTCCCGCGTGGAGCCCCTCGTCCTTCCCACGAAAGTTCCCAATCTCCTCATCAACGGAGCGGGCGGCATCGCCGTCGGCTATGCGACGAACATCCCGACGCACAATCTGGGCGAGGTGGTGGAAGGGCTGTTGCTGCTGCTGGAGAATCCCGACGTGACCGTGGCGCAATTGATGAAGAAGATCCCCGGACCGGATTTTCCCACCGCCGGATTCATTTACGGCATGAGCGGCATCAAGGACGCCTACGAGACCGGGCGCGGCCTGCTGAAGCTGAGGGCGAAGGTCGTCGTGGAATCGGAGCAGCGCACGGACCGTGAGCGGCTCATCGTGACGGAGATTCCGTTCCAAGTGAACAAGGCGAAGCTGATCGAGAAAATTGCGGAGCTGATCCAGGACGACCGGATCAAGGGCATTTCCGATTTGCGCGACGAATCCTCGGCGCGGGAGGGCGTCCGCATCGTCATCGAACTCAAGCGGGCGGAAATCCCGTTGGTCGTCCTGAATAATCTCTACAAGCACACGCAGCTTGAAACGACGTTCGGCGTGATCATGTTGGCGCTGGTGAACAACCGTCCGGAGGTGCTGAACCTCAAGCAGATCCTTCACCACTTCATCGAGCATCGCCGCGAAGTGGTGGTGCGGCGGACGTCCTTCGAGCTGCGGAAAGCCGAGGAGCGGGCGCATATTCTGGAGGGCCTGAAGATCGCGCTCGATAACCTCGATGCCGTGATCGCCTTGATCCGGCGGGCTCAATCGCCGGATGAGGCCAGGGCCGGCCTGGTGCGACAGTTCGCCCTGAGCGAGATTCAGGCGAACGCCATCTTGGACATGCGGCTCCAGCGGCTGACGCAACTGGAGCGTACCAAGCTGATCGAAGAATACGCGGAGGTGTTGAAGCAGATCGAGTATCTCAAGTCGGTCCTCGGCAGCGAGGCTCTGGTGCGCAAGATCATCAAGGACGAGCTGACGCGGATCTACGAGACCTATCGCGACGAGCGGAGGACGCAAATCGTCAAGGAAGAGGCCGAGATCAGCGTCGAGGATCTGATCGCCGAAGAGGAGGTCGTCGTCACGATTTCCCACGCCGGCTACATCAAGCGCAACGCTGCGTCGCTCTATCGGGCCCAGCGCCGCGGGGGAAAGGGCAAGATCGGGATGGGCATCAAGGACGAGGATTTCGTCGAGACGCTCTTTACGGCCTCGACCCACGACGCGTTGCTGTTTTTCACGGATGCCGGAAAAGTCTACTGGCTGAAGGTGCACGAGATCCCCGAGGCGAGCCGCGCGGCCAAAGGCAAGGCGCTGGTCAATCTGCTGGCCCTCTCGGGAAGCGAAAAGGTGACGGCCACGCTGCCCGTCAAGGAATACCGTGACGACCGCTTCGTGGTCATGGCCACGAAGCGGGGGATCATCAAGAAGACCGAGCTGTCAGCCTACAGCAATCCACGCCAGGGCGGCATCATCGCGCTGGGACTGGAAGAGGGCGACAAGCTCATCGGTGTCCACATCACGGACGGCCAACGGGAGATTCTGCTGGGCACGAAACAGGGCATCACCATCCGCTTCAAAGAGGACGAGGTCCGGCCGATGGGACGGACCGCCTACGGGGTGAAGGGCATCACGCTCGAAGAAGGCAACGAGGTGATCGGGATGGAGACGATCACCCCCGACTCGACGACCGCCATCCTGACCGTGACGGAGGAAGGCTACGGCAAGCGGACGCCGGTCACGGAATATCGTGTCCAGGGCCGCGGCGGTAAGGGAATCATCAGCGTGAAGACGACCGAACGGAACGGATTGGCCGTCGGGTTTCTCCAAGTGCGCGATGGCGATGAGATCATGCTGATGGCCGCACAAGGCAAGGTGCTTCGGTGTAAAGTGGATGACATTCGTGAGATCGGTCGCAACACGCAAGGCGTCCGGATTCTCGACCTCGAGGGTGAGGAGGACCGTGTCGTGGCGGTGGCCCGGCTCGCTGAAAGCGGTGAGCGGGAAGAGCAAAATCCCGCTGAAGGCGTCGCCGGTCAATAACGCCCGCTCCGCCCGCCCTCGTGGCCGCTCGCCCCGCTCATGAACAACACCACGATCCAGGCCCAGCCCCCTGCCCCACGGAAGAAACCGCTCGATACCGTCGTCAAGCTGGCCCTCGCGGTGTTCTTCGGATCATTCGGCCTGATCTGGGGCGGGATGTACCTCAGCCGGCCGGACCGATCGATTCCGCCCTACAGTATTGGATCGCAGGAGGGGACCGCGGTGTCGGTGCACGTGCCGGCTTGGACGAGCGACACCGAAATCGAGACGCTCATCGAGCGGTTTCGGAAGGTCGGGCGCGAAACCAGAAACTTCGGTTCCATGAAGATCAGGCCCACCACGCCGGACGATCCGAAGGGGCGATACCGACAAATCACTATTTATATTTTCACTCATGACGCCTGGGCGGAAGCGCCGATTCTGCACAAATACCTGAGCGGAGGAGATCGGGAGGTTCGCGAAGGATTTCGGAAAGCGATGCGCGGGTTCTATCAACTGTCGGAATCGGAAGAGGAGGGGCGCATCGGTCCGCTGGTGGACGGACCGGACTCGGCTGCAACCGCCGCGTACTCTCGTCGGCTCTTCAAGGAAGCGCTCCAGCCCGGATCCTAACGATGGCCGGCGCGTGACAGGGCCTCGGCCATCACCTGCGTGAGGCGGCGCCGGAGTTCTTCGTCCTGGATGGCCGATGCGTGAGCCGAAGCCTCGACCAGGGCCGCCTCGGTCGTCGGAACCAGGGCGGCCGACAGCGCAGGATCCGTGCCGCTGCGGCTTGCAGGAAGTTCGCCCACGCGCAACGCGAGGTCCGTGATGAGTGTCGCGTTCGCTTCATGGAGTTTGGCCAGGAGCGCCGGCTTCAAAAACGTCAGTTGCTGCATCCAGACGGAGTTGCGGACGATGAGGTGGAGTTTCTTAAAGCGAATGTGATCCGGCCAGGTATGGGACGCCATCGGTTCGCCGACGATCCGGACCCAATCACGTTGAAGGCGCAATTCCAGCAGGCGCGACTCCAGGCCGAGCCGCTTCGCCAGGCCGGACAGGATGGTTCCGAAGGCATCGACTGGTCCGGGGCCGCGCATGGTCGGATCTTAGGGCGTGGTGCCGGCTGGGTCAAGACGGGAAGCTGAGCGACGGATGGCACAACGAGAGACGGAACGGGCCGTGGCGACCAACCGCAAGGCGTTCCACGATTATTTCATCGAAGAGAAGTTTGAAGCCGGAATCCAGTTGCAGGGCACGGAGGTCAAGTCTCTGCGGGAAGGCAAGGTCAATCTCCAGGACAGTTATGCGAGCGTGAGGGACGGAGAAATCTTCCTCCACCACTGTCACATCAGTCCCTACAGCCACGGCAATATCATGAACCATGATCCGGTCAGGGTGCGGAAGCTCCTCCTGCACCGGAAGGAAATCAACAAGCTGCTCGGCAAGACCCAGCAGAAAGGGCTGACGCTCATCCCCCTCCGGATCTATTTCACCAAGCGCGGCTTCGCCAAAGTGGAACTGGGACTGGCCAAGGGCAAGAAACTGTATGACCGCCGCGACTCCATTAAAGCCCGCGAAGCCGGCCGCGAGGTCGAACGAGCAATCAAAGAGCGAAAGTAAGTCTTCCTCAGGCTTGTCGAACGGTCATGCTGTTGACAAAGACGTCTAGACGTCTTACTGTATTAATTCAGCTTGTATACCCAGTTCTGTCTCAGTTTTTCAATCCCGCTCTTGTGCAAGGTCGCCGTTCGAGTGCCTAACTCACCACGTTGATTCTTTCGAAAGTCATCCCTCGTGACCTCTCCAAGGTAGATTTCTGTAACCGTCATCGACGTTCTGTCTCTTGCAGGTTCAGCCTCGTTGTCCACGTGGTAGACAAAGACGCACATCCATTGATCCCGCGCTCCGTGAGTATCGACGGCGCCACCGGCCTTCCGAGTCGTCTTGATTTCCACACCTTCGGAACCAGCCTTGACCTTGTTGTCGGCGTATACACCGCTCACGACTAAAGCTTGACCTCTTGTGAAGGTACTGGGAATCTTTTCCGACTCCCGCGCGGCGTCAGCTGAGGGTGGCTGGTCCAGGAATCCAACGTGAACCGGTCACGACACGAACGAGCGAGGGAACTTCTTTCCTGCGAGGACGGGGCAGGGGGCGAGACGCAAGACGGTTGCCGCGACGCTGCCCTGTAATGCGCGGGAAATCCCTCGCCGGCCATGCGTCCCCATGATGATGAGATCACAAGGCGACGCTCGAACAAATTCGAGAATCGAATCGGCCGGCGCCCCGCCACGAATCACCTGACGGGCCGAGACGCCCGCCGACCTGATCGTGCTCACGTACGTCTTGAATTGGGCGTCGAGTCGTTCGTCGAGCCGGCCTCCCCCCAACTCCTGGGGCAGCGTAAAATCATGGCCGTAGAACACGGGTTCCAGGACGTGGAGGAGCGTCAAGGATGCGCCGAAGACCTTCGCCATCTGGATACCGTACTCCAAGGCACCCACCGAGCACTCGGAAAAATCAATCGGGATGACGATGTGTTGGAACCTGATCGGACCATGACCGGGCGTCGCCTCGGATCCGCTCGCCGCTCGCACCGTCAACACGGGACAGGGGGCCATGGTCACGACGCGTTCGGCAGTACTGCCCAATAGAATGTGGCCGAGACCGGTTCTTCCATGGGTGCCCATCACGATGACATCCGCGTTCCAGGCCTCGGCCGCAGCGCAAATCTGCACGCTGGGAATGCCGGTCGACTGATGACCGGTCACCGGAACCGTCGATCGTTGAAGGCGGCGGACCGTATCGGCCAGCATGCCGTCCGTCTCGCGATGGTCCTGTATTCCGGCGTAGATCCCTGGGTAGATTTCCGATACGTGGATGACATCGACCGAGGCTCCGCAAGTCGAGCTTAGCTTCGCCGCGTACTCCTCGGCGTGGCTGGCGCAGGCAGAAAAGTCGGTTGCGAACAACAGCCGTTTTATTACGTCGTGCATCGCCGCCATCTCATCCGCCGCTCCTGTCACGCGGCCTCTTCGCGATGATCTTCTTGTAGGCGACCTTATCCAAGACCTCTTTCAAGACGACGGCTTGGTTGTGCTCCTCATCGGCTGCGCCATACACAAGTGTGATCGTCCGTTTGCGTGAGAGGCGCGCAAGCTTTTGCAGCTCATCCACCATTCCGGACCGACCCAACTCCGCTTGGTATCGCTTCCGAAACTCAGTCCATCTGGCTGGTTCATGTCCGAACCATTTGCGGAGCGAGGTGCTCGGCGCGACATCCCTCCACCATTCGACGATCTGAGCCCGTTTTTTGGTGATTCCCCGTGGCCACACGCGATCAACCAAGACGCGAACGCCGTCACGCGCGCGCGGCTCACTGTACACACGTTTGATTCGTATCATTGCGGGCTCCTGGTTCTTTCACTCACCGGCCCGGACCACGTCCTTCAACCCAACTTCCCGACCGCGTGCTCTTCCGCTGACTGCCCGAGAGAGAAGAGCAGCGCCTCTTGCCTGGATGGATCGAGGTAGGCCGGTGTCTGGCCAAGCGGCACGCGCCACACGGCAGCCGCGGAATGCGTCGGACCCTTAGAAAAATTCATGAACCATATCTGCGAGGGCCGTAAGCAGGATCTGCTCCCGGTTCGATTCACTCCGTGCGAGGGACACCGCTAGCTTGTTGACTTGGTCCAGCGTCACGTTCGGAGGCATCGGCGGCGCGAACGGGTCTGCGACCGCCTCATTGAAGACAGGCCACACAGGCGCCGGCTCTCGCCCCGAGGAGGCCCGGGTGCAGGAGCCAACCCGTGCGATGTGTGAGGTGGAATGTTCCGTTTCGACCCTTTTCCGGGTCGCGTCCGCTCACTAGAAGTCCACCGAAATGGTAACGAAGGTATTATGTTTCGCGTTCGGTCTGCTAGGACCTCGGTTGCACCTTGATCGCATTCACCACCTTGCTGACTCCCTGAACTGATTGGGCAGCCTTCACCGCCGCCTCTTCCTGGAGCGGCTGCTCAACCGAGCCGGACAGCGTGGCCACCGTATGGTCCACACGGACCCGCAACGTGTGCGTCTGTTCTCGCAGCGCATCCACGCCTCGCAAGGTGCTCCATACCGCCTTCCGGAGGCGATAGTCTGTCGAGATCGGCTTATCGACGATGATGCGGTTATTCAACTTTTTCACCCCGGGAACAGTACTTGCGATTAGGCTGGCCAGTCCCTTCTGGTCCTCCGTCAAGACTTCGCCGTAGAGCGTCGCCTGTCCTTCGTGCACTTCGACGTCGAGGACCTCCCAATCTATGCGGCCATCCGTTCGGAGACGCTCCTCGACCTTGTACTTGACCTGTTCGTCGCTTTGGGCTTGCTCAGCAATCAGGTGCGTGATCGGACCAGTACTCAGTGACCGCTCGCTTGCTAGGACGACGGAACCGGAAAGGCACACACTCATGACAGCAGTGAGGGAAACGTTCAGAATAGGCGAATCTCCGTTCATGATCAATCTCCCTGTGACGTGCACGCGTCAGCGTGCAGTGCACCTCCTGCGCAGGCAGGAGGATATTCTGCGTTGGTGAGGCACCTCTTATCGCAAACCGCGCAAGCTATCTTCGACAGTCGTCGACGGTCATCTATGGTTTGACCACTACTGCGCACAGTCGGCGGTGCTCGCTTCGCGCTCTCACGCCATGGTGTGGGTCCCTTCGCCGCTTGAGAATCGAGTCGCGTGCTGGAACCCAGCAATCGTGAGCGCGCCCCATGGAACCTGGGAACCTGGCACCCTATTTCGCCGGCTCGAGATGCTTGATGTGGTATAGGAACCGCACGTGGCCCTTATCCGTCACATAAGCCTCGACCTTGTTCCCCACCTTGAAAGCGCCTTCCAGGTGCGTGGTCTTGTCGACATGCAAGCGGACTTCGTGACCGGCCGTATCGTGCACCGTATAATAGTCTCCCTCGATCTTCAGCACATCTCCTTCGACGATCCTCGAACCAGACGTGGCCATCGTACCGGCGGCGGTTAGATGGATGATGGAACGCGCGTGCCCCTTATCCGTCACGTGGGTCTCGACCTTGTCCCCCACCTTGAAGGTGCCGCCCTCCAAGTGCGTGGTCTTGTCGACATGCAAGCGGACTTCGTGGCCGGCCGTATCGTGCACCGTATAATAGTCTCCCTCGATCTTCAGCACGTCTCCTTCGACAATCTTGGAACTCGCTGCGTATAGAAGGGTTGCGATCCCGATACTGCCGATCAGTGTAAACACGAACAGCGCGATGGGGGTTTTCATACCGCCTCCTTCTTAATTTCTTGGCGTGAACGCGACATCCGTCACTTTCTGTTCATCGTCAACGAGAAGCACCACGGAATCACCTTTGGATACCGCGGTCAGTCGTTGCTGAATGAGCGGACGTACCGGATAGGAGCGCTCCTTGCCGTCCTCGGTGCGAATAACGACGGTATCGTCTTTCAAGGGCTTTACGATCACGCCGACAATGCGGCTCAGGTTGCCCTTCAAGGGAGTCTTCTTTTGCCAAAGTTCCGCCGCGTGATGAACCGCCTCTTTGCTGCCGTAGGTCACATCCACGACCTTGTCCAGTTCGTCGATGAGAAAGACGGCGTCCACGCCCACGGGAACGGAGGCGACCTTGCTTCGAGCGACCGGCCTCACCAGGTGAGATTCCTCTTTCCCATTCGTTGTACGAATCACCGCCTTGTCGTGTCCGGTTTCCATGGGCCCGGCGAGCTGACCGTGAATCACACGGTGATGGGAGGACTCACCGACTTTATGCACATCGACCAACAGGTTTTGATCATTGACGGTGAGTTCGATCCGATCGCCTGCCTTAAGATCCGGCAGCCCCTTGGCCTTCCTGACCCCCATGGGGATGAACCGCGGCTCGAGCTCTCCGGTGTCGACTCGTGCCTGGTCACTTCTGATTTCCAGGACTGTGCCGAGCAGCACCCGATCGCCGGGCACCAACTGCGGATGAGTCGACTCCAAATCAGGCGCTGCGCCGACGGGGGAGCCGGCGCCGAGCCACCACGCAAGGACAATCACAAATCGCCACCAACCGTTACGTTTCATCATACTTCCCTTTCCGGACCGGCCGCTTGGTTGTAGAGGATCATGTCATCGTTCTCCATGCTCATGAAGATATTCAAAAGGTTTCAGAGATTCTTGCGCAGCCTGACGACCTTTCCCCACACGGCGTCTCGGGTCGTGACCGGAAGATCGTCGTATTTCCGGTTCAGCGGATGGAGCATGCAGTGACTGCCGATGCGTTTGATCTGTCGAAGGAACAGGGCGTCCGAGTGTCCGTCCCCACTCTGGGCAATGACATAGTCGCCCGGGTTCCATTCGAGGTCGGGATTCACAAAAATCATTTCTCCTTCGCTGAACAGGGGCTCCATCGAGTCGTCCGGGACTTTCGCGGCGACGGTGCGTATCCCCGTCACGTCCGTCGCCTCGATCAGAGCTTCGGCGTGGGCGGCCTCAGGAAGGGTTTGGCCCGTGACGATCTGGCCCAGGTGCTGCCACTGGAGCAGGGGAAACTTCCGGATTTCACCCGCCGCGGAATGATGGGTACTCCCCGGGAGTTCCACCGTTGTTCTCGCATGGGTCGACTCTCCGGTCCGCAGGAAATCCACATCCATCCGAAAGTACCGCGCGAATTTTTCCCAGGTGGTACGGTCATGCGGCAGCCTGCCGGCCAGAATATTCTCGATCGTCCGCTCGGACACCGCCACGGCCGAGGCCAGCTCTTTTTCCGTCAGTCCCTCGCCGAGTTCTCGATGAACCAGCCCCTTGAGGTTCACTGTGGTGGCTCCTAGTGAGAAAACAACATCACTTGACCGCTACCAATCGTCTTGTTCGAACAACAGAGCAACTAGCAATCCCCCTAGACTCTAATCTCAAATGTGGTGATCGCGTCGCACGAATCCACAGAGAAACTGAAGACCCAAGACGACCGCGACCTGCGTGGAAACCAACGCCGCCGATAACTTTCTCGCTTTTGTGCAGCTCGCATCCCTCACCATGCTGCTCCAACAATTTTGAGATAGACTCGAGTCTCTATCGCGTGACGGAATTTCTGTCCCGCAAAAGTCATACCGATGAAATCCAACCTGTCACCGAGACCCATCGCGCTCTACGTAATCCTCTTAAGAATGCAGCGTATCTGAATGTCTCAAGCGGACTCGGGTAGACGAGCGCGTTCTGGATCATCCTGTCATGTCTGTGCGATACCGCTCGGTACGCACGCTATAGAGATGCACGCGGCTGAACCGTTCATCACCCTACATAGACGAATGGGAGCGCGACCTCCGCCGTCGCCGGCCGTTTCCCGATCTTTTCGAGACCCGACAGGATTCGCTCGGGCTTCCCCCAGTCACTCCAGAGGACCCTCGTCATTTCCATGACCGCGGGCCGTTCCGGCGCGCATTCGAGCAGGTGCGAGGAGAAGTTCCGGGGCGGCATGATCGTATAGATTTCGTCAAGGACCCTCAGTTCCTCAGCCGTGTCGATGGCTTCTTTCAGCCGTTCGAAGAGCGGCATCATCTCGGGAAAGCACGTCCATCCCAAGCTCCAGAGTGTTCTTCCTTCGGCTGCCAGTACCATCGTATTCCACAGACTGCCGGCGGCCTCGGCTTCGATGGCAGCGGCCTCGTCTGGTTTCTCAAGGAACGTCTCCACCGCATGGACGGGCGCCTTCCCTGTCCATCCCAGAAAGCGTCCCGGCTTGATCCAGCCATACTCCAATTCCAGGCTGTCCGGTTTGACCCCGAGTAAGACGGGTCGGCCGTCAAGACCGGCGCTTCCCCGCACCGCCTGCTCGACTGCAGCCACAAACGAATCCTCCGGATGGACGAAATGATCCGATGGATAGATCACCACGGTCGCCCACGGATCACGCGCCAAGATGAAAGTGAGGGGCAGAAATATGCCGGCCGCCGTGTCCACGTTCTTAGGCTGTAACAGCACCATGCCGGCCGGTCTGCCATCGAGCTGGGCCCAGACTTCATGTTGATGGTGTCGGGCCGCCACGACGACCACGCGCTCCCAGGGGGTCAATTTGGCCGCTCGGTCGAGGGTGTGCTGGAACATCGAGCGAGAACCGACGAAAGTGCAGTATTGCTTCGGCCTCTCGTAGCCGAACCAACGCCGGATGAATTCCTTGGTCCGCACTCCGTCACCGCCTGCCAATACGATCGACCACAAATTCTCTCGTCCATTTCCGTGCTGCATTCCGTCCTCCTGTAGCTTTTCAACCAGCGTCCTGCTGGAAAGAGTTTCCTTCACCTGCCGGTGTCACAATAGCTCGGTCACATGATCGATCCATGAACGGATCATGAAGAATTCTTCATCTTCCCGAACCGTCTTGGGCATGCACGTCCGCGGACGCAAAGCCGCACCCGGCGATCTGAACCGACGCCTCAGAGACAAGACGAAAATGAAAGTGGGGGAAGATGCGGAGCGCCGGCCGGCTAGGCAGGAATCGTCCGAGGAGTGTGAACAGGAAACCGCAGGGTAAAGACCGAGCCCTTGTCGACATGGCTCATCACCGAAATCGCGCCGCCGTGGGCTTCCGCGATTTCCTTGACGATCGGAAGTCCGAGTCCGGTGCCACCGGAATCCTTCGACCGTGCCCAGTCGGTCCGATAAAATCGCTCGAAGAGATGAGGCAGATGTTCCGGCTCGATCCCGTGGCCCGTATCCTCGACAATCACAGCGACCCCTTCCCCGATCGCCTGCAAGCGGACAGTCACGGCTCCGCCGGGCGGGGTGTAGCGAAGGGCGTTGTCGAGGAGATTGATCAACGCTTGTTTGACCCACTGTGCATCGCCCAGGACAGGTGGGACCGATTGGGATTCACACGACAAGGTGATTCGGCGCTCGTCGAAAAGAATGGTCAATTCGGCCACGAGATCGCGGATCAATGGCTCCAAGGCGAGCGGCGCGAGGTGAACGGGAGGCTTGTCGGCGGTGAACTTCGCGAGCGTCAACAGGGAACGCGTCAGCGAGATCAGACGTCCCACTTGCTCAAGATTGTTGATAAGCGCGTCGCGATATTCTTCCGAGGTCCTGGCTTTGAGGAGCGCGACCTCCAGGTTGCCCTGCAAGACGGTCAAAGGCGTCTGCATTTCGTGAGCGGCATGGTCGATAAATCGGCGTTGACTATCAACGCTCCGCTGAAACCGGTCCATCACGGAGTTGAATGCCTGGGTAAGCCGACGAAATTCCTGATACGGTGAATCGAGAGTCAATCGTTTTCCCAGGTCGGCTTCAGACATCGTTTCGGCGCCGGTACTCACCACCTCGATCGGGGTCAGCACTTTTTTGGCCAGCCATCCGCTGGCCACCCAGGCGACGAAAAGGATGGTTCCCGTTCCAAAGGTCAGGAGGAGCGCAAGCCCCTTGAGTGTCTCTCGGTACAGCAGCAGGGATGCTTCAGCCTGCAACACGTACCGCGCCTCACCGTGACGGGGAACGGGCAAGAACAGCTGTCGAACGGGGGCGTCATCGGCCGACTCAACGGTTTCAAACACGGTGTTTCCGAGGCGAATTCGTTCGAAGACCTTCTCATTGATCGGCGGCTGCGCCACCGCATCGGATCCCTTCCAGAGTAGGCGACCTTCCGGCGAGAAGATCCGAAGAGAATGGGTGACTTCCTGCAGCTCGTGCTGTTGTTTCTCGTTCCGCTTCACCCCCGCGGCAAGCGCAAAGTCCTCACCGGATCTCTCGATGAGGTCGGGGTGCTGCTCAACGATCTTGGCTAGCGTCTCCGCCAACCCCAGCAGCCTGCCGTCCACGAAGCGGCGCACCAGGGCGTCGCCTCCGGCGTACATCAGGACGGAAAAGATAAGGAGGAGCCCCGCCATCAGGACGAGGGCAGACCGACGGATCAACCCTTGGAGAGACTTCATGCGACCGGTTCCGGCTCCTGCAGCATGTACCCCGCACCGCGCACCGTCGCGATCAGCTGAGGCGAACAATCCCGGTCCATTTTGGCGCGCAGGGCCCGAATGTGGGCATCGACAATGTTCGTCATCGGGTCGTAACTGATGTCCCACACGTGTTCGATGATCGCCGTTCGTGTCAGCACTCGATTCTTGTTGCGGAGGAGAAATTCGAGCAGCGCATATTCTTTATTCGTCAGCGTGATTTCTTTTCCCGCCCGCCAGACGCGATGGGACGCCGGATCCAACTCCAGGTCTGCTGCCGTCAGATGGACCAGCTGTTGCGGCCCTCCCCGACGCAGCAACGCCCGGATCCGAGCCAGCAATTCGGCAAACGCGAACGGTTTGGTCAGAAATTGGTCCGCTCCGGTATCGAAACCGGAGACCTTATCCTCTACGGTGTTACGCGCCGTAAGGAGCAGCACTGGAGTCATGTTCCCGACAGTGCGTAGACGTCGACACAGAGCAAGCCCGTCGAGCTTGGGCAACATGATGTCGAGGATCAACAGATCGTAAGGGTTACCCAAGGCCAACGCCAACCCTGCTTCGCCATCGGCGGCGAAGTCCACCGCATACTGCTCCTCCTTCAGCCCTTTGCGGATGAACTGCGCGAGGTCCAAATCATCTTCAACCAGCAACAGTCGCATAGGCTCTCCCATTTCCCGCTCATGACCGAATCGACCCGGTCGGACCGGCGATCCGACGTCGGCCGAGCGGATCCCCACGGCGGCGCTATTATGACACCGCGCGAGTGGCCGGTCACTCCGATGCGTATCCGTCGAAGAGATCTCGGCGTTCCCGGGAACAACTGCGCCTAAGGGCGATTCGTGTGCTGCAGGTAGCAATTCCTATCGCTTCCGATACAACGGCAGCACAAAGCTCGTCGAGAAATCATCACCCGGCCACCATCCCTCTTGTCAAGACTCCAACCAAACAGAGGATGAAGATTCCCCCGTACAGCAGGGCCGCGGTCGTAGCGACAGTCATCATGACGTTCCTCCTTTCGTGAGAATCCCTCTGCCCTTGGAACCGCTCGGTGGGATCTGTTCACTTGCCACAGGCGGATGTCGCAGCCCGCCGTTGAAACGGCTTGTCTTGCCGGGACGAGTGTACCGACCGAACATGAACGGAGCGTGAAGCGAGCGTGAAGAAGCTCTAATGGACGGTTGTCGGGTTCCATTTCGTGATGAGGATCGGGTAGTGTGGATGCAAGTACAAGGGGCGCTCGGACTGTGAGCCCTCTGCATGGCATGTACGGCGACATAGGCGGCAACCACAAGGAGGGATTGAGTCATGGAGCGGGCGATCTATATGACGGACTTCGATCTCAAGCGACTCAGAGAACTCGTCGGAGTGGGCATTACCTTCAAGGGAAAGGATGCCGAGTATCTCCGTAGCTTGGAGAGGGAATTGGATCGGGCTCACATCGTTGACTCGAAAGCGATTCCCAAGGATGTGGTGACGATGAATTCACGCGTCAGGTTTGTCGATCTCTATAGCGGAGAGGAACGGGTCTGCACCGTGGTGTTTCCCAGCGACGCGAACATCGAGCAGGACAAGATCTCCGTGTTGGCCCCCATCGGCACTGCTTTGCTGGGGTACCGAGTGGGAGATACGATCGAGTGGCGCGTGCCTTCGGGCAACAAACAGGTGAAAATCGAGGAAATCCTCTATCAACCGGAAGCGGCGGGGCATTTCGACCTGTAATTGCTCCGTCTTCTCGCTCTTCCGACACCGGTCTCTCCGCGCAGTGAGCGGTCGGCGTCCGTCCAGAGTGATCAGTGATTCTCCGTCGCATTTCTTCATGCTCTTTTTCATCCGGAATTCATCATGCAGCCGTACCTCCATCCGCCTGCGCAGGAAGCCACGGCTGCTAAACCGTGGAGGAATGCGCAATGGGTATCCTCCGAGGCCTTGGCGAAGGAGGACATGCTTCGGCGGGCTCCGCCGAAGACACCAGAGGGACCACGGCTGTCAAGCCGTGGGGTTCCACAAGTCAAACGCAGTACCATCCTCAAATTGAGCGATCCGCACCATCAAGATTGACAAAGACGTCTAGACGTCTTACTCTCCGACCCGTGTACAAGTCGCCGACCCAGCACAAGCGACGGCCTGGTGAGGTACGGGACGCAATTCTTTCCGTACTACGCGCAAGGCCGAGTGGCGCTTCCCTCAAAACGATAGAGCAGCATGTTAGTGATCTGATCGGAATCGCGGCACGATCCAGCGTTCGCTCCTACCTCAGGCTCAACACTCCGTCGACCTTTGTGCGGACGGGAAGGGGTCAGTATGGGCTAAAGACGACTGCGAGAATACAGGCCAACAAGGTAACCGAATCCAATCCCCAATATTGGCCCAGCTTCTCGTACCGCAAAGCGCAAGTGTTTCAGGCCGATTGTTTGAACTGGTTGCAGGAACAGAGACACAAAACCGTTCATGCTGTCGTCACAGACCCTCCGTACGGCTTATTCGAATACACCTCGGATCAGCAAGAGAAATTACGGAAAGGTAAGGGAGGGGTATGGCGAATCCCTCCTTCATTTGACGGAGTCCAGCGCGCCCCTCTTCCCAGGTTCACGGTGCTCTCACCTCAAGATCTGCGCGCCCTTGAATTGTTTTTTCTCGAATGGGCAAAGGTGCTCATCCCCGTCCTGGTTCCGGGGGCGAACGTCGTCGTGGCTACAAATCCCCTGTTGTCTTACCTGGTCTCAGGCGCTCTCGCGAAAGCAGGCCTAGAAAGGCGTGGAGAGATCGTTCGCCTCGTAATGACCATGAGAGGGGGAGACAGACCGAAGGCGGCTCACGAGGAGTTTCCTGATATCAGCGTGATGCCCCGATCGATGTGGGAACCATGGTTGCTCTTCCGTAAGCCGCTGGAGGGAAGGGTACAGGATAATCTTCGTAAATGGGGAACGGGAGGCTTTCGAAGGCCTTCTTCGGATAAACCGTTCGGAGACGTGATCCCTTCGGCGCCCACTCATAAGTCAGAACGGGAGTTGGCGCCGCATCCGAGCTTGAAGCCTCAGCAGTTCCTCCGTACCTTAGTCCGAGGTGTTCTACCACTCGGAGAGGGAGTGGTACTCGATCCATTTTGTGGAGCAGCGTCAACTCTTGCTGCAGCTGAAGCGATGGGATATGAAAGTAGCGGGATTGAAAAGGATCCACACTACTTTGAGATGGGAAGAAAGGCCCTCCCAAGACTAGCTGCTTTCAAAAATGGAGAGAATCATCTCCTGAGCTTGTAGACCCAACTCTTCCTCAACTTCTCAATACCGCCCTTGTGCAGAGTGGCTGTGCGAGTGCCGAGTTCTCCCCGCTGATTCTTGCGAAAGTCGGTCTTGGTAACTTTTCCGAGATAGATCTCAGTCACCGACATTGGCACCCTGTCCTTCGCCGGCTCAGTTGAATTATCGATCTGATAGACAAAAACGCACATCCACTGATCCCGTGCGCCATGGGTGTCGACAGCACCGCCGGCCTTCCGAGTGGTCTTGATCTCGACGCCGTCGGTCCCCGCTTTAACCTTATTGTCAGGATGTACCCCGCTCACAACGAGATCAGGGTGACCGTTGTGATAGAGGTTAACGGTCAGGCTCCTGGAATGTTTTGCCAAACTTGCCGTGAGCATGTCCGACAAAACACCGGATATGATCGCAGGCCGGAGCATGTCGTCGAGACGCTGGAGACCGCGATCGATCAGGCCGCAATTCACGTCATAAAAGAAATCATAGACATCCTGCATGGCCATCTCGAAATCTTTCAATCGAAGGCCAAAAGGTAGCTTGATGCTCCGGTTGAAACACTCAGTTGCGACTTCATTCCGTTCCGCAGACATGATTGCTATGGTGGCCTGGTGTCCTTAACTACTGCATTCGCGGCGTTTTCGGGGGGAGGGGCATCATAAGTCGTTTGATTGAGCCTGGCAACCCATTCGTAGTGTCTCCTC
This sequence comes from Nitrospira sp., assembly GCA_029194535.1. Lineage (NCBI taxonomy): Bacteria > Pseudomonadati > Nitrospirota > Nitrospiria > Nitrospirales > Nitrospiraceae > Nitrospira > Nitrospira sp. The sequence continues at coordinate 286,427 of JARFXR010000001.1, read as the reverse complement.
CGCTTCAAGGTCCTGACCTTTCTAAGAAAAAGGTCGCATCGCGCAGGATAGAAATTTCCCCCTTGACTTAGTTCTAATTAGGACTACCTTGCTGTGTACATGAAGAGCCATGCCGGAAGAGGCGGTTCGGCTCCGACTCACTCGGGGCACTATCTGATGATGAGGAGGTGTGAAGATGAAGACGTGCTTTCAAACCAACGAAGAGTGGACCGGTCTGATTCTCCGGCTGACTTTGGGACTGGTCATGTTCCCTCACGGCGCGCAGAAGCTGCTGGGCTGGTTCGGCGGGTCCGGGTTCTCGGGGACGATGGGATTCTTTACGGAGACGATGCATTTGCCGTGGATCATCGGCTTCCTCGTCATCATCGGTGAATTCTTCGGCAGCCTCGGATTATTGGCGGGCCTCCTCACCCGCTTTACAGCCGCGAGCCTGAGCGTCATCATGTTGGGAGCGATCGTGACAAGCCATTTACCGCATGGATTCTTCATGAACTGGTTCGGCAATCAACAGGGTGAAGGCTACGAGTATCATCTTCTGGCAATCGGCATCGGGCTCGCGCTGCTGGTGACCGGAGGAGGCCGCTGGGCTCTGGACACCCTCATCGCGGACAAGGTGTGACCCTCACGCTATGTGGCGGATACAACTCCTGGCTCTGTTCGCCGGCCGGCGAGTGGTTTGCGTTCACCGGCATCGCACCCGAGCAATTCAGGGATGTGGAGCCATGGGGGCGACGAATGACGATCTGGCAGGATGGATCAACCGGCACTCGAAGGTGACAAATCCTGGCGGCGTGTTGAAATGGAACAACCGAATGCGCGACATCAAGCTCAGCGAGATGAGTCTGCCGTCCGGTGTATGTTTGGTTTAATGTGCATGATCTGGAGGAAAAGCGATGGTGAACGGAACGGTCGGCGCAGCTCTCCGCGAAGAAGCGTGAAAGGAGCCAACGATGAACAAGCAGGCCTCGATCGCAACAGCCGGAACGAAGGAACTCATCGGCGTCTATCAGGCAGGGTCTCAGCATATGGTCGGCGACGGGTTTCCGGTGCGCAACATGATTCCGGGAGCCGGAGTGGACGAGCAATTGTCTCCGTTCTTGCTCCTGGACTACATGGGGCCGGAACATTTCCCGCCGACCGATCGACGGCTCGGTGTGGGCGAACATCCGCATAGGGGATTCGAGACGGTGACGATCATGTACCAGGGCAAGGTCGCCCATCGCGACTCGACGGGAAGCGGGGGCGTCATCGGCCCCGGCGATGTGCAATGGATGACGGCCGCGTCCGGCATCGTGCATGAAGAGCTGCACGAACAGGAGTTCGCCAGGCGCGGAGGCACGTTGGAGGGTATCCAACTCTGGGTGAATCTGCCGAAGGCGTTCAAGATGACGAAGCCTGGGTATCAGACGCTGGTGAACGATGCGATTCCCGCGGTCGAGCTCGGCGGAGGCGTCGGACGCCTTCGCGTCATCGCCGGGGAGTTTCTGGGACAGAAGGGTCCGGCCAAGACGTTCAGCCCGGTTCACCTGTATGATCTGCGACTGAACGCAGGACATCGGATCGAACTGTCGCTGCCCGAGGGATTCAATACGTCGGTGTTCGTGCTGCACGGACGTCTCGTGGTCAACGGAACCCGATCGGCGGGAGAAGTCGAACTGGCCCTGTTCGGGCGCTCAGGCGATCGCATGACGCTCGAAGCCGACGCGGATTCGACCGTGCTCATCCTCAGCGGAGAGCCGATCGACGAACCGATCGCGCGCTATGGTCCGTTCGTTATGAATACCCAAGCGGAGATCGTGCAAGCCGTGAATGACTATCGCGCCGGGAGAATGGGGCACTTGTCCTAACAGGATGCTGAAAAAGCCCGCCAGCTTCGTTCTCGCGTGCCGCGGAGGCTCAACGTACGAGCATAAAGTACGCCTCGCCTCCTCGGCCGCTGCGGCCTTGCTGGACGGACTTTTTGAGCATCCTGAGAAATCAAAAAGAAGGTGCCATGAATCAGCAGATTGAAAATGCTTCCATCGACGTCTATTCCGATGTCGTCTGCCCTTGGTGCTACGTCGGGAAGCGCCGATTAGAAGGGGCGCTGGCGCGATTGCAGGGTTCGGTGAAGGCCTCGATCGCCTGGCGCCCGTTCCAGTTGAATCCCACGATGCCGAAGGAAGGCATGGAGCGAACGGCCTACCTTGAAGCCAAGTTCGGCAGCATGGATGCCTTCAAACGGTTGGAGGAGCACGTGTCGGAGGCGGGGCGCGAGGAGCGAATGGCGTTTGCGTTTGATAAGATCGCCAGGACACCGAATACGTTGCTGGCGCACCGATTGATCTGGCATGCCGCACGACACGACAGTCAGGACCCGGTGGTGGAGTCGCTGTTCAAGGGTTATTTCGAAGAGGGGGAGGATATCGGATCGAGTGCGACGCTCGTGCGATTGGCGCAGCGTGCCGGACTTGAGGGGGCCGAGGTGGAACACCTCTTTCAAACGGATGAGGGAGTGGCGGAGGTCAAGGTCGAAGAAGCGGTCGGCCACCGACTCGGAATTCGCGGCGTCCCGTACTTCGTGCTGAACGGCAGATACGCGGTCTCGGGCGCGCAGCCGGTCGAACGGTTTGTCGCGGCGATCGAACGAGTCCAGGCGCAACCGACGACGATCGAGGCGGGTCCGGCAGGTAGGAGGTGAACCATGGCGGTGCAGGTCTATGGGTGCAATCATGTGGTCATCGAAGTCACGGATGCGAAAAAGGCCGTGCGGTTCTACTCCGACGTGTTCGGACTCACGATGCTGCGCGGGGGCGAAGGCGCCGCCTGGTGCAAGCTCGGCGAGCATCAGTTCATGGCGATCTTCGAGGTCGACACACTCCAGCCGGATCGCACGAAACATTTCGGGCTGATGGTGCGCGATGAGGAGCAGATCAAGGAGGTACGCAATAAGCTGATCAGAAAATATAAGCTCAAGTTGGCGCCGGGATTCCGGTGCGACTTCCGCGATCCTTGGGGCAATCGCATTCAAGTGGTCGATCTGAGCGACGAGTCGCTCGTCTGGCTCCTCCCCTACCAGGAGGTGCAGAAAGCCGGCCTGACGTTTACCAAACCGACGCGAAAGGAGAAGAAACGATGAGCACAACCCAACTTCAGCAACGACTCCAGGGCTTGCTTGATCATATCCGTAACGGCAAGATCATCGAAGCGATGAACGAATTCTACGACAAGGAGGCGGTGATGCAAGATAACGCCAACCCTCCGACCAGAGGTCTGGCGGCGAACATCGAACGGGAGAAGCAGTTTCTGAACGGAGTGAAGGAATGGAAGGGGTTCGCCGTCAAGGCCAGCGCGGCGGGCGACAACGTGACGTTCTATGAAGGCACGATGGATTTCATCGCCACCAACGGCCAGCCGGTCCATATGGAACAGGTGTCCGTGGCGAGGTGGAACAACGGCAAGATCGTGCACGAGCGGTTCTACTACGACACCGGCTCCAAACCGTAAGAAGCGTCGCGACCTCCTCTGCCTAGGAGCGACTCATGCCGGACGGACAATGGGCGGGCAGGACAATGTCCAAGGTGTGGCCGGCCAACTTATGACGTTCTGGGCCGAAGTCGGCTGCCAGTTTCCGCAGTTTCCGTTCATCGCCCATTCGAGGGGGTGGAGCGCCGAAGATATGGAACGGAACGTCATCGAAGTCCAAAACAGTCGGGAGCTGCGGGAAGGGGCCCAGGAACTGGTCGCGCGGGCGGCGGCAATGGCGAGCCTCATGGTCGAGGGACAGGTGCCGGACCATCCGCTTGTGCGCGGCGGGCGCAAGGCTCATCAGCTCGACAGCGAGCCGACAGGCTAGAGACGGCACAGTAAGGGAAACATACCCATGTCGTTGAAGGGGAAAGTCGTGGTGATCGCCGGAGGGTCCGGCGCGCTGGGTCAGACGGTCACCCCGGCCTTCGCGCAATCCGGCGCCCGCGTGATCACGGTAGACCGTCATCCGCCGCCGGCAGCGGTTGCAGCCGGGAACGCGATGGAGGCGGATGTGACCGATGAACCCTCCGTCCGTCGCCTCGTGGATGAGGTGATCAGAACAGCGGGCCGTCTTGATGTACTGGTCAACCTGGTCGGCGGCTTTGCGATGGGGCGCCTCACGGACAGCGATGTGTCCCTCTGGCAGCGGATGTTGACCATGAATCTGACTCCGGCCTTTCTGCTCTCAAAAGCCGTGCTGCCCCACATGATGGAGCGTCGAGCCGGACGTCTCCTGCATGTGGCGGCCTGGGCGGCCGTCGAGCCGTTTCCCGGGGCGGCGGCCTACATCGTGTCGAAGTCGGGCCTCGTCTCGCTGATTCGCACCCTCTCAATCGAACTGACCGGGTCGGGCGTAACGGTCAACGGAGTGTTGCCCGGTACGATCGACACGTCCGGCAATAGGAAGGCCATGCCGGATGCCGATCCGTCCACCTGGGTCAGGCCCGGATCTATCGCCCAGACCTTGATGTTTCTCGCCTCCGATGAAGCCGCCCAAATCAACGGAGCGCTGATCCCGATCAGGTAACGAGGAGCCACGACATGAAAGCTCACTACCTCGGTCACGTCGTGTTCTATGTGAAGGATCTCGAACGGGCGTTGGCATTTTATCGTGATCTGCTGGGCTTCGAGGAAGTCGGGCGGATCTTCAATGGAGCGGCGGCCGCGCTGACCTCGGGCCGCACCCATCATGAACTGTTGTTGATTCAAGTCGGTGAGGCGCCGGGGCCGCCGGCCGGCCGAAGGCGCGGACTCTATCACATCGGGATCAAGATCGGCGACACTCTCGACGAATTGCGCGCCGCCAAAAAGGACTTGGAACAAGCCGGCGTCGCCATCGACGGCATGAGCGACCATACAGTCAGCCAAAGTCTCTATTTGCGCGATCCGGACGGCAATGAAGTCGAGCTCTATGTCGATGCCGGCGAATCGCTGTGGAAGAACAATCCGGCGGCGGTCCTGTCGCCGATCAAGCCGCTGCATCTGTGATCCAGATGTGAAAACACGAAGGAGCCGGCACGATGAATGGATCGGAGGAACGATCATGAGTGGGTGTTTCGCGCGCGCGCGCTGGGCTGACACGTTACGGATCTTGGTTCCAGGAGCAGCCTGTCTGATCCTGCAGGGCTGCATGAGCTTCGGCGCAGCGACGCTCGACCGTGATCGGTTCGACTTCACGCAGGCCATGGCGAATTCCTGGAAGCAGCAAACGCTGCTCAACATCGTCAAGATGCGCTACGGGGATACGCCCATTTTCGTCGATGTCGGACAGATCGTCAGCAGCTACTCGTTGGTCAGCACGGTGCAGGCCGGCGGCACGATCTACCCCAACCTCGAGAGAGCCCCGACATCGTCCATCAGCAGTTTCTTCAATCTCGGCGTGCAGGGACAATACACGGATCGGCCCACCATCACCTACGTGCCGCTGACCGGTTCTCAGTTTATCCGGACCTTGATGACGCCCATTCCACCGATCCGGCTCTTCGAGTTGGTCGAAGCGGGGTGGCGGATCGATCTGCTGTTCATGGCTGCCGTGCAGACCGTGAACGGGCTGTCCAACAGCAGAGGCGGGGCGCAATTGCGATTGGAGGATCCGGACTTCGTCCAGGTGGTCAGGTCCCTTCGGCGGATCCAGGAGTCCGGTACGGTCGGATGGCACGCCAGCCCGGACAAAGAGAAGCAGGGTGAAGGCCTGGCGATGTTTTTTGCGACCAAAAAGGTGCCACCGGAGATCCAGAAGGAGCGTGAAACCGTGAAACGCCTCCTGGGTTTAGACCCGGCGAAGACGGAGTTTTCGGTCCTCTATGGTCCGGTCCCGCAGGGGCGGGATGATGTCATCGCGTTGCATACCCGCTCGGGATTCCAGATCCTATACGAACTCGCGACGTTTGTGGAGATTCCTCAGGAGCACGAGACGGAGCTGCGCGCGTATCCCCATCTTCCCACTCCGCCTGATGGGGTGGAGACTCTCCCGCCGTTGATTCGTATCGTGAGCGGCGAAGCGAAGCCGTTGGATGCCTTCGCCAAGGTGTACTACAACGACCGATGGTATTGGATTGAGAATCGAGATCTTGCGTCGAAGGGATTATTCTCATTCCTCCTCGTCATGCTGACCTTGGCCGAAGCCAACCAGAAGGCCCCGTCACCGTTCGTCACCATTCAAGCGAACTGAGGGTGCGCCACAGGTATAGATCGAAATGGATCGAACATGGAGATTCCTTCAAAATGAACGTCAGGAGGCCTGTCGATGAACGTTGAGATGGCCGGTGCCACAGGTTACGGTGGAACAGCCGAAGCATAGCTGGAGACGGTTTACGGTCGGATACGAGCGCGGATGAAACCAACCAAGGAGGACGATATGAGCGACGTCATTATCACTCCCAAGAATGATGGACCCTATTACGTGAAGGGAACGTTCAAGATCGTGACCGAGGGTGGCCGGGAGATCGCGGTCGAGGGAAATGAAACCTGGCTGTGCCGATGCGGCCATTCCGCGAGCAAGCCCTTCTGCGACGGCTCGCATAAGAAGGCAGGCTTCAAGCACAACCTGGATCAGAAGCCGTAACCTGCTCAACGAAGGAAGCAACAGACTGTAACGCTGAAGACGGAGAACCCGATGGTCAAGGCGGGTCGGCCTGTGCGTGTGAAGGGAAACGGAGGGAGATCCGGCAGTCCGATAAAGGTGCTGGTGATCGACGTGGGAGGCACCAATGTAAAAGTCCTTGCCACCGGGCATGCGGCGCCTCGCAGGATTCCGTCCGGCCCGGCCATGACGGCGGGAAACATGGTTCAAGCGGTCAAGCAGGCGACGGCCGACTGGACCTACGATGCGGTCGCCATCGGCTATCCCGGACCGGTCCGTGACGGACGTCCGGTCGCAGAACCGAAAAATCTCGGCGGAGGCTGGGTGAAGTACAGTTTTCGCCGGGCCTTCGGCGTGCCGGTCAAAGTGGTCAATGACGCGGCGATGCAGGCCCTCGGCAGTTACGAGGGCGGGCGCATGCTGTTTCTCGGTCTCGGCACCGGTCTGGGCTCGACCTTGATCACGGACGGCGTGCTGGTACCGATGGAGCTGGCGCATCTTCGGTATCGCAAGGGCCGCACCTACGAGGACTACGTCGGCCTGCGCGGCCTCAAGCGACAGGGCAAGAAAAAATGGCGCCGGTACGTGCTCGATGTGGTGTCGGGGCTTCGGGAGGCGTTCCAGCCGGACTACGTGGTGCTCGGCGGCGGCAACGCGAAGAGAGTGGGGGCGCTGCCGAAGCGAACCCGCCTCGGCGACAATCGCCATGCGTTTGTCGGCGGCTTTCGCCTGTGGGAAGAGGCCTGGAAGGATGAGCGGCCGACGTGTGTGGTGCAAGCGGGGTCGTCGTAAGGCGGTCGAAGATCACCTGGAGTGGGCCGAATGAAAAAACTAGTCGACGGCATCCACCGGTTTTAGTCCGGCGTCTTTGGACGAAAGAAGGAGCTGTTCGAACGCCTGAGCAAGGGACAGGAGCTGGACGCGCTGTTTGTGACCTGCTCGGACAGCCGGGTGAGCCCCACCCTGCTGACCCAGACGGTCCCCGGCGATCTCGTCATTCTGCGCAACGCCGGCAACCGCATCCCGCCCTATCCCGCATTATTCATGACCGCTTCTGCTGCAATCGCGGATTCGCTGCTGCGACAAGCCTCTCCGCCGCGATTTGATCGAACGCGCCGGCTCAAGCGAAGCTTGGTGTGGCGGGCGGGCTCGCCCCTCGGTCGGTCGACAAACTGTTCGGGGACTGGCTCCGTCGTCCTCGACGGTGCCTGTCTCAGTTCGGAACGGGGGCAGACACCACGCGCCCGCCTGCCGAAGCCATGCGGCGGGCAGACAGACGCGCGGAAGGGTGTCAGTCCCCTGGGTTCCGCACGCCCGTCTCGCCTGGCGTCTCCGCCGTTTCGTCATGAACCTCCATGAATAATGCAGGCTAGGCAGTGACGATCCGCTTCGTCATCTGACGATATCTCGTCGCTTCGCTTCGTCAGTCCCTTCCATCAGCGACGAGTCTCCTCGGTCTCGCGAATCAATTGACTCGATTCGACAAGAACTTATGGGTGAAGACCCGTCGAGGACAGAACTGGAACGGTCTTTGCTGTTTCATCTGGTAGCGTCGGACGACGATGTCTGATGCGATGCAACGGATGGACTCAATCACCAACTGCCTGAACCATGAAGGGACAGGTTTCCAACAAGGAGGTCATCATGAAACGAGTGTTGTTCACGGGCCTTGCTCTCATTGTTTTGAGCCTGGGTATCTCGATGGGTTCCGCCTTGGCCGATGAAGATGACGGGTCGAAGATCAGGATCACATCGCCGAAAAATGGGGCCAAGGTCGGAGAGACGTTTGAACTGCAATATGAACTCGTCAAAGGGACCAAGGCGGCGCATGGGCACGTCTATCTCGACGGCGAGCCTCAGAAAAAGTTTCCCGGTACATTCAGGGGATTGAGCAAGGGCACCCACGAAATCAAAGTGCAAGCTGCAACCCATGATCATGACCATCTTGCCGCGAGCGATACGATCACGGTGGAAGTCCAGTGACGGCGAGAGGACAACGAGGTTGAGTCGGGACAGAAAGGAGCAAGGTTATGAACACGCATGTAATCAGAGCCGCGGTCGGCATAATGATCTTGGTCGGCCTGCTTGGAACGTCGGCTTGCTTCCGTCATCATCATACCCCGGAGGAACGAGCCGACTGGGTGACGGGAAAGATCGCCAAACATTTGGATCTCAACGAACAGCAGCGGGCCAAACTGGACGCTGTGAAACAGGAGATGCTGGCGGCGCGGGCCAAAGTCGGCAAGGAACGCCAGACGCTGATTGATGACGCCGTTGCTCAGATTCAGGCGGATCGTCTGGATCAGGCCAAAGTGCTTGAGTTACTTGAGCGAAGACAAGAGTTGCAGCGCCAGGTCGCCTCGCAGGTCGTGCCAAAGTTGGAGGGGTTTCACGCGAGCCTGACGCCGGAGCAAAAAGCCAAGGCCGTCGAACATCTCCGACACTTGCAGGAGAGGATGGGTTCCTCCCTCGTTGGGATGTGAATGTAGCCGTGGCCGGCCAGCGAGCGGAGAACGACCGATCTACTGGCCACGGATTGTTCGAAGCCAGCTCGACGGGCCTTCGCCTATGCGCTCAGGTTCTCCTCGATCTTGAAGGTGGATCTGATTCTCCTGCATGTCGTCAGAGTGCCGCCCGACTTTGAGGCCTGGTCCCCGTCGGCCCGTCGTTTCCCGCACCCGTGACGGACCAAGGCCTTGCTCGAATTGGGTCGCATGGCTCGTATCGCCAAAGGTGATGGGATCGCGACCGAGCAGAGGTTGATCGTGGGGATTCCCGAGGACTCGATGGCGGCGCATGGGCAGGATCAGAAGAGATGGGCACGCCGGATGTCCTGCTGCGTTACCCAATGCGGCCGCGTGAACTCCTCGATGATCCACTCGCCGTTGACGCGGCCAAAGCCAGAATTCTTTTCGCCGCCGAACGGGCCATAGATGTCGGTCTGCCTGGTCTGGTCGTTGATGTTCGTCATGGCTGCATCCAGCCCCATCGCAAAACGCTGAGCCCGCGCGACGTCAGGGCTGAAGACCGCGCCGGCCATGCCGTATTCCGTGTCGGTGGCCATCGCCTCGTCGTCGGTGCGGAACCTCATGACCGGCAGCACCGGCCTGAAGACCTCTTGGCGCGCCAGCGCGTGCGTTGGGTCCACATCGACGAACAGGTGCGGTGGCACCACACGGCCCTGCGCCGGTCCCCCGACGAGCATGCGGGCGCGGGCGGCCTTGACTCTCTCGATCTTCGCGAACACGCCGTCCACAGCCTTGCGGGTCACCAACGGCCCCACCACGGTCTTGGGGTCGGCGGGGTTTCCATACGGCAGGGCCCGCACCAGCGGCACCAGCTTTTCCACCAGGGCATCATGCACCTTGGCGTCCACGAGCACGCGCATGGGGCAACGTCGCTGCGCTCTCCTCCGGCTGCTTACCTCCCTCACGCTTTCGACCGGTTGCTGGCGATCCACTTTCCGAAGGTCGCCATGAAAGCGATGAGGAGCTTCTTCGTGTTCTCGTTTGCCAGCTCTCCACTCTCGTCGAGCAGGTCCGCGACATTGCCAATGTAGGCTTCCGGCTGCTGAAGGATCGGCACGTCGAGGAAGACCAGAGACTGGCGCAAATGATGGTTGGCTCCAAAGCCGCCGATGTGGCCGGGCGAGACGCTGACGATCGCACCGGGCTTGCCGCTCCACACGCTCCTGCCATACGGCCTGGACCCGACGTCGAGCGCGTTCTTGAGGGCTGCCGGTACCGAGCGGTTGTATTCCGGCGTCACGAAAAGGACGGCATCGAAAGTTTTCACCTTCTTGCGGAACGCGGTCCAAGCGGCAGGCGGCGTCTTTTGTTCGAGATCCTCGTTGTAAAGCGGCAGATCACCGATCTCGACGATCTCAAGCTTCAAGTCCTCCGGCGCAAGCCCGATGAGCACGTGGGCCATTTGGCGGTTGAACGATGCCTTGCGCAGGCTACCGACAAGAACGGCGACGGATAAGGTCATGGCGTTTTTCCTTGCAGGTTTGATTGTGAGGAAAGATGACGGATCGAGCGCTCAAATCTTCATCATCCGGACCCCCGGGGCAGCGATGCCCTTGACCCGCAGCCGGACCATCCCCCGCTCCCATCCGGACCGTGCCGATGTCGCCGGGGACTGAGGCGGCGAGTTCCGCGTCGCTCGCGTTCGGGGCGGAGAATATCGTCTCAGCCCATGGTTTCAAGATGTCGGCCTGCGCGACGTGCTGGGGGATACGGAGTCCCGCGATCGATGTGTCCACATCCTCGATCTCGCTGAGATAGCGAGGATCGATTTCCGGCTTCGCCATCGGATCGCGCGAAGCGAGCCGAACGGTCCAGCGGTTCTTCGGCTGGAGTAGCACCACGCCGCGAAGCGAGTCATCCCACAGGTTCGGCATCGTCACGGGTCAGTGTCCAGCTTCGGGCACGGGGATCGATAGCGGTTGGCCCGACACGCCAGCATAGGTCACGATCGCTACGACCGGCTCGGCGCCAGTGGTGCCGCGATGGACGTTGTCAACCGACTCGGCGAAGGACTGACCGGCATGATAGGTCGCCTTGCGGCCGGTGCCCTTCTCCTCGATCGTCAGGGTGCCCGAGAGGATATATGCGGTGTTGGGCATGGGATGCCGGTGCCAATCGAGCTTGGCGTTGGCTGGTATTGTCATCCTCAACGTCGTCAGCTCCGGCTGGCCGGCAGGATAGGCCACGTAGCGGATGTCGTTCCACGAAGCGGTCGACTTCAGCAACGTGGAGCTCTTGCTGCCGCCGCCCTCGCTCGCCGCCACCGCGCCGGCTGCGACGGCCACAGCAATGAGACCTGTCAGCATGAAGACCCTGTTCAACATGATTCCGATGTCCTTTCGTCGTGCCCGCCACGTGAGACGATGGGGTATGATCTGCCGGTCTTCTCGCATCGAGCGGACGTTCAGCCGCCTGCGCCAATGTCCGGGGCGTCGCGATCGAACTGCACGAGCAACTGGACACACGGCTCGTCTCCGATTTGGCCGGAGAAGTGCCCCTGTTGTCCGGTGGTGTCGATATCCGCACCCCAGTGAATGTCCCCCGGCCCCATCTCGACGCGCTTGCCGTCGCGCGTCTCGATGAACCAGCGTCCCGAAAGCGGGATCACCCATTGCGGTTCCGGGCTTTCGTGCCACTCGCCCACCCAACCGACGGGCAGGATCGTGAACCAGCCGCCTGTGATCCGGCCCTCGACGCGCCGCATCCAGATGGGGGCCGTGTTGCCGCTCACCACGCGGCGGACGAAGCCGTCCAGAAACTCGCGATCGATCGTGCTGCCGCCATTGGGACCCGGTCTCATGTGCCAGAAGGGCACGCGCGGCGGTTGGTCCAACCCTTTTCCTTGCGGCGCCGGGCTTGCTGCGGATGTCGTCATTCATTCGCTCCTCTGCCCCGCGTCAGCGCGAGAAGCCGGCGAACGGCGTCAGGTAGATCGCCCCGAATCCATCCGGTATCTCGCGGATCTCGGGCGTGGTTTCGCCATAGACATACAGCGCCTCGATGCGGACGAGTTTCAGGAATCGGTCGGCATAGGGCGCGAAGGTTTGCTTCACGTGGGGCAGCAGGCCCTTGGTCCGATAGCGCTCGACGATGTGCACGACGGTACGATCGGCGTTGACGACGTATTCGTAGATCGTCGTGTCCGGCTCCTTGCGGGTCGCCCGGACGATCTCAGCGACAAGCGCCTCGAAGGCGTCGAAGTTCGCAGGGTCGATCGTCAGATGGTACAGCGAGAAGATTTCGTTATGCATGTGAAAGCACTCGGTTGCGCGGCAGAGCCGGTGCCTCGTCCTTCGCCATCGGTCAGGTTCTCCTGCTTGCGGCTGATCTCGACGCGCTTCAGCGCATGTCTGATCGCGGTAGGTGTAGGGGCCGGCATAGCTTTTCCTCCTTTTCGGAACTGGGATCGGTCGAGGAGAAGCAGGGATCGCTTTCTGGGAGCGGAAGGCCGTTTTTTACCCCTTTTGCAGCCCCCAGTTTGCCAAAACCGCCCCTACTAGGCAATGGCAAGAAAGCACGATTGATCTCGTATTTTATTGTGTTTGAGTATGATCCAGCGTGATCGAATTGAGGCTAGAGGGGTGATTCTGCCCAAGGATGACGGCGCTCGCGTTCATGAGGATCACCGGCGTGAAGACTTCGCGGGGGTGGACGATGCGCAGAGTACCGGATCCGATGTTCACGGGGTTGATGCCGATGACAGCATGTTTCGCGTCGAGACCCACGACCATGAATGGTTCGCGATCGAGTCCCTCGAATAGCGGTACAAGCAGCCGGTCTGCGCTCTCGGAGTCCCTGATTGTGAGGGGCGAGGGGTGTCCCAGGCTCTCCCTCACCAGCATGACCCGATAGCGCGGAATCGCATAGGCATGTGGGGCCGGGTGTAGCTTGGCCGATGCTGCCTTTCTCGCCGAACCAGAAGACAGGTCGGCTTGGGGCGTCTCGGCGTAGTCGGTGGCATAGTTCTGTATGCAAACGGGGAGGAAAGGGTCAGGACTTGAATTTGGCATATCGCAGCCAAGCCCAATCCTCACGATGATCGGCAGCCTGGGCAAGTTGTCAAAGTCGAGACCTGCCCCCAATTCCACCCTGAGCGACAAGGTCCGCCACTGAAACCGATCGGATCTGCCACCAACAAGCATGGGAGGAGAGAAGAATGTCAGGAACCATGTTGCACGAACTTCTTTCTTCAATCCTTACGGAATCGCCGTTGATCACGAAAACGGTTCCTGATACCTTTTCGCTCATCCGAATACGGCCTTTATGGACAAGGTGGCCGAGACCTTTGGCCCTCTCCAGCGGTCGATCAATCGTCGATTGAAGAAGGCGTTGGATCCCAACCGCATATGGGCGCCGGGAAAATCCGGCCTCCGGCTTCGCTGATCACCTTGACGGGCTGTTGCAATCACCGCGCCGAATGAAGGAGAACATTCACGCCAAATACTCAGACCCGACAGATCAGGGCCGCAGTGCCCGTCAACGATCTCCCCAATTGTCCGTTCGGCGGCGAGATGAACAGCGGCCTCGGCCGATTTGGCGGAGATTGGATCATTGAGGAATTCACTACGGACCACTGGGTCAGCGTCCAGCATCAGTCGCGGCAGTTTCCATTTTGAGAGTGAACCGAAGCTGGGCCGCAGCATGATCGGTCGCTCGTACTGGAGGAATCCATGCAGCGTATACCTGTTCGACGGATCGCGTTGTCGACCCTGATCGCCGCTTTTCTCACCGCCACAACGGTCGCCAAGTCGGCGACAGCGTCAGAGGATCTTGCACGCGGACATACGAAGATTACCGGCGTGGTGACGGAAAAGGCCGGTGCGCTCGTGGTCACAACACCGGGTGGCGCGAAGCATCAGATCAACGAAAACATCTCTCGGCGTCACGGCCATGAGCCGTTCAAGGCTGGCGACGAGGTGATCGCGGTGTTGGATGAAAACAATTACATCATCGACATGCACCTCAAAGGCCATGAAATACAACATCAGTTTGAGACGGGCAAGCTCATCCACCTGGGCATGACGAATAAACAGATCAAGATTCACACGCCTGAGGGAGACAAAATCTTTCCGTTGACGGAACAAGCCCAGAAAACAAAAGGCTTTGCGGAAGGCACCCTTGTCACGATCGAACTGAACGAAGCAGGGGCAGCGATCGACGTTCACCAGGCGGACATCGGCAGTGGCAAGCAGTAGGGACTCTCGCAGAGACCCAAGCCTGGGTCTGGCCGCGGTCTCTTCAAAGACGCGGCGCAGAGGAGGTTTCGCATGAAAATCGCATTGATCGGCGCTACCGGATTTGTCGGGTCGGCCATATTGAAGGAAGCGCTGGATCGAGGCCATGAGGTCACGGCAATCGTGCGGGACCCGGAGAAATTACAGCCGCATCCAAACCTGCATCCTCAGAAGGGCGATGTGTCTGGGACGGATGAGGTGGCGAGGTTGGTCGCGGGCCATGACGCCGTCATTAGCGCCTTCAATCCGGGATGGGGCAACCCGGACATTTACAACCAACAAGTAAAGGGGACGAAGGCCATTATCAGCGGTGTGAAGAAGGCCGGCGTCATGCGATTGCTGTTCGTCGGCGGGGCCGGCAGTCTGGAAGTCAAGCCGGGTGTGCAGTCCGTCGATTTGCCGGAGTTTCCGAGGGAATGGAAGCAGGGGGCTCTCGCGACACGGGAGGCCTTGAACATGTTGCGCACAGAAACGAGTCTTGAATGGTCCTTCCTGTCCCCCCCGGCGGATTTGTCCCCCGGCCGGCGGACCGGAAAGTTTCGCCTCGGCACGGATCAGTTGCTGAAAGATGCGGAGGGAAACAGTCGTATCTCGGTCGAGGACTATGCCATGGCAATGGTGGATGAAGTCGAACGCCCCGCACACATCCGGCAGCGGTTTACGGTGGGGTACTGAGCCTCCGCTGCCCACCGCTCCCGCGGTGGGGGAAAGGATAAAGGTGAGCGGGCAGACGAATGGATACGAGAAAGAATGAGAAGGCTGATCGACGGCATTCACCGGTTTCAGTCCGGCGTCTTTGGACGAAAGAAGGAGCTGTTCGAGCGCCTGAGCAAGGGACAGGAGCCGGACGCCCTGTTTGTGACCTGCTCGGACAGCCGGGTAAGCCCCACCCTCCTGACCCAGACGGTCCCCGGCGATCTCTTCATTCTGCGCAACGCCGGCAACCTCATCCCGCCCTATGGCCCTATTCATGGAGCGGAAGCCGCCGCGATCGAATATGCGATCGACGCGCTGGCGGTCAAGAATATCATCATCTGCGGTCACACCTATTGCGGCGCGATGAAGGCGGTGCTTGATCCGGCCTCGCTGGACAACTTGCCGGCGACGAAGGGCTGGTTGACCTATGCCGAAGCGACAAGACGCGTGATGGCGACGCACTACAAGGAGCTATCGAACGCCGACAAGCTCGAAGTCTGTATCGAGGAAAACGTGCTCGTGCAGATCGAGAATCTGCGGACGCACCCCTCGGTCTTGGCGGCCTTGGCGAGCGGTCGCTTACGGCTCCATGCCTGGGTCTATGAGATCGAGAGCGGCAACGTGATGGCTTTCGATGACCAGGCCGGCCAGTACCTTCCCCTCGCAGAAGCGGGCCACGGCGTGGCGGAACGGCCGGAGCGGCTGTCGCCGATGCGTGAGATCTGATCGAGCTGTTCCCTTCGTGTCAGGAGTGCTGAACACCCTAAATCCCTCACTCCGACCGAGGGGCAATGTTGTTGAAGGCATCGTGAATCATGCGGGCTGTTGACTCACGTCATCAGGAGGTAGTGTTATGGACGCGCTCCGTCACGGTGCTGGAGTGGCCCTCGTTGTCCTTGCAGAACCTATCTCAAAATTCGTTCGTGACGGGATGGAGTCTGTTGTCGTCATTCCCGCGCAGGCGGGAATCCAGACTTTTTAGGTCACTCTGGATGCCCGCTTTCGCAGGCATGACCGGTTCTTACCGGAACACCTATTCTAAGAAGGCATCAATCAAGGAGGACGATTCAAGATGAAGATTCTCGTAACCGGCAGTACCGGCACAGTCGGCTCCGAAGTGGTCAAAGAGCTTCGCAAGCGCAATGCCGCGGTTCGCGCGCTTGTCCGCAGCGGGGGCAAGGGCGGCAGCTTGCCGGCTGACGTTGAAGTGGTCGTCGGCGACCTCCTGGACCCGGTAGCGGTCCAAAAGGCGCTGGACGGTGTAGACAAGCTGTACCTCTTGAACGCTGTCGTGTCCGATGAGCTGACGCAGGGACTCATCGCCTACGGCCTCGCGAAGCGGCGCAAACTCCGACAGGTCGTGTACCACTCAGTCTTCGACGTAGACCGGTTCAAGGATGTGCCGCACTTCGCTTCGAAGCTGGCTATCGAGAACGCACTCAAAGAGTTTGACGTCCCGTTCACCATCATTCGCCCGAGCTACTTCTTTCAAAACGATATGCGAGTAAAAGAGTCGCTCTTGGGTGCCGGTATCTACCCGATGCCGCTAGGAAGGCGGGGCATTTCGGCGGTGGACGTGCGCGACATCGCGGAGGCTACCGCGATCGCGCTGACGACCGATGGTCACCAGGGAAAAACATATAATCTCGTGGGCCCGAAAGACTTGAGCGGCCCGGACGCGGCGTCGATATGGAGCGGAGTGCTTCACAAAGAGATTCGCTACCCAGGGGAAGCGCTCGACTCGTGGGAAGAACACATGCGGAACATCGCCCCAGCGTGGATGGCGTTTGACATGCGCGTGATGTTCCAAGGGTACTTGGAACGCGGCTTTGTCACGAGCGACGGGGACATCAAGGCATTGACGCAGTTATTAGGGCATCCACCTCGCGGGTACGAAGCCTTTGCTCGGGAGACCGCGTTCGCGTGGCAGAACAAAGGGGGCTGAGCAGTTCTCGAGGCGGTTTCAGCACTCGTGCCACGCCGCGGGAGAGAAAGGTGTCAGGCACCATTGTGCACCAATTCTTTCTTCAACCGTGCGGAATCGCCGCTGATCACGACAACGGTTCCTGACACCCTTCATGCTCTCATCTCGACGGACACATCGGACAGGCGTCTCGCCCGCGCGCAGATCATGGTCGGTATCGCTCGCCGCTCGCTTGACATCATGATGCATGGATCGTATGCTTTGATGCATGCGAACCACGATCAATCTGTCTGCTGAGCTCCTGACTCAGATCAAGAAACTCGCCGCGACATCGCATTCGACCGTGACGGCGTTGATCGAAGATGCCATCCGAGAGTCGTTGGCCCGCCGGCGCGCGCGCCGGCGCAGTCGCTCGGCCCTGAAGACCTATGGCAGGCACGGGCTGCTTCCGGGAGTGGATCTCGACGATACCGCCTCCACATGGGATCTGATGGAGTCGCCTGTTGATTCTTCCCGACGTTAACGTCCTGGTTTACGCTCACCGGCAGGACTCCGCTCGACATGCTGATTATCTGGCTTGGCTGAATGATCTCTTGGAATCCGACGCGGCATTCGGCGTCTCCGAGATCGTGCTGAGCGGGTTTCTGAGAGTCGTCACCCATCCACGCGTGTTTCGTGATCCGACCCCCCTCGATCTCGCGCTCCAGTTTGCCGAGTCGCTGCGGAGTCATCCCAACGCGGTCACGCTGATGCCGGGCGAACGGCATTGGACCATCTTCCAACGTCTGTGCCAAGACGCGAACGCGAAGGGAAACCTCATCGCCGATGCCTATCTGGCCGCGCTGGCCATTGAGTCCGGCGCAGAATGGATCACCACCGACCGTGATTATGCGCGGTTTCCTGAGCTTCGCTGGCGGCATCCATTTGGTTGAGGCTGAACACGGTTCCAGGCACCAGAACGTGCCTCACGCATCTGCGTCAAGCTGGGTGCGATATCCGAACGCTCCAAGAGCTGCTCGGTCACCAGGACGTGGGCACCCACAGGGTGAGGAGTCCGGTCGATAGTCTCTGCTCCGTCCTTTACAGACTGTATACGACGACTATCCGCAAACGGGAATGGAGCAGAACCTGCCCATGTTGCAATTGGTTGGAGCTGGCACGCCGCGCGTACCAGCCGGTTTAGGCAGAAGTGGACAGGCTGCCTTAATGGGATTATACAGTCTGTCCAAACATTGTTAGACGGCATGAGATACC
Organism: Nitrospira sp.; assembly: GCA_029194535.1. NCBI lineage: Bacteria > Pseudomonadati > Nitrospirota > Nitrospiria > Nitrospirales > Nitrospiraceae > Nitrospira > Nitrospira sp. Next base: position 268,199 of record JARFXR010000001.1, on the reverse strand, counting down.
GTGTATGACGGATTGTTGCGAAGACAAGATTTCGCCATACGACATTCGACCTGAGGATGTGCCGATCATTGATGCAGCCATAACCTCGGGGAGCGGCTGAAGCGCTTCGATGAAACAACGCCTGAACAGCGGGTGGCCATCGAGCAGATACTTGTATTTCTCCGCTGTTTGCCCGCTGCTCCGCCAGACGGACTCCACGGAGAGTTTGGCTTTCGCTTCGAGCATGAGGACGAAGCGATAGATCAAGGCCCCTACGGCAGTTGGTGTGTCAGCGTGTGCCGCGCCATGTTCGAGATATTTGGGTGCGGCCGGGAGGGGCTGCCGGAGTTTTCGTGGCTTCTCTGTCCCGGACGTCAGAACCAGAATTCAATGGCGCACGCTGCCGCATGGGTTGCGCAGGTGTCTGACCCAAAGGCCCTAAAGTTGGCTGGTCAACGACTTGTAATTGATGCTTCTACTTGGGCCGTAAAGGCGTGAGGCACATGCCGTCCAACAAGGCGCTCCAGCGGACGGTCTTGCCTCCGCTTCGCTGCGGCAAGCCCGCCGCTGAACCGCTCCGATGGGCGGCATCCAGACGTGCCATGACTACCAACCCTTACACACGTGAGAAGCCAGTCTGGACACGCAGGAATAGCAGGGACATTCTGAATTTCCGGTGGCGGCTGCTCATTCTGTGACAAGAATTCAGAATGTCCCTGCGCAAGAATCTCGACTGTTGCAGGTTCTGGACTCACCCGGTAGAAGAGATAGTAGTAGATGCGGGTAAGGTGAAGGCGACCGACACCGGCAAGTTTAATGTTCCGAGCCTGCGCGCCGATCGCCGGTTGTGAAGCAAGGAGTTGAAGTGCGCGCTCAAGCCGTCGGCGAATGCATCGTGAGCCTTAGCCCGCATTATTCATGAAGGTTCGTGACGAAACCGTCAAGATGCCAGGCGAGACTGGCACGCGGAGCCCAGGGGACTGACACCCTTCCGCGCGTCTGCGCGTGGTGCCTGTCCCCTTCGAAGGGGGACAGGTGCCAGGAGGAAGGGTGCCTGTCTCCAACAGTCGCAGCGGCATATCGCCGGTTGCAGTAGAAATCATCGTGAATAGTGCAGGCTGGGTTGCGCAGGTCGCCTGCGGCAGACTTACTAATGAGGGATATTTATCAAAGGTGCTTAGATGCAACACGTTTTAATCATTCATGAGGTCGAGTCTTACCCCGCATGGAAAGCGGTATTCGACAAAGCAGCGGACATCAGAAAGTACGCTGGAGAAATCAGTTATCAGTTACTACGCTACGAAAACGACGAAAATAATATCGTCCACTTCTCAACCTGGTCATCGCTGGACAATGCGCGGCGGTTCTTCGAATCTCCTGAATTGGTCGAAATTAGGAAGCAAGCGGGTGTAAAGGCCCCCGAATTCATCTATTTGCAAGAGATTGAACATGGTGTGTTATAGCCCTAACCAGGCGCCCCAGCCGCCGTCTTGCCGCAGCACAGCGGAGGCAAAACGGCGGCTGAGGTTGGGCATTAGGCAGACGGATGCCACCAGCCGGCCAACTCTCATACATTCAACGGTCGAACGACACGAAAGGAGCGTTTGATCTGCCATGAGAAACTTTCTGCGTTCACGGCGCCGAGTCATGGTGGTCACGCTCGGGCTGCTCCTCCTGCTGGATCTCGGCCGGTCGATCTACGCGCGGGTCGGCTATAGTCAGCCCTTTGAAAACTGGCAACCGGATCCATCAGTCCATGCTGAAATCACCTGGCCGCCGGGCGCCAATCTGCCGCCCGACACGCCGATCGGTAAGCGAGTCTTCGCCCAGCGCTGCGCGGTCTGTCACGGCCCTGATGGTCGCGGCAACGGGCCGGCCGCCCCAGCACTGACTCCCCGCCCTCGCGATTTCACCCGAGGCCAATTCAAATACAAGTCCACGCCGGCCGGTCAGCCGCCGAGTGATGCCGATCTGATCCGGACGGTTTCGACCGGTCTCCGGGCCAGCGCGATGCCCTTCTGGCAGGATATCCTCAGCGCGGAGGAAATTCGCGACGTCGTGACCCACGTCAAGAGCCTCTCGAACGTCTTCGCCGGTCCCCCTCCAATCCCACTCACGATCCCACCGAGGGTCCCACCCGATGCAGCCAGCGTCGGCCGTGGCCGCGCGCTCTTCACCGCGAAAACCTGCATCGTCTGTCATGGGCCGGAAGCCCGCGGAGGAGTCCGGTTGGCAGATGCGAAAGGTCAACCCGTCATCTCCCGCGACCTCACCGCGCCCTGGACCTTCCGAGGCGGGAGCGAGCCGGAACAGATCTGGTTGCGAATCACCACCGGTCTGGCCCCCAGTCCCATGCCTTCGTTCGCGGAGATGACCACCCCGGCTGAGCGCTGGGATCTCGTGAATTATGTCCTGTCGCTGTCTCGGATTCCCCCGTGGGAACCGGGCGGACAATTCGGCGGGCCGGGCCGGCAGGCAGATCTGGTCAAGCGCGGCGACTATCTCGTGCATGCGCAAATGTGCGGCCTCTGCCACACGCAGGCGACCAGAGGAGGCATCTATCGGGACGATTTTTATCTGGCGGGCGGGCAGCGGGTCGATGTCTGGCCGCACGGCGTCCTCGTATCGCGCAACCTGACCTCTGATCCGGACACGGGACTGGGACGCTGGACGCCGGAACAGATAATCGAGGCGTTCCGGAACGGGAAGACGCCCGATCGACATCTGAACGTGTTCGACATGCCGTGGCATTTCTTGCACGCCCTCAAGGACGACGATGCGCAGGCGATCGCCGGCTATCTGAAAACCCTGACCCCCGTGCGCAATCTCATCCCTCCGCCGCTTCGCTACGGGATCGTGGAAACCGTCGTGGGGAAACTGACACGTCCGCTCCCCGCGGCCCTTCCCGAAACGATTACGTTCCTGGACGGCAATTTCGGTCAATCCACATCAGAACCGATCCGGCGCCATCTGCCTCAAGAGGTTTTAATCATGGCGCAATGGCTGGTGTTGGGCCTCGGCATGGTCGCGTGTATCCTGGCCGGTCCGCCTGAACGACGCTGGCCGCGGAGGCCGACCGGATGGATACTCCTGATTCTCGGAGTTGTGGGCATCGGAATCTTGTCGTTCCTCATCCGAATCATTTATGAAATGCCGGCGACCTCGTTCATTCCGCCGGAGGTAATTGCCCAGCCGGTCTTGGCGACCGTTCATGAACCGGACCCGGCCACGTTCCGCAATCAAGAACATGGCGCCATGGTGATGCGAGGGAAGTATCTGTTTACGATCGCCTCCTGCGCCATGTGCCACCAGGGCAACGGAGAGGGAGACAGGAAAACCAGTTGGGCGCCGGCGGGCACCAGGTGGTCGCGCAACATTTCTTCCCATCCAACGAATGGGATCGGCGCCTGGTCCGATGCGGCCCTTGCTCGGGCCATTCGGAGCGGAGTCTCCGCGAACGGGCGGGCGCTGCATTGGCAAGGCATGATCTGGGATTTTGCGTCGAACTGGGATGAGGAAGACATCCGATCCTTGGTCGCGTACATCCGCACATTGCCGCCGGTGGACCGGAAGGTCCCCGACCCTCAGCCGCCAAGCGCAGCGGATTGCGAGAAGGCGACGGTCTGGGTCGGCGAGAATGATTTGCCTGGCTGTCGGTAGCGGGCTGAACAAGACCGATGCTGAGAGGGCTGGGTTCATACGGTGGGAGGACACGATTTGCCACTTTATCTCGTTGACATCTGTGTTCCTGAAAACTAGCCTGTGCGTACCCGGACGGCGCATCCCCGTAGCAGCGTATTGGGAAGGGCCGGCGGGGAAGCCTATCGGCCTGTGGGAAACACGCGGCGCCTGCGGGATCAGGACTGATCGAGATGGACTGCCGGCTCTATCCTCGCCCCGTTCCGATCACCGCAGCAGGCGGCTCCGCTGGGGACCGGCTGCAGATCTGGATCGGCCTGTTCGATGTGACGGCCCCTCCCCCGCTCCAGTGGCTGGTGAACGGGGCGCCTGCCGCACCGACACCGATTGTGCCTCTTGGCGCCGTGCGCAAGCCGCCGCTCGTCGCGGACACCGTTTCCAGGGCCTTCACCGGCATCTATGAATTCACCGGCCTGCAACCTGACACCTCCTTCACGTTTACCGCGAACGTGGGAGGTGAACGGGTGTCGATCGACGCGCGGACCTTACCGAATGAACTTCCGGCCGGCTTGACCAACCCATTTCACGTGTTGCTCGTCTCCTGCTACTACCAGCCGGAGGATCGCAGCGAGTTGGTCAGTGCGATCGTCCGTGGATTCAACGGAAGCGTCAGGCCGCACTTGACGTTGTTATTGGGCGATCAGGTCTATCTCGACCTTCCCACCCTCACGGATTTTGAAGATGATGAGTCGTGGCTGGCCGAGCGGTTCGAAAGCTCGTATGTGAGAAATTGGCGAGGACCCGGCGGCTTGACGGCGATCCTGGCTTCGGCGCCCTGCGTGGGCATTCCGGACGATCACGAGTATTGGAACAACGCCCCTCATTTCAGCCCGATCATCGGCAACACGAAGTCCAAGGATGGTCGGGAACGGTGGCGCAGGGCTGCGGAAACCTTGTATCGAGGTTTCCAGCTTCCGGGTCGGCTCGAACCGGGCGATCCCTTCATCTTGGATGTTCCCCCGCTTTCGTTCTTCTTGGCCGACTCGCGGAGCCGGCGGACTGAGGATGAGGGCGAGCCTGGTCGATCGATGCCCCTTCAGGCGCTGCAGGCGTTTCAAGCCTGGTGCGGCCGTCTGGCCCGGGACCGCCTGTTCGGCGTCTTCGCCACGGGACAATCGCTCTATGATGCGCCGGTCGGAGCCTTGACAGGCAGCATCGCGGACTATGCCCTCGCGAATTACCAGGACTATCCGGACCTGATCCGTGAGGTCGTGTCTGTTCCCAACCGGGGGCAACCGCTCCTCTGCCTCACCGGGGACGTCCATTGGGGCCGGGTGACGCAAACCGTGGACGTGAGCCTCGCCCGTCCTGTGCTGTATGAAGTCATCTCATCACCCAGCGCGTTGGTCGGTACGGTGGGCATGGATCAGCTGAAAAGGGCCGGCGGGTTCCTGGGAGGCTTGTTTGGGAAACGGGATCCATGGCCGCGTCACGCGAATCCGGAGGAGGCGCCCGACTTTCTCGCAAGCAAATGGCTCGGCAAGCGATACCGATCGGATGACCTGCACGGCCAACCGGGCGATCAGGTCGTGCTCCTCTCGTTCACCCGCGCCGGTACCGGGGTCGATGTACAAGCGACGTATTATCCGATCCATCAGGATAGTTCCGTGCGGCAGCCGATCTCCGTGGGTCCGCTGCTGCTGCGACCGTTGTGAGAAGGAGGATCTATGCTTCCGATAGCCGCGGCGCGAACCGACAAGAAATCAGACTGCATCGAGTCGCTTCCGGGCGACGCGGGCGAAGACAACGTGGCTTGGTTGCAACGGGCCGCGGGGAAGGTGGCGGCGAACTTCGGTCAGCGGCAGGCATCCTCAGGCCACATCCGGCTGGTCCTTCTGGGCGGCACGGACCCGGTTTCCTTTCGCCTTCGTGTCGCCCAGGCCCATGTTCGACATGATCTGACGCCGAGCAGTTGGTCGCACGTCGTCCTGTGTGATCCAAGGGAGGCCGCGTCGGTCCACGAAATTTCTCTCGAGCCGCCGGCCGGGTTTCGGTATCCGGTTCCGAACAATGGATTGCAACAGGGGACCATCGAGGCCTACCGCGATCGCGCCCTGTACCCGAACATCGCGTTGATCGGCATCCGCAGCACCGAGAAGCTCACTTGGGAGAAGATCGACGGGACGTTCAAGCAGTTTCAGAAACAACGGACCGCGCTCGATGGGATCGAGCTGATCGTGCGGTGGCTGGCCTTTGTCTGGGGAGCCGGGCGCGCAGGCAATCCTCTGCTGGAAGGCTTCGGCATTCCCTCGGCCGCCATGTTGGAGGTGGTGTTCAGCGCGCTCGGATATGATTTGACTCCGGGGCTGGAGAGCCGGTCCAGTTGCCCCGAGGCGATCTGGCAGGCGGTCAATTGGTGGCATGATTACTACGGTCCGGCAGGCATCGAAGCGCCCCGTTGTGTTCACCGAGTCGATCACCGCCTCGTTCCGGAATCCGCCCAGGCGATGGAATCGGCCGCTCTTAAACACAGGGTCGCAGAGCCTCCCTCTGCCTCCACCACGGCGGCAGAGCCGACGGCCCGTCCCACGGCTGGGCATCGAAGCGCTTCCCGGAGCATGCAAGCCGGGGCCAAGCGAGCGACACGCACCGCTCCCAAGAAAAAGCGTTCACGTCGCTCCTAACGTGCATTATTCATGGACGCGTCCGCTGCATGCCATTGCGGGACAGACAGTCGAGGCCGCCGTCAGGTGCGTCATTCTCGCGCCAAGCGCAGTCCAGCGGCGCTCGACTTCGCACGCGCGCATGAAGGCCGGCGAGCCGACAGACGGGTGTCGCCGTGACTGAAGCGATTCCAACGAGGCTCGCGGTCGGCGTGCTTCTTTTGATGGGAGCAGCCGGCCTGTCCGGCTGCAAAGGCGAAGCCGGCTCATCAGCCGCCCGTCCCCTCCCCGAGGTTCAAATCGTCGAAGTCAGTTCTCAGACCGTGCCCGATGAACCGGAGCTGATCGGGCAAGCCGAGGCGTCGAGCATCGTCGAAATCCGGCCGCAAGTGACCGGGATCATCAAGCAGCGGTTCTACCCCGAGGGCCGTGACGTCAAGCAAGGCGATCGTCTCTACGAGATCGATCCCGTGCCCTTCAAGGCGGCGGAGATCAGCGCCAAGGCAAGGGTCGCGCAGGCGGAAGCGCGGTTGGTGCAGGCCAAACAGAACCTCGCTCGTGTCAAGCCGTTACTCGCAGAGGATGCCGTCAGTCAGAAGGACGTCGATGACGCCTTCGCGGAAGACCTCGCGGCCAAGGCGGCCTTGGAGGCGGCAAAAGGAGATCTGGTCAAAGCCAAATTCGATCTCGATAACACGCTCATCGTCGCCCCCATCGACGGCTTGATCGAGCGGACCCGGTCGTATCAAGGCCGGCTGGTGACCGCGCAAACGGACCTCCTGACCGTGATTCATCAAGTCGATCCCATGAATGTCATTGTGAGCGCGCCGGAGAGTTTCCTCCTCAAGCGAAGGCGGGACATCCTGTCGCAGCGGATTCAGCATCCGGGGATCTACAGTTTGACCGGCACCATCATCTTTGTGGACGGGACGATCTACCCTCACCAGGGCAAGCTGGATTTTGCCGACATCAGCTTGCGGTCGGAGACCGGTTCTCGGCAGGCGAGGGTCGTGTTCCCGAACCCGGACCGGATGCTGTTACCCGGCCAGTTCGTGACCGTGCGTTTTCACGGAGTATCGAAACCCAACGCCATCCTCATCCCGCAGCGGGCGGTGCAGCAGGGGCCGAAGGGCGCCGTCGTCTATGTGGTCGGCGAGGGCGACAAAGTGGAACTCCGAGATGTGAAGGCGTCGGATTGGGAAGGGGACCGCTGGCTGATCGAAGAGGGGCTCCGTGCCGGCGAGCGTGTGATCGTGGACGGGTTCTCGCGGGTCGTGCCGGGAGCCCAGGTCAAGGTGGTGTCTGCAGAGGCGCAGCCGAAATGATCCTGAGCTTTCTCATCGATCGCCCGATTTTTGCGTCGGTCCTCTCCATCATCATCATCGTGGTGGGGCTAGTGGCGATGCAGGCGCTGCCCATCGCGCAATTTCCGGAGATCACCCCTCCGGTCGTACAGATCGAAGCCGATTATCCGGGCGCGAGCGCGGAAGTCGCGGCGGAATCGGTGGCCCGCCCCATCGAGTTGCAGCTCCCCGGCATCGACAATCTCCTCTACTTCGATTCCACCAGCACGAACGACGGTCACGTGAGCATCCGGCTGACCTTCGAGATCGGCACCAACGTCGACATCGCGCAAGTCCAGACGCAGAACCGCCAGAAGCTGGCGGAGCCGCAACTCCCGCCTGAAGTCGTCCGCCAGGGGATCACCGTCAAGAAAATGTCCCCGGATCTTCTGGCGGTCATGGTGCTCCAATCGGACGATCCTCAGCAGGACGCCTTCTTCCTCTCCAACTTTGCCATCCTGCGCATCCTCGACAACATCAAACGCCTGCCCGGCGTCGGTGACGCTCTGGTCTTCGGGCAGCAGAACTACAGTATGCGCCTGATCCTCGACCCGGTCCGCATGGCGCAATTGAGCCTGACGCCGACCGATATCGCGACTGTGGTGCGCGAGCAGAATCGAGATTTTCCCGCCGGCACCGTCGGACGGGAACCGATGCCGATCGCCACCGAACTGACGCTGCCGCTCATTACCGAAGGACGAATGTCCGACGTGCGTGAATTCGAAGAGTTGATCGTCCGGGCCATGCCGAACGGCGCGATGATTCGCCTCAAGGATGTGGCGAGGGTCGAGTTGGGGGCGCAGTCGTACGGCCTCGAAGGCCGCTATAACCGCAAACCCACCGCGCTTCTCCTCACCTTTCTCTCGCCCGGCGCGAACGCGCTCGAAACCGTGAAGCAGGTTCGCAGAGAGATGGAGCGACTGACCAGGATCTTTCCGCCCGGCGTAACCTACGACATTCCCTACGACACGACACGCTTCGTCGAAGTGTCGATCAGGGAGGTCGTGAAGACGCTGATCGAGGCGATGGCGCTGGTCATCCTGGTCGTCTTCTTGTTCTTGCAAAGTTGGCGCGCCACCCTGATTCCCACCCTGGCGGTGCCGGTGTCGCTGATCGGCACCTTTGCGGGGATGGCGGCGCTCGGATTTTCGATCAATACCCTGACCCTGTTCGGGTTGGTGCTCGCCATCGGCATCGTCGTCGATGACGCGATCGTGGTCGTGGAGAACGTGGAGCGGCATATGGAAGGCGGGCTGTCGCCCAGGGAGGCCGCAAAGAAAGCCATGGGCGAGGTGGCCGGACCCGTGATCGCAATCGTCCTGATTCTCTGCGCGGTCTTCGTGCCGGTCGGCTTTCTTGGAGGCATCACCGGCCAGCTCTACAAGCAATTCGCCATTACGATCGCCGTCTCCGTCGCGATCTCAGGATTCGTGGCGCTCACGCTGAGCCCGGCCCTGTGCGCGATCATCCTGAAGCCGAGCCATGGTTCCCGCGGCGGCTTGTTCGGAGCGTTTAACCGGGTGTTCGATCGGATCCAACGTCGGTATGCGAACGGCGTCGGCTACGTGTTGAAGCACTCCGCGCTCTCGCTGGCGCTGTTCGGCGTCGTGCTCGCGATCGTCGTCGGCCTGTTTCGGACGATTCCGGTGGCCTTCTTGCCGGAGGAGGACCAGGGGTACTTCATCACCATCGTGCAGCTGCCGGACGGGGCCTCGAAGAAGAGGACCGATGCGGTCCTGGACCGAGTCGAGCAGTACTACCACACCCTGCCTGCGATCTATGGAACGCAGGCGTTGTCGGGACAGAACTTCGTCTTCAATACGCGGGGCACCAATACCGCGACGATGTTCGCGCCGCTCAAACATTGGGATCAGCGAACGGGGAAGCAGGACCATGTGAAGTCGCTCATCGCCGGCGCATTCAGAGAGTTCGCAAAAATTCCCGGCGCGACGATTCTGGCCTTCAACGCGCCGTCGATCCGCGGCCTGGGCGCCACCGGCGGATTTTCCGTCCAGCTCCAGGACCCGAGCGGCGGAGACTTCAAGAAATTCGGGGCCGTGGCCCAGGAGTTCGTCGCCAAGGCGAGGCAGGATCCGGCGATCGGGGCGATCAGCACCAGTTTTCGCGTGAGCGCCCCGAGCGTTCACGCCAAGATCAACCGAGAGCGAGCCAAGGCGCTCGGGGTGCCGATCTCGGAGGTGTTCGACACGCTCCAGGCCTTCTTCGGGAACCTGTATGTGAACGATTTCGTCAAGTTCGGCCGCGTCTATCGGGTCCAGACCGAGGCGGAACCCCAGTACCGGTCCCGCCCCGGTGATATCAGCAAAATCTACGTTCGAGCGTCGAACGCCCAAGGCTCGGCGCAGGGCTCGGCGATGGTGCCGCTCGACACGGTGGTCACGACCACCTATACCAGCGGGCCGGATCCCGTCACCCACTTCAACGGCTTCAACACCGCCCTTGTCCTGGGTTCCGCGGCGCCGGGATACAGTTCGGGCCAAGCGCTCGACGCATTGGAGCGAGCGGCGCGGGAGGTGCTGATGCCCCAAGGGTTCGACATCGACTGGAGCGGCATTTCGTATCAGGAGCGCAAAGCCGGCGCCCAGTCGAGCGTGGCGTTCGGTTTCGGGCTGCTCATGGTGTTTCTGGTGCTGGCCGCGCAATACGAGAGTTGGAGCGTGCCGTTTGCCGTGATCTTGGCCGTGCCGTTCGGCGTGTTCGGAGCGTTGTCGGCCGTGTGGCTTTCAGGGATGGCCAACGACATCTATTTCCAGATCGGCCTGGTGACGCTGATCGGACTGGCGGCGAAGAACGCCATCCTGATCGTGGAATTTGCCAACCAGCGCTACGCCCACGGCCTGTCGTTGATGGACGCAGCGGTCGAGGCCGCGCGGCTGCGATTTCGGCCGATCCTCATGACCTCGTTGGCGTTCATTCTGGGGGTGGTGCCGCTGTTGGTTGCCGGCGGCGCAGGGGCTGCCAGTCGCCATTCGATCGGCACCGGCGTCTTCGGCGGGATGATCGTGGCGACGTTTCTCGCCGTCTTCTTTGTTCCGTTGTTCTTCGTCCTGGTGCGGACGTTCGGCCGGCCGATCGTCGAGCCGCTCCCCGGAGCCGGGACGGACCCGGCCGGACTCGTCTCGGCACCCGAGGAAGGAGCACATTGATATGCGTACCCTCTCGCTGATAGGGCTTTCGGGATGGCTGCTCTCCTGCGCGGTGGGGCCCGATTATTCACGCGTCGACATTCCCATCACCGACTCGTTCCGTATGGCCGAGGAGGAGGCCGATTTGCCGTCGCTGGCCAACATGCCGTGGTGGGAACTCTATCGGGACGAGGAACTCCAGAAGCTCATTCGTATTTCGCTGGAAGAGAACAAGGATCTCGAGCGCGCGGTCGCCACGGTCGAAGAGTTCGAGGCCCGGCTGTTCATCGCACGGACCGACTTTGCTCCCCAGATGACGGCCACGGCCAACGGCCCGGTCGTGAGGCGAGGGGGAGTGCGGTTCTCCGGATTTCCCAACCCGTTCAATTACTACCTGCAGGGGAATCTCGCCTGGGAGCTCGACGTGTGGGGACGAATCCGCCGGTCGAACGAAGCGGCCCGCGGCGACCTCTTGGCTCGGGAAGAGAATCGTCGCGCGATCATCTTGCAACTGGTCGGCGGAGTCGCTCAGGCCTATTTCGATCTGCGGCAATTCGATTTGCAGTTGGAGATCGCCGAGCGCACCTTGCGGGCCTGGGACGAGTCGGTGCGCATCAGTCAAGCGCGGCACCGACAGGGGCTGATTCACAGACTGGACGTGGAGCAATTCCAAGCCGAGCGGGAGAATGCCGCGGCTCGGATCGCCGAGCTGAAGCGGCAAATGATTCAGAAGGAGAATGAATTGGGTGTGCTCTTGGGGAGAAATCCCGGTCAGATTCCACGCGGGCAATCGTTGACCGATCAAGTGATGCCGCCGGTGGTGCCGGCCGGCCTTCCCTCCGAATTGCTGCAGCGGCGTCCGGATGTCGTGCAGGCTGAGCAGCAGCTGGCGGCGGCGACCGCCAGGATCGGGGCCGCCAAAGCCGACCGCTTTCCGAAAATCTCCTTGACCGGGATTCTGGGCATCGCCAATCCGAGCCTCACCAAGCTCTTCACGCCCGGCTCGGACTTCGGCGTATTGGGTCCGGGCATCACCGCCCCGCTGCTGAATGCGCAACTTCTAGGATTCCAGCAGGAGGCCGCTGAAGCGCAAGCTCGGCAGGCGGTCGCCCAATACCGACAAACGATCCTCGTGGCCTTCAAGGAAGTTGAAGATGCCCTGGCAGGAGTCACCACGTCTCGTGAGCAGTCCGCCGCACAAGAGAGACAGGTCAACGCCTTGCAAGCGGCCTTGCGCCTCGCGAATCTCCGGTACAAGGGCGGTCTGGCGAACTATTTGGACGTCCTGATCGCGCAGCGGAATCTGTTCGACGCCGAACTCTCCCTCGCATCGACTCGGCGTCTGTATCTGACCTCGGTGGTCCAGCTCTACAAGGCGTTAGGCGGCGGGTGGTCGCCCGACCATGTGGGGCAGGAACAGCCGGTCGCCGCAGCGTATGACGCGCGAGCGAACTGAGCGTAAGGGTTTGAGCCCTGCCCGCGAGGTCCGCGTCGGAAAAGGAATCCATGCGTAATCATCGGGGATCGGGCTTCCCGATTCGCCGGTTGGGGCGGCCTCCGGGGGCGGCGAGCCGGCGAAGATGCACGCGTGTGCGTGTGGAGACGTGTAATGGGTGAAGCGACAATCCGGACGAGCGGGCCTCTTGGGTGCTACCTCACGGAGGATCACCGGCGACTCGAGAGGCTGTTGCAGGCGACTGCGACCGATTCCGACAAGCTTGACGACTCTTCATACGCCCTATTCCGTGCAGGGCTGCTACGGCACATTGGAATGGAAGAGAAGATCCTCCTCACCGCTGTTCACCGACTTCGGGGTGGGGAACCGCTTCCTGTGGCCGCCAAGCTCCGGCTCGATCACGGGGCCCTCGCGGCGCTCCTGATGCCGACACCGACGGGTGCAATCATCGCGACGATCCGAGCCATCCTCGCGGACCACGATCAGCTGGAGGAAGGCCCAGGCGGTGTCTATGAAATCTGCGACGAGTTGGCCGTCTCCGAAGCGGAGCAACTCCTCGCCAAGCTTCGTGCGGCTCCAGAGGTGAGCGTGATGCCCCACTCGGACGGTCCCGCGGTGATGCACGCCGTGCATCGCGCGCTGGAGCGGGCCGGGTATCGCCTGCGCGCCGGCATCGAACAACAGCCCCGCGAGTGAGTGGTTCAAGGTCTTGCCCGCCGGCTCCCTCGTCTTTATCATTCTCGAAGCGAAGCGATCATGAACGTCTCTTCGGTCGCCCGGAGGCCTCGCTCTTACTCTGACAAGGACATGATGAACATAATCGGCAGGCGCTGTCTGATGTCTGGACCTGGCACATGACCCCACATCCCCTGATTTCCATCTTGGTCGGCGGCTTCGTGGTCGCGTTCGTGTTCGGCGCGATCGCGAACCGCCTCCGGGTGGCTCCCGTCGTCGGATACTTGCTGGCGGGTATCGTGATCGGCCCGTTCACACCGGGGTTCGTGGCCGACGGCTCGCTGGCGCCGGAGCTGGCTGAAGTCGGCGTGATTCTTCTGATGTTCGGGGTGGGGCTCCATTTCTCGATCAGCGACCTGCTGTCCGTGCGGCACATCGCCATTCCCGGCGCCATCGCGCAGATCATCATAGCCACCGGCCTCGGATGGGGACTGGGATATGCGATCGGGTGGTCTCTCGGCACCGGTTTGATGTTCGGCTTGGCGTTGTCCACTGCGAGCACGGTCGTCCTGCTTCGAGCACTGGAAGACCGGCGCCTGGTCGACACGTCCGAGGGCCGGATTGCGATCGGATGGCTGATCGTCGAAGACATCGCCATGGTCGTCGCCTTGGTGGTGGTGCCGGCGCTGTCGGGCGCGCTGAAGGGCTCGTCCGGACCTTCGGCACAGCTCGGTCCGCTCCTGTTCACGCTCGCGGTGACGCTCGGCAAGGTCCTGCTCTTCATCACCTTGATGCTGGTCATCGGCAAGCGGGTGATCCCGTGGGCCTTGGAACAGGTGTCGAAGACCGGATCGCGTGAATTGTTCACGCTGGCCCTGTTGGCCATCGCGCTCGGCACGGCCTTCGGATCGGCCACTCTCTTCGGCGTCTCCTTCGCGCTGGGGGCGTTCTTTGCCGGGCTGATCCTGAACGAATCCGAACTGAGCCATAAAGCGGCGGCCGACACGCTTCCGTTACGGGACGCCTTCGCCGTCCTCTTTTTCGTCGCGGTGGGCATGCTGTTCGACCCGAGCATCCTGGTCCGCCAGCCCTGGGCCGTCGCCGGGACGTTGCTGATCATCCTGGTGGGAAAATCGCTTGCCGCCTGGGTGATCGCCCTGTTGTTCGGACACCCCCAGCGCGTGGCGCTCACCATTTCGGCCAGCCTGGCACAGATCGGCGAATTTTCGTTCATGCTGGCGGAACTCGGCGTCCATTGGAATCTGCTGCCGCACGAGGGGCGAGATCTGATTTTGGCGGGCGCGATTCTGTCCATCGTCATGAACCCCGTGTGGTTCATGATCGTGGACCGGCTCCAGCCGCGTGGCCGTCGGGCCGGGCCTGCGACCGCACCGGCCTTCTCGGCCAAGGATCACGTGATTCTCGTCGGGCACGGCCGGGTCGGCTCACTGGTGCATCGGGCGCTGAGGGACGAGAATCAGCCGGTCCTGGTCATCGAAAACGACGCCGAAGTCGTCCGCACGTTGCGCGTGCAAGGAGAGCGGGTGATTCTCGGCAATGCGGAGGCGCCGGGAATACTCGAAGCCGCCCAAGTGGGCCGCGCGCGCATGCTGATCAGCGCGATCCCCAACGTGTTCGAGGCCGGCCAGGTCATCGAGCGCGCCCGGGCCCTCAATCCGTCGATCGAAGTCGCGGCGTGCGCGCAGTCCGATGCGGAAGCGGAACATCTCCGGCGCCGGGGCGCCGGGGTGGTCATCACGGGCGAGCAGGAGATCGCCCGCCGGATGATCGAGTACGCGGGCGAACGGCGATGAGCCGATCCGGTCCTGCATCGTCCGGCGCCCCCGTCTCGAGCAGCCCTCTGGTGATCCGGGAATCATTTCCGTGTACGATGGATGCGATGGAAATCTTGAAGGACATCTCGAAGGACATCTCATAGTGCGGCCGCCTCATCACAGGCCGGAAGGAGGGATCATGCGCAAATGGGAAACGCCTGCCTTTACGGAAATCAGGATGGACGCCGAGATTAACGGCTACCAGCAGGATCGTGACGACATCCCGGACCTCAGAGAGGCCCAGTGCGCGGCAGAGACCACGGCTTCGCAGCAGGAACGCCCAGCGGCGACGACATGATCCTGCGGATCTTGGGGTCGGCAGCCGGCGGAGGCTTTCCGCAATGGAACTGCGCATGCGGCAACTGTCGCGGTCTGCGGCAGGGCGTCATTGCCGCAAGCCCTCGGACGCAGGAGTCGAACGGTCTGAGCGCGGACGGACGCAACTGGTTCTTGATCAACGCCTCTCCCGACATTCGCATGCAGATCGAAGGCTTCGGCTCTCTGCATCCGGTGACGGGGCGCGCTACGCCGATCGAAGCTATTTTTCTCACCAATGGGGATCTTGATCACTGCCTGGGACTCCTCTCCCTTCGCGAGAGTCAGCCCCTCATCATCTATGCGACGGACACGGTCCGACGGGGATTCACGGACGGCAATGTGCTGTACCGGACGTTGGAACGGTTTCCCGGCCAGGTCACCTGGCGAAGGCTCGTGCTTGGAGAAGAGGACGCCGTCCTGTGCGCGAACGGGATTGCGTCCGGCTTGACGGTCACGGCGTTTGCCGTACCGGGGAAACCGCCCGTCCATTTGGAGGGGTTGGTGGCGAGGGAGCATCCTGAACTCAACGTGGGACTTCGATTCCGCCAGGTCGGGAACGGGCGGGTGCTGGCCTATCTGTCGTCCGTCGGGCGCATCACCGCCGCGTTGCTGGATCAATTGGCCGGGGTCGACGGGATTGTGTTCGACGGGACGTTCTGGTCGAGCGACGAGCTGTCGGTCCCGGGTTTTCTCAGAAAGTCGGCCGAAGAGTTGGCCCATTGGCCCGTCGGGGGGGCGGACGGCAGCCTGGCGACATTGGCGGATATTCGCGCCCGACACCGGATCTTCACTCACATCAACAACACGAACCCGATCCTGCGCGAGGATGCTCCAGAGCGAGCCATGGTCGAGGCAGCGGGATGGCAGGTCGGACGAGACGGGATGGAAATTCACGTATGAGTCGGCGCTCCGATCCACGATCCCTGTCGAATGCGGCGTTTCTCGCGAAGCTGCGCCGGGAGGGCGCCTCCCGCTACCACGATCGGCATCCGTTTCACCTCCGTATGCACCAAGGGAAGCTGACAAGAAGACAGCTCCAGCAATGGGTCTTGAACCGGTACTACTATCAAACGCGGATTCCCATCAAAGATGCCTTGATTCTCTCGAAATCGGAGGACCCGGTCTTCCGGCGGGTCTGGATCCGGCGTATCCAGGATCAAGACGGCGGTGAGACCGGTGGCGGGGGACTCGACTCCTGGTTGCTCCTTGCGCGTGGCGTGGGTCTCGATGTCGACGAGGTCCGCAGCCTGCGATCGGTTCTCCCGGGGGTCAGGCTGGCCTGCGACGGCTACGTGCAGTTCGTGCGGGAGGCTTCGCTGCTCGAAGCCGTGGCTTCTTCGCTCACCGAGTTGTTTGCGCCTGCGCTCATGAACCGGCGGCTGGACGCCTGGACTCGCCATTACCCCTGGGTCGGCTCCCAGGCGCTGGCCTACTTTCGGATGCGCCTGTCGCGCGCCGATCTCGACGCGAGGCAAGCCGTCTCGTTCGTGCTGCGGGAGGCGACCACGCGCGAACGTCAAACGGCCTGCATGGAGGCCTTGATCAAGAAGGCGCAAATTTTGTGGCATCTGCTCGATTGCGTCCATACCGCCTACGTCGGGCCGATGTCGGCGAACGAACGGAGCGCCCATGTTCGACCCCATCGTCAGGCCTCGGCTTAGTCCCAAGGCCCGACTTCGGTTTGATCGGCGAACGGGCCGCTATCTGCTGCTGTACCCCGAAGCCGGACTGGACTTGAATGATACGGGATCCGACATCCTGCAGCGGTGTACCGGCGACCGGACGACGGACGACATTATCCAAGAGCTGGCTGACAGGCATGGCGGCGCGGCCCCGGCGGAGATCGCACGAGACGTCCGCGCCTTCGTTATGGCGCTTGCGGACCGCGGGCTGATTCAGGACGCCGAATGAAGACCATCTACCGCCCCTACACGCTGATCGCCGAACTCACCCATCGCTGTCCTCTACGGTGTCCCTATTGTTCGAATCCGACGGACCTGGTCGGTTCAGGGATCGAGCTCGATACGGAGACCTGGCAGCGTGTTTTCGACGAAGCGGAGGCGCTCGGCGTAGTTCAGGTGAATCTTAGCGGAGGCGAGCCGCTGCTGCGGGATGATCTGGAACGGCTCATCGAACGAGCGGCCGCGCGGGGGCTGTACAGCAATTTGATCACGAGCGGGATCCCTTTGACCGTCGAGCGGCTGGGCCGGTTGAAGGCGTGCGGATTGGACAGTGTCCAGGTGTCGGTGCAAGACGCCCGACAGGCGGACGCCGACGCCATGGCCGGAGGACCGGTCTTCGGACGGAAACTCGCGGTCATGCGATGGGTCAAATCTCTGGGGCTGCCGCTGACCATGAACGTGGTGCTCCATCGGGAGAATCTGGGCGAGATCGAGGACATCATCCGGCTGGCTGAACGGATCGGGCCGGACCGCCTCGAGTTGGCGAATGTGCAGTATCTCGGCTGGGCCCTGCGCAATCGGACGGCTCTCCTGCCGACTCGCGAACAGATCGAACGGGCGAGGCCCGTTGCCATCGAAGCCAAACGGCGGCTCCGCGGCACGATGGACCTGTGCTTCGTCCTGCCGGACTATTACGCGGATCGACCGAAGGCCTGTATGGACGGTTGGGGTCGTCGCTATCTGGTCGTGAATCCCGAGGGATTGGCGCTGCCCTGCCACCTGGCCTGCACGATCCCGGGCCTCAGCTTCGACAATGTCCGGCAGCGGCCGCTTGCGGAGATCTGGGAGCGGTCCGACGGTTTCAACCGATTCCGAGGGGAGGAGTGGCTGCCCGACCCTTGCCGGTCCTGTCCGAGCCGGACGGAGGATTTCGGCGGCTGTCGATGCCAGGCCTATCATGTGACGGGAAACGCGGGCGCCGCCGATCCGGCCTGTGCGTTGGCGCCGGACCACCGGACGATCGAAGCAGCGCGGGACCGAGCCGTTCACCAGACCGGGACGCCGGTCGTCTTCGAGTATCGCGACACGCCACGGCCTGTCATGAATGGTGCGGGGTAGCTGAGACTTGCGGAGGCGACCTCGTGCTGCCTCAGCCGACGGAGGACCCTATGCCAGAGAGTCACGACATCGGGATCTATGATCCTCAGGTGCCCCTTCAGACCGGACGGGCGGACCGGGTGCGACCCGTACGCTGGTGGTGGATGGTCTGGCTCTGCCTATTCGTCACGCAAGCCGGGGCCGCGTCACTCCCGCTGGACCGCATCACGCTCCCGCCGGGTTTCACGATTGCGATCTATGCGGCCGATGTGCCGAATGCCCGAGGCATGACCCTTGGCCGGAACGGCACCCTCTTCGTCGGCAGCAAGGAGAAAGGAAACGTGTACGCGGTCGTCGACAAGGATGGAGACCAGCGGGCCGATCAGGTCTTCACGGTCGCCAGTGGACTCCCTATGCCCGTGGGCGTGGCCTATCGAAAGGGGGCGCTCTACGTCTCCTCCGTCGATCGTATCCTGAGGTTCGACGGCATCGAGGAACGGCTGTCGAATCCTCCTGCGGCGGTGACGGTCACGGACCGCTTTCCGAAGGAGAGGTCGCACGGCTGGAAGTTCATCGCCTTCGGACCGGACGGGAAACTCTACGTCCCGGTCGGGGCGCCGTGCAATATCTGCGAGCCGGAGCCGGACCGGTACGGGCTTATCGCGCGCATCAACGAGGACGGCGGAGACTATGAAGTGGTCGCCCGCGGCGTCCGGAATTCGGTCGGCTTCGATTGGGATCCGGCTACACGGGAGTTGTGGTTTACGGACAACGGTCGTGACTGGCTCGGCGACGATCAACCGCCGGATGAGCTCAATCATGCGCCGAAAGCGGGCCTCCATTTCGGCTATCCCTATTGTCACGGGGGCACGATTGCCGATCCGGAGTTCGGGGCTAAACACTCCTGCCCGGAGTTTACGCCGCCCGCCGTGGCGCTTGGCCCTCATGTGGCGTCGCTCGGCATGCGCTTCTATACCGGCGCGATGTTCCCGCCCGAATACCGGGGCCGAATCTTCATCGCGGAGCACGGCTCGTGGAATCGGACGGAGAAAAACGGCTATCGAATTACGGTCGTGTCACGGGACCAGCAAGGCGCTCCGACCTATGCCGTGTTTGCGCAGGGCTGGTTGCGCGGTCAGCAGGCCTGGGGGCGCCCGGCCGACGTCCTGGTCATGCCCGACGGCGCGCTCCTGGTATCCGACGACCTGGCGGGGGTGATCTACCGCATCAGCTATCGACAACCATGAGCCCGTCGCCGACGGGCCACGCAGTCCATTGATGGACAGGGAGGAGAACATGATGAAACGAAGCGCATCCGCCGCGTGGCGGGGAGATCTGAAGGCGGGCAAGGGAACCGTCTCAACGGAGAGCGGTGTCCTGTCGCAGGCCCAGTATTCGTTCGGCACCAGATTCGAAAGCGGGAAGGGCACGAATCCGGAAGAGCTCATTGCGGCGGCTCATGCCGGCTGCTTTACGATGGCGCTGTCGGCGCAGTTGAGCAATGCCGGCCTCGTACCGGAGAAACTCGAAACGACCGCCACGGTGCAATTTGAGAAGCTCGACGCAGGGTGGACGGTCACCAAGATTCATTTGGACGTGAAGGGTACGGTTCCGAAGGCCGACGCCACCGCGTGGGAGAAGGCGACCACGGCGGCCAAGACCGGCTGCCCCGTCTCACGTCTGCTGAATACGACCATTACGATGGATGCGAAACTGGGAGCCTGACAAGCGTCCACGGGAGGAAGCCGGAAATCGGGATGCCCGACGGCCTGATCGTGATGGGAGAGCGGAGAACCATAATGGAGGACGACCGTAAAGGAGCGGCTATGAAGAACATCGAGAGACGGAGGGCGGTGAATCGGGACGGCGCGACCTGTGTGCCGGCTGTGGCCAGGCGCATACTTATGATGTTGGCGCTCGTGGGTCTGCTGGGGCAGAGCTGGCCTGTATTCGGGCAGGAGAGCCGTCCGGAGAACGAGATCACGAGCCTGGGCGACGGCGTGTACGCGTTCCGACATCAGTTCCACCAGGCCATTTTCATCACGACTCCCAAAGGGGTGATCGTCACGGATCCGATCAGCGCCGAGGCGGCGACCTGGCTCAAGAAAGAGATCGGCAAGTACTCCGATCAGCCGGTCCGCTATGTGATCTACAGCCATCATCATGACGATCACATCACGGGCGGGAGCCTCTTTGCCGACCAGGCGCTGTTCGTCAGTCAGGCCGGAGCCACGGCCAAGATTCGGGAGGCGGCGGACCCCCGCACGCCGCTACCGGATCTCACCTTCACGGATCGCCTGTTCATCGACCTCGGCGGCAAGCACGTCGAGCTGATCTATACGGGCAAGAACCATTCGGACAACAGCCTGGTGGTCCTCCTGCCGGAACAGAAACTGCTCTTTGCCGTCGATTTCATTCCGGTCGAGACGGTCGCCTACCGCACGATGAAGAGCGACTATCCGGACGACTGGATTGAGTCGCTCAAGCGCGTCGAGCAATTGGATTTCGACCGGCTGGTGCCCGGTCACGGCAAGATAGGGAACAAGGCACACGTGCGGATGTTCCGCGGCTATCTGGAGGACCTCCGGGCGGCGGTGCAGGAACAACTGCAGAAGGGGGCGAGTCTCGAGGAGGCGAAAAAGGCCGTGCAGCTTCCCAAGTATGAGCGGTGGCAGCACTACGGCGACTGGTTTCCCGAGAACGTGGAAGGGATGTACCGCTATTTGTCGCAGCGACGAGAGACGAAGTAACGGCGATCCCATCGGATCGCGCAGGGGTTCATCATGCCGTCAGGCGAGGTCGTCCTGCTCTTCGACGTGGACAACACGCTGCTCGACAACGATCAGGTAACGGAGGACCTGCGCCGGCATCTGGTGCGGGAGGTCGGTCCCGATCGGGAAGAGCGGTATTGGGCGCTGTTTGAGGAGTTGCGCCGTGAGCTGGGGTATGCCGACTATCTCGGGGCGCTTCAACGGTATCGCATCGAGTATCCGCGCGATCCCCATCTCTTGACGGTGTCCCATTTTCTGATCAACTACCCGTTTGCGGACCGCCTGTACCCCGGTGCGCTCGACGCGATCGATCGGGCGAAGGAGATCGGCAAGGCCGTGATCCTTTCCGACGGCGACGTAGTCTTCCAACCGAGGAAGGTGGAGCGGTCCGGACTGCATCGGGCCGTCGACGGGAACGTCCTGATCTACATTCATAAGGAACAGGAACTCGAGGACGTGGAACGGCGGTTTCCGGCCGAGCGATATGTGTTGGTCGACGACAAGGTCCGGATCCTCTCGGCCGTGAAAGCGATATGGGGCTCCCGTGTAACGACGGTCTTCCCCCGACAGGGCCACTATGCGATGGATTCGCAGGCCGTCGCCCGGTTCCCCCCACCGGATGTGCGCATCGACGCCATCGGAGACCTGCTCGACCCGGACTGTTTCGCCCGGATCCTCGGCGGCGCCGGATCTTGAACCGAGCGTCGCGGCGCCGGTCAAGTCTTCGGTTGAAGCCCGACGGTCGGCTGGCATATAAGTAAGTCAGTGAGGTCAACGAGACAGGCCGGTCCGTGACGCGGGAACGTATTGGTCCATCAACCAGGAGGAGGGTATCGTGAACGGTTTGAGTCATGCGAGTCGAATACTGACTGTAAAATCCAGGGGATGGAGCGCCGGCCGCAATGCGATCCTGCTGGGGGCGCTCGCCCTCGGCCTGGTCCTCACCCCGTACGGCTTTGCCGACGAGGGCCATAGCCAAGGCGCGGCGACACACATGAAAGTCAGTGGGGTTGTCGAGAAGGTGAAGGGCACCCATGTCGTCATCAAGACGCCTTGGGGCCAAATGACCGTCGCTTCACCCGTTCTCCCGAAAGGCCTTGAGCCGGGTGAGGAAGTTGAGATGTGGGTGAACGAGAATAACGCCGTCATCGATGTCCACCGGAAGGGAGACCCGAGCCACACGCATAAGTTCGTGACCGGCAATCTTGCCTATACGTCCGCGGACAAGACGGAAATCAAACTGCAGACGCCCGAAGGCGAAAAGACCTACGACGTGCAGACCGGAAAGTCCAAGCTCTCTGCCATCGCGGAAGGCACGCCTGTCACCGTCGAGGTCAACGAGGCGGGCAAGGTCATCGACGTCCATCGCTTCAACGTCGAGTTGACTTTCAACAAGCAGCCGCGCACCAAGCCCGGCTACAGTATCCAAGCGCATGGCGCGGTGGAGAAGATTCAGTCGGGCGTCATCGTCGTGAAGACGCCCGCGGCTATCTATCGGCTGAACGCCAAGTCTGTCCCTTCCGGCATCAAGGTCGGAGACGAGATTACCTTGTGGGTCAACGAAGAGAACATGGTCGTCGATCATCACATGAAGGGTAAAGCCAACGCGCACCGGCTGATCTCCGGGAAGCTGATTTACGTCGGCAAGACGAAGAAGGAAATCAAGCTCTGGACGCCCGAGGGTGAAAAGGTGTTTCCGCTCGAACGGCTCGAAGTGAAGGCCAAGCCGATCAAGGAGGGATCGACGATCACGGTCGAACTGAACGAAGAAGGGACCGTCGTCAACCTCTGGAAATCGTAACGCGCGCATCGTCAAGATCGGCCGGGATGCCCGATTCCTCGGCATCCCGGCCGATCCTCGCCCCACTACCCTGCCGCCTCTTGAGCCGCCCCGGCCCGATGCGCCATACTGCACGCTTATTATGGACCAAGACGCTGCCTCCCCTTGCGAGACTCTTGCGGAGCGGTACCAAGCCCTCTTGGAGGTGGCCGAGGCCATTTCCGCCCACCGAGATCTGCACGAACTCTTCAAAGATCTCGCCCAACGCCTCCCCCGAGTCGTTCAGGTGAATTTCGTCGCCCTCTCGCTTCACGATCCCGCGCGCGGCGTGATGCGGCTTCAGACCATTCAGGCGAATGTGCCGGCCGATCTGGTAGGCGGCCACGAGGAACCGATCGAGGAGACGCCCGCTGGAGTGGTGTGGCGCACGCAGCAACCGATTCTCGTTTCGGATCTTTCCACGGAGGCACGCTGGCCCGCGGCGACTCGACGGATGAGGGAGGACGGCGTCAATTCCTATTGCGTCGTTCCTCTGACGACCGCCGTTCGCCGGCTGGGCGCCATGGGGTTCGCCAGCTTGCGGCAAGGCGCCTATGACGGAGCGGACGCGGAATTTCTCCAGGAAGTCGGCAAGCAGGTGGCGGTCGCCGTGGACAACGTCCTGCATCATCAAGACCTCGCGCATGATCGGGATCGACTCAGGCTTCTCCTGCAAGTGACGGAATCCATCGCCTCACACCGCGATCTCACGGAGCTGTTGCGGGATCTCGCCGAACGGCTCCCGGAGATCGTGCCTTTCGACTACATCAATGTGATCCTCCACGAGCCGTCGCGCGATGCGATGCGGCTCTGGCTCTTGGTCACCTCGGAGCCGAGCACGATCAGTCCAGGGCTCGAAACTCCCGTTGATGAATCTCCCGGCGGATTGGTGTGGAAAACGCAGCAGCCGTTGACGGTGAACGATATCACGCAAGAACGCCGCTTCCCAAAGCTGATGGCCATCCTCCGCGAGAACGGGGTTCAGACGTTCTCGGCGGTTCCGCTGACGACGGCGCAACGCCGGCTGGGCGCGATGGGCTTCGGGAGTCTGCACCGGAGAACGTATCAGCCGTCTGAACTCGATTTCATGCAGCAAGTCGCCAAGCAGGTGGCGGTCGCCGTGGACAACGTCTTGCACGACCAGAGCGCCGAGGCCGCTCATCGGCAACTGACGCGGGAGCGCGATCGCCAACGGTTGTTGCTCGAGGTGAACAACGCGGTCGTGTCCCATCTGGATCTTGACGACCTCTTCACCGCCGTCAGCTCCTGTCTGCGCACGGTCGTTCAACACGACGGCTCCAGCCTGTTGCTCTACGATCCGGAGACGCGCCTCTGGCGCATTCACGTGCTGGATTTCGCCAAGAACGAAAGCTTCGTCGAGGAGGGTCAAGCGGAGGACAGCACGCAGTCGCCCTGTTGCCAGGCCATTACAACCGGCAAGCCGGCGGTGTTTCGTGAACGGGATCTGAAGGACATGGCGGCCTCCTCCGCGATCGCGCAGGACCTGCTGGATCAGGGAGTGAAGTCGTTTTGCTCCGTTCCCCTCCTCTCGCACAATCGGACGCTCGGCGCGCTCAACATCGGCAGGCGACAGGATGACGGATTCACGCAGGAAGACGTCGACCTGCTCGGCCAGGTTGCGCAACAGGTCTCCATCGCCGTCGAGAACGCCTTGGCCTATAAGCAGATCGCCCAGCTGAAGGACAAGTTGGCGGAGGAGAAGCTCTACCTTCAGGAGGAGATTCAGACCGAGTACAATTTCGAGGAAATCGTCGGGGAGAGCGCGGCCCTCAAACGGGTCCTCAAAGAGGTGCAAACCGTCGCGGTGACCGATTCCACCGTGCTCATCCTGGGTGAAACGGGAAGCGGGAAGGAACTGATCGCTCGGGCGCTCCACAATCTGAGCGACCGGAAGGAGCGGACGTTCGTCAAACTCAATTGCGCCGCTATTCCGACCGGACTGCTGGAAAGCGAATTGTTCGGCCATGAAAAAGGCGCGTTCACCGGAGCCATCGCGACGAAGATCGGCCGCTTCGAGCTGGCCGACCGGGGAACGCTCTTTCTCGACGAGGTCGGCGAGATTCCGCTGGAGTTGCAGGTGAAACTGCTCCGGGTGTTGCAGGAGCAGGAATTCGAACGGTTGGGGAGCACGCGAACCATTCGTGTGAATGTCCGCGTGGTCGCGGCCACAAACCGCGATCTGGCGCAGCTTGTCGAGGATCAGAGATTCCGGAGCGACCTGTACTATCGACTGAAAGTCTTTCCGATCACCGTGCCGGCGCTGCGCGACCGGGCGGAGGATATCCCCTTGTTGGTTCGGCACTTCGCGCAGAAGTTTGCGCAACGCATGAAGAAACGCATCGAGACGATCCCCTCGGAAGCCATGAGAGCCCTGCAATCCTATCCGTGGCCGGGGAACGTCCGCGAGCTGGAAAACTTCCTGGAGCGGGCGGTGATCCTCTCGTCCGGTTCCGAGCTGTTCGTGCAACTGTCGGAACTGAAGCGCCCGATCAACGCCGGCAATGGGTCCATCAGTACGCTTGAGGAAGCGGAACGTGAGCACATTCTGAAGGCGTTGCGGGATTCGAGCTGGACCATCGGCGGTCCTTCAGGCGCCGCTGCGAAGCTCGGGATGAAACGGACGACATTGCAATCCAGGATGCAGAAGCTTGGAATCGCTCGCCCGTCCTAGCGCCGACCTGTCGGCATCTGCCGAGATGTCGGCGCAGAATCCCTCTCCACCCCCACCTCACTCGCTCTAACCCCGTGCCGACGCGCAGACTAATTGCCCCGTCGGATCTATAACTTACGGCCCTCACGCAACTGTTCGATTCGACGGAACGTCCCTTGCTGATCCGTCAGGGCAAGAGTCCATGATGACAAGAACGAAGGGAAAGGCGTTGGAGGGAGGCCACATATGACTTGGACATTCAAATGCGCGCAACTCGGCTCACGCGGGGGAGTCCTGATGGCAGTCGGAGCATTTTCCCTATGCTTCTCCTTCACCTCAACTCTGACCTCGGTCGGAGCTGCTGTCCCCGGTATCGTGGTGAAGCGCTCGGCGGAGCTTCAGACTTCCCTGCGATGGATTCAGCCGCTGTTAGGCCAGGCGATTGTAGAAGACGCAGTGATCAGGCAACCTCCTAGCCGGTACGGCAAGGCAGTCGATGATGTTCACCACCTGTCCGTGGTCTCCAATCGGACGGCCGGTGCAAATTCGGCCTTGTGGACGTCGGCCGATCATTCAGCAATTGAAACGGATCATGCCTCTCGCGCGCAATGGATCATGGGACGGCTCATCGTGGAATTGACCAGACACCGAATGATGGTTCAACCGGGACGGACGGATGAGGGCAATCAACGGATCATCGCCATCGCGCGCCTGGTTCAAGAGGAGTTGAATGGTGCGTTCAGGACAGGATGGCACCCCGGGCCTGGACGGGCAGTTGCGACCAAAGCGCTCAAGCGGGAGCTGACGCAGGTTACCGATTCACAAGCAGGACTGGTTTTCTAAATGGCCCGAGCATTGCTGTTGACAGACACCTTCAAACGACGAACGGCGACCGATGCGTTCCCCAAAAGACAAGGTGGCGATCGTCACAGGCGGGTCACGAGGAATCGGACGGGGCATCGCAGAGAGGCTCGCGAAAGACTGGTCGGCGGTCGTCATACAGGACGCCAAGAATTCTGACGAGGCGAAGAAGGTGACCGAGCGGGCAACGATCGATCTGGAAGCCTACTTCCGGCGGATCGGCTATGACGCAGACCGCACACCGACGCTCGACACATTGCGGGCCATCCAGCTGCGGCATGCCGAGACCATCGCATTCGAGAATTTGAACCCCTTGATGAGGTGGCCGGTTCCCCTCGGCCTCGAATCGCTCCAACAAAAGCTTGTGCGGGACCGTCGCGGCGGGTACTGCTTCGAGCAGAATCTGCTGCTCAAACACCTGCTGACGGCCCTCGGCTTCCGAGTGACCGGTCTGGCCGCCCGCGTCCTATGGAACGAACCGGACGGCGCCCTCAGGCCGCGCTCACACATGCTGCTCCTCGTCGAGTTGAAGGGAACGCCGTACCTCGCCGACGTCGGGTTCGGAATTTTGACTCCGACAGCGCCCCTGCGGCTCGAGCCTGAGATCGAGCAGGCCACACCTCACGAACCTTTCCGCCTGCTTCCGGCGGGGGAGGAATTCGTGATGCAAGCGAAAATCAAAGGAGATTGGAAGACGCTCTATCGCTTCGGGTTGCAGGAGCAGCTGTTGCCCGATTACGAGGTCAGCAACTGGTACCTCTCGAACCATCCAGAATCCATTTTCGTGACCGGACTGATGGCGGCCCGTCCGGCGCCGGACCGCCGCTACGCTCTTCGCAACAACGAATTCGTCGTGCACCACTTGAACGGCGGAACGGAACGGCGCGCACTCGCGAGCGTCGCTGAAATGCGTGACACGCTGGAACGCGCGTTTTGCATCACCCTGCCGAATGGTCCTGATCTCGATGCGGCTTTGACGAAGCTCGTATCGTGATGTTCCTCCAGGTGCCGGCACAAACCTGAAAGCCGAATAGAGGCAGAGGGCTGCGCCGAACCATCGGCAGATGCCGATATCCCGGCGTCGGCACCGCACAACCGAGCGTGATCCGTGCCGAGCGATGCTCTCGTTCCTGATCCCATCTGTCCATAGTGTCAACGAGTTACGACCTTCCGTTCAGCCGGTGGATTTGTGGAATGCTCGTTGCCAATACCCAATACCATGAGGGAAAGCCGATCAATCCACGGACGAAACACACGCGGAGAGGCCGATGAATGACATTGTCGGATTCTTGACGGAACATGGCGCCATCGTCGTCTTTGTCGCTGTTCTCGCGGAGCAGATCGGCTTACCGGTGCCCGCTGTGCCGTTTCTGGTGGCCGCCGGCGCCTTGTCCGCTGCCGGGCACGTGGACCTGGCCGTCGCGGCCGGCGCAGCCGTGCTCGCGTCGCTGGCGGGCG
The DNA here is from genome assembly GCA_029194535.1 of Nitrospira sp. Lineage (NCBI taxonomy): Bacteria > Pseudomonadati > Nitrospirota > Nitrospiria > Nitrospirales > Nitrospiraceae > Nitrospira > Nitrospira sp. Next base: position 240,566 of record JARFXR010000001.1, on the reverse strand, counting down.
ACCAAGTCTGGTTCGAATTGGGTCGGCGGCGCGGTCGTCAGGTGCTGGGTTGGCTCTGCCGGATTGCGATCGAACCGGCCTCATGCATCCGCCGGACAGAGGATTTTTTCAGCCGTCACGGCGCCAATTCCCTGATCGTCGCGAAGTTCGTCCCCGGTTTGAGCACGATCGCCCCTCCCCTCGCCGGCATTGTCGGATTGCGCCTGTCGCGGTTCCTGCTGTTCAACGGGATCGGCACGGTCCTGTGGGTGGGGACAGGGCTGGGAGTAGGATATGTGTTTACAGATCAACTCGAACGGGCGTTGTCGGTGAGCGCCGGTCTTGCGCCCGCCGCCGGATTGCTCGCGCTAGTCGGAGCGATCGGTTATGTCGTCTTGAGGGTCCTCAATCGATATCGCGGCGGAGATCCGGTGCCAGGAATCACCCCCCGTACAGTGCGGGAGAAACTCCGCGTGGGAGAGCAGCCGATCATCGTAGATTTGCGTCCATTGGGCGCCCGCCGAGAGAAGGCGGGGATCCCTGGGGCATTGCCGTTGTCAGCCGAGGAGATCGTCGCCGGCCGTCACGATCTTCCTCGGGATCGAGATGTGATTCTCTACTGTGATTGCCCGGGCGACGCGGGAAGCCTCGCGATCGGCCGCCTCCTCCGCGAGAAGGGTTTCACCAGAGTGTGGCCGCTCGCGGGCGGTGTTGAGGCCTGGCGAGCCATGGAAGTCGAAGAACGCGCGCAGGAACCTGCTTCAACCAATCATCCCGTGGCGGCTTGACGCGAGCCCGTGTCCCACCAGACGCGACCCCTTAGAACAGCTTAAGATGCATTAAGGTCGCGGCCTTCCGGTTTCATACCCGGCAGATAGGCTGGATGTCTTCGGCCCCACCAGACCATCGTGGAAACTGTCGGCTGAACAGACATGGCGAGTGAGTCACAGGCTTGCGCCGCGCCGAGATGTCGGCATGCGCCGAGATGTCGGCAGATTTGCCTCGTCGCAGCGCTCGCGCTCCATCAGGCGGGTCTCCGCTTCTGGATAAAAATCCTCTTGTTGATCGATGGTTAGCCTCCCTTTGCTTGATTCATCGTGCAGGGTACGAGCATTGCTGTACCAGTCCGTCTGCAGGAAGGCCCGGCAGGTCCCCTCTTTTCGCCGGCAGGCATGTTGGAGGTCGCACGTGAATCGTCATGGCTGGTTCGGATCATCGCTGCTCCTCGTCATGGTTGTGGCAACGGGGGTCGGGTTGGCCGGCTGGAAGTACGCGTCAATACAGGATCGTAACCAGGCTTCCGCGCGACAGCCCGAGCCGATGGAGTCCGTGACCCTTGCCGTGGCGAGGGAGTTTGAACATCGTCAGTCTACGACGTCGATCGGGACTGTCTTAGCCTTACGATCGATTACCCTGCGCAACGAGCTTCCCGGCACCGTTCAGGAGGTCCGGCTCGTCCCCGGCCAAGTGGTCGAGAAGGGGATTGTGCTTGTCGCGCTCGACGTGTCCGTGGAGGAGGCGGATTTGAAGGCGCAGCAGGCGCAGGCCGCTCTCGCGAAATCTGTGCTCGAGCGCAGGCAGCACTTAAGGCGGGACCTTGCGACCGCCCAGGAAGAGGTGGACCGGGCGCGCGCGGATCTCGATGTCGCATTGGCCCAGATCGCCCGTACCAAGGCCGTCATCGCCAGGAAGACGATCCGGGCGCCGTTTCGTGCGCGCGTGGGTTTGGCGGATGTCCATCCGGGACAATACCTCAATGAAGGCAGCCGGCTCACGACGCTCCAAGGGGTCGACGACGCGGTCCATGTGGACTTCACCGTCGTTCAGCAGGTCGCCTCGAGCCTGCGGGTCGGAGAGCGCGTCGAGGTCTTCGTCACGGCCGACGCACCTCCCGTCGCCGCCACGATCGTCGCGCTCGACGCGCGAATCGATCCTGAGACCAGAAATGAAATGGTGCGCGCGAAGATCGAGGGAGCCTCCGACGGGCCGGCGCCGGGAGCGTCGGTGCGTGTCCGGGTTCCGGTCGGCTCTCCGCGCAAGGCCGTCGCCGTTCCCGTGAGCGCGCTGAGAAAGGGGCCGGGCGGCGACCAGGTGTTTGTGATCGCGCCGGACAAAGACGGGAAGCTCAGGGCCTCCGTGCGACAGGTTGAGAGCGGCGCCATGGTGGGGGATGAGATCGTGGTCCAAAGCGGCCTGTCGGCCGGCGATCGCGTCGCCGCGTCCGGATCCTTCAAGCTGCGCGACGGGGCCCTGGTCACGATCGCCGGGGATCACGAAGGCTCCAACCAACAGAGTCAGGCCGGCTGAGCGGACGACGAATACCGTGACGGACCAGGGATAACTCCATGCGCTCGTTTACCGATATATTCATCAAACATCCGGTGCTGGCCGTGGTCGTCAACCTGGTGATCGTGCTCGCAGGCTGGCGGGCCCTGACGGCTCTGCCGGTGCAACAGTACCCGAAAATCGAGAGCTCCTCAGTCATCATCACGACCGTCTACTACGGCGCCGGCGCCGAAACGGTGCGCGGCTTTCTCAGTACTCCGATCGAACGGGTCGTCTCTGCGATCGGCGGCGTGGACTACGTCGAATCGACGAGCCGAGCCGGCGTCAGCACCGTCACGGTCCATTTGAAATTGAACCACAGCAGCACGGCCGCGCTGGCCGAAGTCACGGCGCGGCTTCAACAGGTGCGATCCGAGCTGCCTCCGGAAGCCGAGCCGCCGGTGGTCGAAGTGCAACGCGCCGATCGGCCGTATGCGTCCTTTTATGTCAGTTTCACGTCAACGGAGCGCGGCGTGCCGGCCGTCACCGATTGGCTGTCACGCACGCTGCAGCCTCAGCTGTCCACGCTGTCCGGGGTGCAGCGGGTGACGATCGAGGGAGGCCGCCAGATCGCCATGCGCGTCTGGATCGACCCGGATCGCCTCGCCTCGTTCAACCTGTCGCCCGGCGATGTGCAAGGGGCGCTCCGGCGGAACAACTACCTGGCGGCGGTCGGCCGGACGAAGGGGAACCTGGTACAGGTCAATCTGCTCGCGAACACGGACCTGCGCTCGGCCGCCGAGTTCGAGGAACTGATCGTCGCCGATCGCGGCGGAGCCATCGTGCGCCTGAAGGACGTCGCGCGGGTCGAGCGGGAAGCCGAAGAAGCCGAGATGGTCGCGAAGTACAACCGGGCCGAAGGCGTGTATCTCGGAGTCTGGCCCGTGCCGGGCGCGAACGAGATCGATGTCGCGCACCGGCTGCGAGACGAAATGGAACGGATCCGCCCCACCCTGCCGAAAGACATCGACATGCGGCTCGTCTGGGACGGCACGATGTTCATGCGAAACGCGCTGACGGAGATCACCAAGACGCTCTCGGAGACGGTGTTGATCGTGGCGGTCGTGGTGTTTCTCTTCATGGGCTCCGTGCGGACGGCGCTGGTGCCGCTCGTGGCGATGCCGGTCTCCCTGGTCGGGGCGGCGATCTTCATGTTCGCATTCGGCTTCAGCCTCAATCTCTTGACGCTGCTCGCCATCGTGTTGTCGGTCGGACTGGTTGTGGACGACGCGATCGTCGTCGTGGAGAACGTGGAGCGCCATGTGCGGCTGGGCAAATCGCGGATCGAAGCGGCGCTGGCCGGCGCCCGCGAGCTGATCGGCCCGATCATCGCGATGACGATCACCCTGGCGACGGTCTACACACCGATCGGCTTCCAGGGCGGCTTGACCGGCTCGCTCTTTCTGGAGTTCGCGATCACCCTCGCCGTGGCGGTGGTGTTGTCGGGCATTGTGGCCGTCACGCTGTCGCCGGTCATGAGTTCCCGATTCGTGCACCCGCAGGGCGAGCAGGGGCGGCTGACCTCCTTGGTCAACGGCGGTTTCGAACTCGTGCGCCGCGCCTACGCGAGACTGCTCGACGGCGCATTCCGAATGCGCTGGGGGATCGTCGCGGCATCGCTCCTGATCATGGCGTCGGCATGGCCGCTGTACCAGTTTTCCCGGCAGGAGCTGGCCCCCGTGGAGGATCAGAGCCATATCAGTCTGTTCTTCGAAGCGTCGCCGGATTCTACCGTGGCCGCCACCAACCGCGAGCATTTGCAGATCGTGAGCGCCATCACGGCTTTCCCGGAAACGGAGTTCACCTGGTCGTTGACCACCGCCTGGGGCGGCTTCGGAGGCCTTGTCGCGAAGGATTGGCACGCGCGGGCACGCTCGACGGAAGCCATGTACGGAGAAGTCTACGGCGCAGTGTCGCAAGTGCCGGGGCTGCGCGTCTTTCCTCGTCTGGATCCGCCGCTGCCGACCCCCGGTCAGTACGATGTCGAGCTGGTGTTGCAGAGCGACGCGCCGCCGCAACAGATGCTCGAGACGGTCGGAGCCGTATTGGGCGCCGGTTGGCAGAGCGGCAGGTTCTTGTACGTGGACACCGACTTGAAGATCGATCTGCCCGAAGCCCGCGTCATCCTGGACCGGGAACGTCTGGCCGATTTGGGGCTCGACCTGGCAGGAGTCGGTCGTGAACTCGGCACACTCCTCGGCGGCGCCTATGTCAACCGGTTCAACTATTTCGACCGCAGTTACAAGGTCATCCCTCAAATCGGTGATAAAGATCGGGCGACGGTCGATCCGCTCCTGGACTTGAAGATCAAGACGCCCGGCGGCCAGCTTGTGCCGGTCTCGACGTTCACGCACATCGAAACGAGCACGGCCCCGCGTACCTTGAACCGCTTTCAGCAACGCAATGCCGTCCGAATCTTCGGCGGGGTCAAGCCGGGAGTGACGAAGGACGAAGGGCTGCGTATTCTCGAGGCTGCGGCGCGTGCGGCAGGCGGGCCGGGGGTCGTTCTCGACTACGCGGGCGAGTCGCGGCAGATCCGTCAGGAGGGTTCCGCGCTCACCGTCACGCTCGGGTTCGCCGTCATCCTGATCTACCTGGTGCTGGCGGCGCAGTTCCAGAGCTTCCGCGATCCGCTCATTGTCCTGCTCGGCTCGGTTCCTCTGGCGATCTCCGGCGCGCTGGTGTTCAGCTTCCTCGACCTCACGACGATCAACATCTATTCGCAGGTGGGATTGATCACTCTGGTGGGGCTGATTGCGAAGAACGGCATCCTCATCGTGGAATTCGCCAACCAGCTGCAAGCGCAAGGGTTTTCGCGGATGGACGCGGTACGCGAAGCGTCGTTGACCAGACTACGGCCGGTGTTGATGACCTCCGCGGCCACCGTCTTCGGTCATCTTCCCTTGGTGCTGGCGTCGGGGCCCGGAGCGGCGGCCCGCAACAGCATCGGGATGGTGTTGGTCACGGGGATGACCGTCGGGACGTGCTTCACCCTGTTCGTCGTGCCGGTGTTCTATTCCCTCATCGCCGCCCAGCATCAGCCGAGTCCCGCAAGCGAGGAGATCAGCCATGAACGGCTCGCGCTCGCTGGAGCAACAGGGTAACGCAAGCCGCCGAGACTCGATTGAGCGGCGAGTGTCGCGCCCTCGGTCCAAGGGAAACGCACTTCCACTCCGATATCAATCATTTACGTCCGGTTGCCGAAGGTCGGGAGACCGATGTCGATTTCCGGGCTCCGTCACGACTATCTCACGACATGCGGAAAAACGGACGGAGGCCTCCTGATGAAATACATGTTGCTCATTTACCTCGAGGAGAAGGCGGGCTTGAGCGAGGCCGAACGGCAGGATTGCTACAAGGAATCCTCGCAACTCGCTCACGAGCTCCACTTGAAGGGACAGTATGTGTCCGCCAACCCTCTCCACGAGACCTCGATGGCGACCAGTGTCAGGGTTCGTGACGGCAAGCGGTTTGTCACCGACGGTCCGTTCGCCGAGACGCGGGAACAATTGGGCGGATATTTCCTCATCGAGGCGGACAATCTTGACGAGGCGATTGCCGTGGCTGCGCGTATCCCCATGGCGCGTAAGGGAACGGTCGAAGTACGACCGGTGATCGAGATCCCCGGTCTGCCGTCCTAGCCATCACCGGTTCCATTCGAAGGAGTCGCACACCATGCAAAAAATCACCCCGTTCTTATGGTTCAACGGCCAAGCAGAGGAGGCGGCGAAGTTCTATACCGCCGTCTTCAAGAATTCCAAGATCGAGAGCCTCTCTCCCATGTCCGCGACCTTCCAACTGGACGGAGTCGAATTTATCGCGCTCAACGGCGGCCCCCAATTCAAGTTCACGGAAGCCGTTTCGTTTTTCGTTCGGTGCGAGACGCAGAAGGAGATCGATTACTTTTGGAACAAACTGTCCGCCGATGGCGAGGAAGGAAGATGCGGCTGGCTCAAAGACAAGTTCGGCGTCTCGTGGCAAATCATCCCCCCGATTCTCAGTGAGATGTTGAACGACCGGGACGACGCGAAATCGCAACGTGTGATACAGGCCATGCTGCAAATGAAAAAGATCGACATCGCCCGCTTGAAGGAAGCCTACGAAAGGAGCCAGGCATGAGCAAGGTGCGATTACTCGTCGGGACAAAAAAAGGCGCCTTCATTCTGACGTCGGATGGAACGCGTAAAAAATGGGACGTGAGCGGTCCCTCCTTCGGCGGCTGGGAGCTGTATCACCTCAAGGGTTCGCCCGCCGATCCGAATCGGTTGTATGCCTCGCAGACCAGCAGTTGGTTCGGGCAGATCATCCAGCGATCGGATGACGGCGGCAAGACCTGGAACGCGCCCGGGACCAAGCCGGAGGACCTCATGGGATCGGATGGCATGCCGAAGGGCGAGAGCAACATGTTTCTTTATGATACGTCCGCCGAGACCGGCAGACCCCTCACGACACACCAGTGGTACGACGGCACGCAAAAGCCCTGGGAGTTCAAGCGGGTGTGGCATCTTGAGCCGTCGCTCACCGACCCCGATACGGTCTATGCCGGGATCGAAGATGCGGCGCTTTTCCGTTCGACCGACGGAGGGCGCACGTGGCACGAGTTGGCGGGGCTGCGCGAGGTTAAAGGGATTTTGTGGCAGCCGGGCGCCGGCGGGATGTGCCTGCATACCATCATGTTCGATCGCACCGATCCCGGGCGGATGTATGTTGCCATCTCCGCGGCGGGCGCCTTTCGCACAGATGACGGCGGCAAGACCTGGCGGGCGATCAACAAGGGCCTCAAGTCCCAGTATGAATTGCCCGATCCGGATGCGGATGTCGGACATTGTGTGCACCGTATCGCCATGCATCCGTCACGATCGAACGTGCTGTTCATGCAAAAGCACTGGGACGTCATGCGGAGCGACGATGCGGGCGGCTCCTGGCATGAGATCAGCGGCAATCTGCCGACCGACTTCGGCTTTCCGATCGACGTGCACGCCCACGAGCCGAATACGATCTACGTCGTCCCGATCAAGAGCGACTCGGAGCACTATCCTCCGGACGGCAAGCTGCGGGTGTACAGGAGCAAAACGGGGGGTAACGAGTGGGAAGCATTGACGAAGGGGCTACCGCAGCGGGATTGCTACGTCAACATCCTGCGCGATGCCATGGCCGTCGACCAGCTCGATCCCTGCGGGATCTATTTCGGCACCACCGGCGGGCAGGTCTACGGATCAGCTACAGGCGGCGACAGCTGGGAGCCGATCGTGCGGGATTTGCCGGCGGTGTTGTCAGTCGAGGTCCAAACTTTGTAGCGGTTGCTGAAAATGGCCGCCAGCTTCGTTCTCAGTCGCGACCGTCGCTGCGACGTACTCCACAGGGGAAGAGTTGTTCCTGCAACTCGGGGTGGGAGGGTGAGGAGGGTACGCCTCACTCAATTCGCTCCCTGCGGCTTCGCTGGACGACCATTGTGAGCAGCCGTAGGGATGATGGCAGTTCTTGTTCGTCCCGTTGGCTATACGCCATTAGCTCTGAAGGATGAATAATGATTCGAGTCGTGCTCCCGGCTCATTTGCGAGCATTGGCGCGCGTCAACGGCGAGGTGACGCTTGAAATTGAAGGGCCGGTGACGCAGCGCGCGATTCTTGACGCGCTCGAAGCCCGCTATCCGATGTTACGGGGGACGGTTCGCGACCACGTGACGTTCAAGCGTCGAGCCTTTGTGAGGTTCTTTGCCTGTGAGCAGGACCGGTCGCATGATTCGCCGGATGGCGTGCTGCCGGATGCGGTGGCGACGGGTGCTGAGCCGTTTCTGATTGTGGGGGCCATGGCGGGCGGATAGCAGGTTGCTGAGAAAGGCCGCCGCCGGCCTTTTTGAACAGCCTGCATCGAGCGGACCAACGATCAACCACAAGGGGGAGAGGATGGGGACACAGAAGAAGGCAAAATCGAAAGCGGTGAAGCGCACCCGTCCTGCATCGAGGATCGTCTGGTTTGAAATTCCCGCGGACGATCCAGAGCGCGCGAGGAAGTTTTACAGCTCGTTGTTCGGCTGGAACATCAAGTTGTTTCCCGGAATGGCCGATTACTGGCACATCGACACGGGGGGTAGTGACGACACGCCCGATGGAGGGCTCATGGTGCGCAAACATCCGGAGCAACCCATTACCAACTACGTACCCGTGTCCTCGGTGGATGCTGCTGCGACGAAGGTCGAAAAACTCGGGGGGCAAGTCCGCAAGTCCAAGACGGCCGTGCCGCGGATGGGCTATTTCGTCATCTGTCGGGACACGGAAGGCAACGAGTTCGCGCTTTGGGAAATGAACGAGCGGGCGAAGTAGAAGAGCCGATGGAGATGGATTCATGAGATACCTGTTGCTGGTTCATCATGACGAAGAGGCCTTCAGCAAAATGCCCGAAACAGAGCGGCAGCAGATGCTGGACGAGTCCGTGCAGCTCACGCATCACCTGCACGCCGACGGTCAGTATGTGCACGCATCGCCGCTCCAGCCCGCGGCGACAGGCGTCATCGTTCGAGTTCGGGAGGGCAAGCCGTTGGTGACCGACGGGCCGTTCGTGGAGACAAGAGAGCAGCTTGCCGGCTACTTCCTGATCGATGCGAAGGATCTCCACGAAGCCGTCCGGGTCGCCACCAGGATTCCCGGTGGACGCATCGGCACGATCGAGGTGCGACCGTTGAGGCGGATCACAGGGTTGCCCGGAGAGTAGCGATAGAAGCACGTATGAATAGGCCGGCTCAGAACTCCAAACCTGAAGGGGGACACTCCAATGCGGTTCATGATCATCATCAAAGCCACCAAGAATTCTGAAGCCGGGATCATGCCGAGCGAGACGCTGCTCGCCGACATGGGCAAGTTCAACGAGGACCTGGCCAACGCCGGACTGTTGCTTGCCGGCGAGGGGCTTCACGCGAGTTCGAAGGGCGCGCGGGTGCAGTTCTCCGGAACGGCGCGAGCCGTGATCGACGGACCCTTCGCCGAAACGAAAGAGCTGATCGCCGGCTTCTGGCTCTGGCAGTGCAAGTCGAAACAAGAGGCGATCGAATGGGTCAAGCGCTGTCCGAATCCGATGCCCGGCGAGGAATCCGAGATCGAAATTCGTCAAGTGTTTGAAGCGGAGGATTTCGGCGCCGCGTTCACCCCCGAACTGAGGGAGCAGGAAGACCGTGTCCGGGCGCACGTCGAGGCGAAACAACGATAGACATGGAGGGTCCCATGATGGCAGCGATGGTCATGATCGCGGTCGGGTTGATCGCCGGGATGCTCATGTATGCCGCAACCAAACCCGGCACGTTTCGCATCCAACGCTCGGCGAGCATCAACGCGCCGCCCGGAACAGTGTTTGCGCTCATCAGCGACCTCCACGCCTGGGCGTCCTGGTCGCCATGGGAGAAGAAAGACTTGGCGATGAAGAAGAGTCACAGCGGGACGCCCCAAGGAAAGGGCGCCGTGCTTGAATGGGATGGGAACAAGGACGTGGGCACGGGACGAATGGAAGTCCTCGAATCGATTCCCTCGTCCAAGATTCTCATCAAGCTGGACTTCCTGAAACCATTCGAGGCCCACAATACGGCGGAATTCACATTGATTCCCAACGCCGCCTCTACCGAAGTGACCTGGGCCATGTACGGCCCGCAGCCCTACATGATGAAAGTCATGGGGCTTTTTTGCAGCATGGACAACATGGTCGGCAAGGACTTTGAAGCGGGTCTGGCCAATTTGAAGGCAGTCGTTGAAACGTAACAGAGGTGCAGGATGCGAAACGCGGAGGAGACCAAGGAGGTGCACATGCGTATGATATCGACCGTGATTCTGTCCCTATGTCTGCTCATCGGAGCCGCTCCGGTTTTGGCGAAAGAGAAGAAACACGAGAAGCCGATGGATCCGCAGGCCATGATGGAAGTTTGGAAACAGCTTGCGACGCCGGGCGAGCCGCACAAGCTGTTTGCCGGCCTGGCCGGCAGTTGGACGACGAAAACCAAGGAATGGATGGAGCCCGGCAAGCCTCCGACGGAATCGACCGGCACTGCTGAGATGAAGATGTTGTTGGAGGGGCGGTTTCTCTACCAGGAATACCACAGCCAGATGATGGGCCAACCCTTCTCCGGCGTCGGCATCGACGCGTACGACAACATGACAAAAAGATACGTCACGGCTTGGATGGACTCGATGGGCACGGGCATCTTCATCATGGAAGGCACGGCGAGCGCCGACGGCAAAACGATCACGCTGCGCGGCTCGCATCCGGAGCCGGGCGGCGGCAAGATGACGCATCGAGCCGTCTGGAAACTGGTCGATAACAACAACCAGACCTTCGAGATGTACGGAGCCCACGGCAAGGAGAAAGAAATGAAGTTCTTAGAGATCGCCTATACAAGGAAGCAGTAGAGAAGAGCCGATGGCGGCTCTTGTGTCGCAAAAACCCTGGACTTTCGTCCTTTTATAGATAACGACATAAGTTCTGCCCTGTTCGTCATTCCGGGCTTGACCCGGAATCCAGTCCTGATCTGGATTCCCGCTTTCGCGGAAATGACAGACACTGCTGTGACTTGCCTCGTCATGTTTTGCGAGAAGGTACCGATGTCAGGCCAGGTTAAGGCAATCCCGGAAGGGTACGAGGGGGCCACGCCCTATTTGATTGTCGGAGGCGCCACCAAGGCCCTTGAGTTTTACAAGATAGCCTTCGATGCCACGGAGCTGATGCGCATCCCGGCCCCCGGATGGAAAGTAGGGCACGCGGAAATCAAAAATGGCTAGCACCTATCTCAACATGGGTGTTCCGGTGAGAACTGGTCATGCCCGCGAAAGCGGGCATCCAGAGTGAGCTGTCGGAACAGCTCTTTCCGGGGCCGTACGTTGAGGCTCTGAGCGATGCGAGAACGCCGCTGACGGGCTTTTGCGCATCCTGCTGGCGGTGCTCCAGCGGACTGCCTGAATCTCGCGGCTGAGCTTTGGCATTGGGCGGACATATGCTCATGACACGAGAAGACCGTGAGGCATTCGCAACTCGATGGGCGGAGTCGTGGAATCGTCGCGCCATTGAAACTGTCCTCGAGTATTTCCATGAAGATATCAGCTTTATCAGCCCCACTGCTCTCGCGGTGGTGGGCTCACCCGTTGTTCGCGGCAAGAGCGCGCTCCGCGAGTATTGGACCGAAGCACTGGCGCGCATCACCTCCCTTCGATTCACGGTGGATCGCATCCTGTGGGATCCTGTCCATCGTGAGCTGGGCATCATCTACACCTCCGATATCGACGGAAGGACCAAGAAAGTGTCTGAGAATTTCACATTCGATGAGAACGGCCGGATCGTGGCCGCGGAGGTGTTTCATGGCGTCCCCGGTCGGATTTGAGAGTGGCACGTTGCGTTTCGCGGCGGCTTCACTCTGGCGTTGGGCAGCAAAACCACGGGTGGGGATCTTTCCAGTCTGAAGAGGCCGGTCCAGCCGATACCGGATTTCGTAAGGAGGCCAAATATGAAAGTCGTTGAAATCGCGTTTACCTGTTACCCCGTCACAGACTTAAAGCGGGCGCGTCAGTATCATGAGGGCGTGTTGGGCCTCAGAGAGTCACGGTTCTTCGGAAACGAAGATCAGGGCTTCGTCGAATATGATATTGGATCGGGCACGTTGGCCATCGGCAATACAGCGCCGGAATGGAAGCCCTCCGCCGGCGGAGGGTCGGTCGGCCTCGAGGTCGACGACTTCGACGCGGCGATCGTGCGTCTAAAAGCGAGCGGGTGCCCCTTTGTCCTCGAACCGTTCGAGACGCCCGTCTGCCGGATGGCTGTGGTGTCCGATCCCGACGGCAACTCGATCACGATCCATCGGAGAGCCGTCTGATGGCCTGGTTATCATTCTGATGGCGAGCGAGATGGACGAGTACGCGGTTTGGTTCACGATTGTAGGAGGTCCGCATGATCACCGTGGTATGGGATACCTGGCTGAAGCCAGGCACTGAAGCCGAGGGGTTGCAACTCACTCGCAAGGTCTGGTCGGACATGCGGAGCTTTGACGGCTATTTGTCGCATCAGATTCTGGTCGATCAGCATGCGCCGGGCCACATCATCGCCTTGGCCAAGTGGCGGAGCCTTGCGGACGCCGACGCGGTGCGAGAGAAGTACAAAGACTCCGAGACGATCCGGCAACTGACCCCGTTGCTCGCCCGCCCTCGTGAGCGATGGATTACCCATGAGGATGTGCCGGCATCAGCCTGACTAGAACCTATCTCAAATTTCATTCATGATGGAATGGAATCTCTTGTCGTCATTCCCGCGCAGGCGGGAATCCAGTCTTTTCAGGACATTCTGGATGCCCGCTTTCGCGGGCATGACCAGTTCTGACCGGAACAGCCATTTTGAGATAGGTTCTAGCCCGCATTATCCCGGATTCCGCAGTAGCAACAGAGAGATTGACCTCGAATGTCATTTCGACCAACGGGAGAAATCTGTTCTCGCTTCCAAGCGTGAGGATTTCTCACTCCGTTCGAAATGACAAGCCGATCAGGGGCTGATCGGCTGATGTCCAGACTGGTGGAGCACGCATCGCCCTTCCAAACCCACAGGCTCAAATTCAACTGCGGACTCCGGGATTATTCACGATGACTTCTACTGCAACCGCCGATACGCCGCTGCGACAGGCGTGGATGCGAGGCGAAGGAGGTGCGGGCAGATGAGCGGCGCAAGGCTCGAAAAAACCGGACGCGTATCCGCTGGAATACGTTGAGGATGTTTTCGGGCCGAGCACGATGCAGATCCCTGCAGATCGTCTGCCGCAGTAGAATCGCATGACTCTGACAGACTCCTAGGATGCTGGAAATCACCTATACGCGTACGCGTAAGCCGCAAATCGAGTCCGGAAGCGGCTCGCCCACCCCACACAATCCTGCCGATGGTTCGGCTTGTGCCGGGATATCGGCAGGTCTCCCTCGTCACTCAACGAGACTGGGTGTCGGAAGCGCCCAACCACCTCGTTGTTTCAACAAGTTATAGGAGCAGTTTCAATCGTCCTGATTGGAACGAGCCTTGCCATTCCCTTGGGTGAGGGGGAATAAGGAATGCTGAAAATTACCGAACAGACAGGTGAAGGGACCGGGTCGATGTCCCTCCTGTTGGAGGGGCGCTTGGCCGGTCCCTGGGTCGAGGAGGTCGATTCCTATTGGCGCCGATTGGATGAACACCAACGAAGACGGACTGTGATCAACCTGGGGGGCGTGACCTTCGTCGATGGGGAAGGGAAGGCGCTCCTGGCTCGAATGTGGAAAACCGGCGCGAGGTTTGTTGCTGCGGGTTGTCTGATGAGATGCCTCGTCGATGAAATCACCGGAGCAGACACGAGCGCATCAGCCTGGCCGCGTGAAAAGCGACTCGACTGATCGGAGTTGTGACCATGGAACCATTGATGCCGTCATTCCTCGTGATGCTCGCCTTCGTGCTGACGATCACCTTGGCCATGGGCTTGCTGGAGGTCCACCGCGCCAGTAGAATGGCCGCGTCGATCACGAGCAGGATGCGACGATCGTAGGTAACTGGAGCACATGGCCATGGTCTCACCGAAAACTCAACTGTTTGGATTCTGGGCGGCATCGCTGATCATGGTCGGCTTGCCGGGGTGCAAGGAGCAGGCTGATTCAGCTCCAGCTCAGCAACTGTCTCAAGTCGAGGTGATCACGGTCTCCACACAGACGGTGCCGGACGAGCCGGAATTCATCGGACAGGCGGAAGCCTCCCGTCCGGTCGAGATCCGCTCACAAGTGACGGGGATCCTGAAGGCCGTGATGTATACAGAAGGTCGAGAGGTCAAAAAAGGAACTCGGCTCTACCAGATCGATCCCGTCCCCTTCCAGGCTGCGATGGCCAGCGCCAAGGCCAAGATTGCGCAAGCCGAAGCCAAGGTGGTGCAGGCCAAGCAGGACCTGGCGCGGGTGAAGCCGCTGCTCCTCGAGCAGGCCGTGAGCCAGAAGGACGTGGATGACGCGGTTGCGGACGATCTTTCCGCGAAAGCCGCCTTGCAGGGCGCCAAGGCCGATTTTATCAAGGCGCAGTTCGATTTCGACAATACGCTCATCACGGCTCCGATCGACGGCATGATCGAGCGCAGCCGGTATTACGAGGGTCGTCTGGTCTCGGCCCAAACGGACTTATTGACGGTGATTCACCGCGTCGATCCGATGTATGTGGTCGTAAGCGTGCCGGAGGCGTTTTTTCTCAAGCGGACCCATGACATTGAAGCCAAAAAGATCACCCATCCGAATGCCTACGACTTGCGCGGCGCCCTGACCTTCATGGATGGGACCGCCTATCCCTACGAGGGAGTTCTGGATCTCATGGAGCCGGGCATGCGGACCGAGACCGGCTCGCGTATCGAGCGCATGACCTTTCCGAATCCCAAACGGACGCTGTTGCCGGGACAGTTCGTGAAAGTCACGTTCAAGGGAGACGCCAAGCCCAACGCGGTCCTGATTCCGCAACGGTCGGTGTTGCAAGGGCCTCAGGGACCGTTCGTGTATGTCGTGGGACCTGACGAACGGATCGAAATTCGTCCGGTGGAAGCGTCGGTCTGGCAAGGAGATCAGTGGCTCATCGACTCGGGCCTCAAGGCCGGCGAGCGGGTCGTCGTCAACGGACTGATGAAGATCGGGCCGGGGGCTCCGGTCAAGGCTGTGCCATGGGAGCCACAGTCTCCGGCAGATGCGTCTCCTGATCAGACCAAGCAGGGATAACCGGTGATCTCACACGTCTTCATCGATCGGCCGATTCTGGCGTCCGTGGTGTCCGTCGTGATCGTGGTGATGGGGCTGTTGTCCGTTCAGTTTCTTCCGATCGCCCAATTTCCAGAAATCACGCCGCCGGTCGTTCAGATCGATGCCGACTATCCCGGCGCGAGCGCGGAAGTCGTCGCGGAATCGGTCGCGCGCGCCATCGAAGTCCAGCTGCCCGGCATCGACAACCTCGTCTATTTCGACAGCACGAGCAGCAACGACGGACACGTCACGATCAAGCTGACCTTCGAAATCGGAACCGATCCGGACATCGCCCAGGTCCAGACGCAGAACCGGGAAAAACTCGCGGAGCCTCAGCTGCCTCCGGAAGTCATTCGTCAGGGGGTCAACGTCAAGAAGATGTCGCCCGATTTGGTCGCGGTGATCGCCCTCAAATCGACCGATCCCAACCACGACGCGGTCTTCCTCTCGAACTATGCGATTCTCAGACTCGTCGATAACGTGCGTCGCGTCAAGGGGGTCGGCGACGCCATGGTCTTCGGCCAGCAGAATTACAGCATGCGGATCATCTTGAATCCGCTGCTGATGGCCAAATTGGACCTGACCCCGACGGACATTGCGGCGACCATCCGGGAACAGAACCGCGACTATCCGGCCGGCACGATCGGCCGAGAACCCGCGCCCAAAGGCACCGAGTTGACGATCCCGGTCATCACCAAGGGGCGTTTGACCGAGGTGAAGGAGTTTGAAGAGTTGATCGTGCGCGCCCTTCCCGACGGCTCTCTCGTGCGATTGAAGGACGTCGCCCGCATCGAACTCGGCGCGCAATCCTATGCGCTCGAAGGGCGCTGGAACAGCAGCCCGACCACGTTCATCGTCACGTTTCTGGCGCCCGGAGCCAATGCGCTGGATACCGTGCGACGGACGCGGGCTGAGATGGATGGGATGGCCAAGAGCTTTCCGCCCGGCGTGTCCTACGACATTCCCTACGACACCACGAGATTCATCGAAGTGTCCATCAAAGAAGTGGTCAAGACGCTGCTGGAAGCGATGGTCCTGGTGGTGCTGGTCGTGTATCTGTTTCTTCAGAGCTGGCGGGCGACGATCATCCCCACGGTGGCGGTGCCCGTCTCCCTGATCGGGACGTTCGCCGGCCTGTACGCACTGGGCTTCTCGATCAATACCATCACGCTCTTCGGAATGGTGCTCGCCATCGGCATCGTCGTGGATGACGCCATCGTGGTGGTCGAGAACGTCGAGCGGCACATGCGCGAAGACAAAGTCTCGGCGAAGGAGGCGGCCAAACGAGCCATGAATGAAGTGACCGCCCCGGTCATCGCCATCGTACTGGTGCTGGTCTCGGTGTTCGTGCCGGTCGGGTTCGTCGGCGGCATCACGGGGCAACTCTACAAGCAGTTTGCCGCCACGATTGCGATTTCGGTGACGGTCTCCGGCTTCGTCGCGCTCACGCTCAGCCCCGCACTGTGCGCGATGGTGCTGATCCATCGACATGGCGAACGGGGAACGTTCTGGATCTGGTTCGACCGCCTGTTCGGCAGAACGCAACATGGCTATACCAGCATCGTCGGGGGACTGGTCGTCAGGCCCCTTCGCGTGATGTTGGTGTTCGGTCTCGTACTGCTCGTGACGTTCGGCATGTTCAGCACCCTTCCCCGCAGCTTCCTGCCCGAGGAGGACCAAGGCTATTTCATCGTGGTGGCGCAGTTGCCAGACGGCGCGTCGAAGCAACGGACCGATGCGGTGTTGGAACGGATCGAGCGGTTTTTCCAGGCGAACCCGGCTGTTCATTCGACCGACGCCATGTCCGGACAGAACTTCGTGTTCGGGACCAGAGGGTCGAACTCGGCCACGATGTTCGTGCCGTTGCATCTGTGGGACGAACGGAAGGAGCCGCAGTTCCACGTGCAATCGCTGATCGGTATGGCCTACGCGGAGTTTGCCAAGATTCCGGAAGCCCTGCTCCTGGCGTTCAACGCCCCGTCGCTCCGCGGCGTGGGCACGGTCGGAGGCTTCTCGGCGCAACTGCAGGATCCGAGCGGTGGAGACTTCAAGAAGTTCGCCGTCGCGACGCAGCAGTTCATCGAGCGGGCGAAGAAGGAGCCGGCCATCGGTCGAGTCGGAACGAATTTTCGAGTCTCCTCCCCCCGGCTCTATGCCCAGGTGAACCGTGAACGGGCGAAGGCGCTCGGCGTGCCGATCTCGGACATTTTCGACACGCTGCAAGCCTATTTCGGGACGTTTTATATCAACGATTTTCTGAAGTTCGGGCGCATCTACCACGTGCAGACGGAAGCCGATGCGGAATTTCGATCCAAGCCGCAGGACATTTCAAAGATTTACGTCCGCGCACACAACGCGCAGGGCACGAACATGGTCCCCCTGGACACGTTCGTCACGACGGAGTACCAGAGCGGGCCGGATCCGGTGAACCACTTCAACGGGTACAACACGGCGCTCGTGTTAGGAAGCGCCGCGCCCGGCTACAGTTCGGGACAGGCGCTCGAAGCGCTGGACCGGGTGGCGAAGGAGGTCCTGGTGCCGGAGGGGTACGCCATCGACTGGAGTAACATTTCGTTTCAGGAACGCCGGGTGGGTAGTCAATCCAACCTGGTGTTCGTCATCGGTCTGCTGATGGTCTTTCTGGTGCTGGCGGCGCAGTTCGAGAGTTGGGTCGTGCCCTTCGCGGTCATCCTGGCCGTGCCCTTCGCAATTTTTGGGGCCTTGACGGCGGTCTGGGTGCGAGGGCTCACGAACGACATCTATTTCCAAATCGGTCTCGTCACGCTGATCGGCCTCGCGGCCAAGAACGCCATCCTGATCGTGGAATTCGCCAACACGCGGTACGAAGCCGGACGTCCGCTGGTCGAGGCTGCGGTGGAAGCCGCGCGCCTGCGGTTCCGTCCGATCATCATGACGTCGATGGCCTTCATCTTCGGCATGGTGCCGCTGGTGTTCGCCACCGGCGCGGGAGCGGCCAGCCGGCAGTCGATCGGCACCGGGGTCCTCGGCGGCATGCTCGCCGCGACCTTTTTGGCGATTTTCTTCGTGCCCCTCTTCTATGTGTTGATTCGGAAACTGACGGTTCGTCGTTCTGAGGCCGTCGCGGCGCATGCGCCGCCGGGACTGGCCTCCGCGCAGGAGGGACTCTGACATGCGGACGATTCTACTGGTACTGTCGGCAGCGGTGATGTTCTCCTGCGCGATCGGGCCCGACTACGAACGGCCGACCGATCTCCAGCTCGACAAGTTCCGCATGGCGGAAGGCGCGACCGACGCCAATTCCATCGCGAACATGCCGTGGTGGCAGCTGCTGAAGGACGAGGAGCTCCAGCGGCTGGTCCGCACGGCTCTGGACGAGAATCGGGACCTTCGTCGCGCCATCGCCAGCGTCGAAGAGTTTCAGTCGCGTCTGTTCATCTCGCGCATGGACTTCGCCCCTCAGATGACGGCGACGGCCTACGCCCCCTCGATCAAGAACAGCAGTTTCGCCTTTCCCGGATTTCCCAACCCGTTCAATTACTATCTGCAGGGAAATCTGACCTGGGAACTCGATATCTGGGGCCGCATTCGCCGGTCCAATGAAGCGGCGCGTGCGGATCTCCTGTCCAAGGAGGAGAGCCGCCGGGCCGT
The DNA here is from genome assembly GCA_029194535.1 of Nitrospira sp. Taxonomy (NCBI): domain Bacteria; kingdom Pseudomonadati; phylum Nitrospirota; class Nitrospiria; order Nitrospirales; family Nitrospiraceae; genus Nitrospira; species Nitrospira sp. The sequence goes on along the minus strand of JARFXR010000001.1, from coordinate 221,889 downwards.
GGTGCTCCAGCTCGTGAGCGGCGTGGCGGAGGCGTATTTCGATCTCCTCCAGTTCGATATGCAGCTGCAGATTGCTCGGGAGACGGTGAAATCGTGGGAAGAGTCGGTACGGATCGCGCAGGCGCGGCTGCGCCAGGGCATGACCAACAAGCTCGATCTGGACCAGTTCGAATCGGAGCGGGCCAATGCGGTAGCGAGAACGGCTGAACTGGAACGGCTGATGGTCCAGAAGGAAAACCAGATCAGCGTGTTGTTGGGGCACAGTCCGAAGCAAATCCCGCGAGGACGCTCGCTCACCGAACAGGTGATTCCCCCTGAAGTGCCGCCGGGGCTTCCGTCCGAACTGCTCCAGAGAAGGCCGGATATCGTGCAGGCGGAACGGAACCTCGCCGCCGCCACCGCGCGCATCGGCATGGCGAAAGCCGATCGCTTCCCGAAGGTGTCGCTCACGGGTCTGCTCGGCATCGCGAACCCCCAGATCACCAATCTCTTTACGCCAGGCAGCGACTTTGCCGCCTTGGGACCGACCATCACGGGGCCGCTCCTGAACGCGCAGATTCTGGGATTCCAGCAGGAAGCCTCCGAAGCCCTCGCGCGACAGAGCCTGGCGCAGTACGAACAATCGATCTTGGTGGCGTTCCGGGAAGTCGAGGACGCCCTCGTGGCGGTTCGCACGGTCCGAGATCAACGTCAAGCGCAGATCCAACGGGTGGATGCGTTACGCTCCGCGTTCCGGCTCGCCGAACTGCGGTACAAGGGTGGGCTGGCCAGTTATCTGGATGTGTTGGTGGCGCGGCGGACGCTGTTTGAGGCGGAGCTGTCGCTGACGGAAACCCATCGACTGCATCTCGTCTCAGTAGTCCAGCTCTACAAGGCGTTGGGCGGAGGTTGGTCGCCGGAGACGGCCGGCGACAATGCGGGGGCGACGACTCAGAAGAGCGCCGGATAAGATTTAGGTCGGGAGCGAAGCGCAGGCCCACCAACGGTCGGTTCATGACCATCACGTAAGGAGGCAGCCATGTCCAAACGAACGACGAAGCGACCAGAGTCCTCGGGGGTCAAACGCGTCATCTTCGGCGTCAGCGGGAACGGGCTGCATGGTCAGGACCTCCATCAACAGATCGAGCTGCGCGCCTATGAGCTGTATCTTCAGCGGGGCGCCGGAGAGGGCCGGGCCGACGAGGACTGGTTTCAGGCGGAACGCGAAGTGTGCGGAGAACAGATCCAGCCTTCGTGAACCCTGATGGAAAAGCTTGCGGAGTCTCAGTACCCCATCCATGACCGCTTGCGCCGCCGCTGGAGTCCACGCGCGTTTGCCGAACGACCCCTGGAAGCGGAGAAAGTGCGAAGTCTGTTCGAAGCCGCCCGTTGGGCGCCGTCCTCGAACAACGAACAGCCGTGGCGTTTCCTGGCTGCAACCCGCGATGCGGGAACGGATTACGATCGGCTCTTGGCATGTCTGAATGAGGGCAATCGAAAATGGGTCTATCGTGCCCCGCTGTTGATTCTGTCGATAGCGGGATTGCATTTTGAGGACGATGACAAGCCGAACCGGCACGCGTTTCACGATACGGGGCTGGGGGCAGAAAACCTGGTCCTGCAGGCGGTGGCGCTCGGGCTCGTCGCCCATCAGATGGCCGGCTTCGACGTCGAGAGGGCGCGGTCGACCTGCCTGATTCCTCCGGGGTATGAACCGGTCGCCATGATTGCCGTGGGCTATCCGGGCGACCCGGCGGTCCTGCCTGAGTTTCTGCGCGAGCGTGAGATGAAACCGCGTGACCGTAAGCCGATCGGCGAATTTGTGTTTTCGTCACAGTGGGGCCTGGTCTCGCCTCTGGTCGGGTGAGCCGGTGACGCGCCGTTCACCCGCGATTCGCCATCTCTCGCTCGTCGACCCGGTCATGGAGCGATTGATCTGCGACATCGGGCCCTGCACGCTGAAACAGCGGAGCCGACGGTCGCCGTTCGAATCTTTGGCGAGGGCGATCGCGTATCAGCAACTGCACGACAAGGCGGCGGAGAGTATTCTCCGCCGGTTTGTCACGCTGTTCCCTCGCCGTCGATTCCCTCGTCCGGATGAATTGCTCGCACTCGACGCGGGCCGGATCAGGCGATGCGGGTTCTCTCGCGCCAAAGCCCTGGCGCTTCGAGACCTGGCCGCCAAGACGCTGGACGGCACGGTGCCGACGAGTCGCGCCATCGCGCGGTTGGACGACGACGCGATCGTCGAGCGACTCATCACGATTCGGGGGATCGGGAGGTGGACGGTCGAGATGCTCTTGATTTTTCAGCTGGGTCGTCCTGATGTGCTGCCCGTGGATGATTTCGGCGTACGAAACGGCTTTCGAATCGCGTACGGCCGCCGATCGATGCCGACGCCGAAGGAGATGTTACGATATGGACAACGGTGGAAGCCCTATCGCACTGCCGCCTCCTGGTACCTCTGGCGCGCGGCGGATCGGGTGAAGAACGGGAAAGAGAGCCCCGGCATCACAATATAGAGAATGTAGTCCATGGCCGACAGGAAGAAGCGCCTCGAGTCCAATGTGGCGGGCAACTTTTTTGTGGATGTGTCGTGCATCAACTGCGACACCTGCCGGCAATTGGCGCCGAAGAGCTTTGAGGAGATCGGCGAGTATTCGGCGGTCGCGCACCAGCCGGAGGGTGACGAGCAGATCCACCAAGCCTATCAAGCGCTCCTCGCCTGTCCGGTCGGCTCAATCGGGACGGAGGACACCGACCAGGCGCGCTTGCAGCAGGCAAAGAACAGTTTCCCGCTCCATCTGGAAGACGGCGTCTTTTATTGCGGGTTCAATTCGGAGAAGTCCTTCGGAGCCAACAGTTTCTTCATCCGACATCCGGACGGCAACTGGCTGATCGACTCCCCGCGCTATCTCAAGCAATTGGTCGAGGCGTTCGAGGGCATGGGCGGCATCAGAACCATTTTTCTCACGCATGAAGACGACGTGGCCGATGCCGGCCGATACGCCGAACACTTCGGGGCGCAGCGCCTGATCCACCGTGCGGACGCAGACGCGGTTCCAGGCGCGGAATGGATTGTCGATGGAACGGAACCACAGCAGCTCGCGCCGGATTTTCTCGTCATTCCCGTACCGGGCCACACGCCGGGCTCACAAGCGCTTCTGTACAAGGAGCGGTTCTTGTTTACCGGCGACCATCTTTGGTGGGAACCGGACTCCGAGCGACTGGGCGCGCCGCAATCGCTGGTCTGGGACCACGGAGAGTTGATTCGGTCGATCGAGAAATTGCTTCATCGCCGGTTCGAGTGGGTGCTGGCCGGGCATGGAGATCGAGTTCGCCTGTCGCCGGACATTTTGCGCAGGAAGCTTGAAGACCTCCTCGAACGACGGCTCGTCATGCCCTCATGAGCCGGTACGTTTTCGACAAGAACGTGAAGGACCGGGAACTCGGCCGGTTGCGATTGATCGAAGCGGCCTTGGCGGACCTTGCGATCCGGCGTGCGCGCGGGCGCTGGATCGATCCGACCTTTGCAACCTGGTTGGGCCATAACAAGCGCCGCATTCCCTTGAGCTAACGAGCAGAAGGAGCTGGCATGCCACGACAGAATGTTTCCACCGGTGGTCCCTGGGAAGGCAAGATCGGCTACTCGCGGGCGGTGCGGGTCGGTCAATCGGTATCCGTATCCGGCTCGACAGCCATGACGCCGTCGGGGCTGGTCGGTAAAGGCGACGCCTATGCGCAGACGATCCAGACGTTCAAGACCATTGAAGCGGCGCTCAAGCAGGCTGGGGCCTCGTTGAGCGACGTGGTCCGGACCCGCATCTACATGGCGAACATCGATCAGTGGCAGGAGGTGGGCCGGGCGCACGGGGAAATCTTCGGCGCCATCAGGCCGGCCACGACGATGGTCGAAGTGAAACGGTTGATCGATCCCGACCTGCTCGTGGAGATCGAAGCGGACGCGATCGTCTCGGCCTGACGACGACGCCCTGCATGTTGCACGACCTCACCAGTTGGATCGATCGGAACATCCTGTCGCTCGGACGCGAGATGCGGCTGTCTTATCTACCGCCGCTGATGGTGTACGTGGCTTATGGGATTTCCGGTCTGACCGGGATCGTAGGCACGTTCTTCGTCAAAGACTACCTCGGGCTCTCTGCCTCCTTCCTGGCCGCGCTCGGCTTTTGGGCCGGCATCCCTTGGGCGCTGAAGATGCCCATCGGCCATACGGTCGACCTGCTCTGGCGCTGGAAAAGTTGGCTCGTCGGCGTGGGTGCGGGACTGCTCGCCGTCAGTCTCGGTATCATGGCCGCCCTAATCGGCAATCGCGACGCGATGACGTCGGTCGTTTCCGCGGAAACCTGGTTTGTGATCAGCGCCCTGCTCGCCCCGATCGGTTATGTCATTCAAGACGCGGTCGCAGATGCCATGACGGTGGAGGCGGTTCCCCGCGTCAACGACCAAGGCCGGTCGTTCGATGAACCGCAACGCAAGCTGATGCATACCACCATGCAGACGCTCGGCCGCGTCGCGATCATCGGTGGCGGGATCATCGTGGCGCTGATCAACGTCTACATCTTCAGCGGCACGGAAGGCCTGCCACAGAGCGAACTCGTTCGTCTGTACAAGCAGGTCTATCTGATGGCGCTGGTGATTCCGTTCGTCTCAGTACTCGGCGTCGGATTGGCCTGGTGGCTCCAACAGCAGCAAGAGCAGCGCCTCCTCTCGCAGGGTTTCTCGCGTGAGCAGGCCGAGCACATGGTGCATGTACGAGAGGACTCAACCGAACCGACGAAGCCGAATTGGTGGATATTGGGCGGCAGCCTCGCCTTCGTGCTGTTCACGTTGACGGTCGGACTCGGCGGGTTTCCCTACAGTGAAGAAATCGTCTTTGCCGGTTCGATGGCCATCGTGCTCTTCCTCATGACGCGGCTCGTGCACGAACTGGAACCGGACAAACGCTTCACCTTGGTCGGCACGGCGGTCGTCGTCTTCATCTTCCGTGCGATTCCGAGTACCGGTCCCGGTACGACCTGGTGGATGATCGATCACCTGAAGTTCGACCAGCAGTTTCTCTCGGTGTTGTCGCTGATCGGCAGCACATTAACCCTGGCGGGCATGTTCGTGTTCCGTCGATTCATGGCCGAGCGGTCAATCGCCTATGTCGTGGGATTCCTGACGGTGATCGGGACGATCCTCACGTTGCCGATCGTCAGTATGTACTATGGTCTGCACGAATGGACAGCGAGGGTGACCGGCGGAATCGTCGACGCGCGTTTCATCGCCTTGATCGATACGGCGCTGGAATCGCCGCTCGGCCAGATTTCCATGATCCCGATGCTGGCCTGGATCGCGAATAGCGCGCCGGACAACCTCAAGGCGACGTTTTTTGCCGTCATGGCCTCGTTCACCAACCTCGCGCTGTCGCTGAGCCAGCTCGGGACGAAGTACCTGAACGACGTCTTCGTCGTCACCAGAGAGGTACGCGACCAGGTTTCACAAGCTATTCAGACTCCTGCCGACTACAGCCAGCTCGGAGACCTGCTGATCGTGCAGTTGGCGCTGGGGCTCGCCCTGCCTTTCGTCGCGATCGTGTTTGCGAAGATCACCCGCTTCAAGAGCGCGTAACAGGATGTTGAAAAGCGCCGTCAACTTCGTTCTCGCATCGCTCAAACCCTCAACGTACCTAAAACCGTACGCCTCGGGCTTTCGCTCGCTGCGGCCTCGTCGAACGACGCTTTTGACCAACCTGCGACTTAGCTCCGGTCTCGCGCCGCGGCTATGCGATTTCGCCAGGAACCGTATGTTGGAAGGATGAGTTTGGGATGCACTCATGTCGAAGCCAGGAATTTATGTTCGATAAAGTCATTTTGTCTTAATTCCTGGTGTTGCGCCCCAGAAGCTCGCTCGTGGTGAGCCTGTCGAACCATCAACGGAACTCCCTGAAAGTGGGTGTCCTTCGACCGTCTCAGGGCGAACGGATTATTGCCTGAACTTCTGGGACACAACACTAGCTGTCATTGAGTGCCAACTGAAAGGGAAATCCTAAGGCGGCGTTGAAGTGGGCGATGTCCTTGAAGCGAAGGTCCAAGGGAGGACGATTACCCTAGTTCCGAAACGCATGATTGATCGAGAACTGGCCTTGGCGATCGGGGAAGTCAAGCGCGGCCGCGTCAAGGGGCCGTTTCCCACCGCTCAAGCGACCGTGCGTGCCCTAAGACGCCGGACGGCTTGACGGCTTCGTTCACGCTCCGTTTTCGGAAGCAGTATCAGCAGCTTCCCCAAGCACGCCAAGCTAGGTTCGATGAGCAGTCGGCTTTTCTGCTTTCCAATCTTCGACACCCTGGCATCCCCTTGACCCATGCGGTATCATGAACACCTGTAAGAAGATGCTGATAGCCTGGGGCTTCTTGCAGAAGTCGGACGCAACAGGATGTTCAAAATGGCTTCTGGCAAGGCCGCGTCGGAGATCTTTAAGGATGTTCAAAAAGGTCTTCTGGCAAGGCCGCAACGAGCGAAGGGGCGAGGCGTACTGTTGTATGTACGTCGAGCCTCGGAGCGAAGTGAGAACGCAGCCAGAAGCCTTTTTCAGCATCCGAACGAAAGGGGGGCGACCGGTTTCGACGGGGATACTGACGCCATCGGTGCATGTCGAGCTCTCGGGGACTCGTACAACTCCGGGAAAATGCAACTGCCAATCAAGAACTGGCACTCGCAGCTTAATAAGCTGTGACGTCGTTCCATCTGAGGCCCGCGGGGGTGGAATGGCGCGATGCAGCGGGCTGGTCCAACGCCGGTGCTCAGCGGCTGAGGACGAGAACTTTCTGGGCTAGCGGCCATTCTAAGCCAGCCGATGGGCGTGGGTGGCTGCGAAACTTAAACTATCGGCTACACATGTAGATCCGGTGTGCCGACGATCTTCGGACAGGGGTTCAACTCCCCTCGCCTCCACCAAACCGCACTTCGTGCGTTCCGGCGGCTCATCAGGCGAAGCCTCTCTTCATTGACGCCGCCGGATAAACACCTCTAGTGGTTTTACTTTCTGATACCAAGCTTAAATTCAGAACTTCCATTTCTCTTTCCGCATTAAACCAAGAAGATTGATGCAAGGGATGCCGAGGTCACGGCAGACATCGGGGATGTAGTGGTTCTTCTTGGGATTTCGCTTTTCATGAGCAGAGGTCTCTTGCGAGATAACGATGCCGCTTTGGAGTTTTGCGAATGCAATCACATAGGCATCAGCCGATTGATGGGGGCTTTTGACATCCAGCAAGTCAGGGTACTTTGCTTCAATGGCGGCGGCTTCGAGCTGGACATCGGGGGTGAGAGGGGCAAAGAGAGTCTTATGGCTGCCAGCCCATGTCTTCAGGTCAGGCGTTCCGATCGCATTGATCTCCTCCTTGACCAACTCAACGGCTTTGAAGTTGCCGGTCTTGATGAGTTGCTCGATCCGTGTGTTTAAAGTCGCGAATACATCCAGCGGATAATACCGGGCCTGCCAATCCATGAAGAAACTCGTATCAACGGAGTACACGGGCGGATCTATCCTTTTCAGTCGCCATCGTCTCCACCATCAGATCCCCCGGATCCTCCGCCTGGCCCCTTGAACAACTGCTGACGAAGGGTCTGGACATAATCAAAACGAAGGTCAAGATATCGACTGGCATCTACCGAGGTGATTCGGTTGGCATCCAATGCTTCCAATACCAGTTGGGCAAAGGGACGGCCTGCGCGGCCTAAGGTCTTATCCACTGGTGAGACAGGACCACCTTTGCGCGGCTTCAATGTGTCCACGTAAGCATCCCATTTTTCTCTCCACGACCTGTAGCCGTTCCACGTCAATGCACCGGTTGAACGCAAGCGCGTCGCCATCGCCAGCGGCGTGACTCGAAATGCAGTGGCCAGTTTCCTCACCAGGGGCACGTCCCACGCATCACGCGCCACGGACATCTTCCCCAAGAATCCACCCAACATCTCATCAGGAATGAGCACTGCGCTCGCGACTTCCTCGGCAAAGCGTTCCATCTCTTGCCACCTTGCTTCACTGCGACGCTCGCGCAGAGCCACGTCCTCCTCATGCCCGTACACAAGGGCCACATGCACCAACTCGTGCATCAGAGTATAAGAACGCGCGGCAGCCGAAGACTCCTTGCTGTTAATTCCGATGGCGGGTAGCGGAAAAATCGGAAGTGCCACACCCCGCACTTGCTTTAGATCAACCTTGGGAAATTGAAAGACGAGAGCACCGATGCGCTCCACCGCTTCACGCCAACTCCTCCACGCCTGCCATTCATTTGCCCACTCCAATTGCTCCTCTGGAGTAATGCCGAGCACAGTCCGCAGCCGTGCCCCCGCAGCCACAGGGGGATCGGATGGATGGAGTGCGACAGTGAACTCCGGTACGGTATGGTCCAATTCACCGCTCAACTCAAGCGTTACTTCTCGTCGTTGAGACATGACTCGAAGCGCGAGCCGCAATTCAGGCGATTCCGCCCCTGGTTCAATCCCCGGCAGACGCCGATACTCTGCAGCGAGTGGAGGAAGCGAAGGAGGCTGTGGCAAGAAGAACAGGCCCAGTGGCCGGTGATAGAGCTTGGCGAGCGCCTGCGCCTGGCGCAGCGTCGGCTTGGCGTCACCCTGTTCCCACGCAAGAAGTTTGTCAGCGTGCACACCAGCCCGTTTCGCGGCCGGCTCGGGGTCATAACCGCTTTCTTTCCGCGCCCACTTGAGTAGGGCTGGAGTCACCATCGCTGGAATTGATGCTGCCATAGCTCGTCCGTTCAGATCATGCCGGGATCGGAGGGCCTCAGTATATCAATCCTGTCTTCCATGAGGCGGGAAACCCCCACCGTAAACCCCGCGCCCGCAACGAGATCATCTTTGAGCGTTATCCTCGACGAGCTTGATCTCGTCCGGCGTCAGGCCGTAGAGCGCATAGACCAACTGGTCGATCTCCCGGTCTTTATCTGTAGTATCACTGCTAGGATCGCGTTCCTTATCTTTGAGGATTGATTTTACTAATTCAATAATAGGCGCTTGGACTTTTGACGACACGTCCTTAATGGGAAGACATCTAACATCATTAACAAGGATTTTCGGGAATAGTCCCTTCTTAGATTTTGGAGAAGTTTCGAAATGATAAAAAGAAAGAAGGCGAGAATTAATTAATCCTAGGATGAAGAAAGGAGATAGTTTTTTGAATGAAACGACATTTATGATTGAAGGTGTATTGTAAAATTCCTCCTTTGTATATCCAGCCAGGATGCGAGGATTTGTAATCTCTCGTATCAAAATGCGCTCGGATTTAAAGAAACGTGGCTCTCTAGGGGCAGCCAGCCAAATGCCGTAACTAATCCATGTCTCTCCATTCCATTGAACCAAATATCGGTCCACATCTTTACCTTGTAACTCCCGGCGATATGTTTTGTTTTTCTTCCTAGTGGCGTGCCATATACGGTTTTTGATCGTATATTCATTATGGCCTCGATATTTGTCGTATGGTATTAAACCTTGAGAACTGTCAGCAAAATCGCTTAACGGTGTCCCCTGGTTTCGAATTTTATCCGCTAGCACAATCTTACTGTCCGCTGCAGAAAAAGAGGTTAACCAATTATCTAACCTTACTCGCAATTCCTTAGACTCAACATCCTTGGACTGAATATGACCCTTTAATGAGGAAAACAGTGATAGCCGCAGCGCGTAATTAGAAGCCGGAGGCGTCTTTGACAACATAGTTATAGTGTTACGGACATTTGCAGATTCAAATACAGAAAAATCCGAACAGTCGTCGATGCGAAGGATGGTGTACGTTTCAAGTAAATGATTACGGAACCTTTTCGCATACCGATTTATCAACCAAGTATTTGGCACAATAAAGCATTCAAATCCTCCAGTTGTTAGTAGCTCCAGTCCAATACAAATGAAATAATCGTATGATTCGTAATCTGGGACAAATGGGAACTTGTTTTCGAGTCGTCTCCGTTCAAATTCCGACAAGTCGGCCCCATACGGTGGATTGGCGATCAGCACATCAAAGCCGCCTTTACGATGGAACACTTCCGAGAAATAAATCTCGAAGTCGAAATCCTCCTTGCCGTTGGTCAGTTCGTGGATGGTGTCGTCAATCTGCTGCTTGTAGCGATCTTTCTTGTCCTTGTCCGGCTCGTCGAAGTAACGCGGCTTCAGTTCTTCAAGCCGCTGGAAAATCCGTTCGTTGAATAGGTTCTTCTCCACGCCTAGCAGCGAGTTACCGGTGACGACTTTGTAGAACAGGTTCGGCAGCGGCTTGATCTGTTTCACGTCCTCCTCGTCCACAACGAGCGAGAGCCAGAGGCGGAGCTTCGCGATTTCGACCGCGCCGGGGTCAATGTCCACGCCGTACAGACAGTTCTGGATGGCGTGGCGCTTGAAGTGGTAAGGCGTGCGGTCGTGCACGTCGTTGAAGTAAGGCGTGAGCGCGGAGCGCGCGCGGACAATCTCCGTCATCATTCCCACCGGAAAGGCTCCTGATCCGACGGCAGGATCGCAGACGGTGATGTCGGCCAGTTTTTCGTCAATCAGTCGCGCGTGCTCCTCGATGCTTTTGGGCAGTTGCGGTCTGTAGCTGACGGTTCCTGACAGTCGTGCGGTTTCGAAGAGCGATGCTTGTTCGCCGAGATGGACAAAGGCCTCAATTTCTCCACGCGAAATTATTTCGCGTCGCACGGTTGTTTTGAGTCCGGTTTGTTCCGGTTCTGGCTCGCCGAGAAGCGTGGTTTGTTTGGGATTTGTCGGGATGGGAGATTCCTCTGCCGTGTTGAGCGCGGTATCGAGGTAATTAATGAGACTTTCCTGACACATGTAATGGACGATTTCGCGCGGCGTGTAATAGGAGCCGAGACCTTTGCGGCGATTGTCCTCGATGAGGTTTTCAAAGACCTTCCCAAGCATTTCCGGGTCAATGGCCACTTCTTTTTCCAGTGGCTCGGCCTCGTTGACGGTGAAGTTGTAGCGGTCGAACACGTCGAGGACGCCTGTGCCAGTGATGCTCTCCTCGACGAACTCAGAATTCGTGAACAGTGTGTTCGGCAGAATGATGTCGGTCTTCTTCCAGTTGTAATTGCCAAGCGGTTCGAACAAACCGCCGTTGAGGAACGGAATGCGGGACTGGAAACGATTGCACCAGGCCTCGTGTCCCCGGTCGGTCGCCAGGGTGTCGTAGAAGAGCGGTTCGAGGATGTCGTTGAAGAGGTTTTCGTAAGAACCGTATTTGCCGCCGGCAAGCCGACGCAGGAAATCATGTGGGCCAGTGCCCCAATCCTTTCCCTTGGCGACACCGAGCCAGCCTTTCTTCTGAAGGAAGTACAGGAATACAACCTGACCCATGAGCTTCTTGGCAAAGTCCACGGCCTTGACGTGCTTCTTCTGGAACTCGTCGCGAATGGCCTTGTCTTTCACTGCCAACTTGTCCAGCCCAGCGTTGATGTCCTCGAAGAGCTTCCGGTATTGGGCGAAAAATTCTTTGGTGACAGCCTCGACGCTGAAGGCATCCTCGATTAGCGCGAGCGTGGGATTGTTCTCCGTGTCCTGCAGCAAATCGAGAAAGCGGGTTTGTGCCGTGTGGCAGCTCTCGCCTTCGCCGACGATGTAGGAGAAGCGCCGGGCCGGCGTCAAGCGTGATTCCACACCAATCTTGCCGGACTCCTTCTGAACCGTGGCATACTCCATCTTAACGTACGAGAACCGCCACTGTTGCTCGGTGGGTGAAACGAAGGCGACGAGCGCGGCGTCTTTGTTGTCATGTTGTTTAAGATGATCCGCGACGAAGTTGCGGATTGCCGTGCGTGCGCGCTCCAATTTGGATTCGTTCGTCAGGTGCACGATGAGCACGTCGAGCTTTTCGCTTTCAGGCGACGTGTAGGTGCCGAGTCGTTCGAAACGCGAGACGTGCTCCTTGAAGGCATCCTTGACATAGGTGCTGTTGCAGAAAAAGGCTTTCGACTCGTCGAACTTGTTGAGGAGGTTGATGGCGAAGTTGCGGAAGCCGGCCTTGTCGAACGAGCGGGTAAACGTGTCCCGGACGAGCGCGCGCGCTTGGTCTCGGTTCATTTGGCTTGCACCAGGTAGGACGAGAGAATGACCTCGCGCGGACTGAGCGCGTGGAACGTCCGTTGAGCCCGCGTGGGCTGGAACAGTTGCGAAGGGATGTCTCGCCGAAGGATGCCTAAAACCTTTAGGGGTTCGAGTTCTTTTTTCAGCGCCTCTGCGACCTTCTTCGTGGTCGGTCGAGGAAGCGCGCCGTCGTTCAGGAGTTGGACGACCTGCTGGAGATACTCCTCGTCCTCCTCTGTGAATCCGTGGTAGTGGCGAATGTCTTTGGCCCTGAGACGTTTGAGAATGTAGGCATCGTTCGCACCGCCTTTGTGTTGGGATGAGGCATCGTCGTTCGACGGGCTCGTTGCCGCCGTGAAAGCCTCTTTGTTCTTGTCGAGCAGCGCATAGAAGTCCTGTGAAATGGTCTGCCGTGCTTCAGCAGTGTCATGAGGCTTGAGGATCTGTGCAGCGGCAAAGAAGTCTACCTCTATTGCGTCATGGGCACCAGGATGAGCTGCAAAGAACTTATCGAGTCGGCCCTGACGGAAATAGGTCAGCAACGCCGGGAGTTGATTGATCGTTGAAGCAGGGTTAGCTTCTAGCATTCTAGAGGATCGAGCTTTCTTCGGAAGCTGCTTGATCCTCGTAAATAGCTCCGGGTTCTTGTCGCGGACTTCCCGGATTTCCGTGAGGTATTCCAGTTCGCTGTCTTCCTCTCCGTCCTCGCCCGTGATTGTCTTCTTAGAGTTTAACTGGGCAAAGAGGTCATACGACTTGATCTCCTCCCCCTCGGTCAGCAGTCTCGCATCCGCACCGAGCATTTCGATGAACGCATGAATCTTGGCCTCAGCCGCTTCTTTCAGCTTAATAAGGTCATTGCCCTCTTCGGTGGGAAAGAAATTGTAGGTGTGAATCGTGTCAAACTTGGTATCCACGCGATTGATGCGACCGACTCGCTGGATCAATCTCGTGGGATTCCATGGGATGTCATAATTGATGACGATGTTGGATCGGTGCAGGTTCACGCCTTCGGAGAGCACTTCGGTCGATACAAGGATCCGATAGTCGTTTTTCGATTGAAAGGCTCTGGCGTCGAAGTTGGCGATGACGTGCTTGCGAACGGCGTCATCGGAATGCCCCGTGAACAGTACCACCTTGGGCTCGACCTCATTGGCGATGCGATCTGCGAGATACTCGGCTGTTTCCCTGGACTCCGTGAAGATAATCAGTTTGCCGCCTTTCAGGGCCTTCGTGGTGATGAGAATTTCACGAAACGCCTCCCACTTGGGATCGCGTGAGATTTGCTTCCAGTGCTTTTCGATTGTACGGAGGATTGTGAGGTCGTTCTTCAAGTCGCCGATGAACCCGGACGAAAAGTCCTTCGCATTTAGCTTTTCGGCCTTATCCTCGGAGAGCAGTTGATCGATCGCCTCCTGATCGTCGCTTTCGAGGAGGTCAAAAATCTTATTGATATATTGTTTGCTGATATAGACATGGCCTTTGCCGAACTCCTCGATGACCCGTGCGTAGGATTTAATGAATCGATCGAGCGTGAGTCGGAACGCATAGAAACTGCTTTCCAGACGTTTGACGATCAGGATTTTCATGAACTTCGCCAGGTTGCGCTGGCTCTGCACTTCACGCTCTTCGTGCTTGCCTTCGTAATAGGTTAATGGCTTGTAGCGAGCGTATGTGAACTCCTGGACCAACAGGCGAATGGTCTCGGTGAAAATTGCGTTTTCAGTTTTGCTGAACGTGTAGAACAGCGGCTTTGGATCGGCCACATCGGGGAACTTCAAGCCCTGCCGACTCAAATCTTCTCCATAGTACTTCACAATCTCGCTGCGGGTGCGGCGGACCATGAGGTATTTCAAAATCTTCTCCCGCGTGGCCTTGGCATTCGCTTTCACATGCTTGAAGTACTCCTCTCGATCATGCTGCCGGTCGAGATCGCCCAGATTCTTTTCGAGTTTGGAGAAGAATGCTTCGAGATTTCGGACGTTAGGTATATAGCTGTTCTTCCCGGGTTGGAACAGCTTAATCTGACTCAAGATGTCTCGCGGCGTGTTGTTAAGCGGAGTGGCAGAAACCAGAATCACACGTTTGCCTCGGCAGATTTGCGCCAGCATCTCGTACGTCTGGTTGGTTTCGGTGCGGAAGCGGTGCGACTCGTCAATGAAGACGTTTGTGTACTTGGAAACGTCCCGCTCCAAGAGCGCGTCGAGTTTTCCGGAGGACTCGAAATCCGTGTGGGGGACGTGGAAGTCTCCGAACACGTTGGGCCATGAGCCTGGATTGTTCTTGTCGAGCAGATGCGGTGGAGCGATGACTAAGCAACGGCCATCAAGCTGCTGGGCGAGCAGTGCAGCCATGTAGGTCTTGCCCAGTCCAACGACATCGGAGAGGAACGCTCCGCCATATTCGTCGAGGACCTTTCGAATACTCAGAACGGCTTCCTCCTGGTACTTCAGTTTCTTGAACCCGTTGGGCACATACATATCCTCCAGTTCCGATGGACGGTTGAGTTCGCCTTGAAAGTACTCGTACAGGAACTTGAGGTAGAGTTCATAGGGTGTGAAATGCGCATAGGGCGACTTGTTGATAACCGTGTCTTCGTAAGGTTTGGAGACATCGACTGCCATCGCCCAGAGTTCATTGAAGTTCTCGATGGCAAAATCGTAATCAGACCTGTTCTTGAGTTCGACGTTGAATTCCAGATTGTCCTGAAGCCCTGACTGGGACAGGTTGCTGGAGCCGGTGATGACACGGCCCTTGTCCCGGTCACCCTCCGCAAATGTCATGATGTACACTTTTGCGTGCAGGTTCGCAGAGGGGTGCGCCCTGACTTCGAGTTTGCCTGAACGAATCCATTCGACGAACTTGTGAACGCCCGTATCGATTTCAGTGGTATCAGCAGACTTTGCCAGCTCAGCAAGGACATCCTGCGTTACTTGCTCTTTCGCCGAAGCGTGAGATTTTAGATGCAGCTCACCTTTTTCTTTGGCCTTTTCCAGCAGTTCGTAGGCTGCGCGATCCGTCTGAAGTCCGACGAGGATGCGGACCTTCTCAACTTTCTCCAAGGCTGGGTAGAGCTTGTAAAAGCCACTGATGAAGAAATACCCCACTAAGCAGTCGAAGTACCGCGTACCGTGACCTAGCAAGACCCCGAAACGGTCACGGAGGCTCTTGCCGGGCTCGTTGGTGATAAAGGTCAGGTCAGAGGACATGACTGGAGAGTATGCCTCCTACTAGAGGGCAGCCTTACAGGACATTCGCCGGTAGACAGATACGTCAAATAACTCAAGAAATCAATGGGCTAGGGACATCGAGCGTCACTCGCTTTACCAGAGGGCGGGCTCACCAAGGGTGCGAGCGGAATCCGCCAGGTTTGTCGAAGTCACCCGACTGAGACTGCCGAGTGGGTGGAGGGCCGTGAATGAAAGGTTGGGCTTGGTGGCGCATGCCACGAAGCCACACACGTTCATGGTCTGGAGTGCGGGAGTCTGCCGCAAGCAGTCTCCCGCGAACTCTTTGGTGTTGATGTCGTTTGCCTGATTCTCCAGGGCGGGGCTGACACATGGGCGGCGCTCGCTGGCGTGGTTCAGAGTCCGAAAAGTTCTGCGCGGCCCGGAAGCCGAGGGCTCGAGCCTTGCGGCACCAGAGGGGCTCGGCCCGCAGGGAGCGGAAGACCTTTAGGGGCTGAAGCCCGAGGACAGAGACCCTCAGCGCCTCTGCAAGGCGAGTGACCGAGGCAGAACGCGCCTGGCACGCCCCCTTGCCACCTCAAGTCTAAATCCAATAGAAGAACGCAAGGGGCGTGACAGGCGTTCAAGCGGTCCGAACGAGAGGATCAGGGGCTTTGCGACTCGAAGAAGGTTCGAGCCCGCTGCAAGAGGGTCCACCATTCGACTCGCCCTTCGATCAGCTCAGGGCTCGCTCATGGCAGGCCATCTGGGAATTGCTCAGGACACCATCACTGCGAGTCGAATGGTGCCCCGAGCGAGCGAGACGGAACGAGGCGGCCCTTCGACTTCGCTTAAGGTCGATTCCGAGAATGGTCGAGCGAGTCGAGGGGCGTCCGGTTCCAATGTTTTACGCGTACATTCTCCGCTGCGCTGATGGCAGCCTCTATGTGGGCACGACGCAGGATCTTCATGGTCGCGTGACGGTGCATAACGAAGGCCGAGGAGCCGCGTACACATTCAAACGCGGGCCCGTCCGGTTGGTGTATTCAGAACCATTTCTCAGCGAAGAAGCAGCGATCCGGAGAGAGAGGCAGCTCAAGAACTGGAGTCGAGCAAAAAAGGAAGCCCTCATCGTTGGAGACCTGCACAGCCTGAGACGTCTCAGCAAGCGACGTTCATAGGCTGTTCTGCCACCTCGGACAATTTCCTCCATCCGGACACAGGATCAGGAAATCACTTCTCCTTGGCCTTCCTCAAGTCCCACACATCTTTTTTCAGATAGCGATAGGCATTCCTGTCTTTCCGGAAACGCAGCTCTCCTGTTTCACGGATGTGAGAAAGGTCGCAGGCGGAAACTTTAAGTTCCTTGCGCGCTGCTTTCGAATCGAGCCAGTCGCTCTGCTTCGATTTGAGTCTCATTGATTTCACTCCTTTCGCTTGCAATCTCATTTACTGATAAGTCGCCAGAAGGAGGGGAATCTTGCACTCTCTGCTGCAGGTGCCTAGGATAAGCGCCCTGCAATGATCCATCTCGACCACAATGCAACGACGCCGGTATTGCCGGAAGTGAGGAACGCTGATTGGCCCAAATGGCGTGGCTTTACCCATTCGCAGCGTCTGGATGACAGAACACTTGTCGGGCATCACGAAGGTCGTTACACTGATTCCCGATAAAGGGGGTGCATCACGATGAAGTTTGAGCTCTACACGGACGTGGCGTTGACGCGCGATCTGCCAGAATATCGGCTCCGACGGGGCGACGTCGTGAAACTGGTGGACCATCACACCGCGCCTGATGGCGCAGAGGGCTACTCCATCGAAGTCTTCAACGCTGTTGGCAACACGATCGCTGTTACCACTGTTTCTGCCTCCGCCCTCGAAGGCCTCCGCGAAGACGAAGTGCTCTGCGCTAGACCGCTCAATGTAGCGTAGCTGACTCTGTTGTCGGAGGAGACTAGAACCTATCTCAATTTCCTTCATGATGGGATGGAATCTGTGGTCGTCATTCCCGCGCAGGCGGGAATCCAGTCTTTTCAGGACATTCTGGATGCCCGCTTTCGCGGGCATGACCAGTTCTGACCGGAACGCCCATTTTGAGGTAGATTCTAGACTCCCGATACTCCCGTCGGATCGACATGCCGGCTTGGTTGCTATTCACGCCGTGAATGATTATCATTCATGGCGTGAATGATCATAAAACCACACTCCCCCGGCATCTTACAGCGACCGTAGTCCGCGCGCTCAAGGCGTTTCCCGTGGTCATTGTGACTGGGGCCAGACAGACGGGAAAGAGTACCCTGATCCGAGAATTACTTCCCGAGTCCGGCCGGGACTACCGCACGCTGGACGACATCGACGTACTCGATCTGGCTGAGCGAGAGCCTGAGACCCTGGTATTCGGCAAGCGACCGATCGCCATTGACGAAATCCAGCGGAGCCCGAAGCTGCTCCTGGCCATCAAGCGAGCGGTGGATCGAGAGCGTAAACTTGGACGATATCTCCTCTCCGGATCCGCCAATCTTGCACTGCTCCGCACTGTGTCTGAAACACTGGCTGGTCGCGCGATCTACCTGACGTTGTATCCCCTTACCCCAGCGGAACGTGCGGGACTCGGGACCGTCGGCCAGTGGAAGCAAGTCTTGGCCGACCCGTCGCAATTCGAAGGTACCCACGCCCCGGTCTCGGATCTGGGTCAGCGGGTCTTGCAGAGCGGGTTTCCGCCGACCGTCTTGGACATGGAGCCGTCCGTGCAGCGAGCATGGCTGGATGGGTATGTTCGCACGTATCTGGAGCGGGATCTCCAGGCTCTTTCGACGATCGAGAATCTGATCGATTTCCGGCGGCTCATGCGCGCGGCTGCGCTGCGATCAGGCGCGCTCGTCAACCAGACTGAGCTGGCCCGTGACGTGGGGTTATCCCAGCCGACGGCGCATCGGTACCTCAATCTTCTGGAAGCGTCCTATCTGCTCCATCGGCTTCCCGCCTATGCGGTCAATCGCACGAAGCGGCTGATCAAGACTCCCCGACTCTTCTTCTGCGATAGCGGCCTTGCGGCATTTCTCTCGGGAGTCACCTCCGAGGCTGACCTGGACAAGGCCGGCTTGCGCGGCCCTTTGCTTGAGACGTTGGTGTTCAGCGATCTGCTCACCTGGCGGGAATCCGTGACACCGAAGCCCGAAGTGCTGTATTGGAGGACGGCCGGCGGGGCGGAGGTGGATTTCGTCATCGAGCGGGAAGGAACCGTGGTTCCGGTTGAAATCAAGGCGACGAGTCGGCCACAGTCAGGCGATATCGCCCATTTGCGTCTCTTCCTGGATGAGTATAAGCGAGGCGCGCCTCATGGAATCTTGATTCACACCGGACCGCGGGCGGAACGGCTCGCCGATCGGATATGGGCCATCCCGTTATCGGTGGTACTCGGCCTGTCCCGTTGACCTGCATTGTTCAGCCCCCCCCCCTTGAAAATGTGCCGGGAATCTTGCGGGTGCAAGTCCTGTCTGGGGAGTCGCCTGCCTGTGCTCCCGCAGCAAGGTCGGGAGACCCCGGGATCTACCAAGACGATCAGAAGGACATCTCACCGGTCGAAGCTGTTCGGACACTGGCCCACCACGGGTGGGCTCCGTGGTGCTATGATGGCCGCCGATGAAACTCCATCGACAGGCGCAAGTGGTCTGCAAGACCCCGTACCACGTATCGGAGGGGCGTTTGCCGCCGGATTACTTCCCCGAAACAAGAAGGCAGCCGCCGATCTCATGAAACTCAGTCCGGTCCCAGAGAGTGTCGCGCGCACGGGTCTGCGCACGATCAAGTCCGTGTGCATCGGATCACCGGACAGAGAGCTGTCGGATCTACAACGCCGGCTGCTTCTGGGCGTTCAGGAGCATATCTTGAAGACCGGCTTCGTATTGGAACAGTTGGAGTGGATTTCTCCGGAAGAACTTGCAACAACCGCCATCGAACAGGAGTTCAGAGAGCGCATCATCAGGGGCGGGATCGTCGCGGCTTGTATCGATGGAGAAATGGATACGCATGCCGTTGCTCGACTTGAGCGATATGGGGCGGCGCTCCTGGCTGATCTGGGGCCGATACAAACGGCCTGGAAGTTGGCGAACAAGCACCTCTTGCTTGCCAGGATCGACATTATCAGAAGATCCTTGCCGGGCGTGAAAATCAGACAGACGGTCACGTCCGGGGGTATCGCCGCGGCGATCAAACAGTTCTTCCCCCTTGCCGGCGTTCAACTCCCTGACGTGACGGCCAAGTACAAGAACTTGGATCAGTATGCGACCGGAACACTCGGCAGGGCCTTTACGGACTATCTGCACCGGAACAATTTTCCCTATCCTGGCGAAAAGGGCGCGGCCCCGGAAATCATCGTCGTACATGACTGTCTGCACATTCTCGGCGACTACGGGACGACGGCGACGGAGGAGATTGAAATCGCCGCCTTTCAAGCCGGCTGCCAATTCGAGGATCCTATCTTTGGGATTCTCTTTGGTTTGGCCCAGTATCATCTGAACATCCAAGTCGCGCCGGTCGCTCCCTCGCAGGCGCTGCAAGCGAACCCTGAAAAGATGATCGCAGCCTTCGCTCGTGGCTGCCGGGTGAACAGGGATATGTGGCGAGATTTTGATCCCTGGGACTACTTCGAAAGGCCGGTAGAAGACATTCGCAGATCGTTGAGCGTACCGCAGAAGGACCTCTCTGAACCTCATTGAGGTCGAACATTCTGGACACTGCATCCTCGCGATGTCTCCACAGAATTCCCCGGACTACCTGTCGGCGGCAGCGCATGACGCAGTGTGTGCAGAGCCCCGGAGCGATCCGTATTCTTCCCGGCCTGCCGGGAACAGGCGCTTGGCTCATTTGGTTGTTCCTCTTGAGTGCGTTCCAGCCGTCGTTCGCGCAGGAGTCGTCATCTTCCTCAGAGCAGAGAGAACGAACATCCTTCGAGGAACAGGGTCATGCCGCCGGCTCTCAGGGAACTGACCAGGCTCTTCCACTCGACGAGGCGACGTCAGGACCGGAGGATGAGAGAGCGAGCCGACCGCGTCCGGTAGTCAGGCGATTCGGAGCGAAGCCGCTGACTCCCGAGCAGCAGGAGGAAGCTAGGCGCCTGTCTGCTATTGCGGCCAGGATGGGGACCGACCCGACGGCCATCGTCGGGCGGGTCGAGACCTTCTTTCGGTACGATGCGCTGGCGGGCGGCGGCCGGAACAGTAATGTCGTCGGTCGCATCGACGTGCCTTATCATAAGAACATTGTGCTGCGGGCGGACCTGCCGTACGTGTGGTCGAATCCTAACCAGCCCGGCACAAGCAATCGGCGTGGATTGAGCGACTTGTTGGTACGGGCCGGCGGGCGTGTCTATTCTGATCCGGCGGATACGATTTTTCTCGGCATGGACTTCACGTTCCCCACGGCGGAAGACACATTGGGGACAGGGAAATACACGGTAGGACCGGGCCTGGCAACGGCCCACGTGTTCCCTGCGTGGGGATCCCTTATCTTCGCGCTGCTCCAGCACCAGTTCTCAGTGGGAGGCGACCCTTCGCGCAATGACATCTCCGCGTCCCGCCTTCAGTGTTGGTTCAACACGATTTGGTCGGACCACTGGTGGACTCAGCTCGAGGCAGTCGGTCAAATGGATTGGGAGCGGAAGGAAAAAACCAGTATGGTCTTGGAATTTGAGGGAGGCTATCGCTTCAAGAAAGATTGGGGATTGTGGCTCCGGCCGGGGGTCGGGCTCTGGGGGCGGGACCTACCCGGCGCCTATGATTGGATGATCGAAGTCGGCATCAGGCGCATGTTCGTGGGATTTTGAGCGGTCACGGCATCGAGACCAGGCGAAAGTGAATGTTTCGCCAGACCCATGAACAAACCGGCCAACTACTTCTCATTCACGTATCGTATGGCCGTTCCGGATAAGTACTCTGTGAATTCCGTCTTATCAGTCGGGCTTTGCGCGAGGCTCCAGCGGTCATAATAGAAAGGCCACCAGCCTCCGGTGCTTCCGCCGGCCTGTCCCATCGTGGATTGCGGGGGAGACCCAGTCCCGACGGTTTCCAACACGTCGGACTTTCCCATGATCACCGCGTCCGCTCCGAGCGTTGCGGCACGGGCCAGAATTTTTTCGCGCAGTTCGTCTTCATCCGCAGTCTGACTCGTGGCGCTGATCCGCGCCAATTTCACATGAGGAGCTTCAGGCTCGGCTTCCAGCCACTGCAGGGATTCCGGACCGTTCTTGGGAGGATACACTTCGTGGGTCAACGGCTCGACATGCACCGATACGCAGGAGGTCAATGGGAAGATAAGAAGCAGGATCAGTTCATACGGAGCGAGAGGGCGGTGAACCTTCATGCCGACTATTCCTCCACGATGCGATACCCCGGCTGCACTCATAGCTTGTACCACTCGATCGGTCCCGCTTGGTATCCTCCCTGTAGGCAATTCCCTACAAGCCTGCGTTAAAAGTCTTTCATTTTCGCAGTGATTGGTCGACGGCCCTAGATTTATTGTAGGTCCTTTCGGTACCCTGAAGGGGTCAAACACTTGTTCCGGCTGATCGGCCGGAAAGAAGAATGACCCGGATCACACGATGAGAATAACGGCGGCCGTCACGCTGACGGTGGTGCTCTCAATCGCCTTGACGGCTGTGGCGGTACAAGCCGACGAGGCCGCGGCTCCAAAATCAGAAGGAGCTCAAGCGCCTGCTCCGCCAAAACCCAAACCGCCGGAGGGCGAAGCCAAGCAGCCTGCCGTGAAACCGGCTGCTCCCGCCGAGACGAACGGAAAAGAAGCGACTCCTTCAAAGCCGGAAGCAAAGCCGGAAGCGAACCAGACAAAGCCGGAACCGAGTCCGGCGAAGCCCGAATCCACACCGGGTCCTGCACAGACGCCTACGCCGGCACCGACAGCTCCACCCCCGGCGAAACCGAAGGCTACGGAAGGCGAGCCCAAGCCGCCGACTAAGGCTACAGCACCAGCCAACGGATCCCCGCCGTCCGCGTCCAAACCCGCTCCCGCACCGCCGCTCCAGGCTGAGATGACGGGAAAGGACGGAGCACCGATGGTCTTGATCCCGGCCGGCGAGTTCGCGATGGGGAGCGACAAGGGAGACGTCGACGAGCAACCGATCCATCGGGTCTTCATCGACAGTTTTTATATCGACAAGTTCGAGGTCACCAACGGGCGCTTTGCCAAGTTCGTCGAAGCCATTCAGATCGAGCCGCCGTGGGGATTCAAAGACAAGGAAACGCCTGTCGTGCATATCGATCAACCGGTCCGGTGGGTCAACTGGATGGATGCGATGGGCTACTGTCTCTGGGCCGGCAAACGGTTGCCGACTGAAGCGGAATGGGAGAAAGCCGCCCGTGGGACCGACGGCCGTATGTATCCCTGGGGCAACGAGACGCCGACCCCGGCCCATGCCGTCTTCGGATTGAAGGAAGGAGCCGACACGGTCTCGGCGATCGGCAACAGGGACAAGGGGAAGAGCCCCTACGGAGTCCACGACATGGCGGGAAATCTCTACGAATGGACGATCGATTGGTACGACGAGCAGTTCTACTCCTCCAAGAATCCAGCCATCAACCCGCGCGGCCCGGCGGAAGGCGCGGCCAAAGTGCAACGCGGAGGATCCTACACCAATGCCCCCTATCGGCTGAGGTCAACGTTCCGCACGAAGGGAGATCCGACGGAACATGATCCCAACGTCGGCTTCCGCTGCGCGCAAGACGTTCCCGCTCAGCCCTAGCAAGGCGCTGAAAAAGTCCGCCAGGATTTTTCGCGCAGCGTTCAGAGCCGCGCGGGGGACTGGCTCCGGCGCAACCGGTGCCTGTCCCAGTTTTCTACGGGTCAACGAGGACAGTCGCCGAGCTGAAGGGTGACAGTCCCCTCCCTGGGATGCGTGGTCCGTTCACGCCGGCCTCCCGGCCAGGAGACAGCATGAAGCTCCATCGCGTCAAGGCCGCCTCCCGTTTGGATTTGAACGCTTGTGACCCCGACGATACGGGACCTTACAAGAAACATGACGACGACAAGGCCGCTGCCAAGGCGGAGACGCGACAGCTGATTCGAAGGCTCAGTCGGCTGCAGGAACGACTCTATGCGAATAGGAAGCGCGCACTCCTGATCATCCTCCAGGGCATGGACACCAGCGGAAAGGACGGCACGATCCGGAGCGTGATGTCCGGTGTGAACCCGCAAGGCTGCAAGGTCGTGTCCTTCAAGTCCCCCTCTTCCAAAGAGCTCGCCCATGATTTCCTGTGGCGCGTGCACCAGGAGGTGCCGGCGAAAGGCTGCATCGGGATCTTCAACCGGTCCCATTACGAGGACGTCCTGATCACACGCGTGCACGGTCTGGTGTCCGAACGGGAGGTCAAGCGGCGGTTCACGCAGATTCAAGAGTTTGAATATCTGCTGAGCGACAACGGCACGACCATCCTGAAATTCTTCCTCCACATTTCGAAGGACGAACAGAAAAAGCGGCTGGAGGCGAGGATTCGAAACCCGGAGAAGCGGTGGAAGTGGGACTCGGGCGACATCGAGGAGCGCAAACTCTGGAGCGACTATATGAAAGCGTTCGAGGACGTGATGTCCGCCACGAGCACGGACCACGCGCCCTGGTACATCGTGCCGGCGAACCGGAAATGGTACCGGAATCTGGCGGTCGCCGACCGCGTCGTCCGGGCGGTGGAGGACATGAAGCTCGGAACTCCGCCGGCTGCAACTGATGTGGACTGGAACCGGTTGAGGATTGTCTAACCGCGCTCCCCGGCGTAGACTCGTGACGCCGCCCCTGTTGTCTGATCCATACGGAGGTCGTATGCGTGTCCTCGCTGCTCTCTTCACCGTCACGATTGCCGCCGGGTTCCCACCACCACCGGCAACGGCCTCGGATTTCGAAGGCGTCCTTCACATGACCACGACTCATGGCGATGAACAGCCGGCGAAAATGGACTGGATGATCAAGGGCGACAAGGCCCGGATCGAACGCGCGCGAGCCGACGGCAGGACGCATGTCATGATTCTCGACTCGAAGGCCAAGACGATGCTCGTCCTGTTTCCGGAACGGCAAGCCTATACGGAGATCAAGCTCGGCGGTGAGCAGAGCGAACGCATCAGCAAGGCCATGGAGGACTACGAGGTGGAGCGCACGGGGAAGACGGACAAGGTCGCCGGTCGCTCCTGCGAAATCTGGCGCGTGAAGGAGAAGGGCGAGGACAAGGAGAAGCACGAAATCTGTGTCGCGAAGGGGTTTGGGCGGACGGCGAGCTTCTGGATGGAGCCGATGAAGAAGCAACCGACTTGGGTCACGCGGCTGATCAACGAGGGAGGATTCGGGCTGCGCTCGATCCGATACGACAGCACCGGAACGGCGACCACTCGTACGGAAGTGACCGGCATCGAAGCGAAGTCGATGGACGCCGCGCTGTTCGCCGCGCCTGCCGGATATCAGAAAATGGACCGTGGCGCCATGATGGGGGCCATGGGCGGCGAAGATGTTCAGAAGCGAATAGAGGAAATGAAAAAGCGCAGAGCGGGAAAGGACGGAGCCTCGACCGGAGGAGCCAAGCCCGACCTGTCCGAGATGATGAAGCAATTCGGCGAACGGATGAAGAAGCAGCAGCAGGAAGGCGGTCAATAGAAATGAGCGTCTCCCCGAGAAAGGACTCGACCATGAAAACCGCCACGATCGCGATGTTGGTCATGCTCTGGTGCGGACAGGCGATGCCGTCGTTCGCCGCGGCGTTTGAAGGCGTCATTACGCTCAAGGAAACCTCGGGCGACGAGACGGAGACCAGGACTTTTTATTTCAAGGGAGAGAAGATGCGGGTCGACGACGGCGACGCGGAGTTCAGCGTCTGGGACGCCAAGAAGAAGGACGGATTCTTCGTCGATCGTGACGACCACACATACACGACCATGATCTGGTCGGACTTGGGTGTGGCGGATGCCAAATCAGTTCTGGACGACATCACCGTCACTAAGACCGGAAAGAATGGGAAGATTGCGGGCTACTCCTGTGAGGGCTATGTCGCTAAGGACAAGTCGGACGGCAGCATGAGCGAGCTGTGCATTGCGAAGGGGCTCAGCAATGCGGCCCTGTACGGGGTCCTGGCCGACGAGGCCTCGTCCCGTGGCGGATATCCATCCTGGTTTCGCGATTTCCTCAAGGACGGGGGATTCCCGCTCCGGCAGATCGACTACGACGAGACCGGCAAAGAGGAATCTCGATCCGAGGTGACGAAAATCGATGCGAAGCGGCTGGACGACGGGCTGTTTCACCCGCCGGCCGGTTTCAAAAAGTTGGAGCTTCGGAAATGAACAGGCTCTGGAAACAGTGGCATGCCTTATGCGTTCACTGCGAGACTCAAAAAGTGCTTTGGGCCATTGACATCGTTTTCTAATGGGCGTAGGAAAAAATCGCGGCCCGAACGCTTACGAAGGTCGAGAGATCGAACAGACCGCGCGGCTGTTACCCAGGTCTCTCGGTGACCTCACAGGAGAGGAGGGTGGGTATGGACGACGCGACTCCACCTGGCCCGTTAGGCCCGCCAATGCAAGGGCGGGCTTCTCGTCGGTCGTGCTAGTCGGTTCTCCACTGGCTGTGCCGTATGGGCACCAAAGACCAACCGGGTGTGAGCCTGACTCATTCCGGAGAGCCGATCGAAACACGAGGAACTCAAGTGCCTGGGATTGACGCAGTCTCCCCCGACTGGAAGCTTGCATCACCTGACATCGCGCGGGTCATGCGGGCCGCAAGATCAACACAAGACCAATAAGTCCGGACATCCGGCGCCCTAAGCGCCGACCACGGGCGACCTCCCACCAGCGGATTAGGTCGCCCGTGCTGTTCTCGCCTCGCAAAAATACTCTCCAACGTCGTTGTCGCATCGCTCAATCCCCCCTTGCCCTCGCCGGACTGCAGCAAGTACGGCTCGACATGTCGCTCGCTGCCGCTATGTTGAAAACCATCTTGACGAGGCGATTAAGAAGGCATTGGTCGTGCGTGTCGGAGCTTGCTCCAGATCCGGTAGAACGGCAATCCTGCGAGCACGGTGGCCAGGCCGAGCAGGGATTCCATTGGGTGTTGCAAGATGCTGCTCCCGACGAGTCCTCCGGCGCCGATCATCAAGATTCCGGGCAGCCAGGGGTAGAACGGCACGAGGTACGGGCGGGGTAAGCCTGGTTTGTGCCGGCGCAAGCGGATCACGGCGCCGAGCACCAACAGTACGAATGCCGCGAGGACGACTCCGCTGTAAATCACCAGTTGTTCGAAGGTACCGGTCACGATCAAAACCGAAGCCCAGAGTGCCTGGATCAGCATGGCACGGACCGGAACGGCGCTGGACTCGTGCAGCCCTGCCAACCAGGGTGAGAGCACTCCATCCTTCGCCATCGCCCAGTAGACTCGAGGTCCGGCCCACATCATCGCGCTGACGCCTCCCGCGAGAGACAGCGCGAGTAAGAGGGCAATCCACCGGGCGGCCGCCGGGCCCCATAAGGCCGCCGCCGCTTTCTCCGCCACAGGCAGAATCGGCGGTTCGGCTAATTGCGCCATAGGCAAGGCGTAAAGGTAGAGCACATTGAGCGACAGATAGATGGCGGCGACGAACGCCGTGCCGCCGATCATGATGCGCGGCAGGGTTCTGGTCGGCTCGGCAATTTCACCCGCGATGTAGCCTACGACGTTCCACCCCAGATAGCAGTACATCACGAAGATGAAGGCGACAGCGGCCGATCCAAGACTTGCGCCGGCCGGTATCGATCGAACAGCAAGGTGCTCCCACGCGCCGCTTCCGAAGAGGAATCCACCAACGATCAAGACGCCCAACGCGGCGAGCTTGGCTGTCGTGAGCAGGCGTTGAAGCAGACCCCCGGCGCCCACGCCTGCGGCATGCACGGCGGTCAGACACCAGACGAGCCCCAATGCGAGGCCGGTCTCGAAGATGGACTGTTGTTCTTCGAGCGGCAACACGCGCGAGAGATACGATGCGAAGCCGACGGACGATGCGGCGATCGCCGCGCCGAATCCGATCGTGAACGACGTCCATCCGCTTAAGAAAGCCGGCAACGCACCATAGGCCTCTCGGAGATAGAGGTAGTCTCCGCCTGCCTGCGGATAGGCCGCGCCGAGTTCCGCATAGGCCGTCGCTCCGGCCAGTGCGACCAGCGCGCCGAGGAACCAGAGAGCCAGCATGAGAAGAGGGTCTCCAATGTCGCGCGCCAGAAACCCTGTGGTCGTGAAGATCCCGCCCCCGATGATATTGCTCACGAGGACACAGGCGGCGGTGAACCAGCCGATGGTCCTCCGAGGAGCATCGGGTGAATGGCCCGGAGGCGGTGAGAGACTCATGGGTTCGTCAGTGTAGTCCGGCGGCTGTGAGATTTCGAGCCGTTCTCGCTTTTCTTTCTCGTTCGGCTCGCATACCATAGGCTCCATGGCCACGGCGAAGGGGAAAAAGGGCTCCGGCTCCGCTGGGGTGAAGCGGCGGAAACGACCGGCCGGCGCATCGATCGGCCTGGCCGCGGTGGAATTGCAGGCCGCCGCGCCTCCCGGGGAGGTTGCGCAGCTGCATCGCACGATCGAGGAAGACGGCGGGAAGGTGCTGGCGGTATATCGGGAGCCCTACGGAGGCCGCTGGCTGGTGCTGGCGGCGTTGCCGATCGAACTCGTCGAGCCGACGCCCTATCAGCGCAACCTCTCCGATACCCACGTGAGAAAGCTCGAGGCCGTCATCGGGAAGATCGGCCGCTTTCTCGATCCGATCATTGCGGTGCGAATGCCCAAGCCGAATCAGGCCGCAAAATACTGGACCCCGAACGGCAACCATCGTTTGTCCGCCATGCGGACGCTGGGAGCCAAGAGTCTGGTGGCGATCGTCGTGCCGGAAGCAGCCGCGGCCTATCAAATCCTCGCGCTCAATACGGAAAAAGCGCATAACCTTCGCGAAAAGGCCCTGGAGGTGATTCGGATGTACAAGGAGCTGGCCCAGCTCGAGGACAGTTCCGAAGAGATGTACGCCCTGGAATTCGAGGAGCCGTCGTTGATCACGCTGGGGCTTTGCTACGAGGAACGACCACGGTTCAGCGGTGGGGCCTACCATCCGGTATTGAAACGGGTCGATGAATTCTTGAAAAAGCCGATGCGCACGGCGATCGAAACGCGCCGGGAACGGGCCCGCACAGTGCTTGCGCTGGACGACCTGATCGTGCGCCAGGTGGAAGCGTTGAAGGCGAAGGGCTTGACCAGCCCCTACCTCAAGAGTTTCGTCGTGGCCCGAGTGAATCCGATCCGCTTCCGTCCCAAGGAGGCTCCCGCCATCTCGTTCGACGAGGCGCTGGATCGCATGACTACAGCCGCTGAAAAATTCAATCCGGACAAGGTGAAAATGGACGACTTAGCCAAATCCGGAGGCGCTCCGGACGAAGCCGAATAGCCGACGACAGCCTCGTTTCCCCACCTGGTTTCCCGTTCAATAGTAGGTTTACAATACTTTTCATTTTCTGCTGCGCTCCTCATTGTTCAACAAAGGAGGATGCCATGTTCGTCCGCGATGTCATGTCCAGCGGTTTTGTCTCCGCGTTCCCTACCGATACGGTTCGTTCGGTCGTCATCAAAATGATCAACCGTCATTGCGGCGCGATCCCGGTTGTGGAAGGCGACAACCGCCTTGTCGGGATCGTGACGGTGCGAGACATCCTGCTCCCGCTCTATCCAAACTACGGGGACTATATCCATGACAATGTTCACAGCCGTGATTTTCTCGAAATGGAGGAGGGCTATCACGAGATCCTGACAAAAAAAGTCGAGGAGGTGATGAGCCGAAATCCATTGACCATTTCATCCAGCGGCCCGATCCTCGAAGCCGCTTCGTACATGGGTCTGAAGAATTTCCGGCGCATTCCAGTGGTGGATCAGGGCCGGCTCGTCGGCATGCTCAGCATCGGAGATATCAACCGGGGACTCTTCTTTGCCCAGCAAGCAGCGTGAACGGCTTGGTTGCGTTGGAGAAAGAGGCCTCATTACAATAACAAGTTCGCAGGAGGCTCATATGGGACTCGCAGATCAGAAATGTGTGCCCTGTCGGGGCGGGGTCCCGCCCCTTCCCAACGATCGCGTCCAGAGTCTGTTAAGAGATCTCGGCGGAGGTTGGTCTCTGAATGGGCAAGGCCACCTGGAACGACTCTATACCTTCCAGGATTTTGCGCAAGCTCTCGCCTTCGTCAACAGGGTCGGCGCCGTGGCTGAGGCCGAAGGACATCATCCCGACCTGTATCTGGCCTGGGGGAAGTGCAAGGTCGAGATCTGGACCCACAAAATCAACGGTCTGACAGAAAGCGATTTCTATATGGCGGCCAAGGCGGATCGGGAATTCGAATCGACCCGCAACGCGGCGGCATGAGAGCTCGCGACCGATGATCTCACGAGGCACCAGATGATCGACAAGGCCCAGGTGGCACTCGTCAATATGCCGTTCAGCTATTCGAAGTATCCTTCGATCCAGCTGGGCACTCTCTCCGCCCTGCTGAAGTCGCAGGGCATTCCCGTTGACTGTCATCACCTGAACGTCCGCTTCGCTCACAAGATCGGGACGCCGCTGTATGAACTGATCTGTGAGAAGCGCGCGCTGTTCGGAGAGTGGATCTTTTCGTACCTCTTGTTTCGCGACAATCCCAAGCGCGCCGAATATCCGCGAGTGTTCAAGCCGGTCTTCGAGCAGCTCACGCAGGAGAGCGGGCATTCACTCGGCTACTTCGAGGACATGGCCGTCCGCACGGCCCCTCAGTTTCTGACCCAGGCGCTCACCTCGATCGATTGGGGGCAATACCGCCTCGTGGGCTTTACCTCGACCTTCGACCAAAACGTGGCCAGCCTGACCATGGCGAAGCTGATCAAGGACCTGTATCCATCGGTCACGATCGTCTTCGGCGGCGCCAATTATGACGGCGAGATGGGTCTCGAGTACTTCCGGGCGTTTCCGTTCATCGACCACGTGGTCGTCGGCGAAGGGGAGGAGAGTTTTCCCCGCCTGGTCCGCAAGGTGCTGGGCCGGGAGGCCTCGGAATATCCCAGCGGCATCGCGTACCGAGAGGGAAACGACATCCGGCTGACGCCCAATGCCTCGCTCTTCTCCGATTTCGTCAAGACGGGTCCCCCTGATTACGACGACTACTACCGCCTGCTGGCCGAATTGGGAGAATCGTCGCAGGGATTGGACCGCATCCTCCTATATGAGGGCTCACGGGGGTGCTGGTGGGGCGAGAAACACCACTGCACATTCTGCGGTCTGAACGCGCAGAGCATGAAATTTCGCGCCAAATCTTCGGAGCAGGTGGCGCAGGAAATGACCTACCTCTCGCATCGATACGACACGGCCAGGTTCAGGCTGGTCGACAACATCATCGACATGAAATATGTCGAGAACCTCTTCGGAAAATTCGCGGCGGCTCACTGCGATCTGGACGTGTTCATCGAAACCAAGAGCAATCTCCACAAGAGCCAGATCCGCACGCTCGCGGTCGGCGGGGTGAAGTGCATGCAGCCGGGCCTGGAGTCTCTAAGCCTTAACCAGCTGAGGGCGATGGACAAGGGCGTAACCCCGATGCAGAACATCCTGTGCCTGAAATGGAGTTTCTATTATCGGGTGGCCGTGTCCTGGAACATTCTCCTGGGATTTCCGGGCGAGACGAACGAGGACTATCGCCGGCAGCTCGACTTGATCCCGTCGTTACTGCATCTCCAGCCGCCGGAGTCGACGGGAAAGTTCTGGCTTGAGCGGTTCAGTCCCTATTACATGAGGCCGCAGGAATACGGCGTGCGGATCACGGGTCCCGGCGCGGCGTACGAGTATATATACGACGCGCGGCAGGTCGACCTGAAGAAGGTCGCATACGATTTCGAGTATGAGTTGGACGACTGGCCGGTCGATCCGCATGTCTATCAGGAGCTGGTCTCTGCGATCGAGGGCTGGCGCCGCCTGCATACGTCGAACGACCGGCCGTTCCTGTACTATTCCAAGGCGCTGAATTACGTGACGGTGTATGACGGGCGAACACCCGGGTCCCCCACCCGCAAGCGGTACGACGGTCTGGCGGCGCAGGTGATAGAAATTTGTAATGACGCGGCGAAAGGCCTCGAACAGATTCAGGCGGCGCTCGCTCGTGATGTCCGGGAAACGGATGTTGAGCCCTTGGCGCCGGTGCTGGCCGAACTCACCGCCCGGCGCATCCTTTATGAAGAGCGCGGGAAGTACTTCACGTTGGCCATCCCCGAGCATCCCTACCTGTAGGCCGGGGTCGTTACATCGAGAGTTTCTCGGCGACGTTCCGCATCTGCACACCGTGAACCAACGAGGCTCCGCCGCGGATCGCGCAGGCGACGTGCACGGCTTCGGTCATTTCCTCGATGTTCGATCCTTTCTCAAGGGACGCCTGGGTATAGGCGTCGATGCAGTACGGACACTGGACGGTGTGGGCGACGGCGAGCGCGATCAGGGCCTTTTCGCGTTCCGTCAACGCTCCTTCGGCAAAGCACGCGCTGTAGTACGCCATGAATTTTTCCCACAAGACGGGGTGGCCTTTGCCCATATCGGCGAACTTTCCGAGATCATGGGGATGGTAGTAGGTGTCCATGACAACTCCCTAATTGAATTGGAAGGTTACGGTTGAGGCTGAGAAGAGGATCGGGGTTCCCGGCTTCAATGTCACGCGTTGCTGGGCGGACCCGCGTCGGCCTGGGAGAGGATTTGGGAAAAGCGGCGTCCGACGATGCCGGTCACTTTGCCCAGGAGATCCGCGACTTCCTGCCATTCGTTGGGGAGCAAGTCTTGTTTGAGCTGCGGGTGAATCGCCCATTGAGCATCGACTTGGGATCCCTTGCGGCTGACCTGAACCCGAAGCAGTTCGACCTCCGTGGCGAGCGATTCGGCTTCGTCCGGCTGAGGTGGATTGCCGTTCGATTGTCCTGAGGGAGGCACTGACCTGGCCATACGTCGCACTCCTTTTCTTCCACCGATTTCTGTCGATCATACTCCATCGACCTTGCCGCTGTATATGATAGCCGGGCGCCGGATCTTGAGCAGGTCGGCCGTCGGCCGTGCCTCGGTCAAGAACGGGGCCGTGCGCCTTGTCGGAGGACCTCCAGCATGGCCTGATGGATCAACCCGTTGCTGGCGACCAGCTCTTTCCCGTAGATCGAATGGGCGCCGCCGACAAAATCCGTGACGGTTCCTCCCGCTTCCGTGAGAATGACGATTCCCGCCGCCATGTCCCAGGGATTCAATCGCACTTCCCAGAATCCGTCGAATCGTCCGGACGCCACGTAGCAGAGATCCAGGGCCGCGCTGCCCGTTCGACGCAGCCCCTGCGTCTTGAGCGCGAAGCGGGCAAAATGGTCCAAATTGTTGTCGGCGGTTTCTCGAATATCATAGGCGAATCCCGTAACCAAGAGCGCTCGATCCAGGTGAGTGATGCGCGAGACGGCCAGGGTGGTTCCGTTGAGACGCACCCCGGCGCCGGCTTGGGCCGTGAACAATTCGCTTCTGGTCGGATCGAAGACGACGCCGATCAGGCCGATTCCGTCGCGCTCCACACCGATCGAGACGCTGTAGAACGGGAACCTGTGGGCAAAGTTGGTCGTTCCATCGAGCGGATCGACAATCCATTGATAACGGGAAGGGGCTTGGACGGTCGGCCCCTGTTCCTCGGCAAGAATCCGATGGGACGGGAACCGCCGGCGTATCAATTCGATGATGCATCGCTCGGCCGCACGGTCGGCGTCCGTGACGAGGTCGATGGGATTCTTGTGTTCGATGCGGAAGCCGGCCTCGGCGTAGTCCAGGAGCAGGTCTCCGGCCTGCCTGGCCGCCTCGATCGCCACCGTCATCAATTGGTCGGGTGGAATGTCTTCTGAGTCTGCTGGAAGCATGAATGTCCCATGATAGCATGACGGTTCTTGAATGATCCCTGTCCGTGGGTCAGGCGCGGCATGAGACGGATCTGAACGACTCCGCTCGTGGTTTCCATCGTGCGGCAGGCTCCGATCCGCATTCGTTCTATTGACTTGATTCATGAGCAAGACTATAAAGCAGAGACGGTGATCAAGGTTTCGTGAATGAATGTGCGGAGAGACGTGTTCGTGCTGAGCAGTGAAACATGATTCGGTAGGAACCGTTATCAGGAAATCAACGACAGCACCACCGCCTGAACCGGGACTTCGCACCCCGAGACCGGTTTTGCGACTCGGCCGAAACGCTCGATCGCGTAGATGCCGACCACGATCCCACCGATTGTTTCCACTCAACCGATTGCTGAAGCCGCTGGTACTTGCCGCCCGTCCGAGGCGCCGATGGGTTCATCCTGCTCGGAATGGCGTCGGGGCCACAACGCAATGGGAGATTCTCCACGAGTCGGCGCGAGCGGGACGCGCCGCTCACGTCGGGGGCGACATCGTAGAGCAGTAGCAGAAGGGCGCGTCTATCCCCGGGGCTGACAGGCTGAAGGACGAAGGGAGGTGAGAGTCTTGGCGACGAAGAAAGCAGCGAAGAAGAAAAAGAAGTAAGTCCCGCCTTGATTCCAGCGTCGGGAACGAGGCCACTCGTTCCCGACGTCGACCAACGATCCCACCACTCATCGGTATCTCGACGCAGACCAATCGACCGCCCCCGAGCGGGGGCGGGGCGGTCGGTCATGGGGTTTGTTACAGGGGTGTTCAGGAAGCGGCTTGGAGCGCCACAGGAGCGGTCGGCCGCGAGGAGGACACGGTGGAAAGAAGCTCGGGAACCGTCAAGCCGTGGTCGGCGTTGAGAAGCACCCAACAGTCCGGATGATCCAGAATCTGCTTCACAAGTTTTGTGTGCAGGGCATGTCCTGAGCGGTCGGCGATCAGATGACCGATGAACGGAACCCCCAGGAGCGCAAAGTCGCCGATCAGGTCAAGCACCTTGTGCCGGACGAACTCGTCGGCGAAACGGAGACCGGATTCGTTCAAGACTCCGTCCTTCGACAACACGACCGTGTTGTCCAGGTTGCCGCCGCGCCCAAGCCCGCGCGCCCATAGGGCTTCGACTTCCTCCAAGAACCCGAACGTCCGGGCATCGGCAATCTCCGACTCGAATGCGTCCGCCGAGTATTCGTAGGTGTACGTCTGTGTCTGAATCAGAGGATGGTTGTATTGAATGGAATAGGTGATTCTCGGCGTCGACGACGGCTCAATACGAATCCGACGCGACCCGTCCACCACTTCAAGAGGTCTCGTCATCTTCAGGTACGGTTGGCGCTTGGCTTGGGAAACCAAGCCCGCCGAGCGGATCAAGCGCACGAACTGAGCGGAGCTGCCATCCATGACCGGCGCTTCCCCCGCATCGAGGTCGACGAACACATTGTCGACGTTCAGCCCGGCCAGTGCCGCCAAGAGATGCTCGATCGTCTTGACCTGAAATCCATTGCCGCTGATCGCCGTGCAAAGCTCGGTCGGGACCAAATGCTTGACGGTGGCTGCGAGAGAGGCTCCCGCATGTCCGTTTCGATTGACAAAGACGACGCCGGTATCAGGAGAAGCCGGTCTCATGGTCAAGGTAACGGGTTGGCCTGAGTGAAGACCAACGCCTGTGCAGGTTATTGTATTGGCTAAGGTCTGTTGCAGTCTCACCTGGCACCTCCGATCTACTGGTCGAGACAGCAACTCACATGCCAATAGAAATTCTGGCGGGAATGTATCGTAAACTATTGTTTTATAGTGGTTAATTGATCATGCTTGATTCCAAGCCGTTGTTGTAAAAACCTAACACCTGTGACTTTTGCGAAGGAGTGCCATCGGCTCCTCCCTTCACACCGCACCCGGGAGAGAACAGTGACGATCATCTCGTCACCAGCACCGATATGGAGGATCGTTGGGCGACTCGGGTTGATACGCTACCCAGCACCAGCCTGGCGATCGCTCCCAGGCCCTGCGCTCCCATGACGATCAAGTCCGTTCGGCGCTCCGTGGCCACCTTCACAATCTCATCAGCCGGCCTGCCCAACCGGCAGACGGCGTCGGCGACAAAGCCCGCGCCGGCCAGCTTGAGTCGATGCTCTTCAGCGAGGCGACTCCCCGCCTCCTTCAGTTCCGGATACTTGAGAAACGGCATCACATGAACCACCGTTATGTGGAGCGGTGTCCGGGCGTCCTTATCAGTGGAGACGTTCGGGCGGAATTTCGTCAGAAGCCATTTCATCGCCTGCCGTGAAGACGCCGATCCGTCGGCAGCCAGAACGATCCGGCGCACCGATTTGATGGGTGTCTTGGCGATCAGCACGGGGCAGGACGCATGATGCAGCACGTTGGTCGAGATACTGCCGAGCATCAGACGGTCCAGCGCATCGAGCCCCTGGCTGCCGACGATGACCATGCCGTGCGTGTTCGCGGCTTGCTTGAGAATCGTCGGCGCGACGCCCCCCCGCAATTCCTTCGCCTTCCCGTTGAGGCGAAGCACGCGCATCTGCCGACGCGCTCCGGCGAGGGTCTCGGCCGAGCGACGCTCCATGTGCCTGATTTCCTGCTGGATGAACCGCTCGTTCCCGGCTACCATGGACTGCGAGACAAACGGGGCGCGCAGGGCGGCGATATCCAGAACATGCAAGGCCGTTACTCGAGGCTTGTCCTTCAACGGGAGGGCCGCCGCCCAACTCAAGGCCTGCCGGCCATACTTTGATCCATCCATAGCGACTAAGACTTTCATCTCATCCATCCTTTCGTGCCTGCGGACGCGTTCAAACAGACGGCGGCTGGAACCGGTGCCTGAATACCTCCTCTGAAAGTCCGACCAAAGCGCAGTAGCGGCTCAGCTGTACGGGATTGTTGAAATCCTCCGCTCCGAGCCGAACCATGTATTGGCGGGCAATCTGATATGCCGGCGAAGCCGTATCCACCATCCTGACCTTCGTCCGGCCACTGAGCGGGTCCACCATGCGCTTGAACGGAATAGGGGTAAACCTGCCGTCCTGGATCGACACCATGGCGGCTGTCCCTCCGTCGATGAGATATTGTGCCGCACAATATCCAAGATCGCGAGTGTACTCAATGTCGTATGGAATCGGATCCGCGCAACGCAATTCATAGCCGATGTCCTTGGCCACGATGGTGGTGGAAATCCCCAAGACCTGCAGGTCCTTTGTCACTTCCCGCCGCAACAGATCACCCACATCCACATCGGCAAGGCGGCGATGACCATGCTCATCCCGTTCGACGTGCTCCAAGCCTCCGAGATCGTGGGGATCCAAAATTTCAATTAGTCCCTCAGCCAACACAACGACGCCGTGGGGTCGTCCGGCATTGAGACGCTTGATGATGGTCCCAATCAGGACATCTACGAGGTGCCGAAGTTTAACGGGTCGCTCCCTGAATTCTTCAGGAATCACCGTCAATGTTGCGCTTGCGGCCTTCCCGATTCCCAGCGCCAAATGGCCGGCCTTTCTGCCCATGGTCACTGCGAAGTACCAGCGTGAGGTGGTTTGAGCGTCTACCATAAGGTTCTTGACAATCTGCACGCCGAAATGGCGCGCTGTTTGGAACCCAAAAGTCGGAATGCCGTAAGGGAGATCGAGGTCGTTGTCGATAGTTTTCGGCACATGTACGATCTGAATGCGACCGGCAGACCGTTCTTCGAGCCTCAGCGCCGAGAATGCCGTATCATCTCCCCCAATGGTCACCAGACGAGTGACTCCAAGGCGCTCGAGAGACGACAGTACATTGTCGAGGTATTCTGCCTTCTTCGTGGGATTCGCGCGGGAGGTCCCCAAGAGCGAGCCACCATCAAAATGAATGCGGCTCACTGCCTCAATCGAAAGCGGCCGCGCGTGATTCGTATTCCCTTCCATCAACCATTTCAAGCCGTCCAAAATGCCGACGACGTTACACTCGCCGACAATACTTCGAATCGTGACGGCGCTGATGACGCTATTGATGCCGGGAGCCGGTCCCCCGCCCACCAGGATGCCGACAGTCGTCCTCTGCAATGTCATTCGTCTCTCCTAGCCCTTGGCCCAGCGACCTTCATTCGAGTCTCGCCCAGAACGTTGTACTCGCCTTGTCACGCCCCATTCTGAGAGCGCACTCCGCTTACCGAACGCGTGCAGACTGCCTCTCGCCTTCTCCGCGGAGATACACAAACCAATACACCGAGGCCACGAGGATTGTCCCGCCGAGAATATCCCCGATCGTCACGAGCAGCAGATTGTTGAGGGCGCCGGCCAGCGCAATTGGCGCGGCGCCGCCTGATGTCAGAATGATTCCGATGGGGAGAAAGTACATGTTGGCGATGGAATGTTCAAACCCGCAGGCCACGAAGGCGCTGATCGGGAAAATGATCGCCAGAATCTTATCGGCGACGCCGCGCGCGCCTATGCACAACCACAGGGCGAGGCACACGAGCACGTTGCAGAGAATTCCTCCGGTAAGGGCCGATAGAGGATCAAGCGACACCTTGGCTCGCGCGATCCGCACCATCGTGTCTCCGACCGCGCCGTCATTCAGACTCTGCACGTCGGCCAGCCAGATCAACAACGCGGTTCCGATCGCTCCAATCAAGTTGCCGAGATAGACCCACACCCAGTTCCGAAGGACTTGCAGAGCGGTCACGCGGCCGGACGCCCAAGCCATCGCGATCAGATTATTGCCGGTGAAGAGTTCCGCCCCGCCGACTACCACAAGGATGAGTCCCAAACTGAATGTCACGCCGCCCGCCAGCCGCACAAGCCCGATGGCCGTCGGTGGATCGGCGGGTCCCGTCGTGATGGTCACGGTGTAGAAGAGTGCGCCTAAGCCGATGAATGCTCCCGCCAACAGCGCCAAGGCAAGCATCGTGGGAACAGGAAGGGTGGCCTTGGTCATGCCGACGTCGCGCACCCGCACGGCAATCTGCGCGGGGGCATAGGCGTCGAGCGGTAATGCAGACGATGTCGCGACGGGCTCCATGTGCGCCTAAAGTATGAGTTGTCTGCGAATCTGTCGGAGTTCCACTTCATCTTCCGGATCGAGCGCATCCAGGTCCATCGGTTCCACACGGACGGCCGATACCTTGTATTCAGGGCACTTTGAACTTTCGTCGGCGCTCGATGAGAGCAATTCGTTAACGGTTGAAGCCGGGAAATGAAAGCTGGTGAAGAGATGCCGGGGAAGCACACGCTCGCTTCTCACGACCGCGAGAATCGCTTCCCCCCTGGCACTCACCAGCCGGACGATCGCACCTTCAGTCAGATGCAGCTGCTCCATATCGAGCGGGTGCATTTCCAACACGTCGGCATCCACTAAGGCCAGGATGTCCGTCCGCCTTGTTTGAGATCCGCAATTATAGTGCTGCAGAATGCGTCCCGTCGTCAGGACGAACGGGTATTCTTCGCCCGCCACTTCGCCAGGGGGCAGATAGTCCACCGCGACGAAGTGCGCTTTGCCTTTGGAGAATGTATCCCGGTGCATCAGAGGCGTCCCTTCGTGCGCGCCGTCCGGAATCGGCCACTGTAAGCCGGCGTGGTCGTCCAACCGGTCATATGAAACGCCCGCAAACATGGGGGTCAGTCGTGCGATCTCGTCCATGATCTCGGATGGGTGGGCGTAGGTCATCGGATAACCCATGCGATTCGACACCTCGCAGACCACGCGCCAATCCGGGAGAACCCCCTGCGGCGGGTCCACCGCCTTCCTGATCCGCTGAATCCGCCGTTCCAGGTTGGTGAACGTGCCGTCCTTTTCCAAGAAGGACGCG
Source organism: Nitrospira sp. (assembly GCA_029194535.1). Lineage (NCBI taxonomy): Bacteria > Pseudomonadati > Nitrospirota > Nitrospiria > Nitrospirales > Nitrospiraceae > Nitrospira > Nitrospira sp. Next base: position 182,900 of record JARFXR010000001.1, on the reverse strand, counting down.
CCGGGCAGCACCAGATGAGCGAACTTGGCGGTCTCGCTCATGAAGAGATCCTGCACCACCAGACACTCGACCTGCCGGAGTGCTGCATGGACCTTCTTGAGATTCGGATCGGTCTGCGCCACGTCGTAGCCGATGATCCAGAGTGCCTGTAGGCGACCATCGAGCGCGGCATCCCACATATCCGGCGTCTTCATACCTCGCTTCGCCGGCAGGGGACGGCCGGTGATGAATTGATGTCGCGCCGACAGTTCGGGGTCATCCAAAGACTGATAACCGGCAAAATAGGTCGGAAGACAGCCGACGTCCGATGCTCCCTGCACGTTGTTCTGTCCGCGCAGCGGATTGATGCCGGTTCCCGGTCTGCCGATATTTCCGGTGGCTAACGCGAGGTTCACAAGGGCGATCACTCCATGACTGCCCCAGCGATGCTCCGTCACGCCGAGTCCGTGCATACACAGCGACGCACCGCTTGAGGCATAGCGACGCGCCGCCTCTCGAATAAGATGGACCGGCACCCCGGTGACCTGTTCGGTCTTTCCCGGCGTGCAGTCCGCGACTGCCTTCATCCATTCGACCAGTCCTTCCGTTCGCTCACGCACGAACTGCTGATCGACGAGATGTTCTTGAACAATGACGTGCCCCATCCCGTTCAGTAACGCCACATTGGTGCCCGGTTCGAGCTGCAGGTGCAGATCGGCCAGCCGAGCCAATTCGGTTCGGCGCGGATCGATCACGATCAACGGGACTCCGCGTCGATGAGCCCGCTTGATCCTCGCTCCGACGACCGGATGAGACTCCATCGGGTTGGCTCCCACGACCATGATGACCTTGGCGAGGTCCAGATCTTCGATCGAATTGGTGGCGGCGGAGGCCCCCAGCGTTTCCATCATGCCGGTCACCGTTGCGCTGTGGCAGACTCGGGCGCAATTATCGATGTGATTGGTTCCGATCACGCATCGCATGAACTTGCCGAACAGATAATTCTCTTCGTTCGTCCCACGACTCGAGGAAATCGTGGCCAGCGAATCGAGGCCGTGCGCGGTTTTAATCCGTGAGAATTCCCGTGCGACATACTCCAGTGCGGCGTCCCAGGAAATCTCCTTCCAGCGGTTTCCTTCCCGGAGTAACGGAGCCCGTAGTCGGTCCTCAGCAGTGATATAGGTCCAGCCGAAGCGGCCTTTCATACAGGCATGGCCGAGATTGGAGGGACCATCGTCTGCCGGAAGCATCTGCACGACCTGTCCGTCACGCACGCCGGCCTCAAACGCGCAGCCCACGCCGCAATAGGCGCAGGTGGTGCGGACGGTGTGAGCGGGGTGTCCCTGTCGGAGCACGGTGTTTTCCGAGAGCGCTCCGGTCGGACATTCCTTCACGCAGGCTCCGCAGGATACGCAGTTCGACGTCGCATATCCTCCCGCCTCACCTGACAGGGGACCGATCCCGGCGACCGGCATCGTCCAGAATCCTCGCCCCACCATCGTCAGGGCATTTGTGCCTTGGATCTCCTCGCATGCTCGGACGCAGCGCGCGCAGGAGATGCAGATCCTGTTGTCGAACGTGAAGAATGGATTCGAGTCGTCCCGTACCGGCGCGCGTTTTTTTCGGTGCCCGCCGTCGGGATAACGGACTCGATCCACTCCATGAGCGACCGCCAGCTCGTGCAACGGTCCTGACGACTCGCCGTCCGGTTGTTCGGACAAATACAGCTCGACGATATTGTGCCGATGGCGGGACAGTTCTTCGCTCTCTGTTCGTACCACCATATTCGGCCGAACCGGCGTCGTGCAGGATGCCGGAGTGCCTGATTGTCCCTCGATTTCGCACAGGCAGAGGCGACAGGAGCCGAAGGGAGCCAGGTGATGCGAGAGGCAGAGACTGGGGATCGAGATGCCGGCCTTGTGAGCGGCGGCATAGACGGTCTCACCCGGTTCAGCCGCCACGACATGTCCGTTAATGGTAAGGTTCATGGGACTACCGCTCAGCCTGTTCCTGCCTCCTGCGCTCTCAAGCGTGTCTGAAATTCGCCGGGGAAATGTTCAATCGCTGTCAGAACCGGATAGGGCGCGCGGCCTCCCAGGGCGCAGAGACTGGCCGTTCTCATCGTGTCCGCCAGATCGGTCAGCAGCGTCAATTCAGCCTTCGTCGCTCGGCCTCCGTGAACCAGGTCCAGCAATTCCCGCCCTCGGAGCGAGCCGATCCGGCAAGGCGTACATTTGCCGCAGGATTCGTCCGCCGTAAACGCCATGAAATGGCGCGCGAGTTCCACCATGTCGGTGTCCTCGTCGTAGACGACGATGCCACCGTGGCCCAGGATCGCCCCCGCATCTGAAAACGAGTCGTAGCAGATCGGAATGTCCAGTTTCGATTCCGGGAACAGGCTGCCCAACGGCCCTCCTACCTGCACCGCTTTGAAGCGGGAACCGGCCGCCATCCCTCCGCCGAATTGGTCGAGGACTTTTCGCAAGGACAGCCCGAAGGGAATTTCGACGAGACCAGGCTGCGCGACCCGCCCGCCTATCTGCAGCGCGATCGTTCCGCGCGATCGATCGGTGCCGAGAGACGCGTGCCAGGCTCCGCCGCGGGTAAGAATATTCGGCACGGTCGCAAAGGTCAGCACGTTGCTGACGATCGTAGGTTTCCGATAGAGGCCGGAGACCGCCGGATAGGGTGGTTTGGCCCGCACGACACCCCGTCGCCCCTCCAATGACTCCAGGAGGGCCGTCTCTTCTCCGCAGACATAGGAGCCGGCACCCAGCACGACGTCGATCGCGAACGGCCGGCCGTTGAGTTCGAGCAGGCCCGCCTCCTCGACCTTTCGTACCGCCGCCCGCATCGCCCCCGCTGCGGCCGGGTACTCCTGTCGGCAATACACATATCCCTTCGTCGCGCCGATCGCACGGGCGCAAATCAGCATTCCTTCGATCAGACGGAACGGGTCACCTTCCATCACCATTCGGTCGCAATAGGTGCCGGCGTCGCCTTCATCCGCGTTCACGACCACGAATTTCTCGTCAGATTCCGTCTGCCGGGCTGCCTGCCACTTGCTCCAGACCGGATAGGCCGCCCCACCGCGCCCGCGAAGGCCGGCAATCTTGAGTTCCTCGATGATCGAATCGCGAGCCATGTCCAGCGCCCTCTCGAGTCCTTCAAACCCGCCTCGCGTCCTGTATTCGTCCAGGGCGAGCGGCTGCGTGATCCCGAAGTTCGAGAAAGTGAACCGGCTCTGAGCGGAGAGAAACGGGATGGAACGGAGCGGAACTCCCCCTCGTCCCGCAACGATGTTTGGAAGGTCGCTGGCGGTGACGTTGCACCAGACCATTCGACCTTCGCGACCTTCCGTCACATCCCGTTCGATCATCGGTTCGAGGAAGAACGCACCGCGTGAGGAGGTACGGATGAGGCGGGCGTTCGACTGTTGCCGGAGCTGCTTCGCGAGCCGGTCCGCACCGACCGCCCGGGACGACGTGTCGTTGGAGAGATAGAGCGTGGCTGGGGTCATCGGTAGCAATCCACGATGGACGGAATCTGCTCTGGTTCGACTCGCCCGAAGAGATCCTGATTCACCGCCACGGTTGGCGCCACCGCGCAGTTGCCCATGCAATAGACCTTTTCAAGGGTGAAGCGACGCCCGGCGTCCGTTTCGCCGATGACAATGCCCAGATGGTCGTTGAGGGCGCGCAGGACGCGACTGCAACGGTTTGCGAAACAGGACTCTCCCATGCAGATACGAATCACGTGACGTCCCGGCGCGAAGGTACGCAGGTCCGGATAGTACGACAGGACTCCGGCGACGTCGGCCTCGGTGGCGCCGACCCGCCGTGCAATCTGCGGGATGGAGTGAGGCGGTACGTATCCCATCCGCTCCTGGACGGCTAACAAGACCTTGAGAAGTTTCGGCTTGTCGGAGGGTCCGGAACGACCGCACTCCTCCGACAGGAGTTGATCGAGGTTGCGGTCGAGTGAAGGTTGGTCTGGCATGAAGATTTGTTTCCTTCGCCTTCGCTGCGCTGTCAAACGAGTCCGACGTGTGCCCGGAGGACGTTATAATCGAACGCCGGTGTTCCCAGCCGCAGGATGCCGAGGTCCTCATGCGCGATCTCGTCGATCAGGTCGACGACCTGTGCCCGCGAAGCCGGTTGAGCCGCCGCATGCCTTGGTGTCTGACCCTGTAAGGCGGCCAGGGGTTGGTCCGGCCATTCGAGATACGCGGTGTCGAGGAAGTTTCGGACGAGAGCCAGGTCTTCTTCCTCGCTCACAACCACTGAAGGCGACTCCCCCTCAGTCAACTGATCAACCGGCAGTTCACGACGGGGCGGCGAGAGGGATTCGCCTCGAAAGTGCAGCGAGTAGCCGAACGTCGAAGCCAGTTGATGCTTGATCGCATTGAGGCGGTCCGGCGTGTCACTCTCGACGACGAGTTGCACGGGGGTGAGCGTGAGCCGCGCAACGACCACCTTCGCGCCGTTCTCGCCGCTCGCCCGTTGAATCCAGACCCGGACCGGCTTTCCCTTTTGCCCTGAGGGCATGACGGGATGCCGGAGGGAGCCGACTTCGAGTTCATTCATGGCCGAGAGACCGTCGGCAAGGAATCCGTACTCACGATGGTCATACAGAGCCAACACATAGAGAAAAGGCGCTCCCTCCCGCGTCAAGTAGCGGATATGCACGACGGCATTGAGAAGCGTGGCCAGACGCAGGTGAGCAAAGTTCCACAACAGGATATGCCCGAACCGTTTCACGAATTCCTGCCAATCCCCGAGCACGAAGGAGCCGGACGAGATTTCCATGCTCCGCTCCCATTCGCGTGAGGCGTCGAGCACCGCGCGAGCCTTGGCCGGGGAAAGGACCAGCGCACTTCCGGCGATCCGGCCGATTCCTCGCTCTGGATCCTCCGGGTCGCGGACGACACGAGTGAGGAGCACCTGTCCCGCACTCAGGTCTCGAGCATACTCGCCTCCCTGCACCAGGACCTGGACCCCGTCGCCGATCGAGCGCAGGGTCATGACATGAGGCGGATCACCGGCTCTGAACGGAAGCACCTCGAGCAGATCCATATAAGAATGCTTGAGCTGGTCGAGCCACCGCCGCTCTTCGTCCGGGATATGCTCGGTGATGACGTCTCGGAGTTGTTCGATCAGGGTGAGCTGCCCATCCTCGGGGTAGAAATCCGTGTATACGGTCAGCGTAGCCAGGTCCGCTTCTTCCGGTAGTGGACGAAGGAGATCCCCGGAGGATTCAAGATAGGGGCGCAGAGCCCGCTCGAGGGCCACCTGGCGTTGAACGGAGAATTGCGGTGCATGGGACAGGGCCTCGAGCCGAGCGAGGAGGGCCTCCAGCGAAGGGTCGAGTGGAACAGCCAACCCCTGCGGCGAGTCATTCCCGCGCTTCATGGACTTCTTCCATCACGATTGCCTCCGCATCCAGCCAGTCACGGAGCGCATGGTCTTCCAGGCGCCCACGCTGTTCCCACAATTCGTACGCCTTGTTCGAAATGCGCTCCCAGAGATCGCCCGGCAGCGTGATCGCTTTCTGTGGGCGAGGGGCAGACCGTCTAGGCTCCGGCTTGGCCCTCTTGGCTGGCTTCACCATCGCACCCATGATTGGCTCCTCGGTTAACGGTGGAAAAGGACTCGCTCTACAAGGCAGACTTCAGGGTCACTCGCTGATGGCTCGGATGGAATTTCGGATTCCGAACGGTCAGCACCGGACATTCTGCGCGACGAAGCACCGCTTCAGCGATGCTTCCGCTCAACACATGGGAGATTCCTCGCCGTCCGTGAGTCCCCATTACGAGGAGATCGCCCGGCCAGGTCCGAGCTTCGTCCAGTATGGTGTCGCCAGGGATTCCTCCCCGAATCAGACTGGTTGCCGGGATGCCGGCGGCCGTGAGCGCCGTGGACAGGGCATCGAGGCGTTTCATCAACCGCTCCCGTGTCCGCTCCCGTTCTTCTGCATGCCCGAGCGTGAAGTCCAATCCGTAGGCTACCGGTTCTAGAACATGGAGAACCTTGATGGAGGCCTTAGTCTGTCGGGCAAGCAAAGCGGCGTACTCCAGCGCGTCCAGCGAACCGTCGAAAAAATCGATTGGGACCAGAATCCGTTCCAGCGTGATCTCGGGCCTGGGAGTCGAACTCTCAGTGGCTGTCAGATGCACGGCGAGAACGGGACAGGGCGCCGTACGGATCACACGCTCCGCCGTGCTCCCAAGCAACACATGGGCCAATCCGCTCCTTCCCCTCGTTCCCAGGACGACGAGGTCGGAGTCTTCCGCCAGAGCCGCGGCGACCACCTCTTCGCTCGGGAGTCCGGTTCCGATTCTGGCGGAAACGAAGATCTCCCGAAACTCGATGCGTCGTTTGCATTCGGCAAGCTGCTCCGACGTTTCTCGCATGCGCTCCGTCAGATATTGATGATTGACGGGGTAGTCGGGGTTCATGCCCGGCACCAATTCCAAGACGCTCATAATGGTCAGACGAGCGTTCCAGAGAGAGGCGAGAGAGCAGGCATAGTCCTCCGCCCGACGCGCCCAGGAAGAAAAATCCGTTGCCAGCAGGATACGCTCGATCCTCATTCGTAACTCAGCCCTCGGGACTCATGACTCAGAACTCTGCAGCTACACCGCCTCTGCGCTCAAGAGCAGCAACTCGCCGTTCATATTCGGATGAATCGAACAGCGAAACGTATAGCGTCCGGGTCGCTCCATGTTGAAGCGGATGGTCGCCTCCCGCTTCGGATCGAGCATCACCCCTTCAAGCCCCCGCCCATAGACGATGACGCCGTCTTTCTCGATCCTCGTGGGCAGTCCTTCGAACATGGTGGACCCGAAGTCGTGCCGCTCGGCGTCATCGTTGCGGACATGGATGACGGTCGGGAGACCAAGACGAAGCGGCACCTCCTTGGTGATCAGAAACGTAAAATCGCGGATCGTCACCTCCACGCTCTGGACAGCCTGGGATTCCACCGGTACGACCGTGGCCAGCCAGCAGAGACCCGACAATGCGGCGACCGTCATCCAACCCCATACGTTCACCATGAGAACCTCCCTGTTGAAATGCCCGACGCCGGTACGCACCATCCGCCGCACGAAACCACGCGGCGCGTCTGGGTCTGCCGACCTGCTTCGCGCTCGGTCACAGGCTGCGTCGTTCGCTCCCGTTCCCTCGCCGTCCTACGCGCCGACTCTACCAAGTGCCCGGTACCACGTCGAGACGGCCTCTTCCTCGGCGCACCCTTCGTGACGGCGCGATTGAACCCGCACAGGTCAAACAAGGGAATAGCCTCACTGCGACAGTAGTGCAGCAAGGGCAATGCCAATTCAGGGAGGTCGATGATTCAGCCTGTGCCGCGTGAAGCGACTATGGCTGATAGCGCATGGTACGAAAAGGAAAACTGACGACTGAACCGCCAACCGATCGAGGGCCTGCTGTGGGCTTGTGGCTGTCTGCTCCTCGGCTCGTTGAGGGGAGCCCTGCTACAACTGCCGCGGCCTTCTGTCGCAGAAGGGGGCACCTCGCTCTTGATGGGATTATCGGGAGGAGAAAACCTCCGGTGACAGAAGCAGTTCACGGAGAGCGTACCGGCATCGGATTTGCTGGTTCCAAAGTTCCGGTGGGTTGCGTTTTGAGAAGCAGGAGGATGATGACCAAGGGAAGGTGGCTACTCGTAGGGGCAATCGCGTTGGGGCTGGCGGTGGCGGTCTATCTGTTGCTCCTGTGTCCTATGGAATGTCACTGAGTGCTTCCGCTGTCTCGACCAAGCACCGCCTTATGGATCCACCCTCTCCGGAATGATCATAGACTGATGAAGAGAGGTGAGCACGGGGAGGCTGGTATGCCGTATGGAAGTTGCGAACGGCCTGTAACTGTGTCGGAAGGCAGGCTCGTGCTCAAGGGATTTCTCGGCCTCCCGCACGGGGCCGCCGGGATTGTCCTCTTTGCCCACGGCAGCGGAAGCGGGCGGTTGAGCCCTCGCAACCGCTACGTCGCGCATCAGCTTCAGCAGGGCGGAATCGCCACATTGCTGATGGATCTGTTGACGGAACGGGAAGCAGAGGATCGTCGTAACGTCTTCGACATCGACCTCCTTGCGGACCGAATATTGATCGCCGGCCGGTGGTTAAGACAAGACGTGCTGACCAAGCCGCTCCCGCACGGCTACTTCGGGGCGAGCACCGGCGCGGGCGCGGCGCTACGGGCCGCGGCCCGAGTCCCCTCTTCGATCAGGGCGATTGTCTCGCGCGGCGGGCGGCCGGATCTGGCCGAGCCGTATCTCGCGCAAGTACAGGCTCCGACCCTCCTCATCGTCGGTGAACACGACGAGGAGGTCATCAAGCTGAATCGGGCTGCTGCCGGTTTGCTGACCTGCCGGAAGCGACTCATCATAGTCCCTGGCGCGACCCATTTGTTCGAAGAACCGGGAACGCTGGAGCAGGTCGCCGGCGAGGCGCTGAACTGGTTTCAACAGGTATTTGCGTCAGAGGGAGCAGGAGTCGTCGATGAAGATCATGTTGGCCGTTGACGGATCGGATCCATCGCTTAAAGTGGTTCGGGCCTTGAGGTACTTTCGGAGGGCGGACCGGCTCGTCCTGCTTCATGTCCTCAACGTCCCGAGACCCGCCTATCCGATGATGATGCCGGATGTGGCGGAGGAACTCTATCACGGGCTCGAGCGGAGCATGCGTGAAGACGGTGAACGGTTGTTGGACCGAATGCAATCGCTGCTCCCGCCTCATGCAGGCCCCGCCGCCAAGATGCTTCGAGTTGGCTCGCCGGCCGAGGTGATTGCGACCAAGGTGGAGGAGGAGCAAGTCGATCTGGTCATGCTGGGCGCGCGAGGGCTTGGGCCGATCAAGGAGCGGGTGCTCGGCAGCGTTTCGCACGCGGTATTGCATAAGATGCCATGTCCCCTTCTCGTATTGCACTAGCCGGCAGTCAAAGGGCGGACCATCGCGTCCGGATGAGGGTGACGATCTCCCGGGCGGCGTCCGCCGGAGAGACGGCGGTGGTGTCGATCCGCAATTCCGGATCCGCTGCCGGCTCGTAGGGTACCTGTAAGCCGGGCACAGTCGATGTGTCTCCCCTGCTGCCGCGACGGTAGGTATCCTTGCAATCTCGCCGTATGCAGACTTCCAGCGGGCACTCCACGGACACCTCGATGAAACGTGGGATAAGCGCTCGAGCCAGATCCCGATGACTCCGTTTCGTGGCTGTGGCGTCGAACAGCACCGTGACACCGTGTGCGACCAGACGCGCGCCCAGAAAGGCCAGGGCACGGTAGAACAAATCCCGCTCCATCTCCGAGTACGTAGGGGTGGGAGTGAGAATGCGTCGCACTTCGTCTGATTCCAGCACCTCCACGGTCAAGTCCAGGGCTTCCAGCTCAGGCCGCAGCCGGGAGACGATCGTGCTCTTTCCCGACGCCGGAAGCCCGGTAAGCCAGACGGCGAAAGGAGACAGGCGAGGCGTTCTGGATGAGGTGTGATCAGGATTCAACCGCCGCCTCGGCGAGAGTTTGTCATCAGGCACCATCGATCACCGATCATCGGCAATACTCATTTACCCGGTCCGGCTCAAACCGTCGTGTATCGAGGACGTTGATGATGAAATGAAAGATGCTCCGACGGACCCGGATCGGCAGGTTGGGGTACCAGACCGGGCTGGCGACGACGAGGCCGCGGAAGGCAAAGAAAGGTGCGGCGGCGGCCATAACCTCCTGATCACCGCTGGCCTCGACATAGGCCTCCCAAAACCTCCGGAACAGGATCTCGAACGGCCCTTGAAGTTTCCCCCATTGAATCAAGGAATTCAGCACGTAGTTCATCGTCATGGCCGTTACGTCGTCGGCCGGCTCGCCCCATTCGCCGCGCGACCGGTCCAGCACCGAGAAATCTGTTCCGGTTCGAAACAGCACATTGTACGGGTGAAAATCCCCATGCACCTGGGAGAGCCGATCGCCCTCGTCGCGGAGCTGCCACCGCCGGCGATTGCAGGAGTCTTCAATCGTCCGGAGCAATCTCTTGGTAATGAAACCTGGTCGTGTGGGATAGCTGTCGGTCAGCCCCATGATGCATTCGCCATGGCCGATGAGCTCCCGTAGCCGGCGCTTATAGAGATCGGGATCCCGGCGCTTCCGCGCGTGGATCTTTGCCAGGTAGCGGGCCAACGTAACCGTCCGTTGCCGGTCTAGCTGTCGCAAACTGTGCCCTTTCCTGAGGCGCTCGAGATCCGCCTGATAGCCGGTCCCCTCCGCCCATTCGTTCAACACGAAAAACTCGTGTGCCCGAGAGACTGAAAACATCTTCTGGTCTGCGGTGAAGGCGCCGACATCGAGGGCTTTCACGTGACGGGGCAGGCGGCCGTACGACTCGTAATCCCAGAGGAGGGCTTGAGCGCGATCGGCCATGTGCTCATGGCCGAAGGGACCGGGGGTGATGGTTTCAATCACGGCGGAGCTGACCGCTCGCCCGATCCGGAAGGTGATTCTGACCGGTGCCCCGTAGCCGTACTGCTTGTGCGTTCCCACAAAGTTGTCCTTGCCGATCGGCCCATAGGACAGGAGAGTGGTCTTCGGCCCGAAGCGGTCCCGGAGGTAACCGGCAAGGTTTTGTTTCGTGAGCGTCGGCATCACCAGCCGCTTACGCAAGGCACGTTCCAGAAGGTTTCTACCACGAGTCTTCGTTCCCGCAACCCTGTTGTCCCATTCGGCTTCAACAGCGGGGAAGGGATCTGAGGAATAATGCGACAGGAGCACGAGGTGAAGAGTCGGATGAGATCCAAGCGGCATAAATATCAACCTCTAGCCTGGCATCTCTCACCCCGGACTCGGCTCCAAGAGCGGCATGTCCTTTGCTGGACCTATGCGCGGGAAGAGGTTACCTGAGGAGGTCCCGTGAACTTGGAGGTCGAGCGCCGTCATGTCGGAATGACCCCCTCGCTGGAGACGAGAGATCGAAGCACGGATGGCTGCCCTGCAGCGGGGGCACGACGACCTGGTCTATGGGCGGGTGACGTTGACCAAAAACGTTCATCACAAGAAATCTTCTGATGTCGCCGAAGCTCTCGTAGTCGTTTCGTTGCCGGGACGGCATACCATCAGCGCGCGCAAGGACAACAAGACGTTCGAGGGAGCAATCCGTAAGGCCTTTGAAGCTGTGGGTATCGAACTCCGGAAATTCCGTGAAAAACGGGCGAAGAAGAAGGTTCGTGAGGTGTCCAATGCCGATGTATGATTATCGATGTCTCGACTGCGGAAAGGAATCGTTGAAGAAGAGTTGAGGCGCCACATGCCCCGATCGTTGCGGGGGAGCTGTTTGATCCTCTCGATTCTAGTGGCGCCGTCGACCCTCCTGGCTCAGGACTATCCTCCCGATGTCACGCGCGGGAAGCAGGTATACGAGCGACATTGTCAGAGTTGTCACGGACCGGGCGGTTGGGGAGACGGGCCGGAGGCCGCATCACTGCGAGTGAGGCCGGCCGATTTTCACCGGTTCGGCTCCTACCTCAAGTCGGACGAAGATCTGCTCAGAACGGTCGAGCACGGCATGGTCTTCAGTCCGATGCATGCATGGCGCGGGCAGCTCACTGACGGAGAGATGCAGGACGTGGTGGCCTACGTCCGACGGCTGGCGATGCAGGGACAATGACGAGTCCGGCCTCCATCGGCCGGTGCTCCCAAGGAGAAATCTGGTGAGGCATACCGCTCTTCGGTCGTGGATGGTTCCCGGAATACTCACCGCCGCTCTGTTCGCGCCCGTGACGGTCTTCGCCGTCACGGAGGGAACCGGATCGCCGCCGCCGGCGAAAACCTGCGCCGGTCCCTACAAGAGGAAGCCGGTCTCCGCGAAGGTGTTGCAGGCCGTCGTCCGGTCACACGGTCAGTGGCTGGAGCAGCGGCATCATCCCGGCCATCGGAAGGCCAACCTGTGTCAGGCGGATCTGCGTCGGGCCCAGCTCGCGGGCGCGAATTTGGAGCGGGCCGACCTGGAGGGTGCCCTGCTGGGGCAAGCCGACCTATCACGGAGTGCGCTGGCTCAGGCCAGACTGGCCGAGGCGGATCTCACGAAGGCGCGCATGCAGGCGGCCAACCTCTCCGGGGCCGATCTACGGCGGGCCCGGCTGTCTGGTGCGGATCTTTCGCGCGCCGTCGGGGACGAAGCGGCCTTCTTGGGGGCGGCTCTGATCGGAGCCCGCCTTCGGGAGTCCGCTCTGGAACGGGCTCATTTTGAAGGGGCGGATCTGACCGCCGCCGATTTCACCGATGCCGACCTCGCGGACGGTCACTTTTACGGAGCCCTCCTGCCTCGTGCGATTTTCTCCGGCGCCGATCTGCTGGAAGCGGACCTCCGCCGCACCGACCTGAGCAAGGCCCATATGAAAGGGGCAAATCTGCAAGGCGCTCTGTTCGACGGCGCGCTTCTGCGCGGAGCCCAGCTCATCGACGCGGACCTGGAGGGAGCCTACTTCGATGAGGCCGACCTGACGGAAGCAAACTTCCAGGATGCGCTGTTGAGGGGAGCCGACCTCCGGTTTTCTGACTTGCAGGCGGCGAACTTCCACCGAGCCGACCTTGAGGGGGTCAACCTCGAAGGCGCAAGGCTCGCCGGCACCAATCTACGGGCCGCCAACCTCAGAATGGCCGTCATCTACCTTGCGATGGTGGATGGAGCCGACTTCCGGAATGCCCGGATGGACCACGCGATTCTCATCGGCACGACCGGAACAGGAGCCACGTTCACGGCCGCCGACCTCAGTGAAACCTATGCGCCGAAGGTCTCGTTGCGGAACGCCCGGTTCAACGATGCGACCTTGGAATCCGCCAATCTGGTGTCGGCCGACCTGCGCGCAGCCGACTTCAGCCGCGCGAAACTCGCGCATGCCAACCTGCAGGAGGCGGATCTTCGGGGCGCGAATTTCTCGGGAGCAGATCTGACCGGCGCCCGGCTCGACGATGCGGACCTGCACCAGGCCGACTTGCAGGGAGCCGACCTCGGCTCCGTGACGGGTCTCACGCAGGCCCAGCTCGACTCCGCCTGCGTCGATGCCCGGACGACTCTGCCGAACGATCTGAATCGGCCCGGCCCCTGCCGGCCTCCGTCTCCCGCCAAGAAGCGGGCGCCGTAACCGACGGGCCCGGTCCTTCGGATGCTGTCGGGACTTCGGGATGTCTCAGGCGGGGTCGTGGAATCTCAGACCGAGACTGTATCGTTGCCCGGAGCGAAGGCGGCTGACCCCGTGACGAAGCGTGACGCGGTGCCAACCGCGGATACTCTTCACAGGACGATGGCGGACGGCGAACAACACGGCGTCACCCTGCCGGAGCGGCACCACCATTGGCCGTGACTGGTTGAACCCACCCGCACCTTTTTTTCACGAAAATCTGGGACGGAGCTGTTCATGACGGGAGGCCTGATGGCCAACACCACCAACCCGCATACCGATTACTGGACTGCTCCTGAATTCCACCTTGAGTACGTCACCAACCAACTTGTGAGCAATTTTCTGTCCATCGGGCTGCATGGTTATTTCTACTCGCAAATCGCCAATGACCACCCGGGCCCCACAGGAGCCACTGCTCTCAACTTGCTGAATCTCAACACCAGCGCAGTCAGGAGCCAGTCGTACGGTCTCGGCCCACAAATCAACTAGGTGGTGAAGAAGGACGTGATGTTTGCTTTTCGTGGATTCATGATTTATACGATCACTATCGCATGCCATCTAAATTAACGAGAGGTCCCCGCCTGGTAGGGCGGGGGTGAGAGCAAGGTCCAGCGTCTCACGCTGGACAAGCGCAGCTTGAATTCTGAGAGTGCCACGCCCGGAAGGGCGTGGGTATCTACGTTTAAGCCCCACGGCACGCCACACTGCTTAGGCGGCGGCATTCCTGAGACGTCGGGACCGCGCAGCATGCAAGCAATAGGACGCCGGGATTCACCTCGACTCTTCACTCCGCTCCCACGCTTCTGAAGGAGATGACCGCGATTATTGGGCGCTCAGCAAGGTCCTCCACCGCCTTCGTCGCTTTTGTGTTGATCTGTGGCACTTTCACTTTCTCGGTTCCGGCTGTATGTTCAAGTGAGGATCGCGTCACGACTCCGCCGGCTCATGAAGCTCCCGGATCGGAAGCATCGCCGCCATCTGACACCACCGAGGAGAAGCAGGAACCGCGGTTTGGCCCTCTCAGGCAACGGCTCCACGACATCGTGATGTCGGATGGGTCAGCCGTACAACTCCCTCAATCGCCATTCCATCTTGATCAAGCGCTCCATGTTCCGGACTGGCTCCATTTGGGCGTTGATTTCCGGACCCGCTATGAATCCTACAGTCAGCCGGTCAAGAAGAACGAGACTACTGGCGGGGCACAGTTGTCCGAACGCACCGATGTCAACATGGAGATGCGCTATAAGCCATTTAAATTTCACGCGGAGTTTCTGGACGCCCGCCCGCTGTACAACTACGGTGTGACCGTGAGTAACACCATGGAAAATCGGACCGATGCGCTTCAGCTTTACGGCAGTCTGTGGACCGATAATTTTCTAGGATTGGGTCAGCCGACTGAACTGCAGATTGGCAAGTTTACTCAGGCCTTCGGAAAAAGCCGGCTCATTGCACGAAGTTTCTACAGTAACGTCCCCCCTTCGTTCGTCGGCGTCCACTGGTCGTTGGGAACGCCCACTGATTGGCAAGTCCGGGCGTTTGTCATGCGTCCGATGAAAAATCATCAGACTTCAACTGACACGATGAATTCGCACACAAGCTTCTATGGACTCTCCTACCTCAATCAGCGCAGGCCCTGGCTCCACCACGAGCTCTATGCCTTTGTTCTCACGCAAAATGACCTGGCGCAGGGCACCACCGGCCAAAACCAAGAGCAAATCACGACAGGCCGGCGACCGCATCTCAGCACTCTGGGCTTTCGGGTGTTCCAGCCGGAGGCGACGGGAGCGTTCAACTACGAAATCGAATCCACCTATCAGTTCGGCGAATCAGCACTGCAGCCTGGCAGCCCTCCCTTGACGACATTTGCATTCTTCCAGCATGGAGAACTGGGCTACACGTTCAATGCTCTGTGGAAACCAGCGATTCGCGTTGAATATGACTATGCTAGCGGCGATAAAGATCCCAACGATACTCAGAATGGTACCTTTGACCCGCTCTTCGGCACATACGGATTTTCCTTCAACCCGACAGGTATTTGGGGCCTGTTCAAGCGGTCGAATATCAACTCCCCGGGGTATGTCATTTCGGTGCAACCGGTGAAGAATTTTCAGGTCTCGTTCAAACAGCGGTTTTGGTGGTTGGCACAGGCCAAAGACCTATTCCAAGGGGCAAACTTGCAAGACCCGAAAGGACAAGCTGGTACCTATCTGGGCATGGACTTTGACACGCGCGTGGCCTGGACAGTGAGCCCGAATCTCATCGTTGAAGGAGGATGGCTGTATCTGATCAAAGGCAGCTATTACTCCAATCTCTTAAAGCAAGGGGTGGCTGGTTCGCCTAATGATAAGAACAGTGACTATCTGTTCGTGTCTGCGCGGCTTATCTTCTAAAAGGCCCCAGAGCTGTATAGACTGGCCCGACCCCATCTCCTATTTGGGTCGAATGGATGCTGGATCCTGCTCTGCAATAGTTGAGCTCCCAGCCTCTGGCCAGAATGATTTACTATTGAACCCTGTAAATACGGATAGGCTGCAGCAGGAATTTCAAGCAGTTAGGGAATAGAATTATAGATGTTTTGGGCCTTTTGCAAAACAGCGCCTTGGTTACGATACACGGAGGGTGGAAAGCCTCTCACGAATAAGCGCTGATATTACGTCCGCTCGTTTCACGAACTCATCGAAATTACTTCTACCTCTATCGAACCAGTCGCGTTCGTCTAATTTGCTCGTAAGAACGTCTGTTTCCTCACGTCTTGCGATCTGAATAGCCCCAGACAGTTCGGTAAAAAGATTCTGTGGGTAGAAAGGACTGTGCAAATCCACGGTTCGAATTAGCTCATCTAGTGCCATTGGGAATGGTTTAAAACGTCTCTCAAGTCGTGCTCTTCGATCCTCATTCGGATCAACCAGATCCATAGTTGGTCGAATTCCACCCATGGTTTGGCGAACCCTCGCAACCTTTTCCCAAATTTCAGAAATCACCTTGAACTCGGTTTCAAACTGAACTCGGTGAACGTGAATTGCTTTATTTAGCTCACCTCTCAGTCGTTCAAGTTCTTCATTAAATCTTCGACGGTCGGACTCTAAAATTCGGTTTGCCCACACCTTGCCAAGCCATGAGCTCAATGCAAAGTCTAGCAGGCCTCCACCACCCAAACTGAGTATCACGGATAAAGCAATGTTAATCACGCTCGCGATCTCCATGTGTCAGCCCAATTTAGGTTTGGGTTGTCGCGTTTTATAGACGGGACCTTTGGTTATAGCCCAGGATCACGGTTGAAACGTTTACTCCCCGCCGTGAAACTCATCTTCATTACAGCAAACGAGGATCCCGACTTGATGAAAGAAGCATTTCGAAGGGGGAGCATCAGCCTATCTCTTGAAACATTCCGCAAGCTCTGAGCGGTCATTCTCGATAAGGGAAGTGTTGGCCGGAAGAACCCGCTTACATGACACATTGATGGGCTGGACTATCATGGTCAGCTTGGCATGTCGGGTGCGTCTCATCCTCGCGGACGATCATCGCGATAATTTGGAGGCTGAAAGACGCCTCTTGGAATCGGAGTTCGACATCGTCTCAACCGTCAATGACAGGTTGCCGCGCTCGACGACGTCGAGCAACTCCTGCCCGACGGGCTAGTGCTCGACATCTCGATGCCTGGACTGACAGGGATCGAGTGGCTTACCGCAGCGGGGTCACATGACAAGATCGTCGTCTTGACCGTGCTCGAAGATCCTGACCTACTCAGAGCATGCCTGGCCGCCGGAGGATCTGCCTACGTTATGAAGCGTCGTTTTACTACCGATTTGCGACTGGGAATAACCGAAGCCCCTCATCGGCCACACCTTTGTTTCCCCTTTTCTTCCTCTAGCAGGCTGTTGACAAACTCCTCTTGAGTTTTGACGCGAGTATGATACACACGATGCCCATCAGGAGGGACCGACCGATGATGGGTACAGCCGATCCGCAACCGTCGATGTTCTACCACATCACTCTGGAGCAGTTCGTGACGGCCGATCACCCGATGCGGAAAATTCGATCGCTGATCGACACCGACCGGATTCGGCACTTGTGCAAATCGCTGTATGCCGACACCGGCCGCCCGTCGATTCCGCCGGAGCAACTCTTTCTGGCCCTGCTGGGCGGCTATCTGCTCGGGGTCACGTCCGAGCGCGCCTTAGTGCGGGAGCTGACCGGGAATCTGGTCCTCCGGTGGTTTGTGGGACTGGACTTGGACACGGCTCCGTGGGATCACTCCACGTTCTCCCAGAACCGGAAGCGGCGGTTTACCGAGAGCGGGCTGCTCGAACGGTTGTTTGATGAGACGGTGGCCGTTGCCATCAAACAGCAGTTGGTCTCGCAGCATACGACGCTTGATGGGACGCTCGTGCAGGCGAATGCCTCGCACAAGAGCTTCGTGCCCAGGGAAGTGTTCCTGAAGCCAGAGGAGTACAAGTGGCGGATTCGGTCCCTGGATGCGGGGCCGGAGCCGGACCAGGATCCGGGCAATCCCACAATCACATTTCGCGGGGAGCGGCGCTCCAATCAGACGCATGTCTCGACGACCGATCCCGACGCCAAGTTGGCCAACAAAGGCCAGGGGACCGCAGCGATCGTGGGCTATACGGTCAACGGGCTGATGGAGAACCGGCATCGGCTTTTGGTCGGCATCAATGTGGAGCCGTTTCGGGGCCCGGCCTCGGAGACGGCCGGCGGGCGCACGTTGATCGATACGTTTCATCAGAAACATCGCCAGCGGATTCAGACCGTCGGAGCCGATAAGGGCTATTTTGCCAAACCATTTCTGACGGCACTCTTCCGGCGACGCATCATCCCGCACATTGCGGCCAAGACCACCGGACGAGAGGCGGTGCATCAGCGGGTACGCCGGCTGAGTCGGACGGTGGGCTACCGCTGCTCGCAGCGAGCACGGAAGAAGATTGAAGAGCTGTGGGGCGAGGCGAAATGTTGGCACGGCTTCCGCCGATTTCGCCGACGGGGGTTGCTCCAAGTCCGCGACGAAGCCTATCTGATGGGCTGGCTGCTGCATCTGAAGCGGCTGGCGACATTGCTCCCAGCTCCAGCCTAGGTGGCCAGCCCTGCGGGGAGCGGAAGTTCGGAAGAGCGGGATGAGTGAGGGACGAACCCCATGATCGACGCACAGGACCTTGATCGGAGATATCGACCGGTGAATTTACCACAGCAACTCTCCGCAGACGCCAGTTTGTCAACAGCCTGTTAGGGGAACAATAGATTCCACGGTCACCTATGATATGAAAGGAGAGGCCCATGAAGTGTGTCTCGACGCGCACCATGAGCATGTTTGGTTACTTTGGAATCTGGCTGATCACCGGCACGGCGGTGTTGCCCACGGCCTCGTTCGCGGCCGATAAGCCCAACATTGTCTTCATCTTGGTGGACAACGTCGGCTGGGGTGATTTCAGCGTCTACGGCGGGACGACGCCTACACCGCGCATCAACAAGTTGGCGAGCGAAGGTATCCGCTTCAACAACTACAACGTCGAGGCGCAATGCACACCATCACGAGCCGCCATCATGACCGGACGCTACTCAGTCCGATCTGGCACGTTCACCGTGCCCTTGCCTGGGCAGGGGCACTATGGCCTGGCTCCATGGGAATACACTATCGCCGAGCTGTTGTCGCAGGCCGGCTATTCCACCGCCCTGTACGGCAAGTGGCACCTCGGCAACGTCCCAGGCCGGCTCCCGAACGATCAAGGGTTCGATGAGTGGTGGGGCGTGCAGGATAGTTGGGATGAAGCCGGGTACACGAGCTACCCGCTCTTCAAGGAATCGGGCATGAAGCCACCCATGATCTGGGAAGGCAAGAAGGGTCAGCCTTCCACTCCGGTCATGCCGCTTGATTTGAACGTGCGGCCCGTCGTGGACGAGAAATACCTCGTTCCAAAGACGATTGACTTCATCAAGCGGGAGGCTGCCGCAAAGAAGCCGTTCTTCGTCTATGTTGGGTATTCGGAGTTGCATCCGCCCTTCATGGTGAACCCGAACTTTGTAGGCAAATCGGCGCAGCGCGGCGGAGTCTATTCTGACCTTCTTGGTGAGATGGACTTTCGCATCGGGCAAATCCTTGATGCCATCAAGGAAGCGGGCATCGACGATAACACGCTTGTGGTGCTCACCAGCGACAACGGCAACGGCGCGTCCCTGGTGGCCAGCCAGGGAGGATCCAGCGGGCCTTGGCGAGGGGACTTCTTCAATGTGCCGTTTGAAGGGAGCTACCGGACTGCGGGGATAGTTCGATGGCCCGGGAAGGTGCCGGCGGGAGTCGTCACCGACGAAATGCTCGCCGCAGCTGACTGGCTGCCCACCTTTGCCGGCCTCGCCAGTGCGTCAGATCTTGTCCCCAAGGACCGCCCGATTGACGGCATCGACGCCTCCGCCTTCCTCCTGGGTAAATCCCCGACCACGGGCCGAGACTCCTACATGCTCTTCGGCCCTGACGGCGAGCTGATGTCCGTCAAGTGGAAGATTTACAAGATGATCTTGCGCTACTCCGAAGGAGTGGACAAGCCCATCGTCAAGCCGCAGTTCCCGTTGACCTATGACCTGAGCAGTGATCCGCACGAGGACTGGAATCTCTTCAGCACACAGTTGACGCATGGCTGGCTCTTTGCGCCGGTCTTTCGGGAGATCATGAAGTACGAGGTGGGTCTGCACAAATACCCAAACACGAAACCCGGTGAGGAATTTAAGGGCTATCAAACGAAGTAACCAAATAATTGAGGATTAGTATGGACCATTTGTTCAGCAGCCCAGGTGGTCAGGCAAATTCAAGTCGCCATGTGCGAGTGAAGGGAAACTCTGCCGCGACTCCTGCCCAAACGATCCTCATCATTCTGGCACTGGGGCTCATGCTCCTTGGGTTGGCGAAGTCACCACTGGCTCATGCCGCTGAAGGTGCAGGGAGCAACTACTACCCAGGCACCTACGGCGATTTGCTCGTGGCAGCGCAGCCCAAGCCGGGTACATTCTCAATGACCCAATACACGGGCTTCATTTCGAGCAAAATAGACCAAGTCGTGATTAATAACAGAGCGCATGTCTCCGTCGACGTTCAGCAAGCCTTTCTCGCGCCGCTCGGTCTCTACACACTCGAGAAGCCAATTCTTGGCGGTGCCACCTTTTCCTTTGGCGGCTTTGCATCCCTAGCCGCGGCCTCGCTCCAAAGTACTCTGGCCACGTCGTCTACGCTACTCGGGTCCCCTCAGTCTGGGGAGAACAATGCCGGAATCGGAACGTCCGGATTGATCCCAGCTTACTTGTCATGGAAATTTGGCGAGGATTTCTCCCTTTCGACCTTCGAAGTAATCTATATGCCAACGGGAGGGTGGGATCCGAATAGTGCGGTGAATCTCAACCGTGGTTACTGGGGTTTCGATACAAATCTTGCATTCACTTTTTTTCATGAAAAATCGGGGACGGAGCTGTCTGCGACGGGAGGCCTGATGGCCAACACCACGAACCCGCACACACAGTACTGGACTGCCCCAGAATTCCATCTCGAATATGTGTTTAACCAGTTTGTGACCAATTGGCTCTCCGTCGGCCTGCATGGTTACTTCTATACGCAAGTCGCCAATGACGACCCAGGTCCTCAAGCGGCCGATGCCCTCGCTTTGCTGCGTCTGAACACCAGCGCCGTGAGGAGCGAGTCATATGGTCTGGGCCCACAAGTCAACTGGGTGCCGAAAGACAATCTCTTCTTCGGCATTTCATGGATTCATGACCTGTACGATCACTATCGTCTGCCATCCAACTATTATTATTGTAATTTATATGTGCAGTTTTAAGCCAATCTCTCCTATTTGAACCCACGGCGCGGCAATATGATGCTATTTCCACGTACTGATCGCCCGAGCAGAATTCACTCCATAGCACTTTCCCCCTTCATTCGCTTCGGAACGTTGATCAGAAGAGGTTCGAAAGGTGATCCCTACTCAGAACAACGGATTCAGATTGCAGCACGGTCCAGCAAAAGAATTGATGGATTCGTCAATGGCGGTAGACATGCCAATGGGGAGGGACGACCGCCCAACCCATCAACCGATCACTCGATTGCCTTCCCGGTGGATGTGTCGCAGTTCTTCTTTGAGGATGGCAGTGACGACGGTCTGATAGGCAGGCCTATGGGGCGTCTGGCGAATCTGAGCAGAGGCTCAGTCCTGTTTAACCTCTGAATTATTCGGAATCATTTCGCGTTTGAAGCGATCTCCGCTCCCGCCGTCTCCCAAAGCGAGACCGGTGGACCAGGTCTTGTCCGAGAAGGGCGGATTGGCGACGACGTAGTCGTAGGTGCGGAGCTGCTCGCCGTCCTTGAACTTGGGATCGAAGAGCGTGTTGCCCGAAAGGACGTTGGCCGTCGGGAAATCGTGCAGCGAACCGGAGCCGCAGGTGGGGTCATAGGCGGTGGTGGCGGCTTTGGAGTTGGCTGGCGAGATGCCAATGGCCTTGGCTATGACGCGGCTGACTTCGGACGGGGTGTAGAACTGGCCCTTGCTCTTGCCACTCTCGGTGGCGAAGTGCCCCATGAGATATTCGTAGGCATGGCCGAGAATGTCGTCGTTCTCGGCGCGGTTCTTGGAGAAATCGAGCGCCGGGTTCTCAAATATGGCGATGAGGTTGCCCAGTTTTTCAACCTTCTGCGCGCCATCGCCGAGCTTGTTCGAGTCGTTGAAGTCGGGAAAGTCGCTACGAGCGAGGCGCTGATTGGTATCGATCAGCGGCTGGATGACCTGAGTGTTGATCAGGTTGCCGATGTCGCTGTTGCTCTTGAGGGCGACCATGTCCTTAAAGCTGGCTCCCTTGGGGATGACCGCGGGCGGGGCAAAGTCGTCGGAGTCGCCGTATTTGTCGGAAACATATTTGATGAACAGCATGAACAGGACATAGTCCTTGTATTGGCTGGCATCCATGCCGCCGCGCAGTTCATCACAGATCAGGCGTCGTCCTTCCGGTACTGAGTTAACTTGATCATGAACGAATCACCGTCCTTTGAGGAAGCCTGCATGAGTCAATATCAACCTACGCTCTGGCTTTTTGACGGATGCTAGACGCTAGCGCTACCAATTCCCTATCGCAAGTTTAGGCCGCCAGCGCGATTCCCTTAATTTCAAAGCTGAGCAATGGCGCCAACGATGGTTGGTTCGCCTGCTCGTCCAGATTCCCTGACAGGCTCGTCCATTCGATCGTCGCCACCCGTTCCATGAGCGCCGTGTGGGCGATGCGAACGGTCATGTCCGGCAGTCTCCGTCCGGCTTCAGCGCGGCCCGGTCTTCTGGCGGGTTTTCAGATAGGTCCGCAGCAGGTCCCGCCTCGCCACGATCCCGACCACCTTTCCCTCGTGGTCCACGACGGGCACCCGCACGAGATCGCTGGCGCTGAGCACGTGCACGAGCGTGCCCAGGGTGGTTTCCTGTGGAATCGCATAGGGATTGGCGGTCATGATGTCGCCGGCGGTGACGGCTTTCAGGGGATGGCCGCCGTCGATGGCCGCCAAGAGGTCGTGCTCGCTGACGATGCCGACCAGCTTCTTCGCCCCGTCCACGACGGGGACGGCGCCGTAGCCTTCGGCCATGAGGGAGGCGATCACGTCCGCCTTGGTTCCGAGGCGCACGGACTGCGGTCGGTTTCCCATCACCTGCCCGACCGTCAAGGACTGAAAATCCGTCGATCGCGCCCGCCTTGCCTTGGTCTGTTTTTTCATCTACTACTCCTCTCTCAGCCGGGGTTGTGATGATTCATTCTTCGGGGGCATGGATGCTGATGCCGTGATCGTGGGCCCAGCGCAGGTGAACCACGCGCTGCTTGCCGGATTCGACCTTGACGCTCTTGAGCCGTTGAAGATCGTTGCCGTAGCTCGCGGTCACGTCGTACAGCCCGGGGGACACGTCGACGAACAGCCAGGGGCCTTCCACATGTTCTCGCGGGATGACGATCGGTTTGCCGCCGCGGGTCGGGGTGATCGTGACCGCGACGCCGGAAAGAAACGGTTTCCCACCCGCCGTGAAAACCAGTTTCAAGGAAAATGCGGGATACGAGGCGGACCGTTCCTCCAATCCAACGCCCGCGCTGAAATACCGGACGCCGCCGGTACGGTGCAGGGGAAGGCGCTCCGGTCCCGAGCGACCGTCCTGCTCGAACTCAAGATAGTCGCCGGACGGCGCGATCTTGGCGACAGGCGTTCCTTCGGCGAGAACCAGCGAAGTTCCCAGGAGGACCCCCCACAAGACCAACAGGCCGCGCATCGTCATATGCCAAATCTCCTTGGTCGTCTCCTTGGCCTTCCGCACAATCAATATGGATGCCATGACTCGCCGAAAGCAATCCGTCGGGAAGGCGAGCCGCCGGCGGGAGAATTATCCTCAAGCTGTCCCGGCCTATTCAAGTCTGGCGCGAATCACCACAGTGGACGCTCTCGACCTGCTGCAAAACGCGGCATGGTGCAGAGGGTCTTGCCGAAGCGGTCACGCGAAGATTCAATTGGTCATAAAATGAGTCGTTACGTGAAGGCGTCGCTTGATCGCCTTGAGTCCTTCCACGACCACCAGCGGCAAGAGCACCATGGCGGCCATGAGCTCCCAGTCCTCCGTGGGCAAGGGCGAAACTTTGAAGATGGGCTGCGCGGCCGGGATGGTGATGATGGCGACGTGCACCGCAAGGGAGACCAGCAAGGCCCAGATGAGCGGACGGTTGGTGAACAAGCCCACCTGGAACACAGACCACCGGTCGCTTCGGCAATTGAAGGCATGGACCAACTGGGCGCCCACCATGACGGTGAAGGCCACGGTTCTCGCCTGTTCGACCGGTTGCCGCCAGACGTAGAGGCTGTAGGCGAAGGCGCCCAAGGCTATGATAGCCAGAAGGAATCCCTCCCCGGCGACGGCGGCCAGCCGCTCGCTGTCCAGCAAACGGGCCGCCGGTCTGCGCGGCGGGCGGCGCATGAGATCCGGCGCCTTCGGATCCACCGCCAGCGCGAGGGCCGGGAAGCCGTCCGTGACGAGGTTCATCCAGAGAATTTGAATCGGCAACAGCGGCAGCGGGAGGCCGAGCAGCGTCGCGAACAACATCACCAGGACCTCGCTCATGTTGCACGACAGAAGGAAATGGACCGTCTTCCGGATGTTGTCGAACACGCCGCGGCCCTCCTCCACGGCGGCGGCAATGGAGGCGAAGTTATCGTCGGTGATCACCATGTCGGCGGCCTCTTTGGTGACATCGGTGCCGGCGATGCCCATCGCGACGCCGATGTCGGCGGCCTTGATGGCCGGCGCGTCGTTCACGCCATCGCCCGTCATGGCGACGACCGCCCCTCGGCTCTTCCATGCTTTGACGATGCGCAATTTGTGCTCCGCGGACACCCGGGCATAAACCGACAGCCGATCTACCAGCCCTGACAGCTTCTCGTCGCTCAGCGCATCCAACTCGGCGCCGGAGAGGGCCCGATCCGGCGCGTCCCCAAGGCCCAAGTCTTTCGCGATCGCCGACGCGGTCTCCTTGTGGTCTCCGGTAATCATCACCGTTCTGATGCCCGCCTCCCGGCAGGCTCGGACCGCCTCCTGCGCTTCCGGCCGCAACGGGTCTTTCATGGCAAACAGGCCGAGAAAGATGAGATCCCGCTCGATCCCGTCCGGCCGGTCGGCGTCGCGGTCGTCGAGGGATTTGTAGGCCGTGGCGAGGATGCGCAAGGCTTCGTGGGCGAGCCTCGCGTTGGCATCCAAAACCGCCCGACGGCCCTGCTCGTCCAACGGTTCGATGGAGCCTTCCAGCGTCATGCGCGCAGTACAGCGGGTCAACAGGACGTCCGGCGCGCCTTTGGCGAACAGAGTCCGCCGTGAAGCTGCGCGCCGGATGATGCTCATCATCTTGCGCTCGGTATCGAAGGGGATTTCGGTTTCAAACGGCGCCTCGCGCTCGAGATCGTCTTTCTGCCATCCCGCCTTGGCCGCCGCGACGAGCAATGCGCCTTCGGTCGGGTCGCCGACAATCTTCCAGGTTCCGTTCTCCTTCGTCAGGATGGCTCCGTTGCAGAGCAGACCGGCTTTCAGGAGGTGCCGGAGGCCGGCAGGCAGTGCTGAGTTGCGAGTGCTGAGTCCTGAGTTGCCGGACCCCAGAGAAGTCTCCTCTCGGGAAAACTCAGCACCCAGCACCCAGCACTCAGCACTTGCTTCTCGTATGTCTCCGACCGGCTCGTACCCTTCCCCCGTCACCTCGAACAGACGTCCGTCCATGAAGAGGCGCGTGACGGTCATTTCGTTCTTGGTCAGCGTCCCGGTCTTGTCGGTGCAGATCACGGTGGAGGAGCCCAGCGTCTCGACGGCCGGCAGCTTCCGAATCAACGCATGCCGCTTCACCATGCGGGTGACTCCCAGGGCCAGCGTGATCGTCACGACGGTCGGCAGTCCTTCCGGCACCGCGGCCACGGCAAGACTTACGGAGGTCAGAAACATCTCGACTATCGGTTCGCCCCGCAGGAAGCCCAGGACGAAGACGACGGCCACCACCCCGAGCGCCAGCCAGATGAGCGTATAGCCGAATTGCTCCAGCCGGCGCTGGAGCGGTGTTTCGGCCCGCTCAGCTGTCTCCGCCGCCTGGATCATCGAAGAGATGCGGCCCAGTTCGGTCCGCACCCCGGTGGCCACCACTAGAGCTCGTGCCTTCCCGGACACGGCGGCGGTTCCCATGAACGCCATATTGGTCCGGTCGGCGATCGGGACGTCGGATCGGCAGAGCCAGGCGGCATTCTTTTGAACCGGAGTGGATTCGCCGGTCAAGGAGGCTTCCTGTGATTGGAAATTGGCGGTATAGATCAGTCGGGTATCGGCGGGAATGCGGTCGCCCGCTTCGAGTAGGATCACGTCGCCGGGAACCAGATCACGCGCCGGGATGGAGTGCAGCGCGCCGTTCCTCCTCACGCGTGTCGCGGCGACGGACAATTTGCGCAGCGCCGCCAGCGACCGTTCCGCCCGGAACTCCTGCACGAAGCCCAGGAGGCCGTTCAGCGCGATGATGGCCAGGATGGCGGCGGCATCCAGCCAGTCCTCCAGGAAGCCGGACACGGCGGCCGCGCCGATCAACACCCAGATGATGATGCTGGTGAATTGGGAACGGAGCAGGTTCAGCCAGGAAACCGGCGGCGCCTCAGGCAGTTCGTTCCATCCGGACTGCTCCCGTCTTCGCTGTACCTCATCCTCGGCAAGGCCGGCGTCAAGATCCGCTCGAAGCTCCGCGGCCAGTTCTTCAACCGGCCTGGCGTGCCAGCGTTCGGGCGGCGGGGTTGTCCGGTCCGACTCGGCCATGCCGGTTTCTCTCTTGCTGGCGGGGTCGGTGGTCCTCAACTGCTCTCGCTAGTTTTCTCCGCTATTTGTTTACCCCTCCAGCCTGCGGCTGGAAGGGATTGGCGGTTACGGAGGCGACATAGCGCCGAGAAATGTCCATCGCAAACCACAGAAAGCGCGCGACGAGAACAACAGAAGCTGCCCATTCCTTCCGATGCTGCCCCGTCCTACACCCAGTCGGGCGTCTGTCCGGCGGTCAATTCCGCTTCCGCAAACCGGTGGTACAGAGCGGGCAGCACGATCAACGTCAGAACCGTGGAGGTGAACAGCCCTCCGATGACCACCGTGGCGAGCGGCCGCTGCACTTCCGCGCCGATGCCCTGTGCGAGCGCGAGCGGCAGCAGACCGAGCAGCGTCGTCATCATCGTCATGACGACGGGACGGAGCCGCAACGTGCAACCGATCACGATGGCCTTTTCCCTGGGCGTGCCTTCCTGGCGAAGCTGGTTGATATAGGACACCAGGACGATGCCGTTCCCCACAGCGAGACCGAACAATTCAATGAACCCGACGGACGCCGGCACGCTCAGGTACTGGCCGCTGAGCCACAGTGACACGATTCCGCCGATCAAGGCAAAGGGCAGATTCAGGATGATCAGCAGCGCATACCGGAACGAATGGAACGCCCAAAAGAGCAGGAAGAACACCAGTCCGAGCGTGACCGGGACGACGATCAGCAAGCGCGCGTTGGCGCGCTCCATGTTTTCAAACGCGCCTCCCCACGTGACGGCATACCCGGCCGGCAGGTGAACCGACTCCGCGAGACGCTTGCGGCCTTCATCCACCACCCCGCCGATGTCCCGGCCCACGACGTTGAATCCAATGTAAATTCGGCGCTTGACTTCCTGCCGGCTGATCCGAAGGGGGCCTTCCCGCATCTCGATGGTCGCCAGATCGTGCATGGGGATCAGGGCGCCGGAGGCCGCTTTGACACGGATGTCTCCGATGGTTCCCACGCTGTTGCGCGCCGATTCGGGGAACCGCAGGACCAACTGAAATCGCCGCTCGCCTTCATAGACCTCCGTGGCGCGCTTCCCGCCGATCGCCGTCTCGACAAGCTCTTGGACATCGGCCACATTGATGCCGTGGCGGGCGATCTTCTGTCGATCGATGTCGATGGTCAGATAGGGCTGTCCGGCGATCTGTTCGACCTTCACGTCCTTGACGCCCCGGATCGTCTGCATCGCGGCTGCGATCTCTTCCGCCTTCTGGTGGAGTACGTCCAGATCCGGTCCGAACAGCTTGATCGCGCACTCGGTCCGGATGCCGGAAATCAGTTCGTCGACCCGCTCCTGGATCGGCTGGCTCATGAGCACAGAGATCCCGGGTATCTCCCCCAATTTCCGTCTGATCGCGTCCGTCAACTCCGGTTGCGACGTCGCCGTGGTCCAGGTGCTGCGCTCCCGCAGAGACACGATCGGGTCGCTCTCGTTCGGTTCCTCAGGGCCGACCGCGATATCGGGCCGTCCGATCTTGCTCACGGCCGTGCGGACCTCCGGGAACTCGAGTATCGCCTTGTGGGCCTGCTTTTCCATCTCGATGGATTCTGGAAGGGAGACGCTGGGCAGCCGGACGATCTGCGGCGTCAAGGCGCCTTCTTCCAGGATCGGAATGAATTCCCGTCCGATGTGCGGCACGAGGAGCAGGCTGAGCAGCACGAACGCCGCCGAGCCGATCAGCACCGGTCCGCGGCGCCGGAGCGACCACTGCAAGACCGGCTGGTATCGACGCTTCATCCAACGGGTCAGGCGCGTTTCCTCGGGATGGTCGCCTCGGAGCATCAACGACGCCAGGACCGGCGAGAGCGTCAGCGTCACCACGACCGACAACAAGAGGGCGATGACCAGCGTGTAGGCCAGGGGTGCGAACATCTTGCCTTCCATGCCGTGAAGCGTCATGAGCGGCAGGAAGACGACGCTGATGATGAGAATGCCGAACAAGATCGGGCGTCCGACTTCTTTTGTCGCCTTGAGGATCACGTCCAGCTTGCCGCGCCCGCTGTCACGATGGTCGCTGAGATGACGGAAGACGTTTTCCACGACGACCAGCGAGCCGTCTGCAATCTCGCCGATGGCGATGGCCAGGCCGCCGAGCGTCATGAGATTGGCCGAGAGACCCAGGCGTTCCATGGCGATGAATGTCACCAGCGGCGTCACGAGCAGCGTGACGGTCACGATCGCCGCGCTTCGCGCATGGCCCAGAAAGAAAATAAAGACCAGAATCACGAGGAGAATCCCCTCGATCAAGGCATCCCTCACCGTATTGACCGCGGCCGTCACCAGTTCGATGCGGTCGTAGAACGGCACCAGTTTCGTCTGAGGAGGAAGCAGGTGCTGCCGGTGAAGTTCTTCCACCTTTCCGGAGACGGCCTCGACGACCTGCCGTGCATTGCCCCCGCGGAGCATGAGGATGGTGCCGGTAACCACTTCGCGTTCGCCGTTGAGCACGGCGGCGCCGTGACGCACCGCATGGCCGATCTGCACCTCGGCGAGATCCCTCACGAAGACCGGCGTGCCATGCGACTCCTTGACGATGATGGACTCGATATCGCTCACCGTCTTGATCAGGCCGAGTCCGCGCACGATGGAGCGTTCGGCGTGACGCTCCAGGATATTGCCGCCGGCGTTGGCATTGTTCCTCGCCACCGCATCGAAGATGTCGCTCAATGTCAGGTCGTATTTCCTCAGTTTCAAAGGATCGACCAGGATTTGGTACTGCTTGACGAATCCCCCGAGCCCGTTGACGTCGATGACGCCCGGCACGCTCTTGAACAGCGGGCGCAGCACCCAATCTTGAAGCGTCCGCTGCTCGGTCAATTCTGCTTCCACCGTGGCGGGATCGGTCTCGTGCGCGTGCGGTCCTTCCAGGTAGTACTGGTAAATTTCCCCGAGTCCCGTGCTGACCGGCGCCATTACCGGCTCGATACCCTGGGGCAGACGCTCTTTGGCCGCCATCATCCGCTCGAGGACCAACTGGCGCGCAAAATACACATCGACGTCGTCCTGAAAGACGACCGTCACCTGGGCGAGGCCGAACTTGGACAGGGACCGAATTTCGGCGAGACCCGGCAGACCGGTCATCTGCAGTTCCAACGGGTAGGTAATGAACCGCTCGATTTCGACCGGCGACAGGCCGCCCGCTTCCGCGAGGATCTGGACCTGGACGTTCGTGACGTCGGGGTAGGCGTCAATCGGAACGGAGTGAAAGGCGAAGACGCCGGCGACGGAAAGCAAACAAGCGAGGCCCAGCACCAGAATCCGCTGACGGAGCGAAAACTCCACTAGAGATCCGATCATAGCGCCGGCTCGATCTTGTGCCGCTCCATCTCGGACTTGAGCGCAAACGATCCTTTGGTCACCACCGGTTCGCCGGCCTGCAGACCGCCGAGCACGGCCACGACCTCTCCATACTCTCCGCCGAGCCGAACCGTTCTGGCTTCGAACTCTGAAGCGCTGTGCCGGATAAAGACCATGGTCCCGGCAGGACCGTTCTGGATGGCCGACAACGGAATCGTCAGCAGGTCGGGATCGGGAGCGGCATAGACCCGCACGAGGGCGAACATCTCCGGTTTCAGGCGCTTGTCGGGGTTGGACGCCGTGACCCTGACCCGCAGAGTCCTGGTGGCCGGGTCCAGTACATCTCCTACGTAGGTCACGGTGCCGCTGAAAAGGGCATGAGGATAGGCCGCAGCTACGATGTCTACACTCTGGCCTTTTTGGATGTACTCGACGTCTTTTTCCGGAATCGCGGCGGTGACCCACACCTCCGACAGATCGGCCACAGTGAAGAATTTCTGATTGGTTTCGACGACCTCGCCACGTGTGATGTTGCGCATGATCACGCGTCCGTCGAACGGCGCGCGCAGCGGTACATCGGCTTTGATGGTATGCTCGCGATCCAGCCGCTCAATCTCCAATCGCGAGACGCCGAGCAGTTCGAGCCGGTTTTGAGATTCACGGACTTCGGCGCGCGCGGTCCGCAGCGCCGCCTCCCGGCGCTGTAACTCCGCCAGACTCACCGCCCGGGCTTCGTGCAGTTCCTTCGCTCGCTGGTACGCCAGGTCCGCTTCATACAAATGGGCCTCCGCCTTCAGGTACGCCCCCTCCGCCAATCCGAGGTCGGTGCTGTGCAACAGCGCGAGGAGATCGCCCTTCTTGACATCCGCACCGATGTCCACGTGCACCTTGACGACGCGCCCGCGGATCAGCGTCGTCACTTCGGCCAATTCGTTTTCGTTGGGCTGAATAACCGCGGGAAACTCGCGGGACACACGGACAGATCCGCGCGCGACCGGCGCAACCTCAATGGTGGTTCTCGCCAGTTCGTCCGCGGTCAAGCTCATGAGGCCGACGGGCGCCCGGGGTGATCGTGATGTCGCCGTCGTGACCGAGGAGCCGTCTTGCGCCTCATTCCCGCATGCCACAAGGCAGAGCGCGATGCCGAACACTGCCAGCGCGAGGCGCGAACGGCGACCGAACCGTCTGTGAATTCGCCGATCCAACGGGACATCATCCCAGCCAGGAAGTCTGCTGCTCGTTCGTATACTCTCGCCCCGAATATCAGCACGAGACATGCCTGTCCAAGCCCGTGGATTTGCAGGCAAACAGACGATTCCCGTGGCTATTTGCCACGGTCAGGCTTCGCTTGAGTGGTGAAAGGCGACAGGCGAGAGTGTCCGGCAAGAATGAGGCGATTCCGTCGTTTGGTATGCGATACAGCCTGGGTTTACAGGAGCATCATGGTTGTTCCTGACAAGTGTCACCGGGGGTCGATGAAACTGGAAGACGAGCCGGCTCCTCGTTGGTCAAGGCCCGCACGCACTTACGGGCATCCATAGGCACATTCTCCGCCGTGCAGCGCCAGCGTCGTCGTCGAATTCATGCGGTCGGACTCGCCGTCGTAACCAGGCTGTGGCAGAACAGTGCGAAGGGGGTTCGAACGCTCAACGGACTCACCTCTCGACCCGGCGACGGGTGCGGGCGGGAACAGGTTCTCGACGGTCGGCTGACTCGTACTGTGTTCATCTCTCGGTCCGATGACGGCGCCCGGTCTCTTGCCTGGCTCAGCTTGGATTTCACTCGGCGTCGTCCGTGCCCTGAAGGTCTGGGATTTCCCTCTGTGAGGGGGAACACCAATCTTGACGGTTGGCGCGAGAGGCTTCGTCCGCATCGTTCTGCTGTCCGTTGTCGAGGCACGATTGACTGTGGTGCCGGTGCGAGTGCCTTGTCCCGCGGCGGCACCGATCGTGGCGATTCCCTGATTCCGCATACGTGCACGGGCGGCCAGACTATCGGCAAGAGACGGTGCCGGCGCACAAGTTGAAGACCCCGGGAGCCGTTGGCGACCGTCCTGTCCCGAGATGGCGTCTGGAAGATTCCGCGGAGAGAGGCTGCTCCAGGTCGAAAGGTCAAGAGTCGGCGTTCGGTCAGTCGGCCCTGCGGCAGCACAGTCGGCTGCCGCCACCGCGTTTCTGTCGCCGACCGTCGGAACGAAGTCCAGCGCCGCCAAGGGAATGGCCATCAGAATGCCCATCAAGAGCGACAAAGAGTGGTCGTGTGTCCGTATCACCTGCGACGGAGAAAGAGGGGTCATGGAGTCCTCCTTTTCTTGGCTCTCCGTTGTGATCGTGCATGCATGAGTGAGCAGTAAACACGACATCGTCATGGCGGTCACTCGGACAACGCCGGAATCCGCTACCGGATATGCAGCAATCCAGACGTAGGACATTTCCTACGACTGAGCATGGCAGGGTAAGACAGAACAACTGCGGCGGGCAGGGCGTGAGGACAGACTGCTCAGTCAGGCCGGATTCCCGTCAGTCAACAGTTTTGGCGATGCATGTAGCCGACAGGAGGCTCTGTGGAGAAGAACGCGCCTCCTGCTCTCGGACGTTCCTTCGCTGCCGCGACCTTAAACGGGAGTGTCAATCCCGCATGCGTCCGCTTCCCAAACTCGGCGGGCGGCCGGTTCTTCATCGCCCCGCAGTCTGCCGAGACGATTGCCGTGGGGGAGGAGCCGTAGATGATAGGTCAGCCCGGATCGGGAAAGCGCGATGACGTTCGTTCGACTGAGACGGTCGACGGCGAGAAACAATTGCGCCCAACTGAAATCCGGTCGGCTGATGATCAGGTCCTCCAGCTCGAGGACCTCGTACCGGTGAAGCATGTTCAGGACCGCCTCTTCCGCTTCCAGGATGGCTATGCTCATGACCCGCTCTCCTTTCTCAGATCGCCGACGTGTGGCTCGTTCCCGTTGATCCGGTTCCTCCCGCCGTATGGGTGCAGTGTGGTCCGCAGCCTCGGCGGAACGAATCGGAACATATCCAGAATCCGTGTAGGAATTCGCCTCGAAGGCATGTCGGACCGCCCTCATCGACCGTTGGAGCCGGGTGGTCGCCTCCGACGTGGCGGCAGGTGGACTGAACGAGAGAGAGTACGGTGGTCCCAGGGCAGGATTCCGCGAGGGTTAGGTCAGGAGATGGTGTTCGACGGCATAGCGTGCCAGGTCCGCATTGTTGTTCAGATGAAGCTTCTCGAGAATGCGGGAACGATACGTGCTGATGGTTTTGGCGCTGAGGGCCAGCTGTTCGGAGATCTCGGTGATGGTTTGGCCTGCCGCAATCATCCGAAACACTTCGTATTCCCGGTCGGACAGCGAATCATGGAGCGGCTGTTCGGTATCGCCATGTCGATCCACGTAAGCGGCGAGCAGTTCAGCGGCCTTCGGCGTGATGTATTTCCCGCCCTTCCAGATGGTC
Source organism: Nitrospira sp. (assembly GCA_029194535.1). NCBI lineage: Bacteria > Pseudomonadati > Nitrospirota > Nitrospiria > Nitrospirales > Nitrospiraceae > Nitrospira > Nitrospira sp. Next base: position 149,613 of record JARFXR010000001.1, on the reverse strand, counting down.
CTAATCGCGCGGACGAACTCCTGCGGCACGCTTTCCTTCGTCAGGTATCCGGCCCCTCCGGCTCGGAGCACGCGCACGGCAAATTGATCTTCCGGATGCATGCTCAGCACAAGAATGGGAAGGTTCGGACAAAGCCGTTTCAGTTCATGTAACGCTTCCAGGCCCCCCCTTCCGGGCATCGTGAGATCCAGCACGACGACGTCCCATCGCAGTTTCTGAGCCTGTTCGAGCAGTTCGGGTACGTTCGCCACCTCACCGATCACGGCGCCGGGGAACTCATCTCTGAGGATCTGGATAAGGCCGCGACGGAGATAGGGATGGTCATCTGCGAGCAGAATGTTAATCATCGCCGCTCCGATGCAGGGGGATGCGGACGGCGATCGTCGTGCCGACTCCCGGTTTTCCATGAATCGCGATCTCTCCGCCCTGCTGCTGAGCGCGAAGGCGCATGCCCAGCACGCCGAATGCCTGCGGCCCGGTCGTGGCTCCTTCCGGGATCCCCTTGCCGTTGTCCGTCACGTGCAACGACACATGGTCGTCGGACTCTTCCAACCTGATGTGCACGGTGGTGGCCTGTGCGTGCCGGACCACGTTCGTCAGGACTTCCTGAAGGATGCGGAATAACGCGGTGGATTGTTCGGCGCTCACCAGAATGCGATGCGGCCGTATGAGCGTGTCGCACGCAATTCCGGTCCGCTCCTGGAACGTTCGAGCCTGCCACTCGACTGCAGCGGCCAGGCCGAGCTGGTCCAATACACCGGGTCGCAATTCCGTCGCGATCTCGCGCACCGATTGAAGCGTCGAATCGATCAGGCCGAGCGCCGAATCCACCCGTGCGTGCAGGGACTCGAGCCGAGTCGACGTCGTCGAATCGCCCAGGCGCTTTGCAATCCAACTCAGATCCATTTTGAGAACCGTCAATGCCTGTCCGAGCACATCGTGCACTTCGAGCGCGATTCGGGTTCGCTCCTCCTCCCGAACCGATTGGAGACGTACTGCGAGCGCTTCGAGTTGGTTTCGCGAGTCGATCAGCGCCTCTTCCGCCCGCTTCCTGTCCGTGATGTCCATTGAATAGCCGATGATACCGATCGGGGCGCCGGAGCCGTCTTTCTGCAATGTGAGCGACAGCTGGGCGAATCGTATGCTCCCGGACTTGGTTAGCCGGCGAACCTCAACGTGATGAGTCCCCTTGGCCTTCACGGGGGCGAGGACTTCACGATCGAGATATTCCCGGTCTTTCAGCGGATACACAAAGGAGACGTGCCGCCCGAGGGCCTCGTTCACGGAATATCCCAAAAGGTTTTCGGCCCCACGATTCCAGCCCAGCACGTAACCGTTCAGATCGACGGTGATGATCGCCTCCTCAACCTGATCGATAATGTTGGCTTGTCTCTGGATCAGTTCCTCCGCCTTGCGTTGCATGGTGATGTCGGTCCAAAGGCCGACGATCTCCTGGATCGCGCCGTCTTCCCGGCTGGTCAAGACCGCCTCATCTCGGAACCATCGATATTCTCCCTCATATGTTCGCCAACGGTACTCCATCGACAGCGTGTTCTCCTGGGGCAGTTTGGCGAACTTCGCCAGGGTGCTCTCTCTGTCGAGCGGGTGAAGTCGTGTGGCCCAGAGGGAGGAATCGTCGAGGAAATCTTGGGCGGAAAATCCGGCCAGCGCCTCGATGTTCTCACTTACCCACAGGGCGCCGAAATCTCCCGACGATTTCGCAGAGTACAAGGCGACAGGCAAGGAACGAAGGATCAAGTCTTGGTAGGCTTGATTCACGCGCACGGCGTTCTCGGCGCGCCTCCGCTTGGCGAGGTCGTAAAAGATCAATGCGCCGCCCCCGCCCGTAAGGAGCAACGTCAACACGGATCCGCCGATCATCAGCGCCAGAGTGAATGACGCCGCCTGGTCCGCCTGCTTCGACCAAGTATTCAAATTTCTCTCTTCTTGCGCCCCCATGGTTTCCAGGGTCCGGGCGATCCTGTCGAGGGTTTCCTCGTCCGCCCGGGTTTGAGCCAGCGGCGCGCGTGCCATCCCTGGGTCCCGTAATGCGATTGATCCATCGGCCTGCGCAGATTGTGCGGATTGCGGCATGCCTGCGTCGATCAGACGACGCAGGACACCGACCTGTTCCTGTTGGCCCGGATCGTCCTGAGTCAAACGAGCCAGGCGCTCCACCATGGTGCGCACTGGGCCCGCGGCTTGAGCAGACCCGTCGTCTTTGGCGTGATCGGGAACCGGGTCGGCCTTCCCTGTGACGGCCGCGCGAGCGACGAGGAGCTTGACCTGTTCGATGGCCTCCCTCACCTGATGGGCGTGTGTGACCCGGGCTTCACGATCGGCGAGCGCCGTCGCGCTCCGGTAGGACACGACACCCAGCCCGATCAGCAGGATCAGGGCGGCTCCGAGACCAGTCGCGACCTTTTTCTCCAATGTCAACGTCATGGACATGTTCGATACACCTACCGGGGCTCGAAGGTTTCGGAATCTGAGCTGGCTGTGACAGGAGGAACGTCACAACGGACGCCGGTATCGGATGTCGCCGAGAGCCGACGCTGCCCATGATGGGGTTTATCGAGCAACAGAACGGAGGAATCAACAGAGTGGAGGAGGCCGGGATATACGGGACGCGACCGCCAGGAGTTGGGAGCCGAAAGCTATCCTCGAGTCGTCACCGGAATATGCAGGGCCCACGGCATTGACCGACCGCTTGTCGACGACTGCAGGATCTTTCAGGGGGTCGTCCGCAGAAACCGCTCCGTCACCGGACGCGGCCTGTTTCCAGTGGGAATCGACGACTTGGGCGAAGTGCGTCGGGGTCAGGTCTCCATAGTACGCGACGTCGACGAGGTAGGGCACCGATAGCAGGAGGGCGGCGAGCACGACAAACGCCCTCTTCAGAACGGGCCCGTGTCTTGGCCTTCGTGCTCTCATGCGAGGCTGCCTGGCAGTTCGTCCAAGATTCACTGCTTGGAATGCAGCACGTCGAAGGGTACGTTCACGCTAGCACCCGACCCTTTTTCATGTCAACAACATCGGGGGCCGGGTCCGGACAGGTAGTCCCGAGGCGACGATCCCGATGAGGATCGGTCCGTTGGAGACAACTTGCTCCGTCAGGCCGGATGGATCGCCGGTTCCAGGCGATCCGGCACATCTTGCGGTCTTGAATTTATGGTAAAAGACAAGGGTAACTGAAGGACTACCGGTTGTTTCCATATGGGAGTGCCATGACTGGTCGAGCGCAATTCCCCGATGAACAGTCGGAGGCCGGCGAATTCAAGCGGCAAGCGGACGCCTTCCGCCATTGGGTGACGGCCGACGGAAGCTCCGGTTATCCTGCCGCAAGCGGCCGGTATCACTTGTATGTGTCCTGGGCCTGTCCCTGGGCGCACCGCACCGTCATCGTGCGCCGACTCAAGAAGCTGGAGTCGGTGATCGGCATGACGGTGGTGGACCCGATCCGCGACGAGCGCGGGTGGGCCTTTCGCGACGGCCCTGGCCACTCAGTCGATGCCCTGAACGGGTTTCACTTCTTGAGCGAGGCCTACAGGGCGACCGATCCTCCCTACCGGGGACGCGTCACCGTGCCCGTGCTCTGGGACACGGTAACCAAACGGATCGTCAGCAATTCAGACGACGATCTGATGCGGATGTTCAACCGGACGTTCGATCGGTTCACGGAGAGCCGGATCGATCTGTATCCAGAGCGGCTTCACAGAGAGATCGACGAGCTGAACGAGTTCATCTATGAGAACGTGAACGACGGAGTCTATCGCGCGGGGTTCGCTACCTCTCAGCGGGTCTATGAGCAGGCCGTGCGTCGCCTGTTCGACGCGCTGGACCAACTGGACGCCCGTCTAAACACCAGCCGCTACCTCTTTGGAGAGGCCTTTGTCGAATCGGATTGGCGCCTGTTTGTCACGCTCATCCGGTTCGACGCCGTGTATCACGGCCACTTCAAGTGCAACGTCAGGCGAATCATCGACTATCCCAATCTTTTTGCTTACCTCAAAGACCTCTACCAAACCGACGGAATCGCCGACACCGTCAATTTCGACCACATCAAGCGGCACTACTACATCACCCACGACGATATCAATCCGACGCGCATCGTGCCGCTGGGGCCTGAGCAGGATTTGAGGGCTCCGCACGGCCGCGAACGACTCGCGCCACTGTCCTGAAACAGGATGGGTAGCAGATGGGGTCAGGCCGCCTGGAGCCTGTTGTCCCATTCCGCTACGGTGCTCCGTCTTACACGTCCCGGCCCCCATGCGTCGCGTCGCCAACCACTCGGTTCTCCGCTGGTTTGGCTCGATTGAACTGGTCTGATCGATGGCACTCCCCTTGCGAGCCCTCTGTCTCAGGAGGACCGGGGCGACCTGTCATGGGACCGAATCAAGGAGGTGGCCATGATCATTCACAGGAGGCTGCAAAGCTATTTGGACAGCCGGAAGATCCCCTACCAGATCGTCAACCATTCGGTCGCCTACACCGCACAAGAGGCGGCGGAGAGCCTTCACGTTCCGGGAAATCTGTTCGCGAAGGTCGTCGTCGTGAAGGCAGGCGAACGGTTCGTGATGTTGGTCCTGCCCTCGAACTGGAGGGTGGAGCTTAACCATGTGGCGGACATCCTGGAATGTCCTCACGTGCGGCTGGCGACGGAGGAGGAGCTGGCCGGCCTGTTTCCAGACTGCGAAATCGGCTCGATGCCGCCCTTCGGCAATCTCTACGGGATGTCCGTCTATGTCGATGGACTCCTGACGCACGACGAGGAGATTTTCTTCGACGCCGGCAGTCATGTGGGAGCGATCAAGCTGCGGTATCGGGATTTCGCCGAGCTGGTCCAACCGCAGGTGGCGGAGTTTCACCGGGAGCCGACAAAGCTGGAATACTAGCCGGCGGGCGCTGGCGCACTTCGCTGTGATACCTCCCGAAGCGATCCCTTCGGGCTCGGCCGGGGGGAACGACCGCGCGGGTGGCTCTCTGGCTTTCGCCCCACGCGCCCTTCTGGAATTCTCTCGGACACGGTTGTTCCAACCGTGCCTCCTCGGTCAGTTCCAGCTTTCCTTCCCGGCCAAGCCTCGGCGGATGCCTCGCTTCTCCGGTCATCTTCGCGAAGTGCGAAGTCGCCCGCCGGCATCGAGGGCGGGAGAAGGGGCCGGTTCAAGTCGGCTGATGCGACGGTGGAATCCCGATCGAAGATTGCCTGCCTATAGGGCCTCTGCCAGACGGCGTACCCACATGTCGGTCAGCCGGGCATAGTTCCCTTGATCGGCGTCGTTGGGCGCTGCGAAATAGGCCCGGCGAAACTCCTGTCCGGCCGGGACAATCTCTACCGGAGGCAGACCGAGCAGATGGAGGAGAGCCACCAGGAGAATGCGTCCGACTCGCCCATTGAAATCCCGAAACGGATGGATGGATTGAAACCGTCCATCCGCCACAGCCATCAACTCGGCAATTGAGTGCAAATCCGCGGCGCCGGATCGAAGATGCCGGAGCCGCTCCGCAAGATCGTCGCAGAATAGCCGCATGTGAACCGGTACTTCATAAGAAGGCGGGGGCTGGTGACTCCCGATCTGAACATTTCGATCGCGAAACCGTCCGGCCCAATCCGGGAAGAGCACACCGGCCAGTTCTTGATGGCGGAGGCAGAGCCATTCAGGCGTAAACTCCAAGGTAGCGGGATCGGTATCGACAATCCGAAGCAGGATGATCGCCAGCGATACAGCCAGACGTTCAGCAACTTCGGTATAGGGCTTGGGTCCTTCAGCCGTATCGAAATAACGGGTTGAGCCTACGCTGCCGGACGAGTGGTCTCCTGGTTTGCCAGGAGTTCCTGAAGGCGGGCCATAGTCACCGGTTCGTTCTCGAATCTCATCGATTCCACCACCCATCCCAGAATCTGCTCCCGAAAGAGAGCCTGCCTGGTCGTCAGATCCGCATGCTGGCGCCGCCAATGGCGCAGCTTGGCGTTGGCCTGAGCGAGATCGATCGGCTGGTTGAGTTTCTGTGTCATGGCTCTCATTCTCCTGCACTTTCGCCGGAGAAGCAACAGCTGCCTCCTCGACGATCTTAATCTCGTCTTCCGTTAAGCCGTAGAGGTCATAGACCAATCGGTCGATCTCCCGATCGGTCGCGTCGATCTGGCGCTGGAATCGATCCTTGTCGGCAGGAGTTTGTGCCCCTCGAAGGCGTTCTTGTAAGTTCAGGATGCGATTGACAACCTCGGCAATTTCGTCGTGTCTAGTTTTGTCGTCTGGGTTCGTAAAGTCTATAGGGCGAACTAAAATCGGTTCTATATATTGCCGATTGAATGAAAAATACCCTCCTCCGAAACGCGAATTAACCAATTTTGCCTGCCAGTCGGCCAGATTGCTGTTGATGAGCCCAAGGATGTAGTAGATAGAGTACCTGGTATTAGTCTTTGCAACCAGACCATAAGAGCCGCCTCCGCCACCCCCGCTTCCTACAAAGCGGTAATTTCCGTCAGGATCAATCGCTGCAGACAATCGCTTCCCTATAGATGGAATGAGTAGTCTTGCTATGCCATCACGAAGATCATAGTTGCGCCTCCTAAATGCATACCAATCATTCTTCCCGCGAGCCTTCAACCGTTGAAAGTTGTTGGTGAGATAATTCCACGCCAGCGGAAATTCTCGAGCAAACAATTCAGGTTCAATGAGTGCCGGTTTTCCATCAATGTGCTGATAGGGAAAGACAAGCACGCGATCGCTTTCTATCCTATATCGCTGAACGTCCGCAGAGCCTTTAACTAGCGAACGAACTGCTGCCTTTTCGATCTTGAACGGTTCACCACATGCCTTAGACGTAACCAGGACAGTCTTCTTAGCTTCGGCGTTCGGACACACATGAAGGAAGAACACATCGTCACATCCTGTCTCCAGTCCTCTTTCGATTTCACAGAGATCTCCCAGAGAGGGGAAACCTTTGAACTTACTGAGCAGTTGTGAAGATCCAGCGGTCATGAACGACCATGAATCTTCAGTTAGTTCAGATTGATCGATTTGTATGGCGGTGCCTAGAGCGTCAGAAAGAGATTCTGTGCTGGCTTTCAAGTAGGTGACATCTTGCTGTGGCGACCCATTCAGGAACAAAAGACACGTGTATGTCGAAGCTCCTCCAAATACTTGTGAGTCTCCAAAATCCACTATCGTTCGAACTGCCTTTCGCGATGCTAGGAAAGCTCGGAGACTTTTTCCATAGTCAGCTGTGAAAAACTTATTCGGAAGGATAAACCCAAGACGGCCTTTGCTAGAAAGCAAGCCGTAAGCTTTTAGAACGAAGACGATGTAAATATCGAAGCGGTGAGTCACATCGTAGTGTGTGTATAAATATGGAAGGACCAGCTCATCAATGTTTCCCACTCGCACATACGGTGGATTGCCGATCACCGCATCGAAGCCCTGCACCGACCCTGCCGAGGGCTCGCCGTCCTTAAATATCTCCGGAAACTCGGCCTTCCAGTCGAAGGGATTCACCCGCCGCATTTCGTCTTCGTCCGGCATGAGCTGGCCGGCGAAATAATCCGGCCCGATGAGGCTGTTGCCGCATTTGATGTTCCGGCCGAGATCCGGCAAGGCCCGCTCATGCACGAAGGACAATTGCCGCTTCAGCGTCTCGTCGCTCTCGCCCTCCAGCACTTTCAAGAGCAGGCTGAGCTTGGTGACTTCGACCGCCTGGCTGTCGATATCCACGCCGTAAATATTGTTCACAAGAATGCGTTTCTTCTCCTGCGAGGTCAGCCGCCATTCGCCGCCGGCAGCCTGATACAGTTCTTTCCGATGTTTTTCCGGTCCGTCGTTGACGTACCAATCGCGGTGATAGTTCAACAAGTAGCGATAGGCGCCGATCAGGAACGAGCCGGATCCGCAGGCCGGATCGAGTATTCTGAATTTGGAAATCTGCTTGGGCGTCTTTTCTTTGCAGAGGGCTCCCACCGTCTGTTTGGCGATGAATTCGACGATGTAGGCGGGGGTGTAATAGACGCCGCCGGCTTTTTAAACCTCCGGCTTCTCTTCGACCTTGGCTTGATGGCCGGACGTGAGGCGGATGACCTTGCCCAGGAACTGTTCATAGACTTGGCCGAGAATCTCCGTCGGAAAGACGGAAAACTCGTACGGGCTGTTGGGATAGTACAGCCGGCCGATGATGTCCTTGAGGATCTTGTCGTCGATCTTGAGCCTGGGCGTCAGATCGTCGGGCGACTCGGCCCGGTCCTTTTCGACCTGGAAATGAAAGAGGCCCGAGTTGTACCGGTCATCCGCCTGGTCGTAGAGATAGCGGAGCCGTCCGTAAATATTCTGTCCGTTGAGTAGCGCTTGAAGCTGGGCATAGGCCTCGATCCCGCGATCTTCGCAAATGCGGAGAAAGATGAGCCGGTCGATCGTGCGCTGGACGGAGAAATTCAGCTCGTGGACGGACAACTTCGGATTGCGCAGTGCGAGATTCTTTGCCAGGGCCTCGCGCCAGGTTTCGATTTCCTTCAGAAACTCGGTATCGACAGTCGCGGTGCCGCGTTTGCGGTCGGTGACGGCATGTTTGTCGAATGAGCCTTTGAGAACCGCGTCCTTGGTAAAGATCGCAGCGATCTCGTCTCATTTGTCTACGTAGTCCCGATAGGTCAGATAGAGAATGCGCCCGGCGCTAGCTTTATCGGAGGGATTCGGGCGCGTCCGGCAATCGTAGACGGCGAACTCTTCAAAATCCGTCAGGATCGACAGCGGCAGTTTCGCGGACCAGGTATAGCGGCGGAGTTGATAGGCGGGGCTGATCTCGTCTTTCAGGTTGACGGCGGGTTTCTTGGCCTCAAGGAAAAACTTGCGTGCGCCGCCGATACGAAAGCAATAATCGGGCGCTTTCGTATACCCGTCGATCTTGATGGCATCTTCATGGATGACGTCTTTGTAGGCTTCGGCATGGCCCGATGTGTTCGCCACATCCCAGCCCAATGCCTCGAAAAACGGATCGAGGAACTCTGGCCGAAGCTGGGTTTCGTTGTAGCCCTGATTTGTATAGGCGTCGCGGTTCCGCTCGAACCGCTCGATGAGGGTGACGACGACCGCGGGGACTTGCCCCATCCTGGACGCTCCTGGTTGGCGGCCGAGTCTAACAGGATGTGGAATTCCTGGCTAGGCTCGTCCCTCGTAGCCTCGGCCTGGCGGATGGAACGGATGCGCAGTGAGGCTCACGCCATAGCGCCATCCTCGGACAAGAAGCCATAGCGGTGCCGAATGCGCCGGCCTCGCGATACTTCAGCGCAGTTTCAAAGTCGCATGAGGCCAGCAGCACGGTGGTCAATGGGAGTTGATAGTGGACGCACTATGGCGCGACCGAACCCGCGCACCGTTCGTCGGTCCACAATTCTCTTCCTTTTCGCTGTATCCCTTTCCTGTCATCCTCGCTCAGATTGGGGTCTGAGTCACCGTGGAACGGGTGGCGTCGGGCGGGCGATTTTCTCACCCGCCCAACCCCGCCGCGCCGAGACGCGACTTTTCACCGAGCGCGCGCAGCGGGGGTCCCCACACCGGGCGGGGGTGCGAGCACACTTGGGCTGCCCGGCGACAGGACCCGCTCCACTCTCTACCTCGCCAACATCCCCAATCCCCGCATCTCGTCCAGCCATGCCATCCGTTGCTTCTCGGTCATCCCTTCGATCCGGATGACCTTGAATGATGACGATCCGTTTGACCATCGGTGTCCTATCACCTCTTTCTCCCGGCGCTGCCGAGGCAAGTGGTATCGCAACGATGCTGTTTTGCGGTATGCGTTCGTAGCCGACGCATGTGTGGTGTTTCAGGGCAGCGGCAGAGCATGTATGAGGCCAAATGCCCCCGTCGGAAGGACGAGGCTTTGCCACGGTTTACTGTGAAGTTGCCTCCCGTGGCCCACGTGGAAACGGGAACACGTCTGATGCAAAGGTCTGGTGTCTGAATCGGATGGCTAGGTGCGGACTATGCAACGTACCGACGATGTCATGCGTCTGGCTCCGTATCTCTTCCAGCAGTTGTTCGAACTTGGGGCGGCCCATGCCTTTGGCATCCCGGGCGATCACGCGCTGCCGCTGTATGAAGCCCTGGCTGACCGACCCATCCGTTCGATTTTGACCACGCATGAACCCTCGGCCGGTTTTGCCGCCGACGCCTACGCGCGTCTTAAGGGAATCGGGGTGGCGATAGGCACCTACGGCGCCGGCGCGCTCAACATGGTCAATCCGATCGCGCAGGCCTACGCGGAGAAGTCACCTGTGCTCGTCATCAGCGGCGCGCCGGACCTGGCAGGCCGAGACCCCGACCTGTTGATCCATCATAAGGTCAAGACGTTCGAGACTCAACGTCGCGTCTACGAAGAGATGACCTCCGCCAGCGCAGCTCTTGAAGATCCGAAGACGGCGGCTCGCGAGATTCAGCGCGTGATTGCGGCGGTGCGGCGCGAGAAGCGGCCTGGGTATCTGGAACTCCCTCGCGACATGACCTGGGCCGAAATCGACGAAGCGGAGCCAGGAGCGTTTGTGACCCCGCAGAGGGACCGAGCCGCGCTGGCGGAGGCGATGCAGGAGATTACGGAACGCCTCAATCGGAGTCGGAACCCAGTGTTGCTGGCCGGGATCGAAATCATGCGATTAGGGCTTCGGGATGAAGTGATCCGTCTCGCTGAGCGCTATAACCTGCCGGTCGCCACCTCGTTCATGGGGAAGGCCGTCTTTCCCGAACATCATCCAAACTTCATTGGGACCTATATGGGAGCGGCGAGCGACCCCTCTACGCGACACATGGTGGAAGGATCAGACTGTCTGCTTCTACTGGGCGTGTGGCTGACGGACACGGAGACCGGGCGCTTCACGAGCCTGATTGCACGCGGCACCCTCATCCAGGCGCTGGCCGACGAAGTCGTCATCAGCCGCCATCGGTACCAACACATCGGACTCGCGGAGATTCTGCCGACGTTGGTGGACGGCTCTGACATCAAGCTTCGGGAATTTCGCAACGACTATAGGCCAGAGCCGCCGGGCACCGACAAACGGTCCTTGGTTGCCTCGGTGTTCTCGGAGTTGAGCCGCTTGGACGACAGGCAGTACACCTTCACGACAGATACCGGCGACTGTTTATTCGGCTCAGTGGCGTTGCATGCCCAGACGATTCTGAACCCCGGCTACTACGCCAGCATGGGTTTCGGCGTCCCGGCGGCGTTAGGCGCCGGGTTGGCCGAGCCGACCCGCAAGCCGGTTGCGCTGGTCGGAGACGGCGGCTTCCAAATGACCGGCATGGAGCTCGGGACGTTGGTTCGATACGGGGTTGATGCGATCGTCATCGTCCTCAACAACGGAGGATATCGCAGCCTGGAGGCGTTGGGGGAAGGGCGGGCGGTTTGGGATATCCACCCCTGGGACTATGTGGCAGTGGCCAGGGCCTTGGGGGCCGATGGCGCTCGCGTGCGGACGCCGGAGGAGTTCAGGAGCGCCCTGCAGCAGGCTTGTGATCGGGCCGGGGTATCGCTGATTGAGGTGGTGCTCGCTCCTGAGGACGTTTCCCCCACACTTCGAAGGCTGAGCGGGAAGGCCGGAATGTAAAGGCGAGGGCAACGGACCTTCAGGGAGGCAGGGTCCATGGCTGAAGCCCCGAAGATCCTTGAAGTGGATATCCTGTTCGTCGGGGGAGGGCCGGCCAACCTTTCCGGGGCGCTTCGTCTGGCCCAGCTTATCGCAAATCATCATGAACGGGTTTCTGCCGGCAAAGCGTCGAATCCCTGCGTAGCCCCGCGAATCGCGCTGATCGAGAAGGGCCGCGACGTCGGCGCTCACGCCATCTCCGGCGCCATTTTCGATCCGATCGCGCTGGAAGAATTGCTGCCGGATTATCGCGATCGCGGCTTTCCCTTCTCCCGCCGTGTCGCCCGGCACGAGCTGCAATATCTCACCACCGAGGGGAACATTCGGCTGCCCAACATGCTGATTCCGCCTTCCTACCGAGAGGACCGCTGCTACCTCGGTTCCCTTCAGAAATTGAACCTCTGGCTGGGCGAGCAAGTGGAAGCCGCCGGCGCCTACCTGTTTCACGAAACCTGCGGGGTGAAGGTCTTGTACGACGGCGAGCGGGTCCGCGGGGTTCAGACCGGGGCCAAGGGACTCCAGGCAGACGGCGGCAGGAAAGCGAACTACGAACCGGGCACCGACATTCACGCCAAGCTCACGGTATTTGGCGAAGGCCCTTGCGGGACCTTGGCAGAGGACGTGATCCATCGGTTCAAGCTTCGCGACGGCCGTCAGGCCCAATCCTACGCGGTCGGTGTCAAAGAGGTGATCCGGGTCAAGTCGGGAGGGGCGCCGGGTCTCGCAATTCATGCGATCGGCTACCCGCTTAGTTCTCGTATCTTTGGTGGAGGATTTTGCTACGGCCTCGATGACAACCTCTTCGCGGTGGGGATGGTCTGTGGGCTCGATTGGGCTGACCCGCAAATGGACGTCCATGCGCAGCTCCAGCGGTTGAAGAAGCATCCCTACATCCAGCGGTTCATCAAGGGCGGTGAGGTCGTCGGATATGGAGCCAAGACCCTTCCCGAGGGCGGCTACTTTGCCGTTCCTCGACCCTATGTCGACGGCGCTCTGCTCGTGGGCGATTCGGCCGGTTTGCTGAATGTGCCGTATCTGAAGGGTATTCACTATGCGATGAAGAGCGGGATGTTGGCCGCTGAAACGATTTTCGGCGCGCTACAGCGAGGCGACACCTCTGCCTCAGTGCTGTCGTCCTATGAAGCCCGATTGGCCTCATCCTATGTCATGCGGGATTTGTATTGGGTACGAAACTTCAGGCGAGCCTTTGCCTACGGTCGCCTGCCCGGCGTTCTCCTCGGAGGGTTGACGATGTGGACCGGACTCGGTCCAGCGCGACCGGGAAGCAGTCGAGAGGATTTCAGACGCCTCCGCCCGCTTGATCAAGCGGCTCGAGGCCGCTGGGCTCCTGAGCCGGCACAGTATGACGCCGGAGTGCTCGTTGACAAGCTGACCGATGTCTATCATTCCGGCACGCAACATCGAGAGGATCAGCCTTCGCACATCCGAATCCTCGATCCGACTCGCTGCCTCACGGACTGCATCGCCGTGTACGGCGATGCGCCCTGCACGCATTTTTGTCCCGCGAAAGTCTATGAACTCGTTGGTGAGGGTTCCGCCCGCCGCATTCAGATCAACTTCGCCAACTGCGTGCATTGCAAGACCTGCGTCATCAAGGATCCGATCGACGTGCTTCCGGGCGATCATGTCCAGAACATCGTCTGGCGCGCGCCTGCCGAGGGAGGGCCGCGATATCAGGGATTATAAGGATCAGGCCCCCTTCCCGCGCTTCGTGGGACCGACGCCCTTCGCCGCGTCTGCGCGTGGTGTCGGTCCGACCCGGACGCACACTGGAGGACGGGCCTCTGACCATCGGGGAACCGAATGAATCTCGTCGTCTGTATCAAACAAGTTCCGGCTACCGAGTCCAAGCTTATCGTCACAGCAGTGGGGATGGACATCGACCGGTCAGGTCTCACCTTCGTTGTGAATCCATACGATGAGTTTGCGGTCGAGGAAGCGCTACGGATCAAAGAGCACCTCGGCATCGGCGAAGTCACCGCCCTGTCGCTGCGCCCCTATGCGGCGCAGAAGCCGGAGGGGGCCTTGCGGAGCTGTTTGGCGATGGGGGCTGACAAGGCGATCTTGTTGAGCGATCCGGCGTTCGAGGGCGGCGATAGTTACACCACGGCGTTGGTGTTGGCCGCCGCCATCAGGCGGCTCGCCTTCGATGTGGTTCTATTCGGCAAACAGGCGGTGGATGACGATGGAGGAGCGGTCGGAATCCAAGTCGCGGAGTTACTGGGCATTCCGCATGTCGGCGTGGTGAATAAACTGGATGTCGATGTTCAGATTCGCCGCATTGAGGCCCATCGCCAAATTGAAGGCGGGATCGAAGTGGTCGAGGCGCCGCTGCCGGCCGTGGTCACTTGTCAGAAGGGCCTTAACGAGCCGCGTTACCCGTCGCTGCCGGAAATCATGAAGGCCAAGCAGAAGCTGCTTGAGATCTGGGGCCGGGAACGGCTCGGTTTAGCGCCGTCGGCAGTCGGCGCCGCCGGGGCGAAATGCAGCATCGTACGCCTGGAACTTCCACCGGCGCGACCGCCTGGCCGAATGATGACCGGCGATGCCGCAGCCGCAGTCAGAGAGCTTGTCAGGCTGCTCCATGAAGAGGCACAAGCGATCTAGCGATTCAATCTGACGAACCGGATGCACCGAGCTGACGCGATGAACCAAACGAACCTGACAACCCGGACGAACCCGATCGTGGTGTTTTGCGAACAGCGTGAGGGGTGCCTCAAGAAGGCGGGGCTGGAGGCCTTGGGCGAAGCCTGTCGTCTCGGCAAGGGGTCGGACAGGGCCGTCGCCGTCGTTCTGATCGGGCCCTCGGTCGGCTCCCTCGCACAGGAGCTTGGAGCGCGCGGCGCCTCACGCATTGTGATCGCTGAAGATCCCGCATTCACATACTATTGTTCGGAGATCTTCACCACGATTCTGGCCGAGGTCGCCAGGGCGCTCCAGCCGACGGCAATTGTGATGGGTGCCACCGCACTGGGAAAAGACCTCGCTCCAAAATTGGCCGCAAGACTCGCGAGCGCGCTGATGCAGGACTGCGTGGCGCTGGAGATGGAATCCGACGGCTCGCTACTCGCCACGCGTCCCGTCTACGGAGGGAAACTGCGCGCGGTGGTAAAGGCCACGACTCCGCTGATGCAGATCGTGACGCTCCGCCCGAACATCTTCGCGCCACCGGAGCCCAGGCCCGCGCCGGATATTCCTGTTGAGAGACTCACCATCTCCTGCGATGCCGCGCGACCGATGGCCAGGGTGCGCGAAATTCGGAGAACGGCGGACGACAGGAAAGAATTGACCGAGGCATCGATCGTCGTGTCGGGAGGCCGTGGTCTCAAAGGACCGGAGAACTTCAAACTGATCGAGGAACTCGCAACCGCCCTGGGCGGCGCCGTGGGCGCGTCGCGGGCGGTGGTGGACGCAGGTTGGAAGCCGCATGCCTCTCAAGTCGGCTTGACCGGGAAGACTGTCTCGCCGCAGCTCTATATCGCTTGTGGAATCTCGGGAGCAATCCAACACCAGGCCGGTATGTCCTGCGCGCGCACCATTGTTGCGATCAACAACAATCCTCACGCTCCGATCTTCAAGCTCGCCACCTACGGCATCGTCGGCGATCTCTTCGAAGTGGTCCCGCGGCTGATAGAAGAAGTGAAGAAGCTGAGAATAGGTTGAGTGAACTGCCAAATCCGGACCGAGGTAGGCCCCGCGCCCCACATCGTTCCGTTTTCCATCAATCCATATTTCAGGAAGACTTGCGGTCCTGCCGGAACTTCGCTACCGACAACGATCGTCTCCCCCGAAGATCCCCCAACTCGTTCCGAAATGGGCGGTGCGTCGTTGTCTGTCTTGACGGTCAGGATGGGAAGAACGGTAAAGCCAGGCACGAGAATCAGGATCGTTCCGTGCCTCCACCAGGGGGAAAGCGCTTCAACTTTCGAAGAAGTTCTGTCCATCGCCAACTCGATGGCAGCGGAACGTGATCGTCCCCGGCTAGGTAAACGCCTTGATGCCGAGCAGATGGGAGCCGATCAACAATTTCTGGATCTGCGACGTGCCTTCATAGATCGTGGCCACCTTCGCGTCACGGTAATACCGCGCGACCGGCGTTTCTTCCGAATATCCGTACGCCCCGAAGATCTGAACCGCGTCAGTTGCCGCCCGCACCGCCGCTTCAGAGGCAAAATACTTTGCGATGGACGTTTCGAACGAGTTGAGGATTCCCTGGTTCTTCAGATGCCCGGCGCGAAACACGAGCAGGCGCGCGGCATCCAAGTCCACCGCCATGCGAGCGATCATGTCTTGAACCAGTTGAAAACTTCCGATGGACCGGCCGAATTGTCGGCGCATTTTGGCGTACTCCGTGCAGGCGTCCAGGCAGCCTTGGATGATTCCGACACAGCCGGCTGCAACGCTATATCGGCCATTGTCGAGCGCGGACATGGCCACTTTGAATCCTTGGCCGGCTGATCCCAATAGGGCGGTCTCAGGCACCGAACAATTCTCGAGGATCAGTTCGCCGGTGTCCGACGCGCGAAGCCCCAACTTGCCGGCGATGGCTTGAGCGGGGAATCCCGGGGTGCCCTTCTCAACGAGAAACGCGGTGATCCCATCGTGGGCCTTGCTCGGATCTGTCTGGGCAAAGACCAACGCAAGGTCGGCCACCGTACCGTTTGAGATCCAGGTCTTTGTCCCGTTGAGCACCCAACCGGCTCCCTGTTTGACTGCCATGGTCTCCATGCCGGCCGGATCGCTTCCGGCATTCGGCTCCGTGAGGCCGAAGCAGCCCAGCATACGGCCGCCGCACAGCTCGGGCAGGTATCGGCGTTTCTGCTCCTCGGTTCCCCACCGCATCAGGGTCAGCTCGACCAGTGAGACTTGCACCGACAAGGTCGTGCGAAGCGAGGAGTCGGCTCGCCCTACCTCTTCGGTGAGGATGGCGTGACCGATGTAATCCAACCCTGAACCGCCGTATTCTTTCGGGATGGGTCCTCCGAGGAAACCCATCACGGCCATGCGGTTGAGCAACTCACGCGGGAACCGTCCGGTTCGATCGTTCTCTGCAGCGACCGGTGCGATCTCTTGGTCGGCGAATCGCCGCACCGTTTCCCGTACTAGTCGTTGCTCATCGGTGAAGTCGAAGTCCATTTCCGTACTCCGTTGTCCGTCGATCGTCTTCCGTTCTCCATGTAGGGGAAACGGATCACCGTCCACGACTCATGCTCTTGAAGCGTTTCATCCGGAACAGGTCTTCCCGCTCACGCTCTTCGAGGGTCTGTCGAATGTTCGTGACCTCTCGGGTCAATGCAGGAATCATCACCTCATTGAGCGCATTGATCCGGCGCGTTGCTTTCTTGATCTCAGATCCGAGCTTCTTCAGCCGCAACTCAACCGAGACGCTGCGTAGGATCACTTCCAGTACCTGTTCGAACCGTCGTGCCGTTTCGTCTATGTGTGTGGACACCCCTGACGTGGCGTAACCTCGCGCATCCAGCGCCCGAAGCACAGGAGCGTAGCGGACTTCCGGAAACCGGACGCCCCACACATTGCGTTCAGTCAGCTCGATGGGGAGAGTCCGGCTTGCCGCATAACCGGCTGATCGGAGCGACGCCCGGCCTTCCATGCCGAGAGCCAGCGTCAGGGTGGAGAGAGCCTGTCCCATCACACCCTCCATTCGGGCTCGGCTTTCCGCCACACGATCCATGACGGCGAAGAATTCGTGCACCAGCGCCTCACGCTTGCTGCGGAGCAGCTCCAGCCCGCGCTGAGCGACTTCGACCTGGCGCTTCAGGAACAGCAGATTCATTCTGGTGCGGCCGAGCGTTTCCATCGCACCTCGTAGTCGTTGTTCGTATCCCTCTCGGACGAGATACGCCTTACGAGCAACGCTTCACGTCTCTTTTCGCCCGTAGTACCGTTCAATCAGTTCCGGCTTCACCCTTGTCAGTCGCTCTTTCGGAAGATAGCGCAAGAATGCCCATCCGAGGTCCAAGGTCTCCGCGATCTCGCGCTCGTGCGACCCTTGGTTCACGAACTGCTGCTCAAAGTCCTGGGCGAGCTTCAAGAAGTGTTTGTCGGACTCACTCAGACCATCCTCGCCTACGATTGCCGCGAGACGTCGAATGTCTCGCCCATGTGCGTAGAAGGCATAGAGTTGATCGGCCACCGCCCGATGATCCTCACGAGTTTTGCCGGGACCAATCCCGAGGTTCATCAGCCGCGACAGACAGGGCAGAACGTCGATGGGAGGAAAGATGCCCTTGCGATGCAGCTCGCGGGACAGCACAATCTGACCCTCCGTGATGTACCCGGTCAGATCGGGGATCGGATGAGTGATATCGTCATCCGGCATGGTGACGATCGGAAGCTGGGTGATTGAGCCGGCTTTGCCCCTGATCCGTCCGGCCCGCTCGTAGATGGAGGCCAAGTCCGAGTACATGTATCCCGGGTAGCCGCGCCGGCCTGGAATTTCCTCCCGTGCCGTCGCGATTTGGCGCAGCGCTTCGCAATACGCAGCCATGTCGGTCAGGATCACCAGCACATGGCGCCCTAGCGTGAAGGCCAGATATTCTGCGGCGGTTAAGGCGTACCGTGGGGTAAGCAGCCGCTCAATCGTCGGATCATCCGCGAGGTTCAGGAACACGACCGTGTGCTCCATCACGTCGCCACGTTCGAACTCACTGAGAAAGAACGAGGCTTCCCGAAACGTGATCCCCATCGCCGCAAACACGATGGCGAAGGGACTGGCTCCCGCCCCCTGGGCGGCGCCTGTCCCCGTGTCCTCCCTCACCTTCGCTTGACGAACGATCTGCGCCGCCAATTCCTTGGCCGGCAGCCCGGCGCCGGAGAAAATCGGCAGCTTCTGCCCGCGCACCAGCGTGTTGAGCGCATCAATGGTTGAAAGCCCTGTCTGAATGAAATGGGAGGGCTTGTCTCGAGAGACCGGGTTCATAGGCCGCCCAATGATGTCCATGCGGATATCGGGGATGATCGACGGCAGGCCGTCGAGAGGCAGCCCGGCGCCGTTGAGTCGCCGGCCTAGAAGATCGGGCGAGAGATCCATCATGGCAACCGATTCCGTGAGCCGGACTCTGGTCCCGGTCACTCCCAAGCCCGTCGTCTCCTCCAAGACCTGGATGACGGCATGCTGCTCAGACAGCTCGATCACTTGACCTCGTCGGGCCTCGCCGCTGGGGAGAAGAATCTCGACCATCTCTCCGAGGGAAGCCTTCTTCAGCTTCTCCACAAAGAGTAGCGGGCCGGCAATGCCGCTGACGGCCTGATAGTCGCGGGTGATCAGGTCATCCATTCCTTGTCGCACCTCGTCTCTCGTCGCTCATATCTCGCTATAGTCCGTCGCGCGTGAATCGTTTCTCGCAGCGTTAACGCACTGGGCGCTCACCGGCTCGCGCCCGTCCGCAAGCGTGACGCTCACTGTTCTTCGCGTCGCGGACATTCACCCTTCACGAGCGACGCTTCACGTCTCCAGCTCCTGCTGCATCTTCCCGATCATCGTCTGGGCCTGCTGGATGCAACCGTCCGGAGGCGTCTCCTTCATGCGCTCGAGCTCGCTTCTAAACGAAGAGGCAAGGAGTTGTTCAATCCGACGCCCCTGCTTAAGCAAGGCCTGGCAATAGCGAAGAAATTCCAACTGGGCTTTCAGCATCCAGTACTGCTTCGCGAGCGGGCAGGCCGCGTCAATGTCAGAATAGGCGTTCTGCCGGAGGTACTCTTCCCGAACCAGGCTGCTGACCTCCAACAGGATGCGCTCCGGGTCTTGGAGCGCATCGATCCCGACAAGCTGGACGATCTCCTGCAGTTCCTCTTCTTTTTGGAGGAGTCCCGCCAACTCAGCCCGGAGCTGAGGCCAGTCGGGTGCAATCTTCGTCTGAAACCAAGGATCGAGAGGTGTTGAGTACAGCGAGAAACTACGCTTCCAATTGATCGCAGGGAAATGGCGGCGATGCGCCAGATCCGAGTCCAACGCCCAGAGCCCCCCGGTCACTTGCATCGAGCTTTGCGTCACGGGCTCTGAAAAATCTCCACCCGGTGGAGAGATGGCGGAGACGATCGTCACCGACCCCTGAAGGTCTGTCTGTCCCAGACAGCGGACCCGGCCACCACGTTCATAAAATCCGGCCAGTTTGGTGCCCAAGTAGGTGGGATACCCTTCCTCACCCGGCATCTCTTCCAACCTGGCCGAAATCTCACGGGTCGCCTCCGCCCAGCGTGACGTGCTGTCTGCCATCAGGGCTACGGCATAGCCCATGTCGCGGTAGTATTCCGCCATGGTGATCCCCGTGTAGATCGAGGTCTCTCGGGCCGCCACCGGCATGTTCGAGGTATTGATGACGAGGACGGTGCGCTCCATGAGCGGCAAGCCGGTGCCGGGATCGTTCAGGTGTGGAAACTCGGTCAGCACTTCGGTCATTTCGTTGCCCCGTTCCCCACAGCCTATGTAAATGATGATATCGGCCTGCGCATACTTGGCGAGCGTTTGCTCGACCACGGTCTTCCCAGTTCCGAATCCCCCGGGCACAATCACGGTTCCGCCGGAGGCGATGGGGAAGAGCATGTCGAAAACCCGCTGGCCGGTAATGAACGGTACGTTCGGAGGGAGCCGTTCGGTGACAGGACGAGAAGCCCGCACCGGCCAGCGCTGCAACAGAGTCAATGAACGGTCCCCATCGAGCCAGGCAATCGGCTCCTCGATGGTAAAGGTGCCTGCCTGAATCTTGGAGAGCGTCCCGGACCATCTCGGCGGGACCAAAATGCGATGTTCGACCTTCACGGTCTCTTGAACGACTCCCACGCACGTTCCACCGACGACTGCCGTCCCGGGACGGACTGTTGGAGTGAACGCCCATCGTCGTTCTCTGGACAGGGCCGGCAAGGTGACCCCACGCGCAATCCAGTCACCCAGCCGGGTCGCGATCACGTTCAATGGACGCTGGACCCCATCAAAGATGGAGCCGAGGAGGCCAGGACCGAGCTCCACTTGGAGGGGCTCTCCCGCATCGGCCACCTCCTCGCCGAGCATCAGTCCCGTGGTGTCTTCATACACTTGAATCGTCGCTTCCCCTCCGCCAAGACGAATCACCTCCCCGAGCAATCCTGTCTTCCCGACCGCGACACGATTGAACATGCGGGTTTGTTCCATTCCCCGTGCGACGACGGTTGGGCCGGAGATCTTAATGATGGTTCCGCTCATCGCTTGATTTTCAGTTGATACCCGATGGCTCGTCGGAGGAGACGGGCGAGGTATTGCTCTCGGGGTTCCCCCACTCGCTCGGCCTGAGAGACTCGGATTCCAAAGAAGACCGGGCTCACGCTTTCCTCCAGCTCGATCTGGCTCTTCTCCGGAAGCCCCATCCGGTACTCCTCGTTATAGATTACGATTCCTGCCTCCTTCGTTCGAAGGAACGCAAGCAATCGCTCTGCTGCCTCTTTCTTGGCGCTCACCTCACTCACTTCGACACCAGCCAATCGAAAACCCAGCGCTGTGTCGGGATCAGTCACGACGACCAGACGGGCCATAGGATCAGCCATTCCGCGATTTGTTCCTTTTGCATTCCCAATGCCTTCCCTCGGAGGATCATCCGGAGATTACGGACCTCGTTCGTCTTCTGCTCGATATACGAGATCGCCTGACCGATCCCCAATGGATCCGGCCGAGCGAGGCCTACGGCTTTGCGCATGCCCGCGCTGTCCAAGTGTCTCTCCACAAGCGGAAGAGCAATGGTGTCGCTTTCCGGAAATACGTCGGCAAGCCACCCGTAGGGGGTTGCCGTGAGCCGGGCGAGTCCATCGTGCAGATCTCGAGCGTCCACAACCGCCTCGTAGTCGGATCGAGTGAACCGTCCCCCTCCCTTGACGAAATGGCGGCGGGCCTCTACCGGAGAAAGAGCACTGCGTTCGGCCAGGTAGCGGAGCGCGGTCAGAATATTGACCTTATCCGCGAGAAACCGGAGATAGTCCCCCACGATTCGGGCTTTGTCATCGCCGTCACCGGCCAGTCGGGCTGTGCTCATAACAGCGAACCGATCCAGCTCAGACTCAAGCGGCTGCAGCGCGTCGGCCTCTCCGAGCAGGTTCAGTCCGGTTCTGACCGGACGGGCGAGTGGAAGTCGCCACGTCTCCAGCAGATGAGCCGCGGCTTGCATGGTCGGCGCTCGTGCAAGTTCGGCCACAGCCATGTCGTCCAGGATCCCGACCGGAAGCGTCGTCGCCAGGATTTCTTCGACCGGCGCGGCAACCCGCTTCCCGCGCAACACCGTTTTCACATTGTAGACATCCCATCGAAGGAAGAGCGCGTTGATCAGCTCTCGCGAGCGATCGGAGAAGAAGCGCCGAAGCGCGCTGAGATTCTGCATAAGGTCCCGCCGCAGAGCTTCATCGATGCGAATGATCGTCTGGGAAAGCTGAGCAAGATTGAGTGCCGTGAGAGTTTGCTCCACCGTGCGCGCATACGACGAACTCTTCAGCGCCTGCACCAAGGTATCGAGGCGCTCCTGGCCTAACAAAGACTCATACTGCCTCCGGCTGAGAAGACGGCCCTCCATGGCACGGATCCTGGCGTTGGTATAGGCGTAGTCAGCCATTTGTCATCTCTCGCGTGAGGTCGCGGCTCATTGCCGAGCACCGACTGTCTCCTCGATGAACAACAGTCGGTTCAGCTCGATCGTCAGTTCCGGCTTCGCCTTGGCGAGACGAGCGGCCAAGCAGTTTGTTAAGACCTCGCCATTCCCTTCCAACCTGATCCCAAGAAGCAGGTCATCCTGGTGTTGCTCTTCAAAAGTGATGCTTCGCTCTGTCAAGATCTCTTCAAGGTAGGGACGCTCCCGACCATCAATGAGCACTCGGGGTGATTGAGAAGAGCTCGCGGTGAGTATTTCGTCAAGGAGTGCGCTGAGGACCGCCGTCCGAGCATGGCCGGTAAGCGTCGTGGCCTTCTGACTGACGTGCCGCCACACGGCATCTAGGATCTCTCGCTTGGCTCGGAGCATGACATGGCGAGCAGAGAGAGCCGCGCTGCTCAGAATCACAGCGCGCTGGGTGGATAGGCTTCGGCGGATGGCGGCGTCTGCCTCACGGTCCAAGGTTTCGCACTGTTGCTGCGCATCATTCAGAAGCCGCTCGGCTTCAACCTGAGCCTGACGCACAATGGCTTCGCTCTTGGTTCTCCCTTCTTCCAGCAGCGCGTCAATGAGCGTTGCGTACGGCATCGTGAGCCTTACTTGAGGGCGAATAAAATCAGAATGGCGACGGTAAACCCGAAGATGACCAACGTTTCCGGGATGACGAGCAAAATCAACACCGTCCCGAAGGCCTCCGGTTTCTCCAAAATGGCACCAATCGCCGCTGCACCAATCCTAGCCTGCGCCAATGCTGTAGCCAGGGCCGCCAGCCCAATGGCCAAGCCCGCACCGATCGCGATGAGTCCGATCTCTGTCATGATCCCTCCTTCATGGTTGTCCTCCGCCTCATCCTCGAACAGGTAGTGTCGGATGGAGATGCCGAAAAGGCTTGTACTGGCGGCCGCCGGGCGCAAAGAAGTTTTCGAAAAATTCTACATAATGGAGCCGGAGCGATTGGATGGTCGGTGAGAGGATGCCGAAGATGACATTAATCCCGTGGAGCGTCACCGCGATGACGATGCCCAAGAAGACGTTGCCCACCAGGCCGCCCAGCTTGTTGGCGGCAAAGGCAAGCGCGGCCGACGCGACGCCGATCCCCATCAGGCGCAGGTAGGAGAGCACATTGACCAGGTTGTGCAGCTCCATGACTCCGCGGCCCCTTCCAGAGATGAAGATGATGACCAGCGCGCACAGCAGCCCTACGACCTCCGCCGATCTCCATTCGCGCGGCGCTAGTCCGGCGACGCTTGCGAGGAGAGAGATGAATGACAGCACAAGCACCATGCTGCCGCACTTCATGAGACTCACCTGCCGGTTCCCACGCCGCAGGGCAGAGTGCGCACCCAGCGCAAGCCCTAACACCACATGCACCGTGCCGATCCCGATGGATATGTAGAGAAGAGGCAAGAACGATTGCATGCGGTTCAGGACCGGACGCAGACCGACATACTCGCCCAGTTCCCCAAACAACTCCCCAAACAGGAGACCGAACAAGATTGCCGAACCCGAAGCCCACAGGAAGATCGTCGAAAGGTCGCGAACGAGGGGGTGGGAACGGCACCGCCGTCGGACCATGGCTGCGGCGACAAGTAGGAGCAACCCATAGCCGACATCGCCGAGGATCACGCCGTAAAACAAGGGGAAGAACGTCGCCACGTACGGAGTCGGATCGATGCTCCCGTATCGCGGCAAGGACACGACTCGGGTCAATGTTTCAAATGGTTGGAGAAAGGCGGGATTGCGCAGTGCCACCGGGACAACCGCCCATTCCTGGGGAGCAACCGGACATTCTTCCAACACAACCTTGCCGCCGAATTCGTCCCCGATCCTGAGCCGTAAGCCGGTGAGCATCCGACACGGGACCCAGCCGTAGATCAAGGTGGCCATCTCGGTTTGATAGAAATACAGGCTCGCTTCGATTCGTTCGAGGCAACGCACAATGGCGTCGTGGTATTCCGCTAATTCCTGGCGCCGCTGGAGTGCGACCTCTCTCAGTTCCCCGCGATAGCGGTGCGCCTCCAGAGGGAGCTCCGTCTTCTGCTGAAGTAGCATGCGCACGGCCTCTCCCAAAGGCTTGTCTGAGACGGACACCGGCAGTCGTAGTTCGGCGATCCCTTCCTCCCACAACAGATTGCGAACCCTGGCGCTATGCACCTTGGAAAACACCAGCAGCACGACCAACGAACGTGCGTCTATCCTAGTGTGGAACAGCTCATAACCATTGTCCGTGATCTTGGCCATCATTTCTCGCAGGAGACGCAGGAGATCAGGGGATCCTTCGCGCTCATCGAGCGTCACGCCGAGGTGGTCCAATTCCTCGCTTTCCTGAATGAACCGTAAGAACGGCGCCAATCCCGCCAAGGCCTTTTCATACTTGGACAGGAGGGCTAATTCCTCTTCACAAGCCTTCAGCCGAGCGGACAGATCGTCAACACGGGCAGCGATCTCTCGGACTGAATGGTCAAGCTGCTTGATTGCTCCTTCCGTAAGGTCCGGATGCCGAGCTTGTTCCGTACTGATGCGCTCGTTTGACGAGATATCAGGCAAGAGTAGAAGAAGCCGACGCACGTCTTCCTGCAATCGTTCAAGTTCAGCCCGCCGTTGTCGGACAGATTCATTCATCACCTGAGGACGTAAGGGGATCCGTGCCGCTTCCATCGGAGCAGACTCGATATGTAGGACGCCGGTCTCCTGGAGAGTGGACGTCACACGGTCCACGAGAGTCCGGGGAGCAACCAATCGTACCTTCGCCATTGACTCAATCATGGATTCGCCCTCGGCGACCGGTATTCAGCCGTCAGCTTTCAGCGCGTTTTGATTTCTGCCGACGGCTGATTGCGAATCACTGATTAGAGGAGATGGCAGAATCCGCTTGAGCACCAGGCCGACCGCCTCATCCATCCTGCGCATGCACCTGCCCTTGAGATCGCCAGCCTTTGCCCGTGCATTCGTGAGCAGTTGCTCAGCCTCACGTTCTGCCTCCGCCGTGCCGGCGGCCTCGACCGCTTTCTTCCTCTCCTCAAGGCGGCGACGTGTCCCGCGTAACAGGGTTTCAGCCTGAGCCCGAGCCTTGTCGAGAATGGCAGCCGCGTCTTGCTGAGCCGCGCGCAGCATGTTTTCCACTTTCTGCTCGGCAGCTTGGATCTGGATGAGAATCTCCGGGGACTTCTGATCCGACGGCTCAGACATGGCTGCTTCCCTCTTCGACAACTCAACTTTCCGAGTGAAATAATTCGACCACCCTGGCGATCGGCACGCCGGAACCTACTGCGCCGAACCGCGTCATGATGGACGAGTGGACGGCAATGAGTTCTCCTTGGCTGTTGAAGATCGGACTCCCGCTTCCTCCGCTCGTGGTCTGGGCATCATGGATCACACGGTTCGGAACAGCGTCGCTTACGTGGCCCTGCGTCGTCAGCGGCCTGATGAGGTTGCGGCCGGTCAGGTCTTGCACGAGCTTCTGCAGATTGCGGCCTGCCCCTTTCAGCAACCCGGCGGCTGCCTGAGAGATGGATGACGGAAAGTCTCAATCCGATGTCGCCTGGGCCGTGCGGTGCGGCATCACGAGATTCGCCCACACGAGCCGGCCTGTTCACCTCATGAGTCGCCACCGTCACCATCGTTGCAAGGCTCCGACCGCCGGACCCTACGTCCCTACGGCCCGGAAGGCCCACCCCCCTCTTTCACGATCTGTCGCCTCTTCGCCACAGCTTCTGCCAGGACTACGTTCTTGCAACGGTCACACATCCAATGTCCATTTTTCCTAACAGTCTGTCGCTTCGTCTCACCGTGGTCACGCGATCGTGAGAGCTGCCATAATCTCGCTATGCTCCTCCCAGCCGGCGACCAATGGGAACATAGGCTCGGCCGTGCTGTCCGTCATAGATCTGATCCGGTCGGAAGAGCTTATTGTCCTTGAGCTGTTCCAGCCAGTGAGCCAACCAGCCGCTCACGCGCGCCATCGCAAATAGGCACGGGAAAAAGTCTTCATCGAGACCCATCGTTGCGTAGAGCACGCCGGAGTAGAAATCCACGTTGGCGTGGATTCCTTTGCCTGCTAATAGCTCTTCTCCGACCCGCTCAACTTCCTCTGCCACCTCATACAGCCGAGAATGTCCATAGTGTGCAAAGAGCCGGTGGGCTAACTCTTGCAGGATGACGGCTCTCGGATCTTTTATCTTGTAGATCCGATGCCCGAATCCCATGAGTTTCTGCTTCGCGGCCAGCCTCTTCTGGATGTATGGCCGGACGTTGTCCACCGATCCGATCTCCTCCAACATTTCTATGGTTTCCAGGGTCGCTCCGCCGTGGAGAGGTCCTTTCAGGGTCCCGATCGCCGAAGAGACGACCGTGTAGGGATCCGCCAGCGTGGAGGCGGTCACCAAGCCACTGAAGCTGGAGGCATTCATCGTGTGCTCGGCATGGAGAATGAGGCAGGTGTCCAGCACCTTCGCGATCATAGGGTCGGGCACTTTCTCCGTCAGCATGTACAAGAAGTTGCCGGCATGGTCCAAATCATCGCGGGGCGGAATCTGCTCATCGCCGCGTCGAAGTCGGTAGTATGCGGCTACGATCGTGGGAACCTTCGCGATCAGTCGGATGGTCGACCAGTATTGCACTTGGGGATCTAATACCTGTCTCGCCGGGTAGAACATCCCGAGGGCTGCGACTGCGGCTTGCAGGGCATCCATCGGGTGCCCGTGCTCGGGGAGACATTTGATCAGATCACTGATTTGATACTTGATGCGCCGATGCTGTGTCACATCGACCGTGAACCGGTCTAGTTCAGTCTGTCCCGGCAGTTGATCGTAGAGCAACAGGTAGGTCGTCTCCAGAAAGGAACTGTGCTTAGCCAGCTCCTCAATCCGGATCCCGCGATATTCCAGCGGACCCGTCTGGCCGTTTACAAAGCTGATGGAGGACTTGGCTGCCGGCACACCGGCGAGGCCGGGAGAAAATTCATGCTGGATAGCCTCTGGGATCGCCGTCGCCTCAGGGGCGGCGGCCTTCACGTCTCCCTTCATGGTCCTGACCTCGGTTCAGAATATGTGACACAATTGCGTCCGAACCCCGCGCACCCGTCGGCATTGCCGACACGGACTCGCTTGTCAGACTGCTCATCCCTCTTGTTCACAATCCTCGGATCCACCCGCGCCCCGCAGATCACACAGCGCCTGGCACCCACACGGCCAACTCCTTCGTTGGTCCAGTCCGGCGCCACGAGCCCACCGGATCGATCACAGGCATAAGGGCGGTCTCTCCGCGCTGGCTCAATACCCGCTGGTCTGGTCGCCGCCACGCCTATGCCCGTTCCCACAACGACAGCACTCGCATGGAAAGTGCCTATGTCGTTCCTCGCAGTTCCAACGGAACCCATTGATATGCTGGAGACCGAATGGCACCGGTAGTTGACTCGATCTCGTCGGGAGCGGGTGGTGGGGTGTTTCAGGCCAATGCCGGAAGAAGTGATGGCGCGAATTGCCTCAAGATGGAGCGACTATCTAAGTTGCCGTCAACACGGTCTTCTCGCGCCACTGTTTATGATGCTTCACATCAGGACCCGCTCCGGTCGAACTCCGCAGCCCCGATCGGGCTCCAGAGCGCCGGAGCGCTGAACAGGGCTGCGGCCGCCGCCCACACGATCACGACATCATCTAGCCTCCTACGCGCCCTACTGCGAGACCTTCCGGCTCGGGATTCATCAACCCGTCATCCGCCGCCGACCTCGCCCTTGGTCTCGACGACATACAACTCCCCTCTGACCTCGGGGTGAATGTCACACCAGATGGCGTATCGTGCACTTTCCGCGATCCCCGTCGCCGGATCATTCTTCGAGGCCATCGTGGAGAAGTGGAGCACCATCGTCTTTCCCGGATCCACGTGGTAGGCCTTGATGTTTCTCCCTTCCACCAAAACTCCGTCACCCTCCATCCGAACCGATACTTCCTTGAACAGCTTCGCGGCGAATCCGTGAGTCACGCTGTCCATGTTCCGAACCACAATCGTGGTGTCCTGCGACGGCATGGTGAACCCCACGGTGTCATACCCATGGGTCCGGTCCTTGATGGTGATCTCCACCTTCGATGGTGGCGCCCCCATCCCCTTAGCTTGCGCATAGGCCGTGCCTGTTCCCACCAGCATCAATGCTGCCGCGATGATGGGAACAGCGAGCAAGCCGATTGTATGCCCTCGGATCTGCATGATTGACCTCCTTGGTTCGAACATTCACCGCCTCGTGTCCTCTGAATCCCGCTACCTACTGCTTGTCAGTTCATGCCCCCGTCACGCCATTGACCTCCTTTCTTCTGGCGCATCGGCTCGCTTACTAGCCTCGACGCTCGATGACGAACAGTTCCCCTTTCACCTCCGGGTGCATGTCGCACCAGATGACATGACGCATGAGCGGACTCATCATCGTAAGTGGAGCGTTCGCTGACCCCTTTGTGAAGTGGAGCGTCATCGTCTTCCCTGGGTCTACCCGGAACACCGGGCCATCTTTCCCCGTCACCTGGTACCCATCGCCTTCAAGACGAACCGAAGTGTCCTTGAACAAGGGGGAGTAGAACCCGTGGGTCACCCCATCCTCGTTGCGGACCACGATGGCGGTCGGATTCCCTTCTCGCCCATAGCCGGAGACATGGAATTCCATTTTCTTGATGGTGACCTGGATCGTCAGTTCCGTCGGTTCCTGTCTTGCTGTGGCCGCGTCGCTCGCAACCGACTCCCCGCCTCCCAGCAAACCGAGCACCAAGGCCATAGAGCGGCACATGGCGGACAGCGGAACACGCCTCATCCATCTCATGGCGCACCCCCTCTCTTTGAGCCACATCGTCGTTTCCTTCCTCCTTCCTTGCATCCCGGTCTCTCACGAACCCGGGCGTGATTCGCATCTGCGCTTTTAGATTAATCATGCATAGACTCCTGCACAATGAGGCAAGTGCATCAATTTGGGCGTGGGTGATTGACACCAGTCCATCGCGGCACGCGTTGTTCCTCGTCACATTCGCTATCTGACGCCAAGACACCTGCCAACAGACGTGTCGATCGTTCGTGCGGGTAGTAACACTTACGTGCAGGCTGTTGACAAAGTCCGTCAGCGGCGTTCCCGCGGGACACTGCCGCCTCACCATCTCGCGGGCGTTCACAAACGTGCCGCGCCTTATTCCGCGCGGCGTGAACCTCGTCGCGGCCTTCAGGGAAACCGACGCGTCTTGGCGCGTCGGGGTGGGTGGGTGGGGAAGGACGGCCTTTCTGAACAGCCTGCAGGGCATGCGGATGGCGTCCGTGACCCCAGACACGACTCCATTTCCGAGGTCATCACGCAGTATGTCAACACACTGCTAGGCTCTTCTCAAGGCGAACCGCTCACGGTCCGGCGTGAACGCTCAACCTATTCAGAGGGCCCTGTCCCTAATGGCCCCATATACGCCGGTCTGTTCGGACAGTGAGGCCACGGATGGTGTCGCCGCCCGGCACGAAACAGCGTGGTCTGCGCGGTCTGGATGGTGACGAGCCCGCCCAGCCTGCCGATTGCGGATGCCCCCGTGGCTACCCCTAGGGTGTTTCCTAGTTACTCCGTCCTATTCGACGCGCTATGCGTAGAGAGCCGGGCTAGGGCATGGTCTGCGTGATCAGGAGGGAAATACCATGTACGCGTCGCCGCGGGATGATCAAGCGTTGTCGTTTTTGGCGGATCGGCTGCGGGAGCGGGAGTCCACGGCTGCAAGTGTCGTAAGACCACAGCCCGCGCTCCGCTGGCGGGTGTTGATCGTGGACGGTCATGCGGCGATTCGCGAGATGATGCGGATCATCCTGGAACCGTGCGGGGATCTCATCGAAGTCGTCGCGGACGCCTCCGACGGGGAGAGCGCCATCAACCAGGCGGTCCTTCACAAGGTCGATCTGGTGCTGATGGATGTCAACCTGGCCTCTCCGAACGGGGTGGAAACCACGCGTCGCCTCAAGCAATCGATGCCGCATGTGGTGATTCTGGGCCTGTCGGCGGACTATACTCCCCACATCTACAACTCGATGATCGCCGCCGGCGCCGCAGCCTTCGTCCGAAAGCAGGATGCGGTGGACATGCTGTTTAGGACCATCGTGTATGCGATGTTCCACTATTGCCGCCCGCGTGAGAAAGCTCGGGTACTCGGAAGTAGCGCGTCGGCCCGTTTCGAGGACGGGAGCCAGGCAGCCGTCCGAGCCCCTGTTCCCGGGACGTCCCCTCCTCCACGCTTCTGAGTCGCTTCGTCACGCCGACTCCGAGCCGTCCGTCTTCACTTCGGCTCGGACGAATCACACAAGCAAGCCGATCGGCGCCCCTGGCTCGGTGTCGCCGCCCTCAAGGTTCGTTCCGGCGAAACACAAGCAACGGTCTGTACCGTTTCCGCGAAGCGGGGACGCAGGGAGGCACCCATGCCGTGGATGAGTACGAAGGGACTCTCCTCGGCAGATGATGGTGAGGATGTTTCGCGACCGTGACGAGGCCGGATGCCGTCTTGCCCAGCGGCTTCTCGCCTATCGAGACAGCCCTGATGGCTTGGTCTTGGCGCTGCCCCGCGACGGCGTGGTGGTGGGGTAGCGGCTGAGCCTTGTGCTTCACTTTCCGCTCGATGTCTTCATCGCCTGGAAACACGGTTCGCCGGTGAATCCCGAATCTGCGCTGGGCGCGATCACCGAGGTGGGCAATCTCTATGTGAACCCTCTGAATGCCGGTGATGGTGGATCGCTGCCGGAAGCGGTCGAGGCTCTGGCGGTGGAAAAGAAAGCCGAACTCCTCCGACGCCAACGGCTGTACCGGGAGGGCCGTCGTCTCATGGATCTCAACGGGCGGCCGGTCGTGCTCGTGGACGACGGGATCGCCGCAGGGGCGACGTTTCTGTCGGCCGTGGAGGCGCTTCGCGCCCAGGCACCAAGGCGACTCGTTGCTGCGCTACCGCTCGGTCCGGTGGAGACGTCGGCGACGGCGGCTATGGAAGCGTCCTGAGCCAGGCCAGAATATCGGCCAGTTGCCGATCAGTGATCGAACCCTTCAACGGCGGCATCATATGCCGTCCCTCGTGCACGATCTTTCGGAAGACCTGCTCGTTCGACAGCAGGGGATTGCCCGCCAAACGAGGACCAATGTTCCCCTCCGCTCTCGGGCCGTGGCATACGACGCAACTGGCATCGTACAGCTCCTTTCCCCGAGGGGCGTCTCCGGCGGAAGAGTCTGAGACGGTCCCGGCCAAAGGGTGCCTGTCGCCATCTTGATGGCTGCCGTCGTTCGCCGGCGAGACGTTGCCGTGCAGGACGATGGCCGTCGCCATGAAGCTCAGCGATAGGATGAAGGCTCTCCGGATGCGATGAATCGACATGCTCGCGATCGTCCTCTCCTGCATGTTCCGACTCAAGCCGATCACCGGGATGTTGCGGCGCTTTCCTACCGGAGCAGCGCCAGGAAGGCCAACGTATCGGCAAGTTCCTGATCGGTTATCGTCGTGTCCGGGAACATACCTGTTCCAGGGTGGGCTTTTCTGATGGCCTTGGCTCGCTCTCGGTCCGTCCTCAGCCGGAGCGCTTTGGGATTGCGCAGCTCAGCCGGCGCCGGATTGAGCCGCTCGATAAGAGCGGCGGTATCGGCTCGATGCGCGGGAGCTTGTCTCGCCGTCCGTCCTTTCCGTGGCAGTAGGAGCAAGCTCCCTTTCCGTTGAACACCGCCCTTCCAGCCTCCACATGATCCCGCTGTTTGCCTGTGGACTCTCCGGAAGCGGCTTGAACCGGAACGAGGCAGAGGACCGTTGCGCCCAACAGGAGCAGTCGAATCCACATATTGGCCCGGTGCAAGCGGTGCGCCAATCGATCGATCACGGTGTTTCCCGCTTCCTTCCGCGTCATGAGATCCCTCCGTCAGGCGAGAGCATGGCAGCCGTTCTGTTTGTAAGAGCTGCCTCGTCGCAGATGTTGCGCTGTTCCTGTAACGGTCGTTGCGTCGAGCCCCCTCGGTCTTACACATTTGCCCGCACCCAGCGCACGATGTCCTGCGCTCCCAAGGCGCCTGGTTGCCGTGCCAGTTCTCGGCCTCCGCGGAATGCCATCAGCGTCGGAATGCTGACGACGCGGAACCTGGTCGCAAGATCTCGTTCCTCCTCCGTGTTGACCTTGGCCAGCCGAATCTGAGGCTCCAATGTCGTGGCCGCCCGTTCGAAAGCGGGCGCCATCGTGAGGCATGGACCGCACCAGGGTGCCCAGAAGTCCACGACCAGCGGAACGTCGGAGCGCGACGCATGGAGATCGAAGTCCTCTGCCGTCAGCCTGATCGGATGGCCGGTAAATAGCGGCGCATGACACGAGCCGCAGTTGGGCCGGTGGGCCAGCCGTGTGGTCGGGACACGGTTGACACTTCGACAATGGGGACAGGGGATGTGAATCGTTTCGTTCATCGAGCGGCACACGCGTGTCTCTCGAGACACTTCCAATGCACTCCCAATGCCACACTCCTGTCAATATTGCCTTGAATGAAGCATCTGGGCGCTGCCCCCGACGTATATTCGTTCGGGTCCGTTCCAACAATAAGACGGCGGGACTTGCCAACAATCCTGTCAACGAGAGGATCGCCTTGCACCGTACCTCAACGCCGGCGGACGCCTCCGTTCAGAGCGACTCCTCCCCGGCGGGGTGAGCGATTGGCGCGGCAGAAGGTCTTCTGTGAACAGTTCGGCACGTACCTTGCTGCCTGCCTATACGGTGTCGAAGAGCAGGAGGCGTTCACGACACTCCGGCTGAAAGGAGTCAATACCATGTCCATTGCCAAGATTATAGAGATCAGTTGCGAATCGTCGAAGAGTTTTGAGGACGCCATTCAGAGCGGTATTGCTCGAGCGTCGAACACGATCCATAACATCAAAGGCGCATGGGTAAAGGAACAGCACGTCGTCGTCGAAAACAATAAGGTTTCATTGTTTCGGGTGGACTTAAAGGTCACATTCGTGCTCGATCAGTAGTCAATACTCACCGCATGGACTTACAAGATCGGCTGAGGAGCGCGGGAGCAAGAAGGAGCGCTCTCCAATCAACGATCCACGACTGCAGATCTTGGATGTACTTGTGACGCTGGGTTGCTGCCGACGCGTACGCACAACGCAGGGCTTGAACGGAGGGTAGTGCGTTCAAGGCCGTCGGTTGTCGCATGTTGCCACTTTTGCTTTTTCAGGCATGAGGAGTTCTGCAACAGATTCGAACTTCCACGCCGTCCTTCCTGCGCCACCTGGTTCGGCCCCCCTCCGCTCTGGAACGCCTCCGCATCGCTTTCATCAGCGATGCCTGGTCGATCGGACAGAAGGTGTTCAACCCTTATTCTGGTGAGAGACTCCACAGTAGGCTGAGCCCATCTCTCCTGTAATGCTACAGTTTCCCGGCCAGTGGTCTGCAAGCAACCTCTCAAACTGATTGAATCTTCGAGGGTTGCCCATCTTGCAGGGCAGAACTTGCGTGTGGCACTACAGATGCACCCGCAGCTATACAGCCCCGCACGTTTGTCTAGGGGAACCCCGCATGGAAACCCACGGGGATATCCGTCAGTGTCTGTCGGAGATTATGGAGCAGTCACTCGGCTGTGATGGGGAGCAGATCAGGTGCACAGGTGCAGTAGGGCTCGAAGAACGAAGAAAGGAGGATATGCCATGGCGGGTCTAACGAGATGGGAACCGATCGCACGGTGGAGTCCGCTGAGAGGTCTTGAGGAAATGGAAAAGCGTCTTTCTGGCGTGGTCGGACGCGCCATCGGAATGCCCAATGTCGAAAAGGAGGAAGCGATTACGGTGGCCGAATGGTCGCCGATGGTGGACATCACAGAGGATGAAAACGAGTACGTCGTCAAGGCTGAAATCCCCGAAATGAAAAAAGAAGACATCAGGATCAAAATTCACGACGACGTGCTGTCCATTTCCGGCGAGCGAGAGCATGAGAAAGAAGAGAAGGGAAAGAAGTATCACCGGGTCGAGCGGTCGTACGGAAGCTTCGTGCGAAGCTTCACCCTGCCCGAGGATGCCGATGGATCCAAGATTGCCGCCGAATACAAGGACGGCCTCCTCAAGGTGCATTTGCCCAAGTCCGAAAAAGCCAAGTCAAGAGCTGTGGAGGTCAAGATTGTCTGAGGCTCCGAGAGGCCGGGATCAAGACGAGGGAGGGCAGCATGTTTCGCCATCCGCATTATCTCGACGTTCCATGGGAGATTCACTGGCATGATACGTCCGGCACAACGCATCGGCGTCTGTGGTGGCTGGTCGCCATTGTCGTATTGTCGGCGATGTTCGTGATCGGTGTCGGAGTCCTCAGCGGAAAGATGTGAGCGTCCGTCTGATCGACGCCGTGTCGGGAAAGCCGAGTGGCTTGTGATTTTCCGAAATCGTGAAGAAGCGGGTCGACGGTTAGCGGGAAAGCTGCAGCAGTATCGCGATGAGCCGGACGGCCTGGTCCTCGCGCTGCCCCGCGGCGGCGTGCCGGTCGGCTATCAACTGAGCCTGGAACTCCATCTTCCTCTCGACGTGTTCGTGACGCGCAAGATCGGACTGCCCGAGAATCCCGAGTACGCCCTAGGCGCCATCAGCGAAACGGGAAATGTCTATTTGAATCCCGATGCCGTGGGCGAGTTCCGTTTGTCCTATCAGGAGGTCGAAGGCCTCGTGCAAATTCAGCGCGAAGAGATCCGCAGGCGGCAGGGGCTCTACCGGCGTGGCCGGCATTCAGCGTTGCTGAAGGATCGATGCGTGATTCTGGTTGACGACGGCGTCGCCACCGGCGCGACGTTTTTCGCCTCGGTGGCGGCCATCCGCAATGAATCGCCGCGCCTGTTGGTCGCTGCCATCCCGGTGGGTCCCATGGAAACCATCGAGAAAGCCAAGCCGCTGGTGGATGACCTGGTGGTGCTCGCGATGCCGGAGCCTTTCTGGTCCGTCGGAGAACACTATATCGAGTTTGCCCAGGTGTCGGACGACGAGGTCGTGAAGTACCTCAATTCGGCGGATGCGTCGCATCGTGATCGGATGAAAGGGCGTCGTCTTCACGGTTGAGTTGAACAGCAACGCCCTGTAGCATGCCCTGTCATGGAGATCAGGATGAGGACGTTGCCGGACCTCTCCGTTTGTCTGAAACTCAGCACTCAGACTCGGCGCTGAGCACTACTGGAGCGACAAGGATTGTCCGATGAAAATCGTGATGGGAGTAGACTGGTCGGAGGAGGCATTCACCGCGGTGAAGCAAGTGTTGCAGCTCTATCGCCCGACGGAGGTGATCCTGGTTCACGGCATCGAAATGGGCATCTTCGAATATCCGGCGCTCGCCCAGATCGCCAACGTGCAGGGGTACGAAGAATTTCGCCGCGCGCTGGCCGACGCGGGGAGGCAGGTTTTGGATCGGACGGAGCAATTGCTGCCGGCCGGCGCTGCCGCGATCAAGCGAGTGAACGAGATCGGCAACCCCGCCCGCCTGATTCTTGAAGAAGCGAAGACCAGGCAACCCGATCTGATTGCGGTCGGCGCGCGCGGCAAGGGCCGGGTGGCGGAGGCGGTGCTGGGCAGCGTGTCTCATCGAGTGTTGATGCATGCGACCTGTCCGACGCTGGTCGTCCGGGGTGAGGCCAGGCCGGCGCGGCGTGTGCTGGCGGCGGTGGAAGGGAAGGACGATGCCGAGCGCCTCGTCCAATGGTTGCGATGTCACCCGTTCATCAATCCGGTCGAACTCTGCGTCCTCAGCGTCGTGGTGCCGCTGAAGACCGGTGGGCTGTTCACGGCGGCGGGCATTGAATCGTGGGCGACGGCGGCGCAGGGCTATGCCGAGGACTTGGTGAGCAATGTCGCCGCATCCTTGTCGCCTCCCGCGTACAGAGTCACGACCAGAGTGGCGACCGGTGAAGCAGCCGCTACGGTGGCGGAGCAAGCGAAGGATATGGACCTCGTCGTCGTGGCCTCTCACCAGCGTCATGGCGTAGACCGGTTTCTCCTCGGAAGCGTGTCGCATTCCATCGTGCATCGGGTAGCCGGTCCCGTCCTCGTCATTCATTGAAAGGAGGAACATGAACGTCACAGGCCTTGTCATCGGACTTACGATCGTGTTCGCCGCGGCCTTGGGCGTATCAGCCCAAACCGTCCGCGGGAACCCTCAGGAAGGCGAATCCATTTTCAAACAACATTGCCTCCGTTGTCATGGAGAGAAGCTGGACGGAAACGGTCCGGACAGCGGAGATCTCATCGTCAAGCCCACGAATTTCCTTGCCCCCGCGATCCGCAACAAGTCGGATTGGGAGCTGCTCGTCACGATATCGAACGGCGTGCTGTTCACGCCGATGCACTCCTTCCGAGGCAAACTGAAGGATCAACAGATGCTGGATGTCCTGTCGTACATCCGTTCGGTCGCCCCGTTTGATACGGTAAGTTAGACGCTACCCGGTGGTGCCGGTCAATGCTGTGTCTCGTCGTCGCGCGGCAATCGAGTCGTTGAAGACCGTCACTCACTCACAGACCGTTGCCGTCATCGGGGCCTCGCGCGACAAACGGTCTATCGGCTCGCGGCGGCTCGAAGGGCTCCAAACCCGACGGGACTCGCAGACTCAAGATCGTCCGGCCCGCCGAAGCGATCGTCGTCCCATCGATCGCGCCGTGATCGCCGTGTCTCCAGAAACGTCCTTCACCGCCAGAGCTTGGCCGCGCGCCGCTCCAGCTTGGACCAGACGGCAGGCAACGACGCTCTCATCTCACGGCGACGCTCACACTGACGTTCGATGAGGCGGCCCAGGGAGACGGCGGTGAGCTTCCCTCGGGAACGCCGGAGCAGCTTGCGAAATCGTTGCTCGCAGACCACGGCATCCTGGTGTTCTCCCAGCAGGTCCTGAAGGGCTCGGATCTGACGGATGACTCGCGTGGCCGGTTTACCGAGAGAGGCCTCCGCCAGTTCAGTCGCGTACCGTGCCCGTTTGCCTTTGATGCGGATCTTGTGCAGCGCTTTGTCGCTCGCCTCGGAGCCGCCTTTACGCACGGCGCGGCGAAGTGTCCGGTACTCCGCGTGAGCGATCTCGAGCAGCGAGACCGTGTCTCCTGTGACCACTGGAAATTGAGCCGCGGCTTCCAATCGATCGAGCAGTGCAAGATAGCGGTCGCTTTCGAGCGCCTGCATCAGCAGATCGCGCGCTTCCGTTCGTTCGCGTTGCAATTCATCGATCACCGGCTGAAGCGCCCGCCGTTCCGGATGACGAAACGCGGCGCGTTCGGCGTTGAGATAGCTCAAGAGGACATCGAGGTCGCGCACCGGCCCAAGCATGCGACCCAGCCAGGCGAGTTCGGTCCTGAGGGCCTCAGCCCATTCAGGATTGAGCATTGGAGCTGCCGCGCGGAGGTAGGCTCGAAGCCGCCTGGCCGACACCCGCATTTGGTGAAGGTCCTCCGGGTCGCTGCCGAGACGCGTGCCGGGATCGTGCAAGAGCAGTCTGGACGTTTCTCCGCGCAGGAGGGCTTTTACCTGCTCGATCGGCTCGGGGCCTGAAGGGGTTCGGCTGATCGGGGATGGCGGCCATCCCAGGATCCGGAAGAACTTCGGCCGCGGGTCCCCGTCGCGCGCGCCGGCCTCGCGAAGCCTGTTCTCGATTCGCGCGAGATCCTTCTCCGAGCCGTTGAGGAGCTCGATTTCCAGCTCGTACAGACGATGTGTGACGCGCCGGCCATCCAGCGAGGCGACGTCATCCATGACGACCTCAGCCAAGGGACCGTCGTCTCCAGAGACCCGAACCCCGGTCCGCTTCGTGCGGAGTCTGGCGAGAGGCCTGAGCGGCCGGCTACGGGTGTGAGCGAGGAGGATCTCGGTCAGCGAAGCGGGAGGAGCGGTGAGTTTGCCCGCGAACTCCAATTCCAAACGGCTGCCGTTCCGGGGGAGCTTCAACTGCCAGACTCCCGCTCGCGCTTCTGTGCGATAGCGGAGCGTGATCCCGCTTCGTGCAAGCCGGTGATCTTCGGTATCGAAATAGGTCGAGGTAAACGTCCGGGGCTTGATGGGTTCGCCGGGCAGATCCGGCAAACGAAACCCCCTCTCCACGCCGAGCTTGGTTTCTCGCTCCAACGTGTGTTTCATGACGGGGGTCATGTGCGAAAGACTCCGAACACCGAGTTTTCTGGCCTGCTTCAGGGCGGTGTGTTACCCCTGGCCAAAATGTCGGCTACCTGCAGCATCTCCTCCATCTTCCGATGGACCACCGCCCGCTCCTCCGGCGTGGTTACTCCATCGATGGATGGATAGAGCACGCGTTCTTCTTTCATGTTGTGCGCGGCGAGGAGCCCCAACAGAGCTTGTTCCTCTGCATCGCTGTCGGAGTTCTGCGCTTCCACCTTGTCGTGAATCGCTTCCAGCTGTTCAGCAATCCGGCGGTGCTCGGTCCGCATCACCACCGTCGGCCCGCTCTCGTACATGCCCGTCTTCTCTTCCCAGAGCGGGAAGAGGAGCTCCTCTTCCCACTCAATGTGTCGCTGCAGTCCGAACCTGAACTGTGTAAACGCGTCTTTCGCTTTGTCGAAGTTCGACCGTTTGAGGGTCTGAAACGACTTGAACAATTCGTCCAAGCGGTCGTGATCGTCCTCGAAGTATGAACTGATGGTCCTTGCATCCGTCATGTTCTTCTCTCCCACTTGCCTTCTCTCAGATGAAGGCGCCAATCCTTGTTACAGAGTCCTGTCCCGACCATTCTACCGTGTATTCGAGCTGGCAGGCCACGCAGGCCTTCGGCACATTGTTGAATGAGAGCAGGATCCGCTTCAGATCTCGTCACTTCGGCAACTTCGGCATGTCGAACTTGATGGGCTCACCGGTCAGCGCTTTCAAAAACGTGACCAGGTCGGCCTTCTCCTGTGGAGTCAGAGCGAGCGGCGTCAGCATGGGGCTCAGGTGCGGATTCTGCCCGCCGCCCTGATCGAGAAAATCCACCACCTCTTCAAGCGTCTTGAAGACGCCGTCATGCATGTAGGGCGCCGTCTCGGTAACGCTCCGAAGCGTCGGAGTCTTGAACGCCCCCTTGTCCTTCTCCTGCCGGGTGACGTAGAAGCGCCCTAAATCCTCTTTCATCGGCCCGACCTGGGCCACGCCCAGGTTATGGAACTCATTGTCCGTGAAGTTCGGGCCGTGATGACAGAGCACGCAACGCGCCTTCCCTTTGAACAGCGCCATCCCCCGGACAGCCGATTCATCCATCGCCGTGCTATCCCCCAGCACGTATTTGTCGAACGCCGAGTTCGTGGACACGATCGTCCGCTCATACGCGGCAATCGCTTCGGCGATTCCCTGCAGATTGACCTCTGTTCCGAAGACCGCCCGAAACTGCTCTCGGTAGCCCGTGATCTTGCCGAGCTTCTTCACCACGTTCTCATGGGTCTCCGCCATTTCAACAGGGTTGGCGATCGGTCCGATGGCCTGTTCCTCAAGCGACCCGGCGCGACCGTCCCAGAACTGGAGCGGATTGTGTCCCGTGTTGTACACGGTCGGCGCCTGCCGCCCTCCCACGCCTCCGCCGACTCCGATCGAGGTCTGGCGGGGATCGGCAAATCCCGTCATCGGGTTGTGGCAGAAGGCGCAGGAAACGGCATTATTCTTCGAGAGCCGGCCGTCGAAGTAGAGCTGCTTGCCGAGGTCCACCTTGGCCTTGTAACTCAGGTTGGTGGCCGGAATCGGCACAACGGTGGGCATCGGCCCGATGTCCGGCACGGTGATACCGTCCACGATAACCGTTCCGGCCGTTGCCGGCGATTGTGCCTGCACCCTGCTTGAACCGATCGCCGCGCCGATCAACAAGCCGGCTGTGAGCCAGCCGATCGTGGCAACAAGAACTCTTCTTCCGGTCAGCATGTTTCCTCCCTCGTTCCGGTGAGCTTCCCTACTGCGACGCCTGAGACCTCTCGATCGGGCCTCGCCGACCTCATGCCCAACAAGTCGGCGGCAGGCCGTCCTCGGGGTCAATACGGTATCATGGGCGGTCTTACTGCGCCATGCCGTTAGGTAGGGCGAGCCGAGATGAAATTGAATGTGGGAGAACGCGCGACCCTCGTCGTGCAGCAGGTATCACGTGATCAGCGATTGCAGCCTTCACCCTCGCAGCCGCCCATCGAATCTTGATGCTCCCTGCCGCTCATCCCGCTCCCGGGATCTCCCATGCACCGGCCATGGCCCATCATGCCCCGTCCACGGCTGCCCGAAAAGCTTCGTTCGGCTTCGTTCCAGAGCCAGAGCACCACGTCATGCCCCCGCGCACTCGCCGTCTTTGCCGCCGTGAAGGGAAGCGTTGCATTGTCGGGTCGTCCGTTCCCCGGCTGCCTGAAATAATGAAACTCGCCATGCATTCTTCCTTGTCGTTCCTATCGAGCGAGCGTTCTGATGTAATGAATCAGTTGCCAGACCTGATCGTCCGGCAATGCCGCGAACGACATCATGCCGGTCCCGGGCGAGCCGTTCTTGATGATCCAGAACAGCTGACCGTCCGGTATGTCCTTCATCATCGGGCCGCATGTGAAGTTGCGCGGCGGCGGCACGAGCGCGGCGCCCATGAACCCCTTCCCATCCCCCAGCTCGCCATGGCACATGACGCAGGCGACAGGCTGTGCGGTCTTGAGGAACAGCGTCTTGCCGGCATGGATTGTTCCGGTTGAGGCGGGAAGCGGATTCGTCATTGAGAGGAAGCCGTCCGGCGCCTTGGCGGTCTTTCGAGGTTGCATGCAGGCGTCGCCCTGGTCTCCGCTCGGCACATTCGCCATGGCCGGCGCCCCTCTGAACGTCGCCTTCAAGTAGGCGATCACATCGGCCACGCCCTGCTGGCCGATCGTCAGATTCCAATAGGGCATGCTGGGGGACTTTCCCATGGCTGCGCCGCCGTGATTGATCACGTTATAGAGATAATCCATCGGCAGTTTCTCGAACGGGATGTTGGCATGGATTGCCGGCTTCGGTTGCAGTCCTGAAGCGGCAGGACCGTCGCCCTTCCCCGTGAACCCGTGGCACTGGGCGCAATACTCCTTGTAGAGTCGTGTGCCGCGATCGACGCTCGCATGGGCGAACTCCTGACTCGTCCAGGGCTCGTAGTAGGTGAAGTCCTTGACCCCCTGCGCGGCAAGATACCCGATCACCGCCCGGAGTTGCGGATCGGTCGCGTCGGCGAGAAATTCCCCGGTATGGACGATGAAGTCCTGCGGATTCTGTCCGAAACGATAGAGCCAGTCCAGGTTGTAGCGCTGGCCGGCGTTCTGAAGCGCGATGCTCTGCGGTCCGCCGATGAGCGTCCCGTTCTCTTCGATCGTATGGCAGCCCAGGCAGGCATGTGCCTTATAGGCCATCCCGCCGAACGTCACATCGAATTTGCTCACCTTCGACACGTCGAAGGCGCCGACGTTCACCCGCGGATCTTTGTTGTTCTGCTCGAAATACTCGGCGATGGCGTTCGCGTCGGCCTCGCTGACGACCGGGTGCTTCATCGCGCCTTCGCTGAGATCCCAGCGATAACCCTTCGTATAGAGCGGCGCTTCTTTCCCGGTGAGCCAGCGGATCAGCCAGGGGCGCTGATACTTGCTGCCGGCCCAAATCAGATCCGGCGCCCTGAGATTGAAGCGCGACTCGGCCGTACCTTGCAGCCGATGGCATCCGACGCAGGCCTGCTCGAGCAACTCCTTGGCGCGCTGGTGATCGCTTCCGAAGAGCAACTTCGGCGTCGACATCACACCTGCCAGAACGAGTAACGCACCACCGATGACCAGCCCGCGTGCCGCGCGCATCTTCCAACCCCCTTTCGATTAAGCAACCTTCACCGAGATGTTTCCCTTGCCGACAACCACGCATGAACGTCCGCGATGTCCTGCTGGCTGAGCACCGAGCCCCAGGCCGGCATCGGCCCGCGACCGTGCAGGACCGTCTCCCAGAAGAGGTCCTCATACTTGAGGATGGGATTGCCCGCCAGCTTCGGTCCCATGCCGCCCTCGGCGCCGGCTCCGTGGCAGGCCTGGCAGTTGTGCTCAAAGATCCCGGCGCCTCGTTGCGCCACGCCGATCAGCGGGCCGTCGGCCTGTGTCTCCGGGACCAGCGGCTCCGCAGTACCCAGCTCAATCGGCGCAAGCCGTTCGGGAGCCCGTGGATGGTACCGGGCCGAGAGATAGCGCACGAGCAGGTCCGCCTCATCCTGCGAGACCTGGGCACCCCATCGCGTCATCTTTTCAACGATCGCTTCCCATCGCTCGCGCGGGAGCCGCTGTTGCGCGATCAGCTCCTCGCTATGGCAGACGGTGCAGCGGGCGACGATCAGGCCTTCCGCCCGCGGGGCCAGGGCGACGGCGATCGAATGGCTGTCGTCTTCCTGCGCGGCCGTCGTCAAGACGACGGACAACAGGCTGCCGATGATCACGATGCCGGAGATGGCCCGCATATCTCGCCTCACAGGGGGTCAGGAACCATGTGTCGCCCTTGGAGAAGGGCTCAGGTCCCACGCGAAGCGCGGAGAATGGGACCAGACCCCGCGCTTCGTGCAAATGGTTCCTGACCCCTCTCCTTCACCAGTTTTCCACCGCACGCCTGATTGTGACCGGGACAGGCACCGCCGCCGACGGCGGAGCCAGTCCCCTCATCCGCCTGCCGAAGCCATGCGGCGGGCAGGCCGATGCGAAGAAGGGTGTCAGTCCCCGACCGTCACGGTCACGCGGTCCCAGCCGTTCCAGAGAAATCCGCCCGGGTTCCAGGGCGACGTAGCCGGCTGCACGGCCCCCACATCGTCCGTCGCTCGACACAGAATCGAAACGGGGCCGGCGCTGCGTGGGGTCCAAGCCAATTGCCATTGTCGCCAGGCGTACGGCTGCTCTTCTCCGATAAACCGGGCCGGCTGCCAGCTCTTCCCTTCGTCAAGGGAGAGGTCCACTGCGAGAACCCTCGATTCCCCGCTCCAAGCCACGCCCTGAATCATGACCGGCGCCAAGGGCACCGTGGCGCCTTCTGCCGGCGTGGCGATCAGCGACTTCACCACCATCGCTTCCACCGGTCTGGTCCGGCGGCCGTCCGCCACTGCTCCCGGTTCAAGCGGATCGAGCGGGAGACGATAGGCCGTCTGCATGTAATAACCGTCCGATTCCTCGGACCGCAGGGTGATGTCGGTCAGCCATTTCGTAGAGGCGTCCGCCATCCAGCCCGGCGTGATGACCCGAAGCGGCGCCCCATGCAGGAGCGGCAGCGGACGCCCGTTCATCTCGTACGCGAGAATCGTGTCTGGATGAAGCGCTTTCTCCAACGGAATGCTTCGCGTGAACAGCGGCACCGTTGCGAGCGCCGGTCGGTCCGCACCTTGGAATTGTACGTGGCGCGCGTCCTCACGGATCCCGACCAACCGGAGCACATCGCGCAGTCGCACACCGGTCCATTGGGCGTTGCCGACCGCTCCACGTTCCCACTGCACGCCGGCGACGCGCGGCCTGTGGAACGCGCGGCCGTTGCCGCTGCACTGCAGCACCGCGGTGACGGTCACGGCCTCCAGGCGCTTGACGTCGCGGAGAGTCAGTTCTCGGGATTGTTCGACCAAGCCGGCGATGCGGAGTCTCCAGCCGGCTTCGCCGACGGCCTCCGGCGGAGGAGGACCGAAGTGGCTCCGAACGAAGAATCGATGATTCGGCGTGAGGAAGGACACGAACTCGCGAGCCGGGGTTTCGGCGTCGTACGGCCGGCCCACGCGGATCGTGAGCGGTCCGGTATCTCTGGGGACGTCGCCATCCTCGCCGGTCGGCGCGGCTGCGAGTCGTCCGCCGGCCAGAAGCCCTGCCGCGCCGATGCCGCCCAGCAGCCGCGTCAACCAGGTTCGACGCGAGATGATCCTCGCCGCTCCGCCGGCGCTCATGCATTCGCCTCGCCGGGGCCTGATTGGATCAATTCGATGTCGAGCTTGGGCGTGACCACGACCGACTGATGCACCGTGCAGCCATGCGC
The DNA here is from genome assembly GCA_029194535.1 of Nitrospira sp. Taxonomy (NCBI): domain Bacteria; kingdom Pseudomonadati; phylum Nitrospirota; class Nitrospiria; order Nitrospirales; family Nitrospiraceae; genus Nitrospira; species Nitrospira sp. The sequence goes on along the minus strand of JARFXR010000001.1, from coordinate 105,387 downwards.
TGTCTTGAGGAGTCGCTCCTTCAATTCAGGCGGAACGGGATGCGGGAGATGCACAGACAGCCCAATCCGTCCGACACGGTGCGGTCTCTCGTCCGTCGCCCATTCGGCCTCGATCGTCAATCCTTCTCGCGGAATCCCGTGCCGCGCACAGAATCGTCCGACAAAATAGGCGACACAAGCAGCCATGGATCCGACGAACAGCTCCACCGGGCTCATGCCGGCGTCCTCCCCTCCGTCCGCCACCGGTTGATCCGTCACGACATGATGACGGCCGCTGGTGATCTCGTACTGTAGGCCTCGCTGATAGGTCGCGCGTAGTTTCATGATCTGAATGGCGCCGCGTTTGTGCTCCGTTGCGAGCAGGCGGCCGCTCCCCTAGCGCTTGGCCGCCGGATGAGCGGCACAGGTGTTGAGACCCAGCAGTGCCCACAGCGGGCAGAAGCTGATCGCTCCCGTCACCAAGGCGATGGTGCCCGCGACAAGCGTGACGCCCGTCGCCACCGGCGACAAGCCGGCGAAGGCTCCGATTCCCAACAGCAGAATGCCGATCAGAAGACGGATGGACCGTTCGACCTTTCCCAGATTGCACGGCATCTCGCACCTCCTTGTGATGTCCTGTTGAGTCTGAGACGCTCTGCAACAGAAGGATTCATCCTGTCGGCATGTGCGACGGTCGTGCCAGGAGGAGGATGAACTCGTGGGGTAGTTTCAGGATGATGGAAAGTCAGTGGGGTCAAATTCCCCAAGCTCGCGAGCGGCGCCGGTGCAAGATGCCACAGCCGCCGATCATCGGGATGCCGCGCAATTTCCCGGTGAATCGCCGCCCAGCAGTTCGTAGACCGACCGGGCAATCTCACTCTCCTCGTCGGTGGGAATCAGTCGAACGGTCACCTGCCCGTCCGGCCTCGACAGCACCGGTTTGCCGGCGCGGTTCCGCTGCGGATCGATCGTGATCCCCAAGAACTCCATGCCCTCGCAGATCCGCGCGCGAACCGGTCCCGCATGTTCGCCGATGCCGCCGCTGAAGACCAGGGTGTCCAATCCGCCCAATGTCGCGGCCAGGGCTCCGATTCCCTTCTTGGCATGGTAACAGAACAGCGCGACCGCTTCGGCGGCTCTGGGATCGCCGGTTTCCTGCGCCAGCAAGTCGCGCATGTCCGGACTCAATTCGGACAGGCCGAGCAGGCCGGATTCTCTGTTGACCATCCGGTGGAACCGTTCCACGTCCATGCCTTCCGTTCGAGCCAGGTAGGCAACGATTCCGGGGTCCAGGTCGCCCGAGCGTCGGCTCATCGGCAGACCCGAGGTCGGTGTAAACCCCATGGTGGTCTCCACGCTCCTGCCCCGATGCACCGCCGTCAGGCTGGCTCCGTTGCCGAGATGGGCTAGTATGACTCGGCCGTCGGCTTCTCCGGCTTTCCCGATCCGAGCCACCTCTCGCATCAGAAAAGCGCAGGACAGGCCGTGAAATCCGTATCGGCGCAGCCCCTGCGCGGCATAGCGGCGCGGGATGGGCAACAGGGACGCCACGCGGGGCAGGCCGTGATGGAACGCCGTGTCGAAACAGGCCACCTGGGTGAGGTGCGGACATTGTCGGCCGATGGTTTCAATCAAGGAGATTTCCGACGGCAGGTGCTCCGGGTCGTACGGGCTGATCCGCCGCAACTCCGCCAGCATGCCCGGCGTCACACGTTCGGGCCGGCTGTAGGTCAAGCCGCCATGGACGACCCGATGGCCGACGGCGTGTAGATGGGTGAGGCCGACGGTCTGCTCCAGCCATTGCATGAGCAATTCTGCACCGGTTGCATGATCGGGCACGGCGACCGTTCGGTGCTCCGACTCCCCGGTCGCGGCGGGAGTGATCACCATCCCGCTGTCCGGTAATCCGATCCGGCTGACCAAGCAACGTACCGTCGGGACCGGAGGGTTCTCGCTTCGAAACAAGGCGGCCCTGAGACTGGAGGAGCCTCCGTTGACGGTGAGTAGGAAGGGGCCGGAGCCGCGCGTCGATTGTGGCATGTTGAGAGGTCCGTGACTGTGCCGCTATGACCGGTCCTTGCCGGAGATCCTGTACAGGTCCGATTCTCTTATCATCATAGGAATCGTGTAGGGAATAGGCAATTGCTCATGGACTGAGCCGCCGCCCGGCTCTGCCTGTGGGAGATTGATTGGAATGGGAGGTGTTTATTAACGTCCGTGAGATTCGCTACTATGGCATGCCGGTCATCGACGTTGCTTGGTGAGCAGGATGCGGACCACCTCGCCACTCCTTCTGGCGCTCGCGCTCGTCGGTTCATTTCTCTGTCTCTTCGTACTGACCGGAGTGTTGCAGGCCGAATGGCCCGAGTGGCGCTGGCATCAGATGCCGCTCCACTCGACCATGGAAGCGCTCGGCGGACTGGCCTCCATCGCCATGGCGGTCATGCTGCTGCAGAAGCACGATGAACGTGCCGGTCGTCGGTTGCGTGCTCCGGCGGCGGGGTTCCTCGGCATGGGCATCCTGGAGTTGTTTCACGCGGCGGCGCAGCCGGGCGACGGATTCGTCGTACTGCGGAACATGGCCAGTCTGATCGGCAGCGCGGGATTCGTGATGCTCGGTCGTCGTCGGCCCGATCACGACGAGTCGGGACGAGCCTGGCTGCCCTGGGGCATCACGGCCGGCGCAACGCTCTTCGGGATATTGACGATTGCGTATCCCGATCGGATTCCCGAAATGATTCGGAACGGGGAATTTACCCCGACGGCGGTGGCGCCGCAAAGTTTCGCCTGTCTCTTCTTTCTCGCGGCTTCGGCGCGATTGCTGTGGGATTATCGGCAATCGGCCGACAGAGCGGATCTGGTACTGGCCTCCCTGGCGGGTCTGTTCGGGATGGCGGAACTGATGTTCATGTACTCGATTCCGTGGGACGGCCGCTGGTGGTTCTGGCACGGCCTGCGCCTGGCTGCGTATCTGCTCGTATTAGGGGAGGTGGGGCGCGGCTACCTCCGCACGATCTCGGATCTGAACCGGTCTTTGGAACATACGACGTTGGTCCAGCGAGCGCTGCGGGAAAGTGATCAAGACCTCCGGCGCAGTCTCGAGGATCGGGAACGGATCGCCCAGAATCTTCATGACGGCATCATCCAATCGCTCTATGCGGTCACCTTGAGTCTCGAACGGTGCCAGCGGTTCGTGACGGAGCGCGCCGGCGACGTCGTCGGCCTGTTGGGATCAGCCATCGCCGATCTCACACTCGTCATCCGCGACTTGAGAGGGTATCTGGTCGGACTGGAGCAGCCGATCCTCAACGGACGCGAGTTGGAAACCGCATTCGGTTCCTTGGTACGGAGTATGGCGGGCCCGGCGCATCCGCTCTTCCGGTTGGCGATCGATCCGGCCGCGGCCGACTTGGTCACCCCCGAACAGGCGGCGCATCTGTTGGCAGTCGCCCGGGAGGCCGTGAGCAACAGTCTGCGGCACTCCGGAGCCACAACCGGCATGGTGTCGCTTTGCATGGATGCGGGCCACGTGCGTCTGATCGTGGAAGACAATGGAACGGGATGCCGGCCGTCGGCTTCCCCTAACCAGGGGCACGGGCTCAAGAATATGGCGGCCCGCGCCAGGGCGCTCAAAGGAAGGTTCGATATCCTCTCTGAGCCGGATCGCGGGACGCGCATCATTTTCGATCTGCCTGATCACGAGGCGTCGCATGCGTCGGCCTGAGGCCAAGACGATCCGGCTGTTGCTGGTGGACGACCATGAGGTGTTGCGCATCGGCCTGCGCACGCTGTTTACCGAAGCCGGAGGATTCGATGTCGTCGGAGAAGCGGGTACCGTGGCCGGCGCGGTCACTGAGGCCCTGCGGCTCAAACCGGATATCGCGCTGATGGATGTACGCCTGCCGGACGGCAGCGGAATCGAAGCCTGCCGATCGATCCGCGCGGCGCAGCCGGACATCGCCGTGCTGTTTTTGACCTCCTTTGCGGACGACAACGCAGTGCTGGCGACGATCTTGGCCGGAGCCGGTGGATTTCTCCTCAAGGAGGTCAGCGGCGATCACCTGATCAATGCGGTGAAGATGGTGGCCGGCGGTCAATCGATTCTGGATCGCGGCGCGACGCAGCGGGTGCTGGCCCATGTGCAAACGATGACGGGCGGGACCGCCGCAGACCAGCGGGATCCCCTCTCGCCCCAGGAGCAGCGGGTCTTGGCGCTGGTGGCCGAAGGGCTGACCAACAAGGAAATCGCCGCCTCGCTTTCGCTGAGCGACAAGACGGTCGGCAACTATCTCGGTCATATCTTCCAGAAGCTCCACGTCACGCGCCGCACGCAGGCGGCGAGATACTTCACCCAGCGACTTCCCAACAAATAGAGGCGTTTTCCCCTATCGGTAGGGGAAGAAAAGGCGGCAGCGCCGGGGATCTCTCCTCTGCCGGTCCGGCCGTTGAATGGATAGGCTGTGCTCAGAAGCCTTGCAACAGGCCGTTCATCACAAGGAGGAACCCATGAAGATGCCATCGATCATGCAGGTACCGGGACTCGCGCTGACGCTGTTTGCCATCGGCATTCTGGCGGGCTGGTCGAATCCGTCTCACGCCGCGGATGGAGTTCCCAATGAAAGGGTCAAGGTGCTGTACCACGTCGACGGGAAGGATCCGGAGGTCGCGAAATACGCACTGGCGCTCATCAACAAACACATCGATGCGGAAGGAGGCCCGGACAAGATCGATGTGGAGCTGGTCGTCCACGGCCCCGCGCTCGAGCTGTTCGAGAAGGACAACATGGATGCCGAGATGACGAAGCGGTTCGGCCAAATCATCGAAAAGGGCGCCAAGGCTGAGATGTGCCAGGTGTCCATGAAGGCCTTCGGGAAGACGATCGACAACTTGGCGAAAGGATTTGTCGCGACGTTGCACCCGGTTGCCGTCAAACGGATCGCGGATCTTCAAAAAGAAGGCTACCTGTACATCAAGCCTTAACCCACATTATTCATGAGCGCTTCTACTGCAACCGCCGATACGCCGCTGCGACTAGCCAGCATGCGGCCTCGAACGCATGCTGGCGGGCAGGCTCGCGCCTCGCGACCTCAACATACTGTTTCAAGTATGCCTCGGCGCTCCGCGCGCCCATCTCGCTTGGCGTCTTGGCGATTTCGTCACGAACCGTCATGAATAATGTGGGCTAACAAAGGAGGACCGCAATCATGTCTCGCGTCACCGCAGCCATGCTTGGTCTCGTGATCGTGCTGGCCGTCCCGGCGGGATTCGGTGTCGGAACGGGGGCGCCGGCCGCCGACGCGGCGTCGAGCGCCGCGCCGGCCTTCGAACTGGTGACTCTGTCGGGAGAGGCCTACAGCCACGCCTCACTCAGAGGTACAGCCGGCGCTACTGGTTTTCTGGGCTCCCTGGTGCAAGGTATGTCAGCGTGAACTACCGGCCCTCGCGACGTTTTACGAGCGGGACAAGCCGAACGCTCTCCGGGTCGTGTCGATCGGGTTTGCCGACACGAGGAGCCACGTCGAAGCCTTCGTGAAAGAACGTCCCGCCACCTTCGTCTTTCCGACGGCCTACGATGAAGACCGTTGGACGGCTCAGGCCTTCAAGGTCAACGCTACGCCGACCTACGTGTTGCTGGATGTCCGTGGCGACATTGTGTTGGTCCACCGTGGAGGCGGGATACTCCAGAACCCTCAGTTTCGCGAGTTTCTCTCGACGCTCAAAGGATGACGTGACCCCTCGACGGCGGGAGAGCAGACTCTCTTCCGCCGCGTACTGAAACCGGAACCGTCGCCATGCTGGAGACTCTGCCACATACGTCCTTGCTGACGGCCTTTCTCGCGGGCTTGGTTTCGTTCGTTTCGCCCTGCATCCTTCCCCTCGTGCCCTCCTATGTCATGGTGATCACCGGACTGTCGCTGGATCAACTGTCAGCCCCGCTCGAGCGCCGGATCCGGCGCAGGACGATCCTCGGCAATGCGCTTTGCTTCATCGGCGGATTCTCGGCGATCTTCATCGCGTTCGGAGCGTCGGCCAGCTTCCTCGGGCAGCTCCTGGCCGACTATCAAGCCCTCATCAGAAAGATCGGCGCGGTGATCATGATCCTGTTCGGCCTGCAAGTGACGGGGCTCGTGCGGCTCGGGTTCCTCATGGTGGAGAAACGTGTCCATCTGCGCCGCCCTCCGGTCGGTTTTCTGGGGTCATGGTTGATCGGCGCCACGTTCGCCGCGGGTTGGACACCCTGTGTCGGTCCGATTCTCGGCACCCTGCTGCTGTATGCCGCCACGGCCGACACCCTGGCCGACGGTGTGACGTTGCTGGCCTTCTACGCGCTGGGACTGGGGTTGCCGCTGCTGGCGGCGGCGCTAGGATTGGACCGTTGTCTCGCCTATCTGAAGCAGGCGGGACCCTGGGCAAGCCTGCTGTCGAAAGCAAGCGGCATTGTCCTCATCGTGCTCGGAGGGGTGCTGTACGCCGATGCCTTCTCGAACGTGACCGCCTTCTTCGAACGGTACGGGATCGGCGTGGCGGTGGATCTGGAGGACGGCCCGCCGGGCTAGCTGCTGCGGGCCAAGAGGGCGGCGGCGACCAGCACCGCGAGCGCGGTCAGGAGGGCAAGACGCGGAACCAGCCTGGATGCGCTCAGCAAGAACCGATCCTGCGCCGTCCAGGCTGCAGTCGGTTGCGAGCCGATGCGAAGGACGCGCGGGCCGACGAGGAGGTCATGCAACAGTGTGAACAGAAGGAGCAGGCCGACGAGCGTCAGCTTCACCCAGAGAACGATCGGCCACGAGGACGGCTCCGTGATGGAGAGCCCTCTGGCTTCCAGCAGCAGCGGACCGGTCCCGATCAGGACGACGATCGCCAGTCGGACGACGAGGCGAAAGCGGCGGGCGGCCGCGCCGAACAAGACCTTGACGGAGGACGGGTCGTCGGCCTGCCGCAACAGCGGTGCCAGGACCAACGACAGGAACAGCATGCCGCCGATCCATGTTACGGCGGCGCCGATGTGCAGGGAGATGAGAGTCAACGACAGAACGGACATCAGCAATCAGTTACGCATTGGAGCCATGACAGGTCGTCAACGGTTGCCGCCGCCGTGCCGGCTCACGTTCAGAGATTCGCGTCGAGACCATACGTGATTCCCGAGCGATCCTCAAGGACCGAGCGCGCCTCGCACCGGCCGGTTCGAGGACGCCATCCCCTGTGCTTCCGTCTTGGCTCGGCTGAGACTGATTGATCGCGGGCTCAAACGGAGGTGTGCCAGCTCATCGGTACGCTGCGGAATCCGCGGCGCGTTTACCGATTGTCCATGATGGCTTTCAATTGCTCTCCGGTGATGACCTCCCGCTCCAGCAGAAGCTTGGCCCCTTCTTCCAGGGCAGCCTTTTTCTCGGCGAGAAGCCGTTTCACCCGCTCATACTCTCCATCAATAATCCGCCGGACTTCGCAATCAATTTCCCTGGCGGTTTCTTCCGAATAGTCGCCCTTTTCGGCAGGACTCTGGATCTGCATGAATTGAGGCTGCCGCTCCTGTTCGAGGGTCACTGTGCCGATCTTCTCGCTCATGCCGTAGGCCTTCACCATGCTTTTTGCGATGTCGGTTGCCTTCAACAGATCGTTCTGCGCGCCGGTGGAGGCCTCGCCGAAAATCAACTCCTCGGCGGTCCGACCGCCGAGGAGAACCGCGATCTTGTTCTCCAATTCAGACTTGGCCATGAGGAAGCGGTCCTCGGTCGGGAGTTGGAGGGTATAGCCGAGCGCGGAGATTCCGCGAGGAATAATCGAGATCTTCTGTACCTGATCGGATCCCGGGATGGACAGCGCGACCAACGCATGTCCCGTTTCATGATAGGCGACCCGTTCCTTCTCCATCTTGTTCAGGACGCGGTTTTTCTTCTCCAGGCCTGCGATCACACGCTCGACGGCTTCCTGCAATTCTTCGCTCCCGACGCGGTCTTTCCCCCGCCGGACGGCCAGGAGGGCGGATTCGTTGATTACGTTGGCGAGGTCTGCGCCGGAAAACCCCGGTGTCATGCCGGCGATGATTCCGAGGTCGGCGTCCGGTCCCAGCGCAACCGACCGCGCGTGGACCTTGAGAATGGCGAGCCGGCCGTTCTTGTCCGGCCGGTCCACGAGGACGTGCCGGTCGAATCGTCCGGCTCGGAGCAGCGCGGGATCGAGAATTTCCGGACGATTGGTGGCGGCCATGAGGATGACGCCGATGCGCGGGTCGAAGCCGTCCATCTCGACCAGCAGTTGGTTGAGCGTCTGTTCGCGCTCCTCGTGCGCCATCGGCCCCATTCCCCTCGCCTTGCCGAGGGCGTCCAACTCGTCGATGAAGATGATGCAGGGCGCCTTGCTCTTGGCCTGCTCGAAGAGGTCGCGCACGCGGGCCGCCCCGACCCCCACGAACATCTCGACGAATTCCGAGCCGCTGATACTGAAAAACGGCACGCCGGACTCGCCTGCGACGGCCCGGGCCAGCAAGGTCTTGCCCGTGCCGGGTGGACCAACCAACAAGATACCTTTCGGAATCTTGCCGCCGAGCTTGGTGAACTTCTCCGGCGTCTTGAGGAATTCCACGACTTCCCGCAGTTCTTCCTTGGCCTCGTCCACACCGGCCACGTCGGCGAACGTTACTTTGATGTCCTTCTCCATGTAGATCTTGGCCTTCGACTGCCCCACCCTCATGAAGCCGCCCTGTGCCTGGCCTAGCCGTTGGATGAAGAAGAACCAGATGCCGACGAACACGAGCGCGGGCAAGATCCACGAGAGGAGGTCACGCAGAAACGTGGACTCGATGACTCCGGTGACCGTGACCCCGTGTCCGCTGAGGTCCCGCACCAAGTCGGGATCCTCGATCCGGATGGTCGTGAAGAGCTGCGGCTCCCTTGCCGCTTCTTTCGATTCTCCCTTGGTCTCTCCCACCGGTTTCAACTTGCCGGTGATGGTTTGGGCGCTGACGGCGACTTCGGTGACGTTGTTCTCGGCGACCAGCGTCTTGAACCGGCTGTAGGGAATCTCTTCGATCTTGTTCAGCGTCGAAATAAAATCGTGCAGGAGAATGACGGCCCAGATCGCGAGAAAGACGTACCAAATGGAAAACGAGACTTTTCTGTTCATGTGGAGCTCCTTGGAGAGCGACTCCGGCACGGCCGGTGCCTATCCGGTTGTTCGCGAGCGATCCCTGGGTGCGAAGCTCAGGAGATGAGTATAAGACGGACGGCCGGCGCGATTGCAATCGCGATCCTCCACGCGACACGGCCGTGGGTTCCGTCAACCGCCTCCGGGGTTCCGTCGAAAGACTATTCGAATTGCCGCCGGAACCGCCACATCCCGAAGGCGAACAGTCCCCCGCCCAACAGCGCCATGGTCCCCACGGACTTCCAGAGCATGTCGAGTCCGGCGCCCTTCAAGAGGACGCCGTACGTGATGTCGATGTAGTACCGAAGCGGCGAAATCCCCATGACCGTTTGCACCCACTTGGGCATGGATTCATAGGGGGTCGTGATGCCGGACAGCAACAGCATCGGACCCACGAGGAACAGCGTGATCATGCCCACCTGCGCCTGGTTTCTCGTCACCGTGGCCGCCACCAGACCCAAGCCCGAGGTGGTGAACACGTACAGGCCCGTCAGCAGAAAGAACAGCCAGGCCGGCCCCTTCATTGGCACGTGAAACAGCGGCTGCAGAACGCCGTACACCGCGATGAAAGCGCAAAGCAGGATGACGGCCGTCATCGCCAGGACTTTGGACAGCATGATCTGCACTGGGGAGAGCGGAGAGACGAGGAGTTGTTCGATGGTGCCCCGCTCTTTTTCGCGGACCAACGCCGCAGCCGGCAGCAGCACGGCGAAAATCGTGATGGTGCGCAGCAGATGGGAGATCGATTGGAACCACGTCTCGTCCTGGTTGGGGTTGAACCACACGCGATGAGCGCTCACGACCATGGGCATGGCGGACTGCGTCGGGCCAAGACCGACGGACGCGAGCCCGACTTCGGCGCCGAAGCGACTCACGATTTGTGCCGCGTAGCCGGCGGCCGACAGGCCCTGTGGCGCATTGGTCGTATCCACCAGCAGTTGGACGGCCGTGGCTTCCCGCCCGGCGAGAGCCTCATGAAACCGGGGCGGAATGTCCAACACGACCATGGCCGTACCTTCATCCATGCGCCGACGCCCATCGCGCGGGTCGTCGATTTCGCCCTTGAAGCGAAAGTAGGGCGGCTGAAAGCGGTGGATGAGCTCGCGCGACGACACGCTGTGATCCGCGTCATGCACCAGCAGGTCGGCGTTCCGCAGTTGCATGGTGAGTCCGACGCCGCTGACATAGACGGAGAGGGAAAACGAGTAGAGCAGGAACAGAAGGAGCGGGAGATCCCGTCCCAGTTGCCACACTTCCTTTTGGGTCATGGCGGCAAGACGGCGCCACCATCTGACCGCGCGGTGTCCGTCCATCGTCATGCTTCCCGTCAGGCTTTTGGCCGCTTGGTGAACAGCCGATAGGTGATGAGCCAAAGTGCGGCTGCAAAGATCGCCAGCGCCGCCACGTCGGGCCACAAGACGTCCAAGCCGACTCCCTTAAGAAAACTTCCGCGCACGATGTCGGTGTAATACATGCCGGGGAAAAGATGGGCTTGAAACCGAGCTCCTCGGCTCAGTGAAGCCACGGGCACCAGCAAACCGGAGAACAGGATGGTGGGCAGTATCGCCAGGACCATCGTGATGATCAGCGCGGCCATTTGGGTCTGGACCAACAGCGAAATCAACAGGCCGATTCCGGTGGTGCAGAGGATGAAGAAGACGGAGGCCGAATAGAAAAACAGGAAGCTGCCCTTGAACGGGACATCAAACAGCAGGACGGCCATCAGCCAGAGCATGCCGACGTTGAGCAGGGAGACGGCGATGTAGGGGAGCAACTTCCCGGCGAGGAACTCGGCTCGGCTCACGGTAGAGCTGTAAATGTTGTAGATCGAGCCGGTTTCCTTCTCGCGCACGAGGCCCAAGGCGGTCAGGAGCGGCGAGGCGAGCATCAGGGTAAACATGACGAGCGCCGGCACCATCGACCAACTGCTTCGGACTTCTTCATTGTAGAGATACCGCACCTCCATGGCGACGGGCCGCACCGCCCGCCCGGCTTCCTCGCGCGATACCCCCCGGGTGCGGCTGACATAGGCGCTGACCAGGTTCTCGGCGAACGCCTGGTTGATGGCGATGATATAGCCTTTCGCGATATCGGTCTGCAGCGGGAAGGTGCCGTCGAGAAGGATTTGGACCGACACCGCTTCTCCTCCCGAGAGTTGTTCCTGAAACCGTTCCGGCACGATGAGCGCCGTCCGGATCTTCGTTTCGGTCAGCAGCCGGTCGAGGTCCCGTAGGTCCGCCGCGTGGCCGCGATAGGAAAAATAGCGAGACTGCATGAACCGATAGACGTAGTCCCGGCTCATCTGGGTTTGGTCGTGATCGATCACGGCGAACGGAATGTGTTCGACGTCCATCACAAGACCGTACCCGAACACCGTCAGCCAGAGCGCGGGCAGGAGAAAGGCCAGACCCAGGAACAGCCGATCCCTGGTCGTCTCCTTCCATTCCTTGAGCGCCACCGCTGTGATGCGTCGAAGATTCATGAGTCGAGGCCTGGGGTTTACGAGCCGCGTCGAGCCGACAGCGTCTCCGGCGCCTGGTGTTCCAAGGCGCGGACGCGGGACACGAACACATCTTCGAGGCTCGGCTGTCTCGTCCGTGCGCCCTCCACGGAGATGCCGCAATCGGACAGCACGGCTCGAATCCGGGCTTCATCCCGAGTCGGGTCCTGTGACAAGAGATGGATGGCCGTTCCCGACAGAGCGGCATGGATCATGCCGCGGTTCGCCAGCTGTGCCAGCGCACGGGCCGGCTGGTCGGTCGTGATTTCGAGCAGCAGCCCCATCTCTCGGACGAGTTCCCGCTTCAAATCTGCAGGCGAGCCTTCCGCTACCAGGCGTCCCGCGTGCATGAGTCCGAGCCGGCCGCAATGTTCCGCTTCGCTCATATAATGGGTCGTCACGAGAATCGCCACGCTCTCCTCGCGGACCAGCTGCGAAAGAATCTCCCAAAACCGTCTGCGCCCGATCGGATCGACGCCGGACGTCGGTTCATCCAGAAACAACACGCGCGGCCGGTGGACCAGGGCACATCCCAGAGCCAGCCGTTGGCGCACGCCCATCGGCAGTTTTCCCGTTCGATCGGTCTCGTAGCCTGTGAGTCCCGCCATGTTGATGATCCAGGCCATCCGTTGTCGCGTCTGCTGACGGGACAACCCGTAAATGCCGGCGAACAGCTGGATGTTTTCGACGACCGTCAAATCCAAATAGAGGGAGAACGCTTGGGACATATAGCCGATGCGTTCCTTGATTGCCCCGCCCGCCTGACGCATATCGGCACCGGCCACCCACCCTTCACCTGCCGTGAGAGGCAGGATGCCCGTCAACATTTTGATGACGGTGGTCTTCCCGGCGCCGTTCGCGCCCAGCAGGCCGAAAATATCTCCGGGCTTCACAGAAAAACTCACCCGATGCACCGCCCGAAAGTCGCCGAAATCTCGGATGAGATCTCGAGCTTCGACGGCCGGACCCTCGAAGCGAGCGCGTGCGCCGTCGACCCGGGACGTGCCCGTCTCGGCACGGATGGCGGGGCGGCCCTGGCGTTCCTGCAGCAGCAGTGACACCACCACGTCTTCTAATTCCGGATCATCCGTATGGGCATGATCGACTGGCAGTCCGTCCAACGTGGCCCGGATCCCCGCGAGCGCCAAGTCGGCGTTCCTTTCGGGACTGAAGACGTGGATGGACGGTCCAAGGGTTTCGACCTGGACGTAACGCGTCTTGAGCCGCTCGACCGCCTCAGTTTGATGGCTCGTTTCGAATGTCACCACCAGACCTTGGGCCAGAGCGCGAATCTCAGACGGACTGCCTGCCGCCAAGACCAGTCCTTTGGACATGAACGAAAGACGGTGAAACCGGACTGCTTCATCCATGTAGGCGGTGGACACGAGCGCGGTCATACCCTTGGCGTCCAACCATTCGGTGAGGATGGTCCAGAAATCCCGTCGGGAAACAGGGTCCACTCCCGTCGTGGGCTCGTCCAGAATGGCCAGGGCCGGCTGGTGAATCAACGTACAAATCAAGGCGAGCTTCTGCTTCATCCCGCCCGAGAGGTGTTTCGTCACCCGCTCACGGAACGGGTCCAGCCGTGTCATGGCCAGCAAGCGGGCTTTGTCTTCCCTCAGCCGTTCTTCCGGGACCAGCCGTAGTCGCGCGAAGAAGTCGATATTCTCTTCGACCGTCAGTTCCGGATACAGGTTCAATCCCAAGCCCTGCGGGAGAAAGCCAAGACGCGGCTTCACCGCTTCGGCGGTCCGCTCGGAATCCACCAGCATGCCGAAGACCTCGATACGGCCTTCCTCATAGGACAGCACGCCGGCGATGGCCTTCATTAGACTGCTCTTCCCTGCGCCGTCGGGCCCGATCAGGCCGTAAATTTCGCCTGGCTTGACCGTCAGATCCACGCCGCTGACGGCCTCGTGCCGCTTATAGCGCTTGACGAGTCCGGAGACGCGGACGACCGGAACATCATGGCTCATGATGGGATCTTTCACTGGGCGCCTGCAAGCGTCGTTACCTCCGGAGATCGGCGCGGTCCGCCTACCGGGGCCGCGCCCATGCCGCGCCGTCGTTCCAGCGAATCACGGCGTCGGCCGGCAGGCCGGGCGTCAGACGATGTGCCGGATTGTTTTTCAGATAGAGGCGGACGGCATAGATCAGCTTGACCCGCTCGTCGGGCGTTTGGATTTCCTTGGGAGTGAATTCGGCTTTGGAGGCGATGTACCGCACGGTCGCCTCGAACGGCTGATCCGGAAAGGCGTCCGTATAGATGCGGGCAGGCAAATCGAGATGGACTTTCCCGATCTGTACTTCCGGGACGTAGACCTGCAGATAGAGTCGATCGAGATCGACCAGCTCGAGGAGCGGCGTGCCGCTGACCACCACTTCACCGACGTCGACCATTCGTGTGGTGACCGTTCCGTCGGCGGGAGCGACGATGGTGAGGTCCTGCAGGACGCTCTGTGCTTCAGCGAACGCCGCGTCCGCTTGATCCCGCTGCCGTTCCAGCGCCGACACCTCGGCTTCCTTTGATCGAATCCGCTGCCAACCCAATTCGGCCTGCCCCAATTCCTTGGCGGCCTGGTCGAGGGCGGCCTTGGCGACAGAGATCTCGGTAGCCGAAACTTTCCATCGGGCTTCGGCCTGGTCCAGCTGCTGCTCCGAGACCGCCTGCTCGCGGATGAGCGCGCGCATCCGCGCTACGTCGCGACGCGCTTCATATTCCACCGCGCGGGCCTTCTGCACGGCCGCATTCGCGCTGGCCACTTTGGCCGATGCGGCTTCTATGCTGAGGGGCACGTCCAGATTCAGCACGGCAAGCTGCGTATGGGCAGCCTCCACCTGCGCGGAGATCGTGTCGACCAGCCTGGCCGCCTGGTCGACCTTGGTCTTCGTCTGTGCATCATCCAGCCGGATGAGGACGGCCCCCTTGACCACCTTCGCACCTTCTCGGGCGGCCAGCTCGACGATGCGGCCGGGAAACTTACTGGCCACCGTGATGTGGTCACCCTCGATGCGGCCGTTCGCCTGAATCAGTCCCTCGGGCAGGCCGGGGGATCCGATGAAACGGGCCAGCACGTATCCCGACAGTCCCAGAATGACTGCGCCGAGTGCGAGAGGCAAAGACGTTCGCGTGATCTTCATGGACAAGAGCGGCCGATGATCATGCGGCGCGATGCCGGACGGCCCTTTCCTGTTCGCATTCGGCGTCGAGTGGCGCGCATGACAGATTGCCGCCGGAACTGTAACACAAGATCGGGGCGCGAGGGGCGCCGTGGTCTCCCGTGCCCTTCGTGCCTCACCTCCGACGTCCGCTCATGTGAAAGTACAACACGGGAATGACGACGAGCGTCAGCAGGGTAGAAGCGCCGACGCTGAACAACAACGAGACGGCCAGCCCCTGGAAGATCGGGTCCAGAATAATGACGAAGGCGCCGACCATCAGGGCGGCGGCCGTCAAGAGGATCGGCCTGGTGCGGATCGCGCCGGCTTTGATCACGGCCTCGAACAGCGGAATCCGCGCCTCTTCCTGGAGTTGAATGAAATCCACCAGTAGGATGGAGTTCCTGACGATGATACCGGCCAGCGCGATGAATCCGATCATTGACGTTGCCGTAAAATACGAGCCGGTCAGCCAATGCCCCGGCAGAATGCCGATCAGCGTGAGCGGGATCGGCGCCATAATGATCACCGGGGTGAGGAAGGACTGAAACTGACCGACGATGAGCAGATAGATCAGCAGCAGCGCCACGGCAAAGGCGATCCCCATGTCGCGGAACGTTTCATACGTGATGTGCCACTCCCCGTCCCACTTGATCGCGATCTTATCCTCCGACCAGGGCTGGCTGGCGTAGTACTGCTCGATCTGATAACCCTCGGCCGGTTGATAGCCTTCCAGTTTCTTCCCGACACCCTGGACGCCGTACACCGGACTCTCCGCCTGCTCGGCGCCGGGACCTCCCACGTCGGCGACGACGTAGACCACCGGCTTCTGATTCTTGTGGTAGATCGCCTGCTCCTGGATGGTGTGCTCGACCACGAGCAGTTCGGACAGCGGCACAAGGCCGCCGGTCTTCGTCCGCAATGCGATCTCCCCGATATGCTCAAGCCCGGTCCGCGCCGTGAGCGGCAATCGCAACATGATCTGCACGGGACTCTTCTCCCGTGGAATATGGACCAAGCCGACGTTCGTCCCCTCCAACGCCATGCGCAGCGTGTTGACGATGTCCTCCGACGGAATCCCCGCGAGCGCCGCCTTCGCTCGGTCCACCGTGAAGAGGTATTTCGCCTGCTCCGCCTCGATAACATCGTCCACGTCCACGACGCCGGGGGTGGATTCCATCACCCCGCGGATCTCCCGCGCGACGGCGAGCTGCCGGCCGTAATCAGGACCGTAGACTTCGGCCACCAGCACCGATAACACCGGCGGCCCCGGAGGCACTTCCACGATCTTCACATTGGCGCCGTAGCGGCGGGCGATCTCCTGTACGTGAGGCCGCATCCGCCGGGCGACCTCGTGACTCTGCGCGGCGCGTTGATCCTTCGCCATCAGGTTGATCTGAATATCGGCCTCGTGCGGCTGCTCCCGCAGATAATAGTGGCGGACCAGGCCGTTGAAATTGAACGGCGATGCCGTGCCGATATAGGCCTGATAGTCACGCACCTCCGGAATCGTGCGCACATACTCCGAGAGAGCCTTCGTCACGCGGGCCGATTCCTCCAGCGTGGTCCCTTCCGGCATATCGATGACCAGCTGGACCTCGCTCTTGTTGTCGAACGGTAACATCTTGACGACCACGTGATGCGTATAGAAGAGCAGGCAGGACCCGATGAGCAACGCGGCAACCCCCCCGAGGAACACGAACGCCAGGATCGGGTGCGTCAAGAGCGGCGAAACTAGGCGGCGGTACAGGCGCGCGGTGAGGCTCTGTTCGTTCCTCTCGTGATCGACCCCCGAGACTGCGGCGCCGGGTCGGTAACAGGTCTGGCAGAACCAGGGAATGACTACGAACGCCACCAGGAGCGAAAAGAACATCGCAATCGAGGCGTTCACGGGAATCGGACGCATATAGGGCCCCATCAGGCCTGACACGAAGGCCATCGGAAGCAGCGCCGCGATGACCGTGAAGGTTGCGAGGATGGTCGGATTCCCGACTTCGTCGACGGCATGGATGGAGGCATCGCGATGGGACCTGAGCCGCAACGTCAGATGCCGGTAGGTGTTCTCAACCACCACAATGGCGTCGTCCACCAGAATGCCGATGGAAAAAATCAGCGCGAACAGCGTGACGCGGTTGATCGTGTACCCGATCAGCATGGAGGTGAAAAGGGTCAGCGCCAGCGTGAGGGGAATCGCGATCGAGACCACGAGCGCGGGGCGCGGTCCGAGCGCGACACCGAGAAAGGCCACGACCGCGACGACGGCAATGAGCAGATGCCACAGGAGTTCGTTGGCCTTCTCCTGCGCGGTCTCTCCGTAGTCGCGCGTGACGGTGACGCGTACATCAGCCGGGATCGTCAGGCCCTTCATCTCTTCAACTTTGCGGATCACGTCGTGCGCCACCGTGACGGCATTGATGCCGGCCTGTTTGGCGATGGCCACCGACACGGCGGGCTCTTCCTCCGTGAAGCGCTCCTCGTGACGGGTATCTCGTCCCGAAACTGGGCGCGGGCCGCGTTTTCCATTTCCTGCCGTGAGACGGCTTGATCTTTCAGCAGAGATTGCATGCGGTGCAGGTGTCCCCTGGCATTCTCCTCTTCCGCCGTGGCGCGCGCCAGATCGGCCTTCACGTCGCGATTGTCCAGCTGAATCAGGATCTGACCCTTTGACACCTGCGTCCCCTCCCGCACGAGCAACCGGTCGATCGTCCCCTGAATACGGCTCGCCAACGTGGCCTGGAACGTCGGCTGAACCTGTCCGGTGACCTCCACTCGGACGGGAACCTGGGCGGTCTTGATGTCCACCACCGCGGACTGAATCACCTCTTGTGGAGCCGCCGATACGACGGAAGGGGCCGGATCGTCCTTGGAGTCGCACCCTGCGAGCAGCATCAGCACGATCAGCCACGGTCTCACGCTCCGTCTCCTCCTCGCTCCTGATCGGCGAACGTCTTATTCCTGCACGCCGAATTTGCGCAACAAGGCCATCATCGGACACCAGCCGCTGAAAGCCGATTGGATGAGGTTGAGGGCCACGAATACGGCAAAGTAATTCCAAGAAGGATGCACCGTGGCGCCCAGGAATATCGCGAGCAGGACGAAGACACCGGCAATCAACCGCAACAATTCATTCAGCTTCATCAGGACTCTCCTTTCCTTCTGCTGATGTGAGGCCAGGAACGGCTCGAAAGATTCAGGGCGGAAAGCGGGAGAAATCACCTGATTGTTTCGACCGTTGTGATGTCCATAGCCTGCCGCCTCTCCGGGACGGCATCGACCGGTGTCCTTCACGGAAGGCCGATGGGAGGTTCATTGTGACAGCCGAAGAATCTTGGCGGTGTTGACCGCGATCAGGGTGACCGCGGTGACGACTGTGATGGAGGCGGTCACTCGACCCATCGTCGGGGGCGAAACGATCTGGCCGAGTCGCGCGCCCAGAAGCATGCCGGCCGCGCTCCCGAGCAGCACGAGCGGAAGTAGGGGGCCATGAAGGACGCCGGTTTCCAGATGCCGGGCCAGTCCGCCCAGGGAAATGATCGCGATGACACAGAGCGACGTGCCCACAGCCTCGCGCGCGGCGAAGCCGGCGAAGAGGGTCAACGCCGGCACGATCAGGAAACCTCCACCCACGCCGAAGAACCCGTTCAACAGGCCCACCGCCAGGCCGAGAGCCGCCAGCTTGAGCCAACAAGCCCTCGAAAATCGGGCAGCACAACTCATGTCAGACTCTGCCTGGGCGGTGCGACTGTGCCGGTGCGTCAGGTACCTGGCCAGCAGTAGCATGATCCCAAACCCGATGAGCAGCACCTCCCCCTGGACAAGTTGATGCCCGTCGGCCCCCAGCCAAGAGCCGATGCTGCCGGTTCCGGAAAAAGCCACGGCGGCCTTGGGTCGCACGAGACCGAGCCGGCTGTAATCCCACATGCCGAACCATGCGGAGGCGGCCACGATCACGAGCGACATGGCGGCAGCCTCCTTGGCCGGAACGCCTGCTAGGTACACCAGCGCCGGCACGGCCAGGAGCGCGCCGCCGGTGCCGGTGGCTCCGAGCTGAAGGCCGATCGGCAGACCGACTGCGATTGGCAAGACCACCTGGCCGATCACGTCAGTGTCCCTTGCGTCACGGCTCGCCTCGTGCGTCTACTCTTGACGCTCCAGCTTTCCGGTGCCGAACGTTTTGACAATCGCCTTCTCCAAGAACGGTTCGCGCACACCCCGGGCCCTTGAGGAAACGCTGATAGGCTCCACAGGCCTGCTCCGCATGATCCACGGTGCAGACCGATTGGGTGTAACCGCTCGGGCCGAGCCCCGGCACCGCCTCGAAATTCAGCTTGGGTCCGGTCTCGATGATCGGATAGTCGTACGGCACTTCCCCATGTGAGGTGATGACCCGATTCTCCTCCGGTTCGAACCGATCCACTGGGGCGTGGACGAATGTGATCCTTTTCTTTTCCAGTACCGGCCTCAACGCGAAACTGATGTCGGTGCGTTTGCGCCATCCCACCGCTACCCAGGGATCCGACGAGACGAAGTGAGACGAGTCCACGTTCGAAAGCACCGTCACCGTGTGCTTGTTGTCCAGCATCGCCCGGGCCTCAAAGGCCGCAGGCAGTCCTCCGATTGCTGCTCCGATAATCGCAATCCGAGCCGTAGCGCCTCTTTGTCCCGCCGCTTCGTGCCACCGGGCCGCCGATGGCACGCGTTCTCGGACGAAATTCTCAACATGCGTATTCTGAGCATTCACCCGTCAAAAGGATTCGTCCATGGATGGGTGCGAGGAGCGCGTGATGGCATCCGATTCTCGCGTTCGCGCTGTCAGCCGATCGCTACCGAGGGCGCGACAATTGATCGGCGCTCAGTCGATACAGGTCATGGCAGGTCGTGCAGCGGGCGGTCATGCTCGACAGGCGCCGCAGGATCTGCTGAGAACTTTCCTTCTCGACGATCGCATCCGCCAGCGCATCCATGTCTCCGTGGATCGACATGCCCATTTGTTTGAACGGCAGGGGAAGTTTGGCCATGATCGCCGGATTGACGTCCGCCGCCATTGCCATCCCCGCCGCCCTCGCCGCTTGCTCTGCGGCCGGCAGGTCCGGCTGCGGCTCCCCGAGGCTTCTGAGGATGCCGTCCACGGCCTTCAGGAGATGGCGCATTTCCCCGAGGATTTGATCGCGCTCTGCGGGAGCGAGCAGGATTTCCGTGCGGCCGTCGACACCCGGTACCGTCCAGCCCTTGACGAACACCCATCCGGCGGCGCCGAGCGTGACCACCCACAGCAGCATCGCGATAACACAGACCTTCCCTCTCATGGAAGCCCGAGAGTGCAAGGAAGAAACCGCAAATTGAGAGCCCGCAGCCGGACGCTTGCGCCGGAAAATCTGGGCGGTTTCGTACCTGAGATCGGAGACAAGGGGAGCCCTGCCCCAAGTCGCGCTCCACGGCTGTTGCAGAAAGGGACAGGAGAGATCACGCCCGCGCCGACGGAGTCGGCGTTCCGGGGACGAAGTCCTTCCTGACCGTTGGAGCGAGGATGAAGGAGAGAAGCAGCGTGCCGCCGGTCAATGAGAGGCCGGCGACGCTGTTGAAGAGAACGGACGGCGACCCAGGGAATCAACAAGGTGGGATGGAGGTCACCGTCCCGCCCTCGTGCGGATGCGTTACCGTTGCCTGTCTCTGTCGTTAGGCTCTGAGCGATGGGAGAACGCCGCTCGCGGACTTTATCGGTGTCCTATTAAAAGCCGATGCCTACGTAGGCGCCCACGGTTCCATAGTTGTTGACGGTATTTGTCGCGCCTGATGCCAAATGGTATCGACCGTCCACCCCGAGCCATAATTCTTTCCACACGCGGACTTCACCGCCGACTCCGAACTGCGCCCCGATGTCGAGATAGTTCGTTTGATTTGAAGGTGGGCTGATCACGTGAAAGTCCAGGCCGACCGGGATGAGCCAAGGCTGGAAGTCGGTCCCCTGTCGGAATTTTATCTTCGGCGCCACGTCGATCGTCAGCATGGTGACCTGGGTTTTGTAAAAAGGAGCGCCGGTCAACGCCGTATCGGAGTTCGCGACGGTTTGTGAGCTAAAGCGATTGTACTCCATGCCGATTTCGCCAAGGATGCCGACTTTGTCCGCCAAGCCCCAGGCGTCTCGCGTCAGCATCAAGTCGGTTCCAGCGCCGATATAATAGCCGGTGCTGTCGTCATTGGATGGGCCGCCGGCGAGTCCATGGACGTTTGTAAACAGCTCCCCTCCCCGACTGCTGTTCAGCGCTGCGAATCCCCCGCGGAAAAAAACCCTGTTGCCTGTCCTCGTCGTCTCTTCCTCAGCAGAAGCCTGCGAGGCACCACAGACAACGACTCCCGCGGCGATTGCAATTCCGACAAGCCACGCTCCAATGGTCCGGCTGCTCTTCCTCCGATGAATCTGCATGATGTCTCTCCTCTTCGGTTGTCGTCGAGGAGCACGGCCCTTCCTTCGAGCGATGCGCTGACATGCGCACGCCGGCCCGAGACATCAGCGTGGTGAATAAGTAATTCACGATGGAGTTCCCGTCATACGTCAGTCGTCATTCGCGGAGACGCGCCATCCGGTCGTCCGATTCGATGGACGATTGTCGATTGACGTTTGACGTTTCCACCGATTTCGCACAGCGGAAACCCATCCAGTTGATCTTGGTGTTCGGATCGGTCCCGTTGCGCATGGCCGCCCGCATCGTCGTGGTGCTGTCCATCCAGCCCCCGCCGCGGAACGCCTTCTGGGTCCCGGTCATCGGACCTGTGGGATTCCGGTCGGGCGCGGTGGCGTAGTAATCCTTGTCGTACCAATCCGCCACCCATTCCGAGACGTTCCCCAACATCTGATACGCGCCGTACGGGCTCACGCCGTTCTCGTACTTGTCGACCGAAATAATCGGCGGATAGAGCAGCAGCCTCTCCGGACGATCCCTCACAGGCCCGGACAGGCCTGTACGGCCGAAGTTCACGCGGCTCAACCCGGCCGGTTGATTACCCCAGGGATTGATCCGGCCGTCTTCGCCTCGGGCGGCCTTTTCCCATTCGGCTTCAGTGGGCAGGCGCTTCCCGGCCCAGCGGCAGTAGGCATCCGCATCGTACCAGGTGACGTGCATGATGGGGTGATGCGCCATCGCCTCCTGGAAATTCCCGCCGTCATAGCGCCAATCCAGTTGCGGCGGGCGGCCGGTGGCGAGGACGAACGCGAGATACTCCAGCGCCGTCACTTCGTACTTGCCGATTTCGAACGAATCCAGGTACACCCGCCGCTGCGGAAGCTCCGACCGGTATGCGACCCGGTCGAACTTCTTGTCGCTGCCCATCAGAAACTCTCCGGCCGGGACCAGCATCATCTCGTCCTTCGTTTTCCAGTTCGCCACCCGGTCTGAGGCGATCTGTTTGCCCTGCTCGGTCCACTCGATCGTGATGTCTTGCGTGTCCAATCCCCAGGCAATGCGCGTCAGACCAATCAGGGCGGCAACAATCAGGCACGCAGTGATCGTCCAGTCCAATGTCCGCCGGCTCTCTAGGATATCTCGTTTCACGATACGGCCTCCTTGTTGTTGCGATGTCCTATAGTGAATGGTCAATGGTGGGTGGAATCAATGTGTTGATTCGATTCTCCGCCTTTCACCATTGACCAATGACCGTTCACCCTCGTCTCTGATCGCGCGCAGCGGAATCCGGTGAGATAACTCCGGCGATCGGGCGCGCCGGCATTCCGTCCGGCCGAACGGGCGACTTCAGGATCCTCGTTCCATGACCCGCCGCGAAACACCTTGTCGGCTCCATGCCGCGGCCCGGGCGGATTCTTGTTCTCGTCACGCTGGTAGTACTCCGGATCGAACCAATCAGCCACCCACTCGCTGACGTTTCCCGCCATCTGATGCACGCCATAAGGGCTCACGCCTCGGTCATAGCGATTTACGTTCGCGAGCGGAGGGTACTTGAATCCACGTTTGGAACCGGGATGCGCGATGTTGCTCTTGAGCCAGCCGGCAGGCTCATTCCCCCACGGGAATACTCGCCCGTCTTCGCCCCTCGCCGCTTTTTCCCACTCTGCTTCCGTGGGCAGCCGCTTGCCCGCCCACCGGCAGTAGGCATCGGCGTCATTCCAACTCACATTGATAACGGGGTGAAGAGCGGCCTTTTCCGGGAAGGGACTCTCGCGCCAGAACTGCGGCCAATCCGCTCCCATGGCCAGGACGAACCGCAGGTAGTCCACGTTCGATATCTCGTAACGATCGATCTCGAATCGGTCGAGAAACACCGAGCGCTGAGGCAGTTCCTGCGGTCCTGCCGCTCGGTCGAGCTTCGGATCGCTACCCATGAGGAACCAGCCGGCCGGCACCTCGACCATGCCTCCCGGCGTGTCCATCGCGGCGAGCCGCTCTGGTCCGTCAAGCGGCGTCCAGAGCGGCGGTTGCTTCGACGATTCGTGATCGGCCTCGGCTGGTGCCGCAGGCGCGCAGAGGCAAATCAAGAGCGCGACCGCCAGTCTCCATTCACTCCTTTGTCCCGTTACCCCCATATCCCGCTACCCCGTTTGCTCCTCTATGCGTCCATCCCCTCTTCAGCGGTCCTGCTTCTCGACCATCGGCTCGATTTCTTTCTGGGTGTCCTCTGTGACGTTGTAACGGACGTACGCATGATCCAGTACCTCGTTCGCGTACAAACGCCCCGTGGGAGCCGGGACCGCGATACGGATTTCCGTCGTCGACTTCGGGTCGATGGTCACCGTTTGCTCAATCGCGCTTCGAATGTAGGGATGCCAGACGACCACCTTATAGGTGCCGGGCGGCACATCAGTCATGGTGAAGCGACCTTGCTCGTCTGTCTTAGCGAAGTACGGATTCGTCACGGCGAGCCCCCAGCTCTCCATGTAGGCGTGAAAGCCGCATTGCATGACGAAGATCCGGCGGCCCTTGCTGAGATTGACCAATTGCTTCATCGGCGCCCCGGCCATGTGTTTGTGGTACAAGGCGGCATCGCTCCGATCCTTGAAGTTGCGCGGGTGTTGCGGGTTCATCGGCAGCGGCACGTTGAACAGGACGCGCGGGCCCAGGTGGGAAGTCTCGTACGCCTGAATGTCGTGCATGACCGGATCCATGTTGACGACCGTCACCGTCTGATCGTCTCGCACGACGGTCGTGAACGGATTGAAGAGGCAGTCTTTCGCCTCGATTTGCGGCAGCCCCCTGTCCTCGAACGGCTTGCCTTTGTCGATCCCCTCCAAATAGACCACCACCTCACGGAACTCGCCGATCGGCCCGACCTGAAACGGTTGCAGGATGCGCCAGCCCTGCCCGTCGGAAATGCGCCCGCAATAGAACGGGTCAGGCAACGTCGTGAGGTTGTACCCCTTCGGCTTGGGAACATTCCCCTCGAGTGTCACGGTCCCGGTCACCGTGCCGCCTTCTGCAACCGTGATTTCTTGATAGGCGAAGGCTGTGCCGCTCAGGCAAGCGACCATCATCGCCATCGCGATACTGTGTTTCATGCGCATAACTCCGGCCTCCCCTTCTCAAACCAGCGCTGAGTAGTGAAGTTCGAAAACTTGCATTGTCCAACTTGAGGCTCAGCACCCAGCACTCAGGACTTCTTAAAGAACAGGGGAGCTACACCGTCGGCGCAGCTCCCCCCCTTGTTGAGTGATCAGTGCTGAGGACTGAGGTCGAATGCTCTTAGCCCCCAGTCCTCACACCCTGGTCCTTACTGTTCTACCGCAAAGCGGTCGGAACAGCCTGAGGCTGCGGCGCGGCATCAGCCCGCTTGGCTCCCATGCCGACGGCGCCCAGCGGCTGAATCCGTGAGTCGCCGACCGGCAACACCCGGAGATAGCCCCATTGCCCTGATTGCGTGTAGGGCAGCCGATTGTTCGACCACACGAAGTCTCCGGCCAGGCGATACGGTCCGCCCGCCCCGCCGCGGATGAAGACATCGAGAGTCTCGGAACCGGCATACTCCACCACGCTGATCATGTCGGCGCCCGGCATGTAGGGCTCGATCGGCCATTCATGGCCTTCGACCCCGAACATCCCGTTCTGCTCGCTGTTGGCCCCGATCACGTGAATTCGGATCGGGTCGCCGGCGTGCGCCTCGATCAGAGGCGTGGCCGGATCTTCGGGCTTGTCCACGACGCAGGGCTGGAAGATCTTGCCCAGCGAGCAGCCCTGTTCTTCACGGAACTTGTACGGTTCGGCACGGTAGTTCACCGACGTCAACCCCGCCACGTTCTGCACGTAGGGCATGAAGGCGGTTCCGATGATGTTGTCCTCGTCCTGGAAGTAGAGGGCGACATCACGATAGTTCCGCTTGCCCACGTTCTCCGGCAGGCTGGCGTCGACGATGACGTCGGCCCTCCAGGAGTTTTTCTGTGACAGGTCGGCACCGGTGACAGGGTCGCGGTACAGCGATCCTTTCGGACCGACGATGATGGCCCCGTACAATCCGTTGCGCGGATTGACGACGACGTTGCCGCCGTCCCATACCAGCGACGTCGTCTCCTTGTTGGCAGGATGCGCGTAGTAGGTATAGGCACGGCTCTCGCCTGGGCCGATGGTCTGATCGCCGCCGTTGTTGCCGACGTTCAAGCCTTGGCTGTCTTTCGGATCGAAGGCCAATCCAGGAGCGAAGAAGGACGCCCGGCTGGCCTTCATCTTGTTCTTCAGACTCACCTTGATACAATCGCCCAGGTTGGCGCGCAGCGTCAGCGGATGCGGGGTCGTCCCGCTGGCCACCGTCGTCGCTTCCTCTTCGAGCGCGAAGATCTTGCCTTCCGGCATGGTCATTTCAATCTTCCGTTCGAAATCCACCTCGATCACGTCCGGCGCCTTCTGGTTGAGCTTCATCGGGCGATCCAACGCCACGACGTTGAAGCTCTTCACGGGAGCGTCGGCCGGGCAGACGGAACTCGGAGTCGCGGGAATTCCGAGGGGGTTGGTCCCCTTCGGCAGCGGCTTGAGATCCGCCGTTTCCTTATCGAGGACACGCACGATCCCCCATCCGCCTTCGGCGAAGTGGGAGCTTCGGCCGTTGAAGTGGATGTAGTCGCCCGGCATGCCCTGGAATCCTCCCGCCTTGGTCACGAGGTCATACCGCTCGGCGATCCCGACGTGAATCGAGTTCTTCCGATTGGCGTCCGCCGCGTACCGTTCCGTGAGGAAGGTATGGCCGGAGATCGTCCAGACGTGCGACTCGTTCATCAGCTGGTGCAGCAGACGGAACACCATGGTGTCGCCTGTGTACGCCCGCAACAACGGGGTATCAGGATCTCCATGGATCGCACTGCTGAACAGCTTGGACGTATCCGGATTGTTCGAGAGGCGTTGCGCAAACGGTTCCGCGCGGAAGTTGAACCCGCTGCCGGTCGTGTGCGTGCCGCCGTTGATGTACTTGTTCGGCGCGTTCAGAATCTTCTCCGGCATCTGGAACGACACCGTCTTGCCCGCCTCGAGCGCCACCTCCACCGGCTGTCCGGGAGGATTCCCGGCTTCGATGATGTTGACCGTGTGCGGCACCGTGTCGTGGATGGATACCATCAATTCACGGAAGCTGCCGCTGACACCGGCGCCGATCGGCTCGTTGCTGTGGATGTCTGCGATCGGACCGCTGTAGACGAGTTTGCCGTTCTTCGGATCGTGATAGGTCGACCCGAACGGCTCGACCAGCGTCACGCCGAACCCGCCGTGCGGCCAGGTCGTCGCGCCGAACGCGTGGTCATGCCAGAACACGGTTCCCATATCGACGTCCACCCACCACCGATAGCGGACAAACTCCGGCGACACGAGATCGTTGGCCGGGTGGTTGTGCTTCAGCGGTTTGAAGAACGTCACCTGATCGCCTTTGATGTCCTTGATGCGGGCGACCTCGGAGCAGCTCTTATCGCGCGGCAGCGAGGCGGTCGCGTCGTTGCCGTTCTCCAGGCAATCCATACCGACCATAACTTCGGTGTTCACATGGAACGCCGTGGCGCCAGGAGCCATCTGGATCTTGATGCTGGTGGCTCCCGCCTTGGCCCCTCCGACAAGCTTGGCGACCATCGGCGCCGGCAGCCCGTGCTTCGTCTTCTTCCCGAACATGGTGAACGGGCGCACGGACATCTCATATTCGAATCCGGAGATCACGCCATCCGAGTTCCCCGTGTCGAACTGGAAGAAGTGGGGATGGATGTTGATCTTGGACGACTGGAAGTTGGTGTAGTCGTCGTCGTCCCACTCGCTGGTGAGCACCAGGTCCACGCAGTCATACACGTTCGCGCGAATGACCGCGGGAAGTTTGAGGTCGTCGTTGGCTCGGATCAGACGCTCTTCTTCGTGCAGCACGTAGATGAGGCCGTCCTTGTCCACGATGGCCGGCTCTTTGCCCTGCTTCTTTGCCAAGGTGATCGGCATCCGGGCAAAGTGAATGTTGTAGAACTTCTGATTGGCGTTGTCGGGACAGAGACTCCAACGGCCCTGCTCGCCCGGCTTGGCCGGCTCGGAGGTCCGTTCGCCGTTCGCATCCTGGTGGATCGGCTCCAGCCAGGGCGCGCCGCTGTGGTTCGCCGAGAACGGCACGCGTTTGCCGAAGTGCGGCTTGAAGAGCGGCCAGGCCAGCTTCCCCGTCGTCGGATCGAACAGGATCGCGGGTCTGGTGCCGTCATCCCACTTCGCGGCCCACTGATACTTAGGATTTTGCGCGGTGCTCTCGCGTTCGCCGCGCGCGATGTTGCCGTCCCACTTCCAGTCCCACACCGTCGAGTCATAGGACAGGATTTGGCCCTTTTCGTCGTTCGTGTGACCCGGTTGCCCTTGCGCCGGCACGAACATCTCGACCCAATCCTTGATGTTCACGATGACCGGATCGGACTTCCAGTTGGTCTTCTGGCTCTTGTCGACGATCTTGAACGTCTTGCCGAACCAATCGAGGGTGGTCCCGATCAGTTTGTCGGACGAGACGCCCTGCTTAATGCGACCCTTCCGGTCCGGCAGTTCTTGTAGATCCGGCATCGTGTCGGTATGGGCCGACCCGACCTGCAACGTGTTGTAGAAGCGGCCATAGCCCCACATGCCCGCCACATAATGATGGGCGACGTGGCAATGATAGAGGAACTCGCCTGCCAAGTGCTGGCAGCCGCCGCCGCCGCATTCCGGTTCCAGGTCCAACGCCTCAGACGGCCCGATGACCTCGACGTCCACGCGGTCCGACTTGGTCCGGACGACGGGATATTTCACCGGCCCGTCCTGACCCATGGCCCATAGATTGTTGGGCTCTGTTCCCGGGCTCCGCTGCCAGCGGATCGATCCGCTGTGCGGATGATGCGAGTGGAACACCTCGGAACCGCCGTGGACCAGCCGCCATTTGACTGGTTCGCCCAGATAACCGCGGGCGATCGTGGTGGGCGTATCGCCGAAGGTGTAGGCGCTATAGGCCATCGATTCGTCTTCGAAGCCGAAATATTCATGCTGCAGGTGCATCTGATCGATTCCGAACGGCTCGCTGCGATAGTTGATCGCGCGGCCGCCCGGACGGTAGGCATCCGTAAGCGGATCGCGTTGGGGGAGGAAGTCGCCCTTCTTGTTCAACGGGCGGAAGGCTTCGTCGCCGATCTCGTGGTAGAAGAGCACGAACTCGCGGAAATCCGGCCCGGTCCCGTTGTCGATATTGACCTGCCAGCCGGTCCTGACCGGCTTGTCCGGGCCCGTACCCAGTGAATCGAAGTACTTGGAGCCCTTCGGCTCGACGATAAAGGCTCCAAAGAGGCCCAACACGGTCAATTCACGGTCATGGCTGTACGAATGGAATTGCCGTACGCCTTCCTGCATGTGCGGATGGATATACCATTCAAACTCCTGGGCTTTGCCCGGCGCCACGATCGACTCGGGATTCGTGGTCGTGGCCGGCTTGCCGGTCGCGCTGACGATCATACTGGAGGCCTGGATGAACAGGCTGCCGTCCTCGCTCTCCATCTGGTTGCGCAGCGTCATCTTGACGCAGTCGCCTTGGTTGGCGCGGAGGACCAGCGGTTGAATCACGTCGCCTTGCAATCCGGTGCTGACGGCGCCCGGGTCATAGCCGTCTTTTTCGCGGGCCGCCTTATTCTTGGCTTCCTCTGCGCGGGCCTTCTCGAGGTCCTCGCTCAGGACATACATGTAGCCGGGGTAGTAGTCGAGCCAGCGGTTCAACGTGATTTCGATGTTGATCATCGACACGTCATAGGTCTTCGTCGGCGCGTTGGCCGGACACTTGCCTCCCGATGAGAGGACCGGCTCGCCCTTGCCCGAATCCGTCATGAGCAGGAAGCTGCTGCCGTCCTGGCCCATGTACTGGTGCATCATGGACATGTTGTTGAACGCGCCGGAGGTTTGTTGCGCCTGCGCGTCCTTCTGGGCCTGCTCTTCGAGCCGGCGCATCAGGCGATGGTGCTGGAGCTCCATCTTCTCCGATCGTTCCGGCCGTCCTTCGATCGTGTCCTCCACGACCGTCTGGCCTTTCAGCTGTTGGGTCCATCCGGGCAACGCCACTTGGGTGGCATGGCCATCGTGCGAGCCTGCATCTCCCGCAACCGACGGCCATGGTGCCGCCAGCAGGCTTCCGGCGAGCAGCGCACTTTGCAGCATGAAAGCGGCACTCGTGCGCTTCCGCCTACGTTGTGGTTTATGATGAGACATACGGCCTCCCCCTGTTGTGCCCGCCACTGTGGGCGGCTGGTTGAAACACACTGGCTGTTGAGTCTTCAACGTGCTCTCCCTGGTTCCTTGTCGAAAGAGAACCGGCCTCCGACTGACTTCCGGCCGTCATTCCTTTGGAGGGTTAAGAGCTGGTGAAGGCTTCCTTCTTACGAAGGGAGGGTTATTCGGAGGCCGGTCCTAATCACCCAGACCTTCACCAGCGCTCGTCACCTAGCGCAATAGCCGTGCCGATGTGCGGCCGCCGATGCGGAACAAGAATATCCGGCCAGATAAAGGGCTTATGTCTTTCGGTTCGGAGCGGTGAAGGCACCGAGCTTGGCGTACGTTCCAGCGACTTGGACAGTTTCATGAAGGTTTTAGGCGGGTCGAGGAAAATCAGCGCGTTACGCTGTCCAATCTGTTGGACAGATTTCCGAACAAATTGACGCACAATGGGACAGGAGGTCGTGAGATCGGCCGTGCCGCATTCGAAGGCCGATCGCCGCATGCAACGGGACAGGGTGAGTCGAGACTCCGACCGGAGTCTCGGATTCGCTCAGCGTTCGTGGATGCCGATGGAACTAATGGAACGAATGATGATGAAGCAGCAACAGATAGCCTGATCTACTCGATCTGATAGCTGCGCAGTTTGGTATACAGGCTGGCACGGCTGATCTTGAGCAACCTGGCGGCTTTGACTCGATTGCCGCCGGCCTGCGCCAGAGCCTGGACGATGCGCGCTTTCTCAGCCTCCTTCATGGCCTGGCGTGATACGGATCGGAGATCGTGCGCCGAACCGGATCCCATGGCGACGATGTCGGCGCAGGTCAAAGAAGGGCCGGCGGTGGTGACGACCGCGCGCTCGATGTAGTGCTGCAGCTCGCGCACATTGCCCGGCCAGGCCGCCTCGCTCAGCGCCTGCAGGACCTCGGGGGATATCGTGCGCGGCTGCTGGCGGTGTCGTTCGCAGGCCGCTGCGAGGAACCGTTTGATCAGCAGAGGGATGTCCTCGCGGCGGTCGCGCAACGGCGGCAGGAACAAGGGCAAGACGGCCAATCGGTAATAAAGGTCTTGCCGGAAACCCTTGGTCTTGACGAGTTCGGCGAGGTCCTTGTTCGTGGCCGATATGACCCGCGCGTGGATCTTGATTCGCTCGGTGCCCCCCACCGGTCTGATTTCGCCTTCCTGAAGGACGCGAAGCAGTTTCGCCTGAAACGTCGGCGTGGTGTCGCCGATTTCGTCGAGAAAGATGGTCCCGCCGTCGGCCGATTCGAACAACCCTCGCTTGTTCGCAGCGGCGCCCGTGAAGGCCCCGCGGACGTGTCCATACAACTCACTTTCCAGCAGGGTCTCGGGTAAGGATCCGCAATCGACGACGACGAAGGGTCGGGTCCGACGCTCGCTCAATTCGTGAATGGTTCGCGCGACCAATTCCTTGCCGGTCCCGCTTTCCCCTTGGAGGAGCACGGGGGCGGAGCTGTCCGCCACCAGCGCGATCATATCGAATAGTTCCTGCATCGCGGGGCTGCGCCCGACCAGGCCGCACAGGGAATTCCGGGGGGGCAGGGGTCCGGATCCCTGGATCGGCGCCTCACGAGCCGGTTCGTGCCTGAACAACACGAGCATGGACGTCGTCTCTCCACGGCTCGAGACGAGGGGAAAGAATTGACGCACTCCGCAAGGGGTGTTGTACTCGGCGGGGGCGCAAGTCGTCGAAACATTCCGCGTCTCGATCTCGTTGAAGGCCGGACAGGCTTCGCAGGGCTCGCTCCGGCGGGCGAAGGCTTCATAACACTTTGCGCCATGCCGACCTTCTCCTGTGGCCGTCGACCAAGCTGCGTCGTTGGCATAGATCACGTTGAAATGACTGTCCATAACGGCCACCCGATCGGTCAGCCCTCCGGCGAGCAACTTAATCGCTTCGATGCGGGCGTTCAGAACAAGGTCGGCGACAGCGGAGTCACGGGTCGCGTCTTGCGGAGATCCGGCCATCTCGGTTGTCCCTCTCTTCCTCTTCTATGTGATATTTTTGGTGGTCCATGTTCGCTCAGGGGGCGACTGGGGAGTGGTCTCGGGGCGTGATTCGCCCGGCTTGAGCAACAGCTGCTGGACGCAGATTTTCAGCTCCCCGACTCTGACCGGCTTGTCGAAGTAGACTGTGGCTCCCGCGTCGAGCACTGCGGCCTTGACAGCCGGGTCACCGAAGGCGGTCATGACGACGATGGGGCAGGCGGGCGCCACGGTCCGCAGGCGGCTGATGTATTCCGCTCCTCCGGCCGGCATGCGGAGATCGGTGAGGATGAGGTCCGGCACGGCCTGCAGGACGGCCTGAAAAGCCTCGTCTCCGTCTCGTGCCTCCCGAAGCTGGTAGCCGGCGCTCCAGAACTCGTCGCACAGCAGACTGCGCATCTCTCGGTCATCTTCCACGATCAGTACAACTTCGGTACGGCGGTGAAGCACGATCGTCTCCTTTTCGGTTCGCAAGGCCGGTCCTAGACGAAGACCTGGACGAGCAAGGCACGTGCCGCCGTGAGACCGCATGCGAAGGTCGCGATTTTCCGGTGCCTCATCCTCCGCGACGGAGGAGGGGCAGGACGACTGGCGAGAAAGACGACAGGGGAGCATCGAACGCTGTTGCGAGATGCCCCAGAGCCTCTCAACCTGAACCTGAGCCTTCACGATGCGTCGGTAACAGAATCGTGAACGTGGTCCCCTTGCCCGGCGCACTCTGTACCGCGATGGACCCCTGATGCTCGTCGATGATGCCCTTTACGACCGTGAGGCCGAGGCCGGTGCCTTTTCCGAACTCCTTCGTCGTGAAGAACGGCTCGAACACCCGGCCGAGGATGTCGGACGGTATGCCCTGGCCGGTATCGGTGACCGACAGCGCCACCGAGTCGGTTCGGGGCTCAAGCCGGATCCGCAAGGTGCCTTCCTCCGGCATTGCGTGGAGCGCGTTCATGATGAGATTGATCAGGACCTGGCTGATCTGGTCGGCATCGGCTGAGACGGCGGGACAGATCGGGACGAGATCCAGCTCAAGCCTGGTCCGGCTTTGCGTCAGTCGTTCGTGAAACATCTCGACGGCGTTCCCCACGACCGTCTTCAGGTCGACCGGACCACGCATGGGCGGCTTCCGGCGGGTGAAGGCCAGGAGCTGGTTCATGACTCTGGTGATGCGTTCGACTTGGACGATGATCGTCTGCAGGCCTTTCTTGACCGATTCTTCTCGGACGCGATCCATCAGATATTCCGCGCGGCCAAGAATGACATTCATGGGCGTGCCGATCTCGTGCGCCATGCCGGACGCGAGGGTGCCGAGCTCGGCGATCCGTTCGGTCCGCCGGAGCTGCTCTTCCATGCGTCGTCGCTCGGTGAGATCGCGGAGAATCACCGTGTAGAATCGCTTGCCCTCGACCGCGATTTGCGAGATCGAGGCTTCGACCGGAAACTCCTCCCCGTCGGCCCTGAGGCCCGTGACGGCGCCGAGCGCGCCCATCTTGCGCGCCGTCACGCCCGACCGCCCGAAGTTTTCGATATGATGCCGGTGCGCCTCGCGGAAGCGGGCGGGGATAAAGCGGTCGAGCGGCTGTTCCAGCGCGTCCGCCTGCGGGCAGCCGAACATCAGCTCGGCCGCACGGTTGAACATGACCACACGCTGCCGGTCGTCCACCGTCAGGATGGCGTCCATCGCCGATTGAATGATGCCCTCCAGCCGGAGTTCCGTGATCAGGTAGCGCTCTTCCGCTTCTCGCCGTCCGGCCACCGCGCCCATTGCGGCCGTCTCCGCATAGGCCCGCGCTTCTTGCGCGGCCGTCAGCAGCCCTTGCGCATCCGTACGTTCGGCCTTCAAGGCCTCCAGGGCTTGGTGGCGTCCGGCTTCCGTCGTCTCAAGCGAGGATTGCGCGCGCTTGTGGCGGATCAAGAGCCACGCGATCAACCAGAGCACGCCGGTGCCCAAGCCGCGGTTCACCATGGCGTACGCTGGCGCGCCTTCGGGACTGAACGCCAAGTCCGCCCAGAGCAGCGCCGTCGCGGCGGTGCAGACGACGAGCGGCGCACCCTCGCGGTGCGAGAAGAAGGTCAGAAGCAGCGGGAGGACGTAGAGTACGGAGACGGCGATGCCGGTGGGCGCCAGGATGTCCGCGAGGAAAATCCCGAAGGTCAGGAGGACGGGCAAGGTCAGGGGCATGGGGTGGAATAATGCGCTGGTCGCGTCGTTCATCTGATCGATTCAGGCCTGAGCCCGGGTCTCACCCATCCGATTGCGCCGATTCCGCCGCCTGCCCCGTCCCCTCAATTTCGTCGAGCTTGCGGTAGAGGGTCTTGCGGTCGATGCCCAGCAGGAGCGCGGCCCGATACTTGTTGCCCCCCGTCTTTTCCAGGATCTTCCGGATATATTCTTTTTCAACCTCGTGCAGCGGCAGGGTTTTTTCGGCCGCCTCATCGAGGACGCGGCGGTCGCCGCGCGATCCCTGAATCGCCGCAGGCAGGTCGTCCGGCAGGATCTTGTCGCCTCGACTCAAGGTCACCGCCCGTTCGATCACATTCTCCAGTTCTCGGACGTTGCCCGGCCAGTCATAATCGATCAACATGGCCAACGCGGATTCCCCCACCCCTTTGACGCGCATACAGCGCGCCTCGCCGCACTTGTTCAGAAAGGCCTCAACCAGCAAGGGGATGTCTTCCCGCCGCTCCCGGAGGGGAGGCAGCTTCAACTCGATGACATTCAAGCGATAGTATAAGTCGTCGCGGAACCGCTTGGCCTTCACCTCTTCCGTGAGGTTCAGATTGGTCGCCGCGATCACGCGCACGTCGACATCGACCGGCCTTGTGGCGCCGACTCTCCGGATCTCCTTTTCCTGGATGGCCCGGAGCAGCTTGGCCTGCAGCATCAACGGGAGCTCGCTGATTTCGTCCAGGAAGATCGTCCCCCTCTGTGCCTCCTCGAACAACCCCCGTTTGTCCATCTTGGCGTCGGTGAACGCGCCGCGGACATGGCCGAACAGCTCGCTCTCCAATAATTGATCCGGAATCGCGGCACAATTGACCGGCACGAAAGACGACTCCTTCCGGTCGCTGTTATAGTGAATGGCTTTTGCGACGAGTTCCTTCCCGGTGCCGCTTTCTCCGGTGATCAGGATGTTGGTCGGGCTGTCCGCGACCCGTTTGATCAGGTCGAAGAGGGCCAGCATGGGTTTGCTCCTACCCAGGATCTGATGAAAACTATATTCCTTGTGCACCTCTTTCCGGAGCCGGCCGACTTCCCGTCGCAGAGAGGCCTCGCGGATCACCCGTTCGATCACACGAAGCAGCTCGTCCTTCTTCACCGGTTTGGTGAGGTAATCGCTCGCCCCGTACTTCATCGCCTCGACCGCCGTTTCCACCGATCCGAACGCCGTCATCAAGACCACCCCGATGTCCGGATAGAGACGCTTGATCTCGACCAGGAGTTCCAGGCCCTCCACGCCTTTCATACGGAGATCGGTCAGCACCGCGACGTAATCGGCCTCCTTCAATCTCCCCAAGGCCTCTGAGCCGCCGCCGGCCGTCGTGACGTGATGTCCACGGTCCTTCAACAGGTCGGAAATCGTCTCTCGCAAGTCCTCGTCGTCGTCCACGACGAGGACGGCTCCCCACTCTTCCGTCATGAGTCGTCCCTTTTCGATCGAATCGGATAGGTCGCCGCGCCGGCGCGCCGCCTCATACCCGAGAGGGTAAGTGCTGCCGTCGCCTTTTGCAACAGCCCGCCCCGCTCCCGCGCCTCGCCAGGCGTCAAATCAAGGCCCGAGCGGCCCCTCGGTCGATGCGGTTCGATCTCGGCGCAAGAGCAGGGCCCATCGTCGAAGCGCGGGCAGAGGAACGAGGCCGGACGGCAATCGTGGAGGTGCCGGATCACGAGCCGTGAGATCGCTTGTGAACATGAGGCGCATGGCCGGCCTCGCGCGAAGCCGTCGAGAGGTCCAGGCCACGGATCAGCAGCATGAGCATGTCCGCCACTTCGCCTTGATGATCCAGGTAGTAGCGCGCGCGTGAGCCGGCCTCCCGCCCGACACGCACTCCCATGACCAGACCCTCGGTCAGCGAGAACACCGATTCGTCCGTTTCGTCGTCCCCGATGTAGAAGAGACCGTCACGACGGAGATGCGTCATCAACGCCGAGGCCGCGGATCCCTTGCCGGCCTGGCCGTGAGGCAGGACGTTGACCGACTGCTTGCCCATGATCAGGACAGGCGCGGGTGTCAATCGGTTGAGGATTTGGAGCACCTGAGCGCTGGCGGCGGCGGCGTCGAGCGCGCGGCGAAAGTGGATGGTGAGCGTGTAGCGCTTGTCCTCGATCTCGGCGCCCGCTGCCGCCATCGAGCGGGACGGTCCGTTCGCGATCTGGCGCCGCCATCGCTCGCAGACGTCCTCCGCCAGCCGGAGGGTCTCCCGACTCGACAGCGGGCCCTCGATGCCGTGGTTGCCGATCAGGTGCGGAACCGAACCGTTCACGCGCGGCGTCAGATCGGCCAACGCCCGCCCGGAGATGATCGCGCAGGCCGCGCGCTTGGCCAGTTCCGTGAGCTGTCCGCCCGTTCCGAGCGGTAGGGTGACGCCGTCCCGGTCGGGCGAGATGGGAGCGAGCGTACCGTCGAAATCGAATGCATACAGAAGCGGCCGGGCCGCCAGGCCGCCGAGCGCACGTCGTCCCTGCTCCGACAGCAGATGGATCATGCTTGGCCTCTGGTGCTGGTGCGGATGTCGCGCGCACCCGTTTGGCGGGCGACGCGGGCGCGCTGTCGCATGCGGGCGGCGTCCATCAGCATCCGGCCCGCCCAGCGATAGACGTTGAACTCCTGGACAATCCCGCGCATGCTGCGCATCCGCGCGCGCTGTTCGACCGGCGGCATCTTCAACGCGACATGCAACGCCGCGGCGCATTGATCGATGTTGTAGGGATTCACCACCAGCGCGTCCGGCAGCTCCGTCGCGGCGCCCGTGAATTGACTGAGGATCAAGACGCCTTCCTCATCATCACGCGCCGCCACGAATTCCTTGGCGACGAGATTCATGCCGTCGTGCAGGCTGCTGACGATGCAGAAGTCGGCGCCCCGGTAGTAGGTCGTGACTTCCTCCGGGTCATGGTGCTCGATCCGCAAGTGGATTGGACGATAATCTTCCCGTCCGAACCGATGGTTGATGCGCTCCGCCGTGGCGACGACCTGCTCCGTGAGCTGCCGGTACTCGTCGATCTTGGACCGGCTGGGCGCCGCGATCTGCACGAACGAGAACGAACCGATCCATTCGGGTTCCAGCTCCAACAGCCGTTCGATGGCGAGAAACCGCTCCAGAATGCCTTTGGTGTAATCCAGGCGCTCGACCCCGACCCCCAGGCGATGGCTGTGGGACAGGCCGTTGATGGCTCGGATGTGCGTTCGGCAGCTTGGGACCGAGGGCTGCTCCGGCTGTCCCCGAGTCGGCCAAGCGATCGAGATAGGGTACTGCTTGACGGTGGTCAGCTTGCCGCCGTGGGAAATCGTGGAGCTGTCCCAGTCGATTCTGGCCTCCAGGGAGCGGTCGACCGTATTGATGAAGTTGCTGCAATGGAAGCGCGTGTGGAATCCCAGAATGCTGCTGCCGAGCAGGCCTTCGAGAATTTCACGGTGCCAGGGACAGATCGCGTAGCGCTCGGGATTCGGCCAGGGAATATGCCAGAAGGTGATGATGGTCGCATGGGGCAGATGATCGCGCACGATCTTCGGGACCAAGGCGAGATGGTAGTCCTGCACGAGCACCACCGGATTGTCGGTCTTGGCCTCTTCCAGCACCGCCATCGCGAAGCGCTCGTTGATTTCCTTGTACCGTTCCCAATCCGAGGTACGGAAGACGGGGCGCACATGGGCGAGGTGGCAGAGGGGCCACAGGCCTTCGTTGGCGAACCCATAGTAGTATCCGTCTTCTTCTTCCGGCGACAGCCAGATGCGCCGGATCTCATAGGCCGGATGCTCCGGAGGCACCCGCACGTGGGCGCGGGCGTCGACCACTTCTCGATCCGCGGTTCCACTACCATGCGCGATCCAGACGCCCGAACAGGCGCGCATCACGGGCTCCAGAGCGGTCACGACGCCGCTGGCGGGAACCTGAACTTCCATGTGCGGCCCATTCCACATGTGAATGTACGGCTGGCGGTTCGACACGATCAGCACCTCGTCGCCGGCCAGATGATCGTGGAGGATGGCCTTCAGTGTAGCCGGGGTCCAGCTCATCTGACTTTCGTCGCGCATGCGCTTGTCGGCTTCGAGATCATTGATCAATGCACGAAGATCCTGAGCCACCGGCTGCAGTTCGGAATGGTGACTCTGGTTCTTGATGAGGGCGACCAGGCCTTCGCCCTGCAGCATGGATTGAACGCCCGCCACCCATCCGCGCCAGCTCAAATGTGCGACAAGCACCGTCACCAGCGAGATCACCGCGCCGATGACCGCGAACAGATAGAAGAGGTACCACTTCGTGTCGGTGCTGCGTCGTTGCACCCAGCTCATGTCGTGCACGAGCATCAAGCGGCCTATCTGCCGCCCGCTGGCTTCGATGCCTACGGCGGACACGTGGACCGCGCCGTGAGGCAGCCGCAGCATGGCGGTCTGTTCCGCCTTGATCGTCCCGGGACCGTCGCAGGGAATCGAATCGGGATACGTCAGGGTCTTATAGGCCAGACGGTTGTCCCGGTCGCAGAAACCGACGGCGAAGAGTCGCTCGTCCTGGATGATGCGGTGCAGATAGTTCAACAGTTTGGTCTTGGAGTCGGAGGCCAGGAGATCCGCCAGCGGGGCTTCGACCATGCGACCGATGAGTTGGGATCGGATTTCCAGATCCCGCACGAACCATTTCAAGGTCAGGCTGTCGACCAGGGGAATGACCGCATAAGCCAGACCGGCCAGCACGAGGGCGAGGGGAAAAAGAAATCGCAAGGATAAGCGCATACATTCACCTCTCGTTTACTTCGGTCGGGAAATCGCCTATGGTGGGAGGGTGTACCCCTACGGTCTCATCGGCAATTGCCAGACCTCCGCGCTGATCAGCGTCGCGGGCGCCGTGGAATGGATGTGCGCGCCCCGTCCCGACAGCCCTCCGATCTTCGGCCGGCTCCTCGATCCTGACGGGGGTCATTTCTCGATCATGAGCCCGGCCGGGGCCAAGGAACCCACCACGAGCCAACAGTATCTGCCGAATACCAACATCCTGATCACGACGGTCACCAGCGCCAACGGCGACGCGTTTCAAATCACCGATTTTTGCCCGCGCTTCGAGCAGTACGGCCGTATCTACCGTCCGGCGGCGCTGTTCAGGCTGGTCGAACCGCTTCACGGCACGCCGGCCATCCGGGTCAGTTGTCAACCGGTGTCCGGGTGGGACAAGGCCCCCGTGCCTCCCGTGAGAGGGAACAATCACCTCCGCTACGACATCCGCGGGGAATCCCTTCGGTTGCTGACCAACATGCCGCTGACCTATCTCTGCGACGAGATTCCGGTTGCGCTGACGCGCAAATTCTATTTCGGCCTGACCTGGGGGTTGGGCATCGAGGACGATCTCATCAAGGTCACCCATGACTTCCTCGAGCAAACGGCCCGCTACTGGCGGACGTGGGTCAAGCATTGCTCCGTTCCGCTGCTCCACCAACAGGCGGTCATCCGCTCCGCCTTGGCCTTGAAGCTCCATTGCTTCGAGGATACGGGCGCCATTCTTGCCGCCATGACGACCAGTCTGCCGGAAGAAGCGGGCGGTCCCCGCAATTGGGACTATCGCTATTGCTGGCTTCGGGACGCCTACTTCGCCCTGACCGCGTTCAACAATCTGGGGCACTTCGAGGAGATGGAAGCCTTCCTGAACTTTCTCCTCAACATCGCCCATACCCATGAACATTCCCGCGACCGATTGAGGCCCGTCTATACCCTCAGCCAGGGGCTCCCGCTTCCCGAGATCGAGCATGCCAACTGGGCCGGCTACCGTGGGAGCACTCCGGTCCGCAGTCACAATCAGGCCGCCGACCAGATTCAAAACGATGCCTACGGAGAGATGATCCTGACCTTCACGCCGATTTTCTTCGATGAACGGTTTTTCGATCTGCGCACCAAGGATCTGGACGGCCTCCTGGGTCACCTGGCGCACCTGTGCGTCCGCGGCATCGGCCAGCGGGACGCGGGCTTGTGGGAAATCCGCGGCGGCTGGCAGGAGCATTCCTTCACGAACCTGCTCTGCTGGGCCGGGCTGGAACGTCTCGAGCGTATTCAGCAAGCGGGGCACCTCCGTTCGATTCCGTTAGATTTGACCGCCGCCCGGCTTCAGGCGGCCCAGGCCTTGCTCAAGGGCGTGCAGGAGGGAGCGCTTCGGAACGGTCCGACTGATTCTAGCCACGATGCGGCCCTCTCGCAACTCGCCATCTTGGGCTATCCGGATCGCCACCTATGCGAGTCGACCGTCCTGCACATCGTCGACGACCTGGCCATGAAGCGCGACGGTACGGAGACAGGGTTTTTTTACCGGTACGTTCGCAAGGACGATTTCGGAAAACCGGAGTCCGCGTTCGTGATCTGCTCCTTTTGGATCGCGCAAGCTCTGGCCCGCCTGGGCCGGCTTGCCGAGGCGCGAAGCATTCTGGATCGCGTGCAAGCCGCCGCCAATCACGTCGGGCTGTTCTCGGAACACTTCATGCCGGGGGTGAACATCCAGTCGGGGAACTTTCCTCAAGCCTATTCTCATGTAGGCATGATCAACGCCACCTTTGCCGTCAGCCCCCCGTGGAGCGACGTGCTGTGAAGGTGCTGAGTGATGGAGCCAAAGAGCTGGCACGGGTCCTTCATTTGCGGGCTTCGACGTGGATGGTCGCGGTCGGGCTGATCTCGCCTCGCGGGTTGTCCGCATCGAACCACACGTTGAACTGCAGGGTCCCGGATCGCAGCGGACAGAGGCTGGCCGATTCTCCCGGCCCGATCGTGATGGTGTCGCTGACTTCTCCGAGGAACGAACTCACGCCCTTCTTGCACCCCAATTCTTCAAGCAGCCTCCCGTGGAGAAACCCGATTCGCACCGGGGTGGCCCGAAGATTCTCCCAACGGATCTCCTCGCCGGAGCGGGCATAGACGGTCGAGGGCTTCACGATGTCCGAAATGCGGATTGTCCGGACGGCCCCCCGGCTGTCCGACATCGGGGAATGCCCGCAGGCTTGGAGCGTACAGCTCGCGATCAGGATGAGAAGACCGACACGTGCCCATATCATGGTCAATGCTCCCTCTCGTGTGTTGCGTTAACCTGGTCCGGCGGATGCGGGTCGTTTCCCTCGGGACGGCTCGCTTGCGCGTGTCTCCCTGGGTCAGCGAAGCGGAGGATGAAACAGCGTGAGCGTGAGTACAGGCAGATGCAAGGACGACAAGGTGTCCTGAGCCGCCACGATGGCGGCGACGGGTGGAGGCTGTACAGCGGTCGTCGGGATGGGAAATCCTTCCAAGATCGACGTGCCCAGGAGCTCGGAGGACGGCGCCTGGATCAGCCACGTGCCGGCGACCCCGAGCAGCTGGATCATAATGCAGAGACAGAGACATAGGACCGCCGCCAGGGCGCTGCGCCTCAGCCTTCCGGAGCGCGGTCGATTGACAACCCCGGCCGGAAGCCGGACCTCGGCCCGCGTCGGGCCAGACACCCCGCCCTTCTGATTTCTGGGATGGATCATTGCACGGTGAAATGCGCGCGGCGGTTTTTTTGCCAGCAGCGTTCTTCGTGTTGATCACACAACGGGCGTATCTCCCCGTAACTGATGATCTTCAACTTCGCCGCCGGTATGCCGAGATCTTCGAGGTAATGTTTGGTCGACTTGGCCCGCTTTTCCCCCAGGACAAGATTGTAGGCCTGCGTTCCGCGTTCATCGCAATGTCCTTCGATCACGACGGATTTACCCGAAAGATTGTTGATGACCAGCGCGTTCGTCTCCAGCACGGAACGGGCGTCGGCTCTGATCGTATAGCGATCCAAGTCGAAAAAGATGTCGGTCAGGACTGGCTCGGTCTCCAATGCCGCGGCGCTCGCCGGCGATTCCGGCGTTGGGGCGGCCTGGGGCGGGTGTGAATCGGGAGCCGTCTGTGCGGCGGCCTGGTGCGGTCCTGAATCGAGGGGAGACTGTTCACCGCCCGCCGCGGCGACCGAGGAACCGCCGACGGCATGAGGCGGGGCCGGAGCCGGCTGGTGGTCGGGGAAGGTCACGATCTTCTCCGGCACGATGGTCTCGACCGGAGCTGCTTTGGCGGCCGGCGATTGTTGTTCGCCGGCGGAAGAGAGGGCGCGCTTGGCGCACCCGACCGTCGCGCCGAGTGCGCCCATGCACAGACATGCCAGAGCAAGCTTCAGTGTCCATGATTGATTCAGCATCGTTCACCCATAGATGAAGGGAAAGGATCTTGCTCGAATCGTACCTAATAGCATGATACGGGACGGCTTGGCAAAACCCTCATCAAGAGGGCAGGGGGTCGGTTTCCTCCTGTGTCATGCTCAAGAAGGCGGGCATCTCCTCTTCGATCACGATTTCATGCTGAGCAGAAGGCCTTGACTGGATTCCCGCCTCCACGGAAATGACACATATCCGTGTTTCTCATGGCAAGCTGGCCCGTTACCATCAAGTAAGTTCGCCGAGTCGAGCATTTGGGCCCGACATGGACCAGTGGGGTGCTCGCAGGAGACAAGTTGTCCCGGCTGGTCGATACAACGGACAACCTGTCCCGGCGGCAGGGATCGTTCGGGGCGATCGGGCCTTCGGAGAAACCGGTCGGTGATCGAGGGTGTTTCATCCAGGCTTCCGGGGCGTCCCTAGTGCCGTTTGCCGGTCCACGACAGGGGCTTTCGCGAGGTCCTTGAGTCGCACCAGTGACTCTCGGTACACTTCTTCCATATCCGGCAGATCGATTCCACCCTGTCGCAGCGAGGCTATCATGGCGGATACCTATCGCATCCTCTTGGCCGACGATCACGTGTTGGTCGCCGAAGGAATTCAGAAGCTGCTCGAGCCGGAATTCCAATTGGTCGGCATCGTCGCAGACGGACGCGCGCTCGTCGCGGAGGCTGCGAGGCTGCAGCCGGACATCGTGGTGGTCGACATTTCGTTGCCGTTGTTGAACGGCCTGGACGCGTCGGTCCAACTCAAGAAACACCAGCCGGATCTCAAGATCATCGTGCTCACCATGCATTCGGAGCAAAACTTCGTCACACAGGCGTTTCGAGTGGGCGCGTCCGGCTATGTGCTCAAACAATCCGTCGGATCGGAATTGGTCCAGGCGATTCGCGAGGTCATTAAGGGACGGACGTTCGTGTCGCCGATGGTGGCGCAGAGTCTGGTCGACCAGGCGGTCAACAAGTCCTCTGCGGCGACGTCTGTCGATGCGGATCGGGCCTTCGCGCCGACCCTAAGTTCACGTCAGCGGGAGGTCTTGCAGCTTGTGGCGGAAGGAAAAGCGACCAAGGAAATCGCCTCCATCCTCAACGTATCGGTGAAGACGGTCGAGTTTCACAAGACCAGGATCATGAAGGAGTTGCGCTTGCGGACTGCGGCGGAGTTGACAAAATATGCCATCGCGGCGGGGCTGACCTCGATTCACTGAAAAAGTGCTGAGTCCTGAGTGCTCAGTCCTGAGCCTCTCGGCTCGTGCTCAGCGCTCGAAACTCAGCACTCAGCACTTTCTTTAGAGGGTGGTGATGCCTTGGGCGAGCGCAAACTTGATGAGATCGGACGTGGTATGCACCCCGAGTTTTCGAGTGATGTTGGCTTTGTGAAATTCCACGGTTTTCATCGAAATCTTCAGCTCTTGGGCGATCAGCTTCGTGGATCGGCCGTCGGCCAGGAGCACCAGGATCTCTCGCTGGCGGGCGGTCAGATCGCTTGAGAAGCCTTCCGGCCTGAACCATTCGTGTTCCATCGCCTCACGGACCTCGGGATCGATCGTCGACGAGAGAAATCGCTTGTTGGCCAGGACGCTGTCGATGGCCGCACGCAGCTCATCCGAGGCCGATTGTTTGAGGACATAACCGGTGGCGCCGGCCCGGAACGCTTCACTGATCGCGACGGCTTCGGTGAGCATGGTGACCAACACGATCTTGACCGACGGCAACAATTTCTTCAGCTGCTTGGTCGCGGCGAACCCGCTTATGCCCGGCATGCAGGCATCGAGAAGGACGACGTCCGGCCGGCACTCCACGGCCTTGCCGATGATGTTCCCCGCATCCTGCACGGT
Source organism: Nitrospira sp. (assembly GCA_029194535.1). NCBI lineage: Bacteria > Pseudomonadati > Nitrospirota > Nitrospiria > Nitrospirales > Nitrospiraceae > Nitrospira > Nitrospira sp. The sequence continues at coordinate 61,696 of JARFXR010000001.1, read as the reverse complement.
TCCGACGATGGTGAAATAAGGCTCAAGGAGTTGGCGGATGCTTTCCAGCACGAGCGGATGATCATCGACCAAGAGGACCCTTGTCGTCTTCATGGGTACAGCACTCTCCCATCCCGACTCGACGGGCGGTTGTCCAGGCACACCCCTATCATCGTATAGGTCTTCCGACCGTTTCAAGACGGGCCCTCCGTAAGCGTTAAAGACATTATCTCCGACGTGACTGTTCGCAGAAACTAGGCCTGTCCCTAGTTTCTCCTGGAACCTGGGGAAATTCCCAGTGCCGCGTGATGATCCCCCCGGAGTAGCGTGCTCAACCGCGGTGCTCAATGATGGAACGGGGCGGCATCGTCGCGGAGGGCTGTATCTCAGGTCCACGGAAGCGGAGCAGCTCGGGGTTCTCCTCGGTGGGGAGCGATGCCCATCGAGGCTGACGCAGGCGACGGAAGTGAAGCATCATCGTCGGGTGCCCCTCTGGTTGTGGAGAACGAGGCGGGGTCGAGCTGCACCGCGTTCGTCGGTATCGGTACGAGGAGGGCGTGCATGACAAACATCACCGTACGACCGGGTCATCCCTATCCGCTCGGAGCGACCTGGGACGGTGAAGGCGTCAACTTCGCGCTGTTTTCCGAGAACGCCACCGGAGTCGATCTCTGTTTGTTCGATCGACCCGACCAGGAGAAGGAAACACACATCATCCGCCTGGAGGAACGCACGAACCAGGTCTGGCACGTCTTTCTTCCGGAGGCCAGGCCGGGCCAGCTCTACGGGTACCGAGTCCATGGTCCGTACGAGCCGCTGGCCGGGCACCGATTCAATCCGAACAAGCTGCTGATCGATCCCTATGCCAAGGCGCTGAACGGCGCGCTACAGTGGTCCGATTCGATGTTCGGCTATCGGATCGGGGACGCCGATACCGACCTGTCGTTCGATGCGCGCAACAATGCGTCGCAGGTTCCGAAATCCGTGGTGATCGAGGAGGCCTTCACCTGGGGAGGCGACGGGCCGCTTCGTCGTCCCTGGAGCGAAACGGTGATTTATGAGATGCACGTCAAGGGATTCACGATGCGGCATCCCCTCATCCACGAGGCGTTGCGCGGCACGTATGCGGGCTTGGCCACGAGACCCGTGATCGAATATTTGCAACGCCTGGGCGTCACAGCCATCGAACTCCTGCCGGTACACGCGTTCGTCGCGGACAAGCATCTGGTCGACAAGGGGCTGACCAACTATTGGGGGTACAACACGATCGGCTACTTCGCCCCCGATCTGCGGTACGCCGCCCAGCCGGAACTCGGAGTGAACCAATTCAAGAGCATGGTCAAGACCCTGCATAGCGCCGGCATCGAAGTCATCCTCGATGTGGTGTACAACCACACGGCCGAGGGCAACCAACTCGGGCCCACCCTCTCCTTCCGCGGCCTCGACAATGCGGCCTATTACCGGCTGGTGCCGGACCAGCCCCGCTATTATATGGACTATACGGGCACTGGAAACACGCTCAACGTGTGTCACCAGCGGACGTTGCAATTGATCATGGACAGCCTCCGGTATTGGACGCTGGAGATGCATGTCGACGGATTCCGTTTCGATCTCGCCTCCACGCTCGCGCGCGAGCTTCACGACGTCGATCGGCTCGGCGGGTTCTTCGACATCATCCATCAGGATCCCGTGCTGTCGCAGGTCAAATTAATCGCCGAGCCCTGGGACATCGGGGAAGGCGGCTACCAGGTCGGAAATTTTCCCGCCGGGTGGGCCGAATGGAACGGCAAGTACCGCGATTCCATCCGGCGCTACTGGAAGGGCGATGGCGGGCAGGTCAGTGAACTCGGCTACCGGCTGTCCGGCAGCAGCGATCTGTACGAGGCCAGCGGACGGCGCCCATTCGCCAGCATCAATTTCGTGGTGGCCCATGACGGGTTCACACTGCGCGACCTGGTGTCGTACAACCACAAGCACAATGACGCAAATCTCGAAGGCAATGCGGACGGGTCGGACGACAACCAAAGCTGGAATTGCGGGGCCGAAGGTCCCTCCGGCGATCCCGCCGTCCGCGAGCTGCGGGTCCGTCAGCAGCGCAACATGCTGGCGACCCTTTTGCTGTCGCAGGGCGTTCCGATGCTGTGCGGCGGCGACGAAATCGGGAGGACCCAAGACGGCAACAACAACGCCTACTGTCAGGACAACGAGATCAGTTGGTTTAATTGGGAAGCATCGAACGAAGAGCAGGCATTGTTTGCGTTCACCAGCGCCCTGATCATGCTGAGGGCCGCGCATCCCGTCTTCCGGCGACGGCAGTTCTTCCAGGGACGCAGCATCTACGGCGCCGATATCAAGGATCTGTCCTGGTTTCGGCCGGACGGCAAGGAAATGACCGAAGCGGATTGGCAGCTGGGATATGTCCGCTGCCTCGGCGTGCGTCTGGCCGGAGATCGCATCGAGGAAAAGGACCATCTGGGCAGCGCCATCCACGACGACACGTTCCTGATTCTCATGAACGCCCACCACGAACCCATTTCATTCATGCTGCCTCCCCATCCGGCGAGCGACCGCTGGCGGTTGGTGGTCGATACCACGCAGGACCTCATTCCCGCTCGTGCGCCCCTCGTCACGGAAGGCACGCACTACGACTTAAAAGGCCGTTCCCTGGCCGTCATGCAGATCAGCACCACCCTGCCCATCAAGCATCCGGCCCGGTCGTTTCCACTCTGACCATGCACCCTATCGGCGCTCCCGCGCAGTCCGCTCAGGCGGCATCCCGTCCTATCCGACTCCAGCGCGTTACGCGGAGAATATCCCGTGGGGTTCATGGCCTGTCTCCAGCGCGGCGCGATGGGCTACAAGATATTGAGTAAGAAACAGCGACGCAGTAATAATTAGCCCGGATTCCGCAGTTGGATTTGAGCCTGTGGGTTTGGAAGGGCGAGGCGTGCTCCACCAGTCTGGACATCAGACGATCAGCCCCTGATCGCCTTGTCATTTCGAACCCTTCGGCTTCACTCAGGGCAGGCTCCGTGAGAAATTCTCACGCTTGGAAATGAGAACAGATTTCTCCCGTTGGTCGAAATGACATTCGAAGTCAATCTCTCGGTTGCTACTGCGGAATCCGGGATGAGTGGCGACAGCATGAATGCCGAAGGAGCAGTTCCTCAGGAAGGTTCCGGAACGGTACGGTGAACGGAAGGATGACATTTCCGATTAGGCCGACAAACGCCGTCAGGGTGACAAGCTGGGTCCTCGGCCTGGGGCTGTGGTACTGCCTGTGGCTGGGAGGAAGCCAGGCGCTCGCATCGGATGAATTTATCGCCGGCTACGCATCGGCGATGCTCGAGCATGAGTTCCGAGTGACCGATGCGGTCGTCGAGGTCCGGAACGGCGACGTGGTCGTCACGGCAAGGACGCTGGGCAACGTCGACCGTGACAAGATCGAGTCCTTCCTGCGCCAGATTCCCGGCGTGACTCGGGTCACCCTCCGCACGGGCGATCCGGCCTCGATTCCCGCGAGCCTGGAGGGTGCCCAGGTCACGATTCCCGAACCGCATGCCAAATGGCTTCCCCGGGGGCTGTTGTTTTCTCCTCTCCATGCCGATCCCCGCTGGCCGCATTTCAGCGCGAGCTATCGACAGTTCACGCAAGGGGTGAATCTCTCCGAGGTCTTTAGCGGCAATTTCGGCGAAACCTTTGCGATCTATCGCAACCGGTCCTTTTTCGGCGGCCAGTGGGATTTCGGCATCCAAGCCGGCGTGTTCAGTATTTTTGACATCAGTTCGGCCTCCATCGATCTGGTCAATGCCGATTACCGGGTGGGAATGTTGAGCAGCTATCGAAACGGCCGATTCTCCCTCATGGCGCGGCTTGAGCATCAGAGCTCGCATTTGGGCGACGAATTCCTGCTGAGTAATCCGGGCGTCACGCGGGTCAACTTGAGCTATGAGGAATTGGACATGAAACTCTCGTACGAGATCTTCGACTGGCTGCGCCTGTACGGCGGCGGCGGCGTCATGGTCCACCGCCAGCCCGACGATCTCGGCCTCGCCACGACCCAATGGGGGGTTGAGTTGGTTTCGCCCCGCACGTTCCTGGACGGAGTGCTTCGTCCTGTCGCCTACGGCGATTTTCAGTGCGACCAAATGACGAACTGGGGCGTCGGGCAATCCATCATGGCCGGCGTGCAATTTGAGAACGCCCGCATTGGAGACCGCCGAATCCAGGTCCTTGGCGAGTACTATGCCGGTCCCTCCCCCGACGGACAATTCTATATCGAGCATGTCTCCTGGTACGGCATCGGAATCCATCTGTACTTCTGACGCTGTATGTCTGACGGGCCGCGGCGAACCACGAACGAACAGCCGAGAGACTCTAGAGCCTATCTCAAATTTCATTCATGATGGGATGGGATCTGTCGTCTCCCGAAACCTGGTAGGCACAGGGGGCTGTGTCGCGCTGATCGTCCCCAGGGCGCACGGCTCAACTCTGGGTGTCGGCCCCCGAAAAGGGCAACACTTCTTGGTCGTCCTGTCCGATCGCGCCGTCGGCGGCGCGCTTGATGGTACGATAGAGCGATTCCGCGACGGATTCCTTCGTCAGCAACGCATATGCCCCGGCTTGGCTCATGGAATCGCGTACCCGCCGAGACGCGTTGACCGAAAGCCCGATGACCGCGCTCGGCAGGCTTCGGGCGATGATTCTCGTGGCTTCGATGCCGTCCATCTTCGGCATGTTGACGTCCATGACGATGACGCGCGGGAGCAGATGTCTTGACAGTTCGACGGCTTCCTCTCCGTTGCCCGCCTCGCCCACCACCTCGATATCCGGATAGTCGCTGAGGAGGCTTCGGAGTCCCTCGCGCACCAAAGTATGGTCGTCGACGAGCAGGACACGAATCGGCCGGGATGCGCCGGCCTCGGCGGTGTCGCCATTGCGCCCCGATCGGCCCTCACCACCGGCGGCGGGCCTGTCGCGGTCGGTCCCTTCCTGCTCCCCCTCTGCCGGCGAGGCGGACTCTCCGGTGGTAAGTGGAAGAATGAACGTGGCCAGCGTGCCGGTTCCCGGCGAGGAGTCCAGGGTAAAGGAGCCGCCGAGCGCGTGCATCCGTTCCCGCACGCTGAAGAGTCCGAGCTTGTCTTTGGCCTCCTGCTCCAAGATTTGATCAAAACCAGATCCCCTGTCCTGAACCGTCAGGATCAGTCGCCGGCGCTCGCAGTGCAACGTGACGAAGGCCGCGTCGGTCTTGGCGTGCTTGACGACGTTCATCAACAGCTCCCTCACCGATTGAAAGAGCAAGCCGGCTTGGTCCGCCGAAAGCGGCGGCGGCTCAGGCGGCGCCTCCACCGTGACGCTGAGGCCGTGGCGGCGGAACTCATCGCCGAGCCACGACAGCGCGGCAGACAGGCCGAATTGCTGTAACACCGGAGGGGCCAGCTGTGCGACCAGGGAGCGGGTATAGGTCAGGGACTCGTCCAGCGCCTGATCGGCTTCGGTCAGCTGCTCGCGCGACTCACCCTGCCCGATTCGCTGGAGGGCCTGACCGATCTTCATGCGCCCCACGACCAGCAACTGGGCCAGATAGTCGTGCAGTTCCCCCGCGAGCCGCCGCCGTTCCCGTTGCTCGGTCAGATTCAATTCGGACGTCAGCGCGCGCAATCGACGCTGGGACTCCGTCAACGCTTTCGTCCGCTCCTCGACCCGCTGTTCAAGATGCAGCGTCAGTCTCAGCAGCGCCGCCTCGGCTTCCTTGCGTTCGGTGATGTCTTCCACGACGGCGATGGTCCGCGCCGGTCCTCCCGCCGCGTTGCGGATCAGACGGGCCGACACACGCACCCACCGCACGTCGCCGTCCTGGCGCAGATAGCGGTTCTCGCAGTGATATTCGTCCACTTCGCCGCGCAGCAGCCGCTCGACCTGTTGACCGTCGATCGAACGGTCGTCGGGATGCGTGAGATCGTGAGGCGTCATCCCCATCAAGGAGGCGGCGGGATAGCCGGCGATGTCGCAAAACCGGTTGTTCACGCGGATGAATCGACCGGTGGTGACGCTGACCTGCGCCTGTCCGACGGCGGCCAGTTCGAAGTTGATCCGAAACTGGGCCTCGCTTTGCAGCAAGGCTTCCTCCGACAGTTTGCGCTCGGTGATGTCGGAAAACACGCCTACGAACCGCTGCGCGCGGCCGGATCCGTCGTAGAGAAAGCGCCCGTACGGCGCGATCCAGCGGATCTCGCCGGTGTCTCGGCGGATGATCCGATGCTCGTGCCGATAGATCGATCGTCCCTTCAGCGCGTACGTGATCTCGTCCGCGGCCTGTTCCGCATCGGCCGGATGTACCGCGGCCTTCCACAGGGCTTCGCCGGCGGCAGGTTTCGGGGGCTGATAGCCGAGAAGCTCATAGGCCCGCTCGTTCCAGACGATCCTGCGCGACGACATCTCCTGGTCCCACATGCCGAGGCCGGCGCTGTCCAGGGCCATCCGCAACCGTTCCTGGCTCTCCAGCAGCGCCGACTCCTGGCGGCGGGCTCGCGCCAGCAGCAGCGTGATGATCCAGACGAGACTGATGCCGATGCCTCGGTTGAGAGCCGCGGTCGACGCGGAGGGTCCGGAGGGGGAGAGCAGGAAATTGATGATGATGAGGCCCGTCGTCAGGCCGGAGCCACCGTAGACGACCCGCGCGTCGAAAGGGCGCAAGCGCGAGAGAAGCCAGAGCGGAAAGAGATAGAGGGGCCAGACCGCGATGCCGAGCGGAAGCATGAGGTCGAGCCAAGCGATGCCGGCATACAGGGCGGCGATCGCCGCATACGTCCCATAGCGTCCTACTCTGTGTGTACTGGGCTTGTCCATCGGCGGGTCACGACGCCTTCTTCAGGGAAGCCGGCCGGTTTCCCGAGCAAGTCTACCGCTAATCCTCGTCGGATAGCGAGTGAGGGCCGGCGCTCGATCGACGTCGAGACAAGTCGCCGCGGGGTGGTGGAGCGGCTACCGCCCCTCCACCACGGCCTCGATGGTTTCGTAGAGATGATCGGCCGCGCTGTCTTTCGTCAGGAAGGCCGCGGCTCCTGCCGCTTTCATGGCGCTGACCACGTGTTCGGCTTCGTTCACCGAAAGCCCGACGATCAACGCATCGGGTCGGTCTATTCTGATCCGCCTCGTCGCTTCGATGCCGTCGAGCCTCGGAAGATTGACGTCCATCACGATCAGGTCAGGATGAAGCAACTTGGCCAGAGCCACGGCCTCCTCGCCGTCGCCCGCTTCGGCGATGATGGTCAAGTCGGGATAGCCGTCCAAGACGCTGCGCAGTCCCTGACGGACCATCGCGTGATCGTCCACCAGCAGGACGCGAATGGGAGACGGGTGGCTGGAGGCATGGGGAGGCGCCGATTCCGGACGGACGGACCGCGGAGCGATCGCGTCCGCGTCGGAGACCCCGCCTCGGGGTCCGGCGGGCTGCGCCGCAGGCGACCAGTCCTGGGGAAGGTCGGCCGACAGACCCAGCGTCACCATGGTGCCGCCACCCGCCTTCGATTCCAATTCCATCCATCCGCCGAGGGCCTCCATACGCTCACGAACGCTGAACAATCCGAACTTGTCGCCTCGGGACTCCATAACGACTTCCGGATCGCAGCCGTACCCTTCGTCCCGGACGACGATCTGCAGCCTGCCTCGATCGTCCTGTGTCATGCGAACCGCGGCCGCCTTCGTTCCGGCATGCTTCAACACGTTGAACAGCAACTCGCGGACACATTGATAGAGGAGCGCCGTGTGGTCTTCCGGCAAGGACGGCGTCACGTCCGGCACATCGACGTCCACGTGCAGGCCTTGATGTCCCATCTGTTCACCGAGCCAGCGCAACCCAGGGGCCAGACCGAACTGCCGGAGCGTCGGCGGCATGAGTTCGGCGACCAGGGTGCGCGTATAGGTCAGGCTTTGATCGATGAGACCGTCGGCCTCGTCCAAGACGTCGGAGGCCGGTTGTGTCGAGATCATCTTGTCGGCTTGCCGGATCTTCAAACGGGTCACCACCAGCATCTGCGCCAAGTAATCGTGCAGCTCCTCCGCGATACGCTGGCGTTCCCGCTGTTCCGTCAGTGTCAGATCATGGGCAAGGGCGCGAAGGCGGTCGTGGGTGTGCACCAGCTCCTTGGTACGCTCACCGATCCGCCGCTCGAGCTCGCGCGTCCATTCAAGCCGTCGCGTCTCGGTTTCCCTGCGTTCGGTCACGTCGAAGGCTGCGCCGGCGAACCGGGCCGGATTGCCGGCGTCGTCATAGTGGATCCGGCCGAACGAGGCCAGCCAACGGCTTTCTCCCGTATCGGCCCGCCGGATGCGGTGCTCGCAGCGGTAAAAGCCGTGGTTCCGTCGCGCAGCGGACACGGCCTCGCGCACGGCTTGGCGATCTTCATTGTGCACGAGGTTCCACCATCGTCGAACGGAAGCGGTACAGGCGTCCGAGTACCCCAGCAGTTGCGCGTTCTGCCGGTCCCACACCATCCGGCCGACTCTGAGATCGACGTCCCAGGTGCCCATGCCGGCGCCTTCCGTCGCAAAGCGGAGTCGTTCTTCGCTTTCGGCAAGCTGAGCGGCCCGCTGTCGGGCTTCCTGGAGCAGGCGGCGGCGCTCCTTGGCCATGGCGACGGAATGGGAGACGGCTTCCAACAGGTCGAGTTCGTCGGACTCGAACGACGAGCGGCGGCTGCTGGCGAAGGCGAGCGTGCCGAGCAGGCGGTCCCCGACGATAAGAGGAAAGCAGGCATAGGCATTGGATCCCGCGGCCTGCATCCGGAGCGCTTTGGGATCGGAGACGGTTTGCAAATGGTCGATGACGATCGGTTGTCGCGATTCGGCCGACGTGCCGCATAAGGCTTGGCCGAATTTCAGAAACCTGAGCGGCGCCAGCGCCTGTTCGGGAATGCCGGCCCAGGTGGACAATTCGATGCCGTCGAGTTCCGGCCGCGTGTCGTAATCCAGGAACGTGTCGAGATCCAACGTCGGGCGCAACGAGGCAAAGATCTCGAACATCACCCGGGCCGGATCGTCCATGCGCAGCAGCCTGTCCATGGCATCGCTCAGGAGCTGCTGCCGCAGGGCATGGTTGCGCAATTCCAATTCCGCGCGCTTGCGCGCGTCGATATCTTCCACGACACCGATCAACGATTGAATCCGCCCCCCTACATCCCATTGAATCGAGAGCGTCAGCGTGGTCCAGATCGTCCGCCCGTCAGGCTGCAAGAGGCGCTGGTCCAAGGAGACCTCGGCGAGCCCTCCCAGGAGCAGGTTGCTCACCTGCGCGTCATGTTGCTCCCGATCCTCCGGGTGAGTCAGATCGCGAAGCGCTCGCTCCATGAGATCCCGCTCGGTCCGTCCGGAGATGACGCGCAATCGGTTGTTGACCCGGAGAAATCGACCGTCGGGGCCCAGGACGCACATGCCGACTGCGGCTTGTTCGAAGAGGCCGCGGAACTGTTCCTCGCTCCGGCAAAGTCGGGCCAGGAGGCGTTCGTTCTCCCGTTGACGCGCCCGCAGGCGCAGCAGAGACCGCACGCCCGCGAGCAACTCCTGCTCTTGGATCGGCTCAACCAGGTAGCCGTCGGAGCCCATCTCCAGACCCAGGGCGCGGTCCGATCCGCTGACCTCGGCCGCCGAGACGTGCAAGACCATCGTGTCGGACAGCTCCGGACGGTTCTTGATCTGCCGGCACAGGTCAAAGCCGCTGATGTCGGGCAGATCGATGTCGAGCAGCACCAATTCCGGACGCACATCCTGGAGCAAGCGTAGCGCGTCCGCACCGCAATCCGCATCGAGAACCCGGTACCCGGCGCGTTCGAGCATGGTCCGCCGTTCGTATCGTTGCCCTTTGCGTTCGTTGACGTGGACGATGGTGGCGTGGAAGTCGCTCATGAGGGGCTTGGCCTTATCCGCAGCGCGTTCGACGAGGAACCGGCGCTTCCGCAACTTACAGAGAAAAGCGAGTAACAGTAGAAGCCGCTCGGTCCCCCTGGCTACTAGTGGAATCCCTAGGTTCGGAGGAGCCGGCGCGCATGCGCGATTCACCACGAATCGAAAGAAGACGGCGGAGGACCGGAGTCAGTTCGTCGGAGGCGGCGGCTCGCTGACTTCGGCCGGCAAGGCCACCAGGACTTTCACGGCCTGGGTCTCATCGTCGAGTCGGCGAGGTGGATGGTAATGCGATCTCCGATCGACACGTGTGCGAACGGATCAGGTCCGGTGAGACGAGAGAAGACGGGCTTGTAGAGGTGCGTGTTGTGGAGGCCTGGAATAATGCGGTGAGGAGGTCTCAAATCATAATGTGGTTTTCCGGCGGCTCGTCGAGCGCCCTCCTTATGCCGCCTCTCGTATGGGTGGATTGAGCCGACGCGCTGATCCCGGATGCGACCGCAAGCCATGCGTCCCGGATGGCGTCAAACACTGTCCCCGTGCGATGTCTCGGCCGTCCGACGATCGACATGTCGGGTCGCATCGTACGCCGCCCACCGGTCATGCGGCGGGCAGTGTCACGGCATAGACGCCGCCCTGCTTCGGCAATAAGCGAAGCTCGCCCGTGCGGCTCAGACGATCGACTTCCAGGAAGACCTGGTTCCAGGTGTAGGAGGAACAGGCTCGTACCAGGTCCTCCATCTCGCACACCTGTGTCCGTTTCACCGTCTCGAAAATGCGGTCGGTGATGTCGGACTTCAGTCTGGTCGTCGCCACAGCCGGCATGGATGAAATGGATACAGAAGGTTGGTCCATGATGGGTCCCTCCCTCTTCGCGCCTCGAGAGGCGCTCCGCAGCAGCAAGTTACGCCCCTCAGAGGCTCCGACCTACTGGGAAGACCCCTGGCCTCGCTGAGCGTGATCTGTCGCGCCGATGATAGAGTCCGGCTGGTCGGATCGCGTCCCTCGGCAAGATTTGTGCTGGGTTCGAAATACGGAGACTGCCTGCGCGACGCGATCTGAAACGAGTCACCTGATGAGTCGTGTCACTGTATGGGTGAGCCGCTTCAGCGAAAGGATCAGCCGGAGGCGGACCTAGAGGCCGGCCGCTGCCCCGGAACGGGTCTCATGCAGGAGCCGCGGGCTCCTTTCGGCTGTCAGGTCTGCCGTGCAAGGCGATGGTCCCTGGTCTGCTCGTCCGGGGAGCTTTCAGAGCAGCGACGGCTTCTGGAGAGATTCGCTCTCCGACGCTGGCTCATGCCGTCATCGGCGACGTCGGAAGACCGGTGGCTCTTCACGCAGAGCCATCTGGCCAGTATCGTGGCCTGCCTGGAGTGTGGATTGCTGTATCGGAATCCCCGTCCCAGGCCCGAGGCCATGATGCGAGCCTACCAAACTGAACGATACGATGGCGCGTATCTCGAGGCAGCATTCACCGCCCAACGATACTGGTTTCGACCCAAGGCGGCTCTGCTGCTCAATCATCTGGCCGCCCGAGCCACCGGCGCCTTCCGGATTCTTGAGATCGGTAGTTTCGTCGGAGGGTTTCTGGCGGAAGGGCGCGCGCTCGGCTGGGACATGTTGGGCCTGGACACGGGCCGGATGCCGGCCGACTTTTGTCGGCGGCAAGGGTTGCCGATCGTGCAAGGCACCGTCGAGGATGCGGGGCTGTCGCCGAACTCCTTCGATGCGATCACCATCTGGAACAGGTTCGATCAACTCTCCGATCCTCAAACCCTGCTCCGGTCTGTCGTCCCGCTCCTACGGCGCCGTGGATTGCTCGTGATCCGGATTCCGAACGCCGCGTGCTTCGAATGGGCGATGACGCTTCGGGCGAAACTCTCCAAGAGGTGGCGGCGACCGCTGGATGCCGCGCTGGCATGGAACAACCTCCTGACCTTTCCCTACCTGTATGGATACTCTCCTGTGCTGCTCACCGGCTTGGTGGAGTCGTTCGGCTTGGCCTTGCGAGCCTGTCATCCCGATACGTCGCCCTTCGTTCCCGCCGGCCATCTGAAATGGTGGGCCCGGCTCGAAGAGCGCGTGGTCAAGGGATGCTGTCGCACCGCTCGCGCGGTCTCCTGGCAACCAGCCGGCGAGGACTTTCATCATGCGCCGTGGCTCGACGTCTATTTTGAACGGGAACGCAACGATGCATGAGGCTCTGAGGCGGTCCTAGGGCTTCTCCCAGTGTACGGTCTCCCGACAGGTGAGTCAGACTATCTCGCATGATCGCGATTTATCACCGTCCTCCCGACACGCGACTAAACATGGCTTCTCGTGAAGAGTCTCGACGGCCTCGTTGATTCGATCGGCTTGTCGGACTGCTCACCGGCAGGGCGTTCCGGACGCGCCGACCTGGTGGAGCGGCCGGCGCGTCCGGCTGCGTAACCAAGCCAGGTTGGTCATGGCCGGCGGTCGGCTTGGACCGCACCCGCCAGCGCAAAAAGCGGAGTACGGCCAAGTTTTATCCGGTTTCTGCTCGATGGTGCCGGGCGAGGCGTCAGGATGCGCATATCGGTGATTACGCCGCAGTTGACACAGCGAAAACCATCGCACTGTAAAGGCCCATAGAAGTAATCGAAGACTTTTAAACCACCGCAGCGTTCACAATTCATGCTCATGTCTCCCCTCCAAAATGTGCATTGCTCGGCGAGTTGGTCGTTCGAGGTCGAAATCCTCCTTCGGACGATCAGACGCTGCGCCCTGGTCATCGCGAGAAAGCACAAAGATTGCCAGGATGGTGAACCTGTGAAAATTCTGCGGCTTACGTCAGAGCGTTGTGTCGGACAGTGGATGGAAGCGCCTTCCGATGCGGGACAACTTGTCCCGAGGAAGGGCATTGCGTGATGCAGAATTCTAGCCCGATGCACTCGGTACCGTTCCCCAACAGGCTGACCACCATCGTGCTTTTGATCGTGATGACGATCTCCACGTTTGCAGCCGACCGGTACTTTTCTTTGGGAACGGGGATCTGGGTGCTCTACCTCGTGCCGGTCGTGCTGACGACCCAGCTGCTGCCGCACTACACCGGGATCGCTCTGGTGATCGGAAGCGGTCTGCTGTCGGCGGGCATGATCGATCCGAAGGAGGGCCTGGTCCACGAGACGGCGGTCGCCGATCGGGGTCTGGGACTCATCGTGCTGGTCTTCACCGGCCTCTTTCTCTTGCGACATCGCCGTACCGTGGAAGCCTTGCAGGCCAGCGAGGGTCGATATCAACTCTTGTCGGCGCAGCACGGGCTCGCGAGGGCCGAGGCGGCGCTCCAAGCGGTGCAGGAACGATTCAAGAGCATCTTTTATTCGTCTCATGATGCGATCGCCTATGCCACGTTCGATGGGACGCTTCTGGAAGTCAACGATGCGTTTCTCCGTCTGACGGGACGGAGACGGGAGGACTTGATCGGGTCGGCGCCCGCGTCTGCATCGCTGTGGGCCGCCTTGTCGCTGCCGGCCGAAGGTCTGCGGCGGGTGCGGGAAACCGGAGCGCCGATTTCCTATGAAACACAGTACCGTCCCGATGAACGGCCGACCGAGTATCTGAACGTCCATGCATTCGCGGTAGCGGCTCCGGACGGCACGACATCCGGCCTCGCGATGATGATTCGCAACATCACTGCAAGGAAGCAGGCCGAGACGGACCTGCAACGGGCCGGAGAAGAACTGCGCGCCAAGAACGAAGCCCTCGCCCGGACCAACGAGCTCCTTTCGGCCGTCCAACATGCCGCGGCAAGGGCGCAGCGGCTGTCGGCCATCGGGCAGTTCGCCGCGACGGTCGCCCATAAGATCGGGACGCCGTTGACGGCCTTGTCGGGGCACGTGCAGCTGCTCATGGAGGACCTGTCTCTCCCGTCCAAGGTGCGGGGCCGGCTGCAGACGGTGGAAGCGCAGATCGAGCGCACCTCGTGCATCATCCAGGATCTGCTCCTGTACGCGCGCCGCGCGCCGCCCGTCCGAACGCGGACCGACATGAACGAATGTCTCGAGGACTGCGTGACGTTGTTCAAGACCGAATGCGATCGTCTGCACGTCGCCTGCATCGCCGAATTGGCAGATGATCTTCCGCCGGTCGAAGTGGATCGCCAACAGATGCAGGAGGCGGTCAACCATCTGATCGAAAACGCCCTGCAGGCGATGCCCAACGGAGGATCGTTGTGCTTGCGGACGCGCGCAGTCGAAGGAGCGGAGGTCCGGCGCGGACTGTCCCGATCGATGGGGGTCGCGGTCGAGATCGTCGATACGGGGCAGGGCATCAATCCCGCTCATCTGACGCAGATTTTTCAACCGTTCTTCACCACCAAGCAGGCCGGCCGCGGAACCGGTCTTGGACTGGCCATCGTGCAGGAAACGCTGCGGGCTCACGAAGGACGTGTCACGGTCGAAAGCGAGCCGGGAAAAGGAACCAGCTTCGTGATGTACCTCCCGGCGGCGGAATGAACACATGGAGAAGGTGATGGACGCTCATTCTCACGTGCTCGTTGTGGACGACGACGAAGACACCAGAGGGCTGCTGCGCGAGATCCTTGCGAAAGAGGGCTACGACGTGGATACCGCAGCGGACGGCAAGACGGCCCTGGAGCGAATCACGGATCGCCCGCCGGATCTCGTGATGTCCGACATCCACATGCCCAGTCTGGACGGCATGAGTCTGCTGGACGAGTTACGGAACCGGCACCAGGACGTGCCGGTCATTCTGATGACTGCGTACGGCTCGCTGAAGACCGCCGTCGATGGGCTCCGGTCCGGCGCATTCGACTACCTCAGCAAGCCCTTTATCGTCGACGATATCCGGTTGGTGGTTCGGCGCGCGTTGGAGCACAAGCATCTATCACGCCAGAACGAGGCGCTCAAGGAACAGCTGCGAGATCGCTACCGATTCGACAACCTGATCGGCAGCAGCGCCGGGATTGTCTCGGTCTACAAGTCCATCGCCCGCGTGGCCCATACCGACAGCACCGTGCTGCTCCAAGGGGAAAGCGGCACCGGCAAGGAATTGATCGCGCGGGCCGTCCATGCGAACAGCGCCAGGAGTGTCGGTCCGTTCGTCGCCGTCGACGGCGGATCATTGGCCGAAGGCCTGCTCGAATCCGAATTGTTCGGGCACGAACGCGGGTCCTTCACCGGCGCGGTCGCGTCCAAGAAGGGGTTGCTGGAGAAGGCGCATCTCGGCACCTGCTTCCTGGACGAAGTCGCCGACCTGTCTCCGGTCCTGCAAGGCAAGCTGTTGCGGGTGATCCAGGAACGGGAGATCCGGCGAGTCGGCAGCAACGCGCCGATGAACATCGACGTCCGCATCATCGCCGCGTCCAAGAAAGACCTGGATCGGTTGGTCAAGGCCGGCACGTTTCGCGAGGATCTGTACTACCGGCTCAACGTGGTCACGATTCAGATTCCGCCGCTCCGCGAACGTGTGGAAGACATTCCATTGCTGACCCAGTATTTCATTCAGATGTACGGTCAGAAGAAGTCCCCGCCGGTCACCGGCATCGCGCCGGAGGCCATGTCGCTCTTGACGCGCTATTGGTGGCCGGGCAACATCCGAGAATTGGAGCACGCCGTCGAACGGGCCATCGCCCTGACTCCGCAGTCCGTCATCTTTCCCGAGGATTTACCGCAGGCGATTCAAACCGCCACCGTGCAGGCGGCGGCGCAAGCGCGCGGCTGGGTGACGCTGGCCGAGTTGGAGAGAGACCATATTCTCCGCGTACTGGAGGCCCATAACCGGGATCTCGGCCGGGCCGCCGTCGTGCTCGGTATCCATCGCAAGACGCTGCTCAGGAAGTTACGGTATTTCGGATATCCCTGCTGAGGACAGATTGTCGTTCGGGGGGACAGACCGTCCTTCCTGCCACAACGAAGCGGGATGATTTTCCTTCCGAATCCCGAGGCTCGATCCTTGCTCATTCATGATTCCATGATGGGGTCTTATCATTCAGTCAGTGGCGTTCATACAGGAGGTGTGAAGGTGAAAGGCTATGGAAAGCGAATTCTTGTCGTAGAAGACGATGCCGCCGTTCGATTCATCCTCTCCACAGTGCTGGAGGCGGCGGGATTCAATGTGTATGAAGCAGGCGACGGGCTCGAGGCGGTCGAGTCTCTGAAGCGTCGGCGGTATGACGTCCTGCTGACGGACTACCGCATGCCCAGGATGGACGGGTTGGAACTGCTGGACGTCGCTCGAGCGATGTGGCCGGATCTTCCCGTGATCGTGGTGACGGGCGACAGCGTATCGTTCAAGCAGCATGATCGCCTCAGTGCGGAAGCGTTCGCCCTGGTGGAGAAGCCCTTCGACCGCGATCATCTGCTGAGCGTGATCGCGGCTGCCGTATCCGAAGGAGCAGGGCACTCCGTTATACAACAGGATCGACTTCGTCCGGACGCCGCGCCTGCCTGGACGTCGGGGTGCTGATGGCGCCGAAGCTGGACATCGCGCGCTCCGTCTCCCGGAGGTCCACAGAACGTCCGCCTATCAAGTGGCTCGAAATCGCCGCTGGGTGGGCGCTCGGAGTCCTCCTGCAACTGGCGTTGCTGTTCTTAGGCTTCGGCCTCGGCGCCGGCGCCATCGACTTGCGGGCTGCGGGCGAGGAGTTGCGGCAGCAGATCGCCTCGGTGGTTGTTGGGGATCGGCCGGACCAGCGTGCCTTCGGGCAGGCGGCCGGAACCGGCGCGGAACCAGCCTACGCGCGCGCGGTAAGCGTCCTGTCTGATCCTCCGAGCGGGAAAAACAGCCGGAGCATCTCGATCGAGAGCCAAGTGCTGGATCACGCGGGGCCGGTCGTGTTTTGGATGGGCGTCTGGGGCGCGCTGACGTGGCTGGCGTCTCTCTTCAACAATGTGCCTCGATCTCCATCCTCCGCTGAATAGAAACGACTTGCGAGGTCGAGCCCGGTTGAGGGCGAGGTGAAAAAGAGGACGGTCCGGAGGCGAGGAGGCGTCGGTCTGCCGTCTCCCTTGCCTGTGCTGCTCTAACAGGGATTCTCCCAGTAGGTGGCTCTGTGGAAGTCAGCCATACTACAGATACCTCCGAGACCTGAATCCAATCGTGCGCGGGGCGGAAGAATGTCGAACGAGGGGCGAGGGGAATGTGCCCCGGATTCGACCAACAAGAGACGGTTGCTTCACCGTCTCGTTCGCGGCCGTAAAGGATCTGAGAGCGCATCGGAGGAAATCCCGGTTCCGGAGAGTCAAGAACCGAGAGATTTCCCCTCGCCGCACAATCGTCCCTTGCCGCGTAGGGTCGTTGTCTTTCGTCGTCACCTGGCCGAGGGAAAGGAACGCATTCGTAAGCGCCCCCGTTCGAACCGTTCCGTCACGGAACCGAGAGTTGCCCACTGTTCGGTTCTTGGCACTCCCGCACTAACGGCCGAACTCGACGAGAGATGACGCAAGGCAGAGGAGAATTCCTCCTCTGCCTTCTTTGTCCGCAGCTCGTGAGCCGACCTCGCTCCAGACGGATTGTCCTTCCCGAGACAACTTGATCCGGGGACGCGGCGCCAGGGTGGCAGCGGGCCGGCTCGAAACAGTTGAAAATCGAACGAACATCTCCGGGAATCGCGCGTCGGCCGGCGCGCATCTCGCGGCTCCGGACTTGCACAAGCCAATCAGACAATCGAACCGTGTTTCATTTCATCCAAGGAGTTGCCATGAACAAGACGATGACGGAAAGAGAACGGCGGCCGCAAGTGTTGCGCGCCCTGCTCCTCGAGCGGCGCGCGACACTGCAGAAGGAGATCGATCGGCTGATCGCCCAACATCGAGATCAGCACGGACATTTTCAAGACAGTTCGGTGCTGGATCTCGAAGATATGTCGTTGCGCGACGCGACGGCGGCGCAGCAAATCGCTCTGCTGGAAGCCAGGACGCGCCAGCGGGTTCAGCTGGATGAAGCTTTGCGGCGGCTGGATGAAGGCACTTACGGCATCTGCCAGGACTGCGAGACACCGATTGCCGCCGGCCGTCTGCAGGCCTTGCCCTTCGCGCGGCGGTGCGTCTCATGTCAGGAGCAGCTCGAAGCCTTCGAGCGCATCGTACAGCGTGAGGACCGCGACGAAGCCTGAGCGGATAGAGATCATCCTCGAGTGTGCGTGGATTGCCTCGTTTCGCGGAGCGCGTCCTTGCCGCTTTGCGCATACTCCTTCGCGGCCCGGCCGGCATCCTGCACGGCCTCCCGGCCTTGCTCGTAATATTCTCGACCCCGCTCCACCGCTGTGTCCCATGCCGCCCTTCCGCGCTCAAAGGCTTCGTCTTTGACCCGCGAGGCATAGGTTCGCAAGATACCTCGCAACTCGGCTCCGATCTGCGGCGCGAACAACAGTGCCACACCGGCCCCGATCAGCGCGCCTGCAATGAAGGCAGACCAGCCCGTCACATCGTCCTCGTAATACTCGTACTCACCGTTGCGCATCGCATCCTCCTCTTCTCTCTTCTCACGTGATCGTGAAGGGTATGACGGAATTCAGATTGAAGCCGTGCAAAGCTCAGACCGGCGGTCGCGAGGGATATTTCAGACCATTTGTGATGAACGGGCGTGAGCCCGCACCGGAATCACGACAGGTTGTCCTTCGACGAGATAAAATGTCCGATCTGTCTTTCGCGGAGCTGCCGCATGACTGTATCGGGTCATGATGCTCCTCGATCAGGTTTGATTCGGCAGCGTGATGCTTCCGGCTGGATCTCTGCCGGACATGGGTGGAATTCTCTGCCGCTTTGAGCGAGATCCGCCGCTCCGGAGCGGCGCCGCCTGGGTGTTTACGTCGAGCTGTTAGAGCGCTTGGCATTGTTGGTATTGGTAGTGGGGAGTTTCCCCCTTGCGTCATGCCCGCGAAGGCGGGCATCCACTCCTCAATCAAGACTCAATGTTGAGGAGAAGGCCCTGACTGGATTCCCGCTTCCGCGGGAATGACAAACGACCCGCTACCGAGGCGCTTGCCGGACAGGGGCGCGAACAGGCATGATAGTCGGTCGGGATGAAAATTGGTTTGCGAGACGCGATCGCTACCGGGACGGCGTGAACCGATCGTTCGGAGCCGACTAAACCGGGCTGGGGCTTTCCCTAGTTCGAGGAATACCCGGCGCCTCATAGGATGGGGAGTCTCAAGGGAAACCCCCGGTCCTGACGCGTCGTAGGCGCCATTACCAAGAGGAACTTCAACAATACAGAAAGGACGAGGACATGAAGATCGCGCAGATATCCCCGCTCTGGGAAAGCGTGCCTCCAAAACTCTACGGAGGCACCGAACGGATCGTTTCTTATTTGACCGAAGAACTGGTCCGCCAAGGCCACGACGTCACCCTTTTCGCAAGCGGGGATTCCAAGACCAACGCGAAACTGCAATCGTTTTGCCCTCACGCGTTGCGCTTGAACACCGGGCTGGTGAACCGCGATGCCCCGCTCGTGCTTCAGCTCGAGCGGGCTCTGGGGGCCGCCTCGGATGAGTTCGACATCGTGCATTCGCATCTCGACTTTCTAGGATTTCCGATGAGTCGTCGCGCACATGTTCCCGTCGTCACGACGATGCACGGACGACTGGACCTGCCCGAGCTGGGCCCGATCTTTCAGGAATACGCCGAGATGGCGGTCGTGTCCATTTCCAACGCGCAACGGACCCCGCTTCCCGGTGCGAACTGGGCGGACACCGTGTATCACGGCATTCCGGCCAACCTGTACCGACCGCATGATCAGCCTGGATCCTACCTCGCATTTCTCGGCCGCATTTCTCCCGAAAAGTGCCCGGATCATGCCATCGAACTAGCCAAGCGGGTCGGGCTGCCGCTCCGCATCGCCGCCAAGGTCGATCCGGCCGATCAGGAGTATTTCAAACAGAAGATTGAGCGGTTGCTCGACCATCCGCTGGTGGAATACGTGGGAGAAATCAACGACGCAGAGAAGGACGACTTTCTCGGCCATGCGGCGGCGCTGGTCTGTCCCTACGATTGGCCGGAACCCTTCGGGTTGGTGCTGATTGAAGCGATGGCCTGCGGAACTCCGGTCCTGGCATATCGGCGTGGGTCTATCCCCGAGGTCATCGACCATGGGGTGACAGGCCTTGTCTGCGACAATCTGGACGAGATGGCGCAGGCGGTCCCCCGTATTTCGTTGATCGACCGTCGGCGGTGCCGGGCGGTCTTCGAATCGCGCTTTACGGTGGAGCGCATGGTGCGTGATTATGTAGCCCTATATGAGCGAATCATCGCCCTGCCGGTCCGGACCAAACCTCATGCGCATGTCCGAGCCGGCAATCAGGGGTTGGTCGGAGCGGGTAGCCCATTGACCAATCCGGATGCGGCCTAGGCCGGGTGTCCAAGGATCGGAGACGGTGGCTCGTGATTCGGGTCACCGTCTCGGCGGCCGGGATTTCATCGCGCGCGTCACGGCTCGTGTCGATCGTTCGTAACCCTCCCAAGGAGCGTGAGTCTTATCCTTAGATCCGCTCCATGCTATTCATCACCGTGAATCCATCGAATTTCAGATTCAGACTCAGTTGATCCCAGGAGATCGACGCGGAGGTCGGCCGGCCGAACCTGGCGTTGGGCGAAGGGGCGGCAATGGCCTTGCGTCCGCAGCCGGCATAGCGCAGGCCTGTCGCCGCATGTTTTAGGACGACGTACAGCCGGTCATCGGCAGGGCGTTCGGAGGCCGGTCGTCTGCTTGGTTCCGGGGTCCGGTCGAAACCGCGCCTGAGACGGTCGCGTCGGCGTTATCGGGCGATCTCGCCGCGCTTCATGGCCGACAGACTCCATCGGTCGTCACGTTCATCTCCGCCCTCTTCCCCTACCGCTGTGCCTTGCGACCTCCGTGCCGTGGTCACATCACCGCTCGGTTTGCTCGACCTCCACCATGTCGAAGCCGCGTGCGGAGGCAGCGTGTGAAGCGAAGGACAAGAACGTCACAAGAGATCAGGTCGCGAGACTAGGGGTTTGCCGAGTACAAGATGTGCGGGATCCCCAGGATAGTAAAAAATCGACGCCGGTGATCGATGACTACGGAACTAGCTAAGGATCTAGACGGGAAAATGGAACGGGATTATCTCGAATGCCGCAACGCCATACTGGCGGCGTTGCCGGAGGAGGAATTACGGCTGGTTCGTGAGTGGGGCCAGCGAGTCTCAATCCATGAAGGCAAAATCCTCCAGTCGGCCGGCACGGCATGCGAATGGCTATTCTTTCCGACGAGCGCCGCCCTGTCGCTGATGGCAGTGACTCAGGACGGCCTTTCGATCGAGACCGGGCTGATCGGCCAAGAGGGCATGGTCGGTCTCCTGCAGTTCTCCGGGTCTCGGAGTCAGCCGCTTGAATGCATGGTCCAGCACGGGGGAATGGCCTGCCAACTGTCGTCGTCGTCGGTGCGGCGGGCCCAACTGCCCATCCTGTATGAGCTCATCTTGCGCTACGCGGGATATCGGTTGGCGGAACTCGCGCAAACCGCGATTTGCAATAGATTTCACTTGGTACGTCAGCGGTTGAGCCGGTGGCTGCTGACGGCTCAGGATCGTACGGGCCGGCAGGAGTTGGAGTTTACCCAGGAAATGCTGTCAGCCATTGTGGGAGCCAGACGACCGGTGGTGACGTCCCTGATCGGAAGGATGCAGAGCGAAGGCCTGATTGAATATCGGCGAGGATGCCTGGTCATCCAGGATCGGCCGGGACTGGAGACGGCGTCATGCGAATGCTACGGTATTCTGCGCAACGCGTTGACCGAATATTTGCAGGGATTGCCCGTCCGGCATTCCTAGGAGTCTGTCCGAGTCATCCTTCGTGGCGCGGCGAGGGAGGTGCAGGTAGATGAGCGGCGCAAGGCTCAAAAGACCGGACGCGTAGTCGCTGGAATACGTTGAGGATTGTTTCGGGCCGAGCACGAGGCAGATCCCTGCAAATCGTTTGCTGCAGTAGAATGGCATGACTCGGACAGACTGCTAGGAGGGGGAAGTCACGATATCGACGGACAGGTCGCCGGCCACGCGGCTCACGTGCGTTTCCAGGATGCCGTCCCGATTGCGCTCGAAGCGCAGATCGACCGAACCCTTCCCGACCCGCAGCCGCCTGATCTCCGCGCGACGGACGAAGTCCGGAAGACTGGGACGCACGACTTCCAGCCGTTTCTCGAAGGCGTTGGGGGTCAGGCCCAGCGAGGTTTCGACCAGATAGGGCACGGAGCCGGCCGCCCAGGCCTGCGGGTGACAGGCCACCGGATAGCGGACCGGCACGCCGTATTCGCTGCGGGAGAATCCGGTGAAGAGTTCGGGCAGCCGGT
The DNA here is from genome assembly GCA_029194535.1 of Nitrospira sp. Taxonomy (NCBI): domain Bacteria; kingdom Pseudomonadati; phylum Nitrospirota; class Nitrospiria; order Nitrospirales; family Nitrospiraceae; genus Nitrospira; species Nitrospira sp. The sequence goes on along the minus strand of JARFXR010000001.1, from coordinate 39,529 downwards.
GATCTTCGAATTCGATGGCGGCATCCAACAGTCCGACGAACAGACGCCGAGCCTCTTCATCGAATCCGTAGCGGCGGAACCCCGCCGCGATCAGCGAATTGTCGTGCGGCCACACGGTGCCGAGGTGGTAGCCCATCGGGTTGTATCGGCGTTCTTGGAGCGACAGAGTCCGGATCCCCCACCCGCTGAACATGTCCGGTTGCATCAGGCGCTTCACGACGCGGCCGGCATTCCGTTCGTCCACGATGCCGCTCCAGAGCGCCTGTCCGGCGTTGGAGGAAATCACGCCGCAGGGCCGGCGTCCCGCTTCCAGCGCCATGGCGTAGCATCCCTCGTCTTCCATCCAGAACTCCCGGTTGAAGCGTGCACGCAGGGCGTCCGCCTCCGCGCGCAGGCGGGTCGCTTGCCGCGGCTCCCCGTCTCGATCGAACAGTTCGGCGATCGAGGTCTTGGCGAGGTAGACATATCCCTGCACTTCCGCGAGGGCGATCGGCGGATGAGCCAGCCGTCCCTCGGAGGTCGTGATCGCGTCGCCGGAATCCTTCCACCCTTGGTTGAGCAGCCCGTTCTTCGTGTTCCCGGAGTAACTGACGTAGCCGTCCCCCGCTTCGTTGCCGTATCGCTCGATCCAGTCGAGCGCCCGCTCGACGGAGGGCCGGAGTTCCTGGAAGAGCGCGAGGTCTCCGGTCCATTGTGCGTGCCGGCTGAGCAGGATCAAGAAGAGGGGGGTGGCGTCGATCGTTCCGTAGTACGGCGTGTGGGGGATCTTGTTCATCCTCGCCAGCTCCCCGACGCGAAGCTCGTGCAGGATCTTGCCCGGCTGCTCATCGCGCCACTCGTTGACCTCGGCTCCCTGGTACCGCGCCAGGAGTCGCAGCGTGTCGGCGGGCGTTTCCGGCCAGAACGCCAACGCCTGCAGCGAGGCGATGAGACAGTCCCGCCCAAACAAGGTGGCGAACCATGGGATGCCCGCGGCGAAGAATTCGTGGCCCGCCAGCGAGGTTTTCAGCATCCGCAGGTCCATCAGCGAGCGGCGCATGACTCGGTTCACCAGCAGACTGTCGCTGTCGAATTCCGTTTCCGGTTTCGCCCGTTCGTCGCGGGCCGCCCGGATTTCGGGCAGATCGGCGGAGGAGCGGACATGCGCGACCGTCCGCGCGGAGGGGTTCTCGACTTCATCGATCTCCAGCGAGATCCGGAGCTGCTTGCTTTCGCTGGGCCGGAATTTGAGGCGAAACTCGACGGCGGCGCCCTTGATCATGGTGGGAAGCGGATCGAAGTGGATCGCCAAGCTTCTGAAGATCCCGTCTCCGCCTGTATAGGAAAACACCAGGCGCTTGTCGCGCCATCGCGGCCGCCACAGTTTACCCTTGGACTCCCGCACGATGCCGCGGATGGCGAAGACGTCTTCGAACCCCGCTCGAAAGCGCATCCGCAACGCGAACTCGACCGGCTCGAACCCGAAATTCTGAATGTCGAGTCGCTCGTGCAGGACGCAAGACTCGGCGTCGATGGTGCGTTCCCACTTGAGGCCGACGGTTTCTCGATCGATAATGCGGCCGTCGGAGGCCCGGAACTCGGGTGTGGTCAACTGAAAGACCGCCCGGGCCCCTTCCGACGAGCGGGCCGCCAGCGCCTCCGGATGCTCGTCCTCCACCATCAATTCATATCCGCTCAGGTAGCGGCAATCGTGATAATAGAGTCCGAAGCCGTGTCCCTTGGTCAACGGCACGTCGCCTTCCGGCGGCGACAGGAAAAACAGGTTGCCCTGCTTGATGACGACGGCTTTCGCAATGCTGTACGCCACGTGTGTGTATCCTCTCTTCGCGTCCCGGCGTTGAGTGCGGGGGAACCGGTCTGATCAGAGCGGTTCCCGGATCTGGTTCTCTCCCACGGGTCGGATGCGGTCCCGACGGTCCGGCCGGCCCTTGGTGACCGCCTTCACGAACCGCCGGTCCTGATTCTGCATGCCAGAGCCGCCCCCGAGAAGTCAATCGGCTGCGCTGTGCACACCGTACTGCGGATTGCCTTCAAACGCCAGCTGTTCCAACTTTGGTCATGGCCGGCGGATCGTTCCTGATGACAATCACGTTGACGGGCAACCGGTGCTCCGCGATGGCCCCGTTGTGGATACGGTTTCCGCGCTCTTCGTTCCGCCTGTTTCTGTCGGGCGGGGTCTGCATCGCCCCAATCGCCGGCTCCGATTTACGCATGCCTCGTCAGAGGTGGGCTCTCAGGACCTCCGCCACGCTCCAGGCCGGCGTCGACGCCTTGCTCGCCGTCTTGCTCGATCGTTTCATCCAGACGAGGAACGATCACGAGGCGACCGCATCCCGGGATATCGGAGCCGAATAGTCCATGGTAGCGGCGGCTGGCAATGCCGAGCCACAAGCGGGAGGCACAACCGCCGACCCGTTCGTCACCTGCCATTCTTTGGCGAGCCGAGACGACAGGACGTCCTGCGACGGCGTGGAACGAACCGGTTCGGGGGTCGTCATGGTCATAGGCATGCGCGACGTTGCGCTGAAGGATGGTCAAGATTTCGGCGGCTCCGACTTCGCGGCGACGAACAGCGTGGCGGTCGCGCCAGGCACCACCCATCCCCGTTCCGACAATGGATTGACGATGCCGGGCCCCCCATAGAGAGGATGATCGCTCGACCAGCGCAGGATCCACGACCCTCCCGCGACCGGAGCCAACAACGGTTCGGGTGCCGGGATCAACGGTAGATCCGCTCCGAGGTTGACCACCAGGAGGCGGTCCTCCTCCGAGTCCGTGAGGTGGCGCAGCACCAGCGCCTGTGGTCCGAGCACTGCGCCGTCGATGGCCCGGCGATCCTGACGGGACAGTACGACATCCTCTCGACGCAGGCGCAGCAAATCCTGATGGAGGCGATACTGCGCGGCATGGCGCACCCGTTCAGACAGATCCAGGCGCGAGCGTTCGAACGTGGCGAGATCTCCCGGGTCGGGCATCGCCTCCTGAGCCTCGACGGTGGCGTACGGAGGAAATGCGGACAAGAGCTTCTTGCGCCCTTCGCGGACTTTCGGCGCGAGTTCCGGCACGTGGTCGGCGAAAAAAAGGAACGGGGCGGACGCGGCGAATTCTTGGCCCATGAACAGCAAGGGCGTTTCCGGGGCGAGCAGGAACAGCGTCACCAGAGCCCGATACCGAGCCGGTGATGCGAACGCATGGATACGGTCGCCCAGCAGATGATTGGCGACCTGATCGTGATTTTGCAGATAGAAGATGAAGCTCTGGGCGGGCTCGTCCTTGACCGGCGTGCCTCTGGTCGTCGCCTTCCAGGCATCGCGTTGCCCCTGGTAGAGGAATCCCCGCTTGAGGACAGACAGCAGTTCCTGTGCGCTGCCTCGGTAGTCTGAATAGTAGGCCTCGCTCCGGCCCGACAGAGCCACACGGCAGGCATGGTGGAAATCGTCGCTCCAGATCCCGTCGAGTCCCCATCCGTTCCGCTCGACCGGATGAAGCGCCTCGATCCGTTGCGACTCGCACTCCGCGATCAAGACGATCGAGCGTCCCGGTGCCGCCGCCCTGGCACCTTCCGACAGTTCAGCCAAGATGTGGCGGGGCCCGGCGTCGTAGATGGCGTGGACCGCGTCCAAACGCAGGCCGTCCACATGAAACTCGTCGATCCAGTAACAGGCGTTCTGCAGGACGAAATCCCTCGCGCCGTGCGCGTTCGGTCCGTCGAAGTTGACCGCCTGTCCCCAATCGTTGGGGTGCCGGTTCGTCACATAGTCGTCGCTGTAGGCAGGCAGGTAATTGCCGTCGGGGCCGAAGTGGTTGTAGACCACGTCGAGGATGACACCGAGTTCCCGCTCATGCGCGGCGTCCACGAAGCGCTTCAAGGCTTCATGGTCGCCGTAGCGCCGGCAGGGGGCGAAGAGCGAAGCCCCGTCGTATCCCCAATTGAAGCGGCCGGGGAACTCGGCCAGCGGCATGAGTTCAATCAGCGTAATGCCGCAGCGCTTGAGTTCGTCCAGTTGGTCGGCCGCCGCATCGAGCGTGCCCTTCGGCGTGAACGTGCCGACATGAAGCTCATACAGTACTTGGCCTCGGAGCGTCACACCGCGCCAGCCGGAGGTACGCCAGGCATACGCGCGAGGGTCGACGATCAACGATGGGCCGTGCGGCCCTTCGGGTTGGAAACGGGAGCAGGGGTCGGGGAAGCTGTCCCCTCCGTCTAGGCGGTAGCGGTATGACATGCCGGCCACGCCGGCCGGTTCCCATCCGGAAAAATATCCGAGGGGGTCTTTCGTCAACGGCAAGCTCCGCCTCGTCCCTTCGAAGATCACGTCTACCTGTTCCCGCTTCGGGGCCCAGACGCGGAAGCAGACTCCATCTTCCCGCATTTGCGCTCCGAGCGTCATGGTCCATCTCCGAGCCGGCCGGCGTACAGAGGGGGCGGGCTTGTGAGGCGAAAGGGGTCGGGCCGAGGGCATCGATAGTCTCTGAGATAGTCTTTTAAGCCACGTGCTTCACGTGGTTTATGATGTAGCATTTGCAGCCGGCACTCAAGACTGGGGAAGACCCTAGCGGGCATCGTCCATGTCAGAGGTTGATTGCAGGCCCACATCCGACTGCTGAATCCCGGCTCTGCGGAGGCCTTCGAATTTTTCAAGTTCAAGGCCGAGTCCTTCATCCATCCCGATCTCCTTGAAAAAAGCCGATGAGGTGGAAAGGACGCGCAGGATCGACCGCAATGACCATGCCTCCGCAGGGAGAAAGACCAACGAGCGGGACCCCTAGAGACGATGGAAATACGATGATGGGAGAGACGGTAGAGTCGGTAGAAAGGTTGGTGATCAACCTTGGCTCATGTGACCGGCGGCGCCGGTCGTCTGGTGGACCTGAATGGCACCGTACAGCTCCTCGACCGCGGCTTCCTTGGTCAATAACGCGGCTGCGCCCGCCTGCTTCATGGCCTGATCGTTCTCGATGCCGGCATTGACCGACAGGCCGATGACGATCGTCTTCGGATGAGACGCCCTGATCCGTCTCGTGGCGTCGATTCCGTTCATCCTGGGCATGTTGACGTCCATGACGACAACGGACGGTTGCAGCCGATCTACGCAGGCAAGCGCTTCGAATCCGTCCCGAGCCTCGCCTACGATCTCGACGTCGGCATAGGTTTCGAGGACGCTGCGCAAACCCTGGCGGACCATCGCGTGATCGTCCACGAGCAGTACGCGGTGCGTCGCTGTCTGAAGCGGAACAAGGTCGGCAAAGCGGTTGGCCGGGAGCAGGTCATCCGATTTTGTCGCCCCATGAGAGATGGGCAAGCCGGTCGGTACGGCTCCGGCGTCGCGCTCGGCTGCCATGCCCACCGACTCAGCCCCATTCGACAACGGCAGGACCAGGCGGGCTCTCGTGCCCTTGCCGGGCTGCGAAATCAGGTCGAGCCTTCCGCCCAGCGCGGTCATCCGTTCCCGGATGCTGTACAGGCCGAACTTTGACGAAAGCGCCGTCGGTACCTCGACGGCAAAGGTCGCGTTGGGGTCGAACCCTTTTCCCTGGTCTCCAACTTCGACCAGCAAGGCTTCCTTCTGTCGCGCGATCGTCAGGCACGCCTGACCGGATTGACCATGCTTGGCCGCGTTGATCAGCAATTCGCGCACTGATTGAAAGAGCAGGACCGCTTGATCTTCAGCGAGGGCTACCTCTCCGACCCCTTCCGACTTCACGTCTACGTTCAAATTGTGCCGGTTCATTCTGTCGGCCAGCCAGTTGAGCGCCGGAACCAACCCGAACTCGTGAAGGACCGTAGGGGCCAGCTCGGCGACCAAGGTTCTCGTATAGGTCAGTGATTCGCTCAGCGCGTCCTGCGTCTGCTGGACCAGTTCCGCACCCTTGTCGTCCAGCCTCACCGTCCGCTTCAATTGTCCCAGATTCAAGCGGCACAGCACCAGCATTTGGGCGAGATGGTCGTGCAGTTCCAGGGCCATCCGCTTCCGCTCCCGTTGCTCGGCGAAGTTCAGCTCGGTCGCCATGGCCCGCAACCGTTTTTGCGACTGCAGCAGTTTGTTGGTGCGATCCGCGACCATCTGCTCCAACCGAGCGGCAAACGAACGGAGCCGGTCTTCGCTCTCCCGCAACCGCGTTTCAGCCATGCGCCGGTCGATGCCGGTGGCCAATGTTCCCCCGATCGCCTGGGCCAACGCGATCTGGTTTGCGTCCATGGTCCTGGGCCGATCGAAATACACCATGAACTTGCCGAGGAGCTTCCCGCCGTACGTCAGCGGCATGAAACTCAGAGCCCGGATTCCTTCCCGTTCGATCGCCGCCTTCATCGCCGGGTCGAGGGGCGTGTCGGCAATATCTCCGATGATGATCGGCCGGGGATCCGGCTCCTCCGCGCTCCAGGGAGAGTGCCCTTCCACGGCGCGCCGGTACCGGTCCGACAAGCCCCTCCAGGCCTTGAACCGGATGACGCCGTCGCCCTCGAAGAGCAGGATGGAAGCTCGATCGGCGCCGAGGGCCTGGACGATCGAGTCGAGCGCCCGCTCGTACAGCTGGGGCAGCGCGTCGGCATGGTTGACCGCTTCGGCCAATTCAAAGAGCAGGCGCAGTTGCCGGCTGCGCACGAGCAACTCCTCCTGGGCCTGTTTGCGCTCGGTAGTGTCGGTCGCGACGCCGATGACCTGCTTCACTCGGCCGTCCGTATCGCGTTCGAACGCGGTCGCTCTCGACAGCAGCCAGCGATACGAGCCGTCCGCATGTCGGATACGGTGCTCGTGCTCCAAGGCCTCTCCTTCGGCGGTTCGGTCGAATCGCGCGAACCATTCAAGCGTCCCCTGCAGGTCGTCTGGATGGACGATCTGATCGATCAATTCGCCGGGTACCGCATGAATCTGCGCGGAGCTGTAGCCGAGCACGGAGTCGATGCGTTTGTTGGAGTAGATGTTGCGGCCTTCGCGGATGTCGTAGACGAACAGGATGTCCGGCGTAGCCGCCGCCATGCGCTCCAGGAAGAGCTTGCTGCGGGCGAGCTCTCCCTGCATGTCTCGGCGTACGCGCGCCAATTGATAGTGGCTCTCGACCCGGGCCAGCAGTTCCCGCGCGCTGAAGGGTTTGATGAGATAGTCATCCGCGCCGTGGGCCAATCCTTCGATGCGGGATTCTTCGCCCGCCCTGGCGGACAGCAGAATGATCGGAATGGCTCTGGTGGAAGGATCATCGCGCAGCGCGCGTACCAATCCGAACCCGTCGAGCCTGGGCATCATGACGTCGCTCAAAATCACGTCGGGCGGGCGGGCCTGTGCGGCGGCCAACGCGGCGGCTCCATCGGTCACGGCCTCCACCTCGAATCGTCGATCCAGTAGTCGGGTGAGGTATGCCCGCATATCGGCATTGTCGTCGGCCAACAGCACGCGAGGCCGCGACTGCTCGGATGCTCCATCCGCCTCCGCCTCCGGCTCCGGTTCCGATGCGTGCCGATCGACGCCGGTCTCGGCCGGGAGCCAGCGCAACGCCTCCTCCAGGTAGAGATCGGTCTTTGCGCCGGTCGGCTCACGATGACGGGCCGGTCTCACTTGGTCCGCCGGCAAATGGGCGGTGCCGAAGGGGACTCTGACCGTAAATACGGATCCTTCGGCGACAATGCTGGTGACGGTCAGTGAACCGCCGTGCTGCTGCACGAGCTGTTTGACCAAGGCGAGGCCGATCCCGCTGCCTTCGATCGTTCGCCCTCCCCCGCCCTGCACGCGATGAAACCGCTCGAAGATTTTCGGCAATTCTTCGTCGGGGATCCCGACGCCCGTGTCGCGGACGTCCAGGACTGCAGCCGGCCCGTCTTGATGCAAGACGACGGTGATGCTCCCTCGCAGCGTGAATTTGAACGCGTTGGACAACAGATTCAGCACGATCTTCTCCCACATCTCCCGATCGACATAGATCGGCTCGGACAGCGTCCGGCAATCCACCGTGAACCTGAGGTGCGCCCGTTCGACGGCGGACCGGAACACGGCGGTGAGCTGGGCGGTCAATGCCGCCAGATCGGTTGGCTCGTAGTGGGCCTGGGTCCGGCCCGCTTCGATCCTGGAAAAATCGAGCAGGGCATTGACCAGTTTGAGCAGGCGCCGGCTGTTACGGTAGGCGAGGCCGAGGCGATCACGATGGACGGGAGCCAGGGGAGTGCGCCGGTCGTCCAGGCTGTCCCGCAAGGGCTCGAGCATCAGCGTGAGCGGCGTGCGGAACTCGTGACTCACGTTGGAAAAGAACGCCGTCTTGGCCCGATCCAATTCGGCCAGTGATTCCGCGCGCCTGGTTTCCTCTTCCAGCGCCCGGGCGCTGGCGATCGCGCTGCCGATCTGACCGGCGATCAGAACCAGGAAACCGCGGTAACCGGCGTCCAGCACACGTTGGGGATTGAGACCCGCGATGAGGAATCCGGCCGCCTGGGTCAGCCCCGGTGTGGCGATCGGTAATATAAGCGCCGTTTGGGGGGATTCGGGCCGGACTTTCTGCAAGCACGATCCGAAACGCTCCTTCAGGTTCGAGACGAGTTGGCCGCCTCCGGTCTCAAATACACTGCGTAGAGGCCAGGTCGTCGACTCCGCCGCATCACCCATGTCGATCCGCTGCGGAGTGGCCGATGCGCCGACGGCCAGGCCCGTCGCGGCGATCAACCGGGCGCGCCGTCCGCCGCCGTCGAGCAGATACAGCAAGGCAAAAGGCAGATCCGCGCGATCGGCGTCCAGGCTGTGGACGGCGGCGATGCAGGCTCCTTCGTCCGACTTGACATCGACGAGCGCACGGCCGAGGTCGCGAAGGGTGCGCAGCCGTCGCTCGCCCACGACCCGTTCGGTGGTTTCGGTGACGGCGCAAAAAACGCCGCCGATCGATCCGGCGTCGTTCCGGATGGGACTGAATGAAAACGTGAAATAGCATTCCTCGCGCGGCAGACTGCGTTTCAGCACGAGGAGGAGGTCTTCCGACCAGGTGGCGTCTCCGGTCGCGAACACGCTGTCCGACATGGGGCCGATGATGTGCCAAATTTCCTTCCAGTATTCCTGCAGCGGTCGGCCCAACGCCCTGGGGTGCTTCGGGAAGCCGTAGATCGGAATGTACGCGTCGTTATAAAAGGTCGTGCAGGCGGAGCGGCCCCACCACATAATAATCGGATAGCGGGAGCCGAGGCAGATACTCACGGCGGTCTTGAGGCTTTGGGGCCAATCGACCGCCGGTCCCACCGCGGTCGTGGCCCAGTCGAAGGCGCGCACGCGCCGGCCCATTTCCCCGCCGCCGTCGAGAAAGTCCAAAGGGCTCGTCGTGTGCCGACCCGGTTCGCTCATGATCGACTATCCGTTGTCTTCTGTCTTCGCCTGAAACCGCGGCAGCCCTGGGGTACTTCCGGCCCGTCCTGCGGAGGCTTGTGCCGCCGCAGATCCCTCAAGACAGCCGTTCCGGCCGGACCGGGCCCTCCGGGCGGCCGGACCGTCCCGCGGCGAGGATGATCTCGTGGAGATGCTCGGCCGCTGCATCCTTGGATACGAAGGTCGTCGCGCCGGCCGCCGTGATCGCCTCCCGCGTGTGCGGCTGATTATCGATAGAGAGGCCGATGACCGGAGTGTCCGGCCAATCCTGCTTGATTCGCTTGGTCGCTTCGATGCCGTTCATCCACGGCATGTTGATGTCCATCAGGACGAGATCCGGGGCCAGTTCAGCCACCTTCGCCACCGCCTCGCGGCCGTCTCCCGCCTCGCCGACGACCGCGAGGTCGGGAAAGCCATCCAAAATGACCTTGAGGCTCCGGCGGACCATGACGTGATCATCGACCAACAGCACGCGGATGCGATGGGCATGACCCTCCGGCGATGGATCAGACACAAGAGAGGGAGGCTCCGCGGACTGCAACCGGCGGTCCGCCTGCTTGGGCTCGGGGCTCGCCGGCAACGGCAGGCTGAGCGTGGCGGTGGTTCCCGCGCCCGGCGCGCTCGTGACATTGAACCATCCGCCCATCGCCTGCATGCGCTCCCGGACGCTGAACAGCCCGAAGTGCGAGCCGGCCGGTTTGGATTCCGGCGCGTCCGGGGTGAATCCCCGTCCCTGGTCCTGCACCTCAATGTGAAGACGGCCTGATTCCTCGACCTCGAGATTCAGCGTGGCGCGGTCGGTACCCGCGTGTTTCGCGACGTTGAGCAGCAGCTCGCGCACGGACTGGAAAAGCAAGACCGACTGATCGTCGAGTAACGCGACCTTGTCGGTTCCCAGCTTTACGTTGACCTTCAACCCGTGGAGCGGCTTCTCGCTCGCGAGCCACGAGAGCGCCGCCGGAAGGCCAAGCTCGTCGAGCACGGGCGGGCTCAGTTTTGCCATCAGGGACCTGGTGTAATCGGCGGCCCTCTTGAACAGGTCGTCGATTTCGGTCACGAGCGGGTCAATCTGATCCCTAAGCTGATCCCCAAGGGCCGGTTTCGAGCGGAGCTGCGCGACCTTCATCTGCCCTAGCGCGAGCATCTGGGCGAGATGGTCGTGCAACTCGGCGGCCAGGCGCTTGCGCTCGCGCTGCTCGGCCAGCGTCAGCTCGGACGCCAACGCCTGGAGCCGGTCGTGCGAGGCGGCGATGTCGCGCGTCCGCTCCGCGACCCGCTGCTCCAATTCGCTGTTCAGCCGCAGCAGGGCCTCTTCCGCGCCCTTGCGCTGCTCGAGCTCGAGTTCGAGGGAATGGTTGGCCGCGCGCAATTCGGCCGTGCGCGCGGCGATCCTGAGCGCCAACTCCTCGTTGAGGGTTACGACGGACTGCCGGGCGGCTGCGTGCTCCTCGCGGAGCCGGCGTTGCTCGAGCGCGTGGCGCACCGACTCGCCCAAACGGCCCAAGCGGTCCTTCAGGAGATAATCGGCGGCGCCCGCCCGCATCAGGGCCACGGCGTCCTCGTCGCCGATGGCGTGCGAGACGATGATGAAAGGAATCCCGTCTCCGTGTTCCTGCGTCAGCCGCAAGGCTTCCGCCGAGCTGAACTGCGGCAGGTTGTGATCGTAAATGATGATCTCCGGCCGGTGCTGGGCAAGGCCCTGCATGAAGGCTTCGCGGTCGGTCACGGGCAGACAATGGGGCTCGTAGCCGCTCTTCTTGAGCTCCCGAACGACCAACTCGACGTGGGCCGCGTCATCTTCGACGATCAGCAAATTGAACGGTGCCATGTCCCGTGCTCCTCTCGCCTGAGATTAGTACGGTTGGTGCTGCGCCGAGAGTTCGGCCGGGACCTGATTCAAGAGGATCCAATACATGCCCAATTGCCGGATCGCCCCGTTGAATTGAGAGAAGTCGACCGGCTTGACCGCATAGCTGTTGGCTCCAAGATCGTGATTGCGGATCAGGTCCTGTTCCTCCCGCGAGGAGGTTCGGCCCACCACGGGAATGTTCTTGGCGTCGGAGGTCGGCTTTGCACGGTTGAAGAATCTCGAGGCCGTCCATCCTGTCCTCGGCCCAGGTGAGGCCTCCGTGCCGATGCACGAATGCCCACCGCAGCGCCGTCGCGCACGGCGCCCACAGAACCGCGATGCCGTATCGGTGAAGGACAGATTGATCCGCAATGCCGTCTGATCGCCGCATGTCGCATCCTTGTCAAAAGTGATTGGAATTGCGAATAAAGTATAGGCTGACGAATGGAGTTAGATGCCCTAGGCAGCCCCCTAGTTCTTCGAGGGATCCGGAACGTGGCAGTTCACGACAAGACTCGGAACCATCTGCGTGTAGACCGCTCATTCCCAACCGGGAGCGATACAGTCAACCCGCAATCGGCTTTCGTACATCCAAGGAAATCGATTCGGATCGAGGACGCGCCGAATGATGTCCACCACGCTCTTGGCCCGTCGGTAGGGCTTGCGAGAAGCGTGGGGGCGAATGCATTGCCGACCGATGTTCGTACGTCATCCGTTGCAGTGGGATCACCGGAGGTTCAGGAGAGGCGCTCCAGCATCGCCACCGGGCAATGACCGAAGACTTGGCTCAATGGGAGGACGCGGCGGCTACTGACCGACTCGGTTGCGAAGATTTCTCCGGTGAGAACATGACGGTACTCGCCGAGCGTCGGCCATGGGGGCACCGCTACCCAACTGTCTTCCCAAATGGAAGGTCCGATTGGGAGCTGTTTCTCATCCGGAGCCAAGGTGACAACCAGGCGAGGCACGACGGTCATCACGGCCTGCTGGTCGCGTACGCGGGCGAAGGCGCAGAGGTGCTGTTTCTTGTTGCCGCCGCATTCAAGCGGCAGGTAGTCGCCCAGTTGAAACAGCTCGGGACGATGCCTGCGCTGTTCCAGCCCGAGCATCAGGGTGAGCAGCTTCACTCGCCCGTCCTCCGGCTGCTCGAAGAGGGAGCGCACAAACGCCGCGCGGTCCGACCCGATCCGCTCGATCGTGGCGCGCAACTCGTCAAGGGCCGAAGCTCTGGCCGCATAATCCACCGGGCCGCGGTTGTCCGGGTCGACCAGGTGGAAATTCCACGTCTCGGCTCCCTGGTACAAGTCGGGAACCCCAGGGGCCGTAATCTTGAGCAGAACCTGTGCGATCGAATTGTAGAGGCCGTAGTGTGCCACCCGGGCTTGGAACGGCAGGAAATCTTCCAGAAAGCGGTTGGCTGGGATGCGGTCCAGTATGGTCTCGATGAAGCGCTGGAGCGCCTGGTCATAGGTCGGGTTGGGATTGACCCAGCTGCTGTGGACCTTCGCTTCGTGCACGGCTTTGTGCATGTAGCGCTGAATGCGGTCGCAGAAGTTCCGATGGGCCTCGTCGGTGAGCGGCTCAAGAGGCCACGCGCCGATCAACGTCTGATACAGGAGATACTCGTCGTTGCGGTCGGGCATTCGCTCTCCGTCGATTTCCCGCCGATGCGCGCGGTTCAACCGGCTCCATCGGCCGATCCGCGATTTCCATTCCTGAGGCAACTCAGACAGCACATTGATTCGTGCGCGCACGTCTTCGCTCCGCTTGGTGTCGTGAGTGGACGATGCCGACAGACCGTGTGGCCAGCGGGCTTGTCGCTCCCTCATGCGCCAGTGGAATTCTTCGACCGACAGGCCGAACTGATCCGGGTCACCGCCGACCTCGTTGAGCGAGATGAGCCGATGATAGCGGTAGTACACCGTGTCCTCGACCCCCTTGGCGGTGACCGGGCTGGTGGTCTGCTGAAACTTCATGACGAACCGCATCTGTTCCTCGCGGTCCTCAGGTGTCCTGGCGTCCCCCTGTTTGAGGAGCAGCGAACGGATAAAATCGAAGACCTGCCCATCGATCGCCGGATTGCGCCGCTTGGCCCGGGCGACGGCCATGTGGATGTAGGCTCGGTCACGGTCCGAGACGGGTTCCGGCCCGTCGGTAATGTAGGTTCGATAGACCGGAAAGCAGGCGATGATTTCCCGAATGGCATGCGTCAGGCTGTTCAAGGTGAAGTCCCGCGACCGGCGATCGCGCTCCGATAGGACATTGAGCTGATGTCCCAGGACGTTGATCTCGCTCGACATCGACACCTGCATGATCAGCTGTTTGCCGCCATAGACCAGGTCCTGGTATGCGTCCTCACGGCCGACGACCCTGTCGTAGATGTCCGTAAACGGTCGTTTGTGGTCGACGGCGACGAACAGGCCGTTGACGTCGTTGAGAAATTCGTAGCCGGTCGTGCCGTGAACGGGCCAGGTGTCGGGCAGCGATTCGTCGCGGCCGAGAATCTTTTCGACGACGATATAGAGAGGGGATGCGCCGAGATCGCCGTCGTCCCGCTCTGTCAGCTCACGCAGATGCCGGAGATACCGGCCGGGATCATAGAGACCGTCCACATGATCGATGCGGCATCCCCGCACGATCCCTTGCCGGATCAGACGAAGCAGCAGCTGGTGCGCCTCTTGAAACACCGCCTCATCTTCCACGCGGATGGCGGCCAGCTCATTGATGTCGAAGAAGCGGCGATAGTTGATTTCTTCCGACGCCACCTTCCACGACGCGAGCCGATACGCTTGGTCGTCCAGCAGTCGGTCCAGCAGATCGAAGCTCTCCGGCCGGTCTCGTTCCCCGTTGAAGAGGCGGAGATTCTCCATCACGAACGTCCGCACCAACGGGTGGTCTCCCAGCAGCACCGCGAGCCGTTTCTTGATGACCTCCTTCTCGCGGCTGCGTTCCTCGATCACTCTCGGGTCTCGCTCGTCCGGCCCCGGGAGATTTTTCAGAGCCGTGACGATGCTCTCCAGTTCCATCACCGGCATGTCCTGCTCGCCCTCGCGGACCAATTTGTCGAGTTGATACGACAGGAAGCCGACCCAGGTCTTGGGCGCCAACGGCAATTCATGGTCGCCGTAGCGCAGCAGGAACGCACCTTCCTCATAGGCGATCTGAATCTCCCGCCGTTCGAGCACCGCGCCGTATTGGTCGGCCAGGATCGGCAGCAAGACTTTGTTCTCCAGTTCGCGCTTGATGGGATGCCAGTCGATATCGAACGCGGAGGCATAGCGGGAGCCGGGGCCGTTCTCGAGGACGTCGCGCCACCAGCCGTTCAGGGTTTTGCCGATTCCCATGTGATTGGGGACGGTGTCGATCACGAGACCTAAGTCGTGCGAGCGAACGGTTTCGACGAACCGAGTGAAGTCCTCCTCGGTGCCGAGATCGGGATTTAGGACGGCGGGGTTGATGACGTCGTAGCCGTGCTCGCTGCCGGGCATCGCCCGGTTGATCGGAGAGAGGTAACAGTCGCTGATGCCGAGCGCGCGCAGATAGGGCACCACCTCGCCGGCCTGGGCAAATGTGAAGCCGCGATGCAATTGCAGCCGGTAGGTGGCCAGAGGCAAAGGCAAAGGCAAGGGCAACGGGATGGGCGACGGCATGATGTCACGTCCGGCGTCATGAGGCCTGGCGAAGCCGTCCGGGTTCCATGTTGACCGAGGGATGCGGCAGCACGACCAGGCCGGATTCCGATATGTGGAAGCGTGCGGCGTCCCGCTCCGGCTCATAGCCGATGCGGCTGCGGCCGGGAATCACGGCGCCGCGGTCGGCGATGACGCGGCGCAGCCGGGCTTGCGGGCCCACATGCACGTCGTCGAGGAGCACGCACTCTTCGAGTCGCGCGCCCCGTTCGATGCGGACCCCTCGTCCGATGACCGATCGCCGGATGTCGGCTTCGACGCTTTGACTGGATTGTCCGATCATCGAATCGTCGATGCGGCTGCGGATCAACGAAGGCATCGGTCCATCATATCGGCCGGAGATGATCGGCCACTCGGCGTTGCGTAGATCCAGGATCGGCGCTTCGCCGAGCAGATCCATGTTCGCTTGCCAGTAGGCATCCAAGGTGCCGACATCGCGCCAGTAGCCCCGTTCTTCAGAGGAGCGAAGCCCCGGGATCCGGTTGTCGGATAGGTCATACGTGTGGACCAGATGGTCGATCAGCAGATCCGGCACGATATTGCGCCCGAAGTCGTGCGGACCTTCGCGGGATGCGTCGCGTTTCAGCAGCGGAACCAGGGTCTCGGTGTTGAAGAGGTAATTGCCCATGGAGGACAGCGCGTAGCCGTCGCGGGCCGGCATGGGTTTGGGGTGGGCCGGCTTCTCCTGGAACCCGATCATCCGTCCGCTCTCGTCGGTTTCGACGATGCCGAATCCGGCGGCTGCCTCCACCGGGACGGGCAGCACGGCGACGGTGACATCTGCCGCCGTTTCGAGATGGCGACTCACCATCTGGCCGATGTCCATTCGGTAGATGTGGTCCGCGCCGAAGACCGCGATCACGTCCGGTCGAAAATCCGCAATGAGGTTGAGATTTTGGTAGACGGCGTCCGCCGTGCCTTCGTACCACCCTTCGCGGGCCCGCATCTGCGGCGGCACCACGCTGACGAAATTGTCTCTGTTCCGGCCGCCGATCTGCCACCCGTTGCGCAGGTGTTCAATCAGCGATTGCGAGCGGTATTGCACCAGGACATGCAGCGCGGTGATGCCGGAATTGACGAAATTGCTGAGGACAAAATCCACGATCCGATAGGTCCCGCCGAATGGGACCGCCGGTTTACTACGCACCTCGGTCAAGGGAAACAGCCGCGAGCCCTTGCCGCCGGCCATGATCATGCCCAGTACACGCGTCGATTTCATAAGTCGTGCCCCGCTGGTTCCTCCGACACGGAGAGCGCGCCGGTCATCCGGCACCATAGCAAGCTGTTGGGTGATCGCCTAACTGGGAAATACCCTTGGCTATCGGGCGCGTGTTCCGGTATCTTGTGTCCGCAGGGAGGCAGGGACCTCCCGCTCGTCTCGAGATGCGGTGTTGTTATGATCTGGTCGCCGGATGCAGAGGCCTAGGGAATTTCCGAGTAGGCTTCGCGTGAGGCGGCGACGAAGATGAGCCTCGCAGTCGTGGAATGATGCATCGGTAGGAGCCGGGATTGGTTTCGTTGTCCGTGATAATCCGCAAGGCCGGAGGCGTTGGTTGGCTCGCGCTCCTCTGCTTCCTGCTTCTCTGGTGGCCGGTCCCTCGGCTTGAGGCGGCCGACAACATCGATGAGCGGTCGAAGGAGTCGGGACCGGCCCCCGAGTCGAAAAAGAAGCTGGAAGCGGACGGCAAGAACGACGCGGGGGGAAAATCTCCGACCGAGGAGAAGCTCAGGGAAGACAAGCCCAAGGCTGAAGACAAGGGCAAGCCGGACGAGAAAGCCAAGGTCGAAGACAAGGGAAAGACGGAGGAAAAGGGGAAGACTGAGGAGAAGGCGAAGACTGAGGAGAAGGCCAAAACCGAGGAGAAAACCAAGGTCGAAGAAAAAGGCAAGGCGGACGACAAAGCGAAGCCCGAGGACAAGACAAAGGTTGAGGAGAGAGCGAAGGTCGAGGACAAGCCCAAGACGGAAGAGCCGGCGCAAGCCAAGACGGAGGAGCCCGGCAAGAAGCCGGTGACGTCCCTCAACCTCACGATTAAGTTGGCGCTGATGGCGGATCCGCTGCTCTTTCCGTTCGATATCGAAGTGGAGATGGACAATCGCAAAGCCGTGCTGAGCGGCAGCGTGCCGACGGAGGAAGAGAAGAGCCGCGCGGCCGATATCGTCAAAAAGATCGACGGAGTCGACGCGGTCGTGAACAAGTTGACCCCCTCTCCCGCTCTCCGAGCCTCGCTGGTTAAGAAGCAGGATGAAACGATCGCCCATCTCGTCCGGGATCGTCTCGCGCGCAGCGAGACCCTGAAGGCCGTGGGATTCGACGTGAAAGCGGAGAACGGCGTCGTGCTGTTGAGCGGCAAGACCCGGTTTCAGGTCATCGCACTGGAAGCGGCGGAAGCGGCCAGACACGTTCCCGGCGTTCGGGCAGTCAATACTTCCGGCGTGCAAATCATCGCAAAAGAGTAAGCGGCCCCAATAGGCCCCATCGAACCTCACCTCAACCTTGCATGGGGGACCGTGTCAGTACAGGACCGTTCGGTCCCTCTCACAACTCAACCCGGCCCGCGACGCTGGCTTCTCAGCCGCGATTTCAGTCTGGTGTGGTGGGGCCAGGTTGTCTCGCAGATCGGAGACGGCATCTCCAAGCTGGCATTGCTCTGGTTCGTCTATTCCGTCACCGGCTCGCCGCTGAAGACCAGTGTCATCGGATTACTGCAAACGGTGCCCGCCATCGTGCTGGCTCCGCTCATCGGTGTCGCCGTGGATCGGCTCCCGAAGAAGATGCTGTTGATCCTATCGGATCTCGTGCGGGCGCTCGTCATCGGCCTGATTCCCTGCTGGATGCCCGTCGATACCTTCACGGTCTCGGCCTTATACGTGCTGGTCACCCTGCACGCCATGGCGACCGCTGTCTTCGGCCCGGCGCTGACCGCCTCCATCCCGTCACTGGTTGCGCCTGTCCAATACACCTCCGCCAACGCCTTGCTGCAGGTGACGACAAGCCTGGGGATCATCATGGGGCCGGCCTTGAGCGGATTGGGCATCGCCGCCTTGAGCTCCCAGGAAGTCCTGTGCCTCAACGCCGCCACCTACGTCATCTCCGCCGCCTGTTTTCTTCCCATCCGGTTCGCGCCGTCTCTATCGAGCGGCGGATCTGATTCTCTTGCTTCGACCTGGCGTGACGTCATGGAAGGGTTCCTCTATGTGGTCAGAGGCCGGCCGCTGGTGCTGTTTCTCACCGCGACTGCGTCGCTGTACACCTTCGCGACGGCCGCATTCACGACGCTGTTTCCCGTGTTTGCGAGAAAGCTGCTGGACCTCGGGCCGGTCGAAGTCGGGTATCTGTGGTCGATGCTCGGTGTCGGGCTGCTGGGCGTGTCGGTGGTGCTCACCACGATCAGCGCCTGGGACGTCAAACGTCGTCTTAAAATCATTGCCGTGGCAAGCGCCGCGAGCGGCGCCGCCCTGCTGGGCCTGGTGTGGGCGGCACGTCCGGCCGCGGCGGCCGGTCTGCTCATTCTCCTGGGCGGTGGGCTCGGGGTGCTCACGCCCATTGCCTGGGGAGTCCTGCAGGAAGTGACGCCTCCGCACCTGTTGGGCCGTGTATTGGGGTTCTATACGATGGGAGCGATGGGCGCGGCCATGGGAGGGATTACGTTCTTCGGCTGGATCACAGGGGAATACGGCGTGCCGGTCAGCATCGCAGTCATCGGCCTGGTCATGGCCGGTACGGGACTTTGGACCGGTCATTTCCTAGGCCGAATGACCGAGCCATCGGTGGCCCATTTGGTCCCGCAGCCGATGGCCGGTGAAGGGGACACCTGTCAGTCATGACCGGAAGTGTGTATGGTCGAGCCTCTAGGGAAAGGTCCAGGTCACGATCAGACTGCAGCAGAATTGGTCAGACAAATTGTCCTCATGGGGCAAAATAGTCTTGAACTTCTCCGCAGATCGCGATGCTAACCCCACATGATAAAAAGCAACGGCCTCTTGATCTCAGGGTGCACTTTGAGGCAAGGTCTGTGCATCTCACCTCATCAGGATCCGACAGTGCGCATCTCGACAATCCGTCATCACCGACAATCAACCAACCCAGGACATGTGAACCTATCATGACGCGTGTACATCCCAACGATCGACCCGATTCTTTCTCCGATTCTCCCGATGCGTCGTCCGACGCAACGGGCTGGGGGCTGCTCAAGACCAGAAACTTTGCTCTGCTGTTCTGGGGACAGATGACGTCTCAGGTAGGCGACAGCCTCAACCGGGTCGCGCTACTCTGGTTCGTCTATCAATTGACCGGATCTGCCATGAAAATGGTCGTGATCGGCCTTTTGCAAACGATTCCACCGCTTATCTTGGGTCCCTTGATCGGAGTCTATCTGGATCGAGTGGACAAGAAGTCCGTCATGATCAAGGTCGATCTGGCGCGGACGGTTCTGGTGCTGATGATTCCCGTGCTTTACGCGATCGGCGAATTGTCGCTCGAGCGGCTGTACGTGGCCGTATTCCTGCTGGCTGTGGTATCGACGGTGTTCGGGCCGGCCCTCTCCTCTTCGGTTCCGCAGATCGTTCGGCGTGATCAATTGACCGCGGCGAACGCGTTACTCCAGACCACGACGAACGTGGGTTTGCTCATCGGTCCCCTGATCAGCGGAATCGGGATCGCGCTGGTCGGGTCACAGAACGTCTTGTACGTGAATGCCGCGACCTTTTTCGTGTCGGCGCTCTGTCTTGTCGGCATCCGTCTGCAGCCCGTACCCAGGGAAGCGGGAGCGGAGGAGCCTGCGCGCGGCAGTTTGAAACAGGAATTGATGGCGGGGATTCGCTTCGTATGCTTCGATCAGTCCATGCTCGTCCTGATGCTGGCCGCCGCCCTGTACAGTTTGGCCGCGAGCGCCTTCGCGTTCATGTTGCCGGTCTTCGCGGAGCAGAACCTCAGCGCAGGTGCGTTGGAACTGGGAGTGCTGTGGTCCGCCCTGGGCGCCGGCATGCTCGCGACGTCGACCTGGCTGGCCTCTCTCGCGCAAGGCGATTTGACCCGTCGTTTCACCCTCATCTTTCGGTCGATGATGGTCGGGGGGCTTGCCATGTGCGGACTCAGTCTGCTGACGGCTCCATTGATCGCCGGAGCGCTGATTCTGATCATCGGGGGAAGCACGGCTTTGTTCATGCCGATCGTGTGGGGCGTGTTGCAGGAGGTGACACCGGCTCCGTTGCTGGGACGCGTCTTCACGACGTTCAGCACGGGCTCTATGGCCTCGGCCATGGCCGGAATGGCCGGGTTTGGGTGGGCCGCCGACACGATGGGACCGCATGTCAGCTTGTTGGGGATCGGCCTTGTCCTGCTCGGCACTGCCTGCGTGGCGGCGTTATCTAGCCGTCAATTCAGACGGATTGCCGGCCGCTACCACACGCAACCAGTTGGGGAATTGGCGGTCTAGCGCTGATCCGCGCTCGCGAGAGACGCCAACCGCGTACTTCTTACCTATCAACTTGTTCCTACTCCGCTTCCGTGCTCCTGGCCGATAGACCCTCGTGCGGCTCGCGTGCGCAGCCGTTCGGTGTTCTCGACTCGGCGGTCCACCAAGCCGGGTTGTCGGTTGCGGGCGAGTTGAGCTTCCGTTTGTCGAGTGATGACCTGTTCGAGATTTTCGATCGCAACGGTACCGGATGGGGACTCTCGAGCCTAGGATTCGAAACCGACTCCGATGGACGCTAGGGTGCCCTCTCCGATGGTGAGGGCGGAGGCTTAGGGGCGGTACTTCCCGACGACTTCCGCCGGGCGGACCTGGGCACGATCGGGGTCCTGGCCCGCTGCACGAAGCGCGCGTCGCTGTCGCAACAGATCCCAGCACTGGTCGATTTCGATCTGGACCAGCCGTAGCCGTGAGTATTCTTCCTCTGAAAGGAATTCTTTCCCCTGCAACCGATGTTGTTGCGACACTAATTGTTCGATCTGATTCAGTATCATGCCGTCCGACATGAGATCCACCTTTGGCGTCGATTTTCGGCCATCCATGCATCGCTCCCGCGACCGGATTGCATCGCGTGCAGGAAAGCCGTGATGGTCTTCTTTCCCTCTGCATCCGGTCCGCGCGAATCGACCGGGAAATGCCCGAGCGGAGGAGCCGGCTGCTCCCGCCCGTCACGCGGCTATGCCGAGGTTCAAGGGTTCTGGTCGTGGCTCACGAGGTGTTCCGCCGCAAGCCAATCCTCCACGTCGTGGCCATCCTGCCTGCCCCGCTGTTCGTAGATGGCGTATGCGTGCGCGGCGATGCGGGCATGGTGGCTCATGGTTGAGTCGGTCTCCGTCCGATCGCCGTTCACCGGAGGCGCCGATTGCTCCCCCCGTACCCGTACCTTCTTAACTGATTTAACCGATCGTCTCGGCTGCAGCTTCATTCTGGCTCCCTTCATCTTCTTGGTTCCCACTATAGAGTGTGCAACGGATCTGCGACCATGCATACTGCCATGACCTCTGTCTGGCGATGCGAACCTCGCCGACTCGATTCAGCCGATGGATCACGAACGACACCGCTTCCGCCGCCTCCGCTGTCCTGCGCTCATCGAGGATGGAGCAGGGTCGCTTAGAACGAGAGAGCCGCTCGTTCGTCCTGCTGTTTGATGGCTTCCGAAAAGCGTTTCATGCGGTCCACGAGCGCCTTTTCCTCCGGATCGAGCTTGTCCTCGGTCTTGAGCGGAAGCAGCACGGCATAGGGGACAGACTTGACGACGGTCGCAAAAATCTGGTGCGCGGCGTCGGTGCTGATTCCTCCCTCTTTCGTTTCCAACATTTCGAGGAACCGGTTCAGACCTTTCCGCTTGCCGGCGTAATCCCCTTTGACGGCGGCCTCGCTGATCACGTCCAGTTGCTTCAAGTAGGGATCGAAATTGCCTTTCTTGGCCATGTTCTTTTGAATCATGACTTCCATGGTGACCTTGTCGACCCATTGTGGGGGCACCCAAGCTGGGGCTGCGCCGAGAATCATCCCGGAGACGAAGACGACCAATAAGGCGGAGACGAGCAATGCGGTATGCTGGTAGCGACCTGTTCTCATGTTCTTCTCCTCTCCTCTCTAAATTGATGATGGGTGCCATCTGACCCTGTGTAGACCGCCTCCAATCCTGAGCGCTCGGTTCGTCATAGACAGCTGGTCCGAACCGTGACAGATCGTCGCGCGCCGCCTATCGTTTGACGAGCAGTTGTCCTCCGACCTTGATCCATTGGCGCAGAGCGAGGGACAGGTCGGCTTGAACGTTCTGTATCGTGCCCAACGTCGTCGGCAGCCATCGCGGCCTCACTTAGACAGTTCCTTGTGCTTGGGTCTGCGCTCCATCTCCAGCTTGTTGAAGGCATCCAGCGCCGCCACCTTGTAACACTCGGCGAACGTCGGATAATTGAAGACGGTCCGCAGGAAATAATTCAGACCCCCGTTAAGATCGAGCACTGCCTGCCCGATGTGAATGAGCTCGGTCGCGCCGGTCCCGATCGCATGGACGCCCAGGAGGCGTCGATCCTCCCGGTGAAAAAGGAGTTTCACGAGGCCGCTGTCGTCCCCCAGAATCTGCCCTCTTGCGATCTCCCGATAGCGTGCGATGCCGGTTTCGTAGGGAACCCGTTGCTCCGTCAACTCGGATTCCGGCGGCCCCGCCATGGAGATTTCCGGAACGGAATAAATACCCACCGGCAAATGCTCGGGGAGTGGATCGGGCTCGATCCCGAACGCGTGACAGGCAACCTGGCGCCCCTGTGAAGCGGAGGTCGAAGCTAGGCTGGGGTAGCCGATGATGTCTCCGGCGGCGAAAATGTGGGGAACCTCTGTCCTGAACTGCGCATCGACCCTCAAGCGTCCTCGTTTGTCGGCCGCCAATCCCGCCGCGGCCAGGTTGAGCCGATCGACGGCGCCCATTCTCCCGACTGAATACAAGACGGACTCGGCGACGATATGCTTGCCGGATTCTAAAGTAATGACTGCGCGACGCGCCTCATCTTCGGTCAACTCCAACCGTTCGACCGCCTCGCCGAGCCGAAAGGTCACATTGCGGTTGCGTAACTGGTGCATCAATTCGTCCACGATCTCCGAATCCAGGAACTCCAGAAGGCGCGTTCGCTTGTCTATCAGCGTGACGTTGACTTTCAACGCGGCGAGCATCGATGCGTATTCGATGCCGATGATGCCGCCGCCGATCACGACCATGCGGCGCGGAAGCCGCTTCAATCTCACCATATCGTCGCTGGTCAAGATCACGTCTCCGTCGACCGGCACCCCGTCGGGCAGGGCGGGAACTGTGCCGACGGCGATCAAAATGTTTTCCGCGGTGACCATCCTGGGTTGATGGTCGCCGGTGACGGCGACCGTGTGGGGGCCCGCAAAGGAGGCTTCCCCATGAATCAACAAGACGTCGTTCCTGCGAAGTTGATCGGCGACGACGTCGACCTCCCGCTTGATCACGGCGTCGACGCGCGTCAGGAGTTGAGACGCCGTGGGCCGGTTTTCGTAGGGATTGCCGAGATGCTGTTCTGCGTGGTTGGCCATGCACAGAAAGGACAGCACCGCTTCTCGAAGCGTCTTGCTGGGAATCGTTCCGGTCGCCGCGGAGACGCCCCCGACCACGCGCCTGCGTTCGATGACGCCGACGCGCTTGCCGACCTTTGCGGCCTGAATCGCCGCCCGTTGGCCGGCCGGCCCGCTGCCGATGCACAAGAGGTCGAGGTCGTATGCCGTCGTCATAAGTGTTCGACAATCCTCCTTTTGCCGGACGTGGTCCGGCGCTCAGAAGCCCGTCAACCGATGGAGGGGAAGCGCGGTCGGCTGACGAGCTGCGGTCCCGGTGGCGGGCAAGCCTGTGCGGCTGGGCGATCGCAGTGCGCCGGCGGGACGTTCTGCCAGCACGATGGAGGCGTGGAGCCGCTCGCCGTCCCGCAGCAAGTCAACCTCAACCGTTTGACCGACGTGCAAACTCTTCACAACGTCCACCAAGGCCTCCGGGGAGCGGATGGATTGCCCTTCCAGGGCGAGGATAATGTCTCCGCCCAAGACCCAGGTCATCCCATCGAGCACCATGTGAATGGTTCCCAACCTGATGCCGGCCAGCGCCGCGGGACTGCCTTCCTCGACGTCCTCGACCAATAGGCCCTCGCGGAGAGGGAGCGCGACCAATGTCCGAAGCTCCTCGGTAATGAATTGTCCCGTGACGCCGAGCCATGGCCGTTCGAGCTTTCCTTTCTCTTTCAATTCACTCCAAACCTGTTTGGCGACGTTGATGGGAATGGCGAATCCGATGTTCTGCGCCCCCATCAATGCCGCCGTCGTGATCCCGATGACTCGTCCGCGGGAGTCCACCAAGGGCCCGCCGCTGTTTCCTGGATTGATCGGCGCCGTCGTTTGAATGAGACGGGAGGGACCGGTCCCGAGTCGTCTGCTGGGGGGACCCAGCCCGCTGATGATGCCGGTTGTCAAGGTGAATCCCAAGCCAAATGGACTTCCGACGACCGACGTGTGCTGTCCGATGCGGAGACGGTCTGAATCGCCGAGCTTGACGGGAACAAGCTTTTTTCCTGAAGCGGCAATCGATAGGATGGCGACATCTGTCACCGGATCCAGGGCGAGCGTGTCGGCCTTGACCCTTGTTCCGTCGAACAACGTGGCGGTGATCGAGTCGGCTCCGTCCACGACGTGCGCGTTCGTCAGAACCGTACCCTCGTCATCGATCAGAAAGCCGGCACCGACCCCGGTCGTCGACGGTTGCGATAGCGGATGGACGGATTCGTAGATCACCGACAGAAAAATCGTCGATGGCGCCAGATGGTCGTACACATGGATGAGATGCTCTTCATCGTGATCGCCGGCCAGCTTGGCGGCCGCCGACCATGGTGTGACGAACAATGTACAGCACCAGAACAGCACGATCGCCCATCGTGTCATAGCACCCTCCATGCGTCCCTGACTCCGGCTCCACAACCACCTGTGCGCAGGGGTCATGGAATCTGTCGAGTCGGGACTCGTAGGATCTGTTCACTCGCGAAATTTCCGAGTCGGACGATCCCCTTGAACGCCTGTTCCCGATAGTAGCTGTACCGAGACTCCTCAAAATTCAGGAGGACGAACTGAAACAGCTTCGCGGCCAACCAATCCTGCCCTGCGTGGTGGGCGACGTGGCCGGCGGATAACGTGCAAGCGGCAGCCATGGCTCTTGGATCCACGGCCAAACGCGGAGGAGGCGGCGCCAGGGCCTGCTCGAACACCTGCGGCAGGATATGAGTCGCCCGCCTCGACTCGTCGATGAGGCGGACCGCACGGTTCAGGTGTTCGGCGTCCTGCCAGGTCTCCAGCACGCCGGTGCTGGATCGGCAATCGGAGTAGCGTGCCCACATGTCCCTGAAGGCCGGTTCGTTCGGAACCCGCGCAACATCTAGCGCCTGGGCCGCATGGCACCCGCTCAACAAGATGGCCAAACCACACATCAGCCAACGCATTCGAGACGCTCTCTATTCGGACATGTGAGCGGCCAGTTGCGGACGCGTGGCTGCCTGTGGTTGCCGGACTGCCGACAACAGCAGGCTCAGGAGCAGATCCGTCTCGTAGGGTTTACGGACCCACGCGAACGCTCCCAACTCGATCATGTCGTGTTCGAGGTCGCCGGCGTCACCGGACAGCATGATGACCGGTGTCTCGGGCCAGGTCGCCTGGCTCGAGAGCAGGAACTCCCCTCCCTCCATGCTCGGCATGCAATAGTCCAAAATGACGGCATCAAAATGTCGCTTAGTCATTTCATTCAAGGCGTGGAGCCCGTCTGTGGCGAGATGAATGTTATAGTCGGTCTGTGCAAAGAGGTGGGAGAGCACCTGTCTGCTGTCTTCATTGTCACCCACGATGAGAACTCGCTTGCCGTAACCATCCATGACGGCCTCCTCTCTATGATTGCGGTCACAGTCGTGCGAATGGCGTCCTTCTTGACGGGAGAAACGCCATCGCTGTAGCGCATCTCGATGCGTCGTTCCACTTGTATTTCCTTGCGGCCTCCGGCCCCGACAAACGGCCGCTCAGTTCCCGGACCGTCATCTGGCGCCACGTCTGAATCCAGTGCATGACGGAGGGTTGTCCGAGCCGTCGTTCACCGAGAAGGAATCTCCGCCTGATAGGGAGAGTGGGGCTGATCCGGTCCGGGATTCACCAGAATCGGCACGTTCAATTTGTCCGGCAACAGCACCAGCTTGGCATTGGGACTGTCGTACAACTTGTACCGGAGGTACTCCGGCGTCAGGGTCTTCGTGATCGTTTCCTGAGCCTTTGCCTGGCCCGTTGCACGAATACGAAGACCTTCGGCCTCTCCCTCCGACCGGATTCGAATGGCGTCGCCCTCTCCCCTCGCCCGCCGTCGTGCGATTTCCGCGTCTTTTTCCGCGATCACAAGCTCGAATTCCTTCTGCTCCTTCTCCTGCTCTTTTGCCTGTTTGCGCTCGACGGCGTCCAGGACGACCTTGGCCAATTCAATGTCCGCCAACGCCACGCTGGCAATTTCCAGGTGGCGCCCCTTCAGTTTCTCCATCACCACCGCCTGAACCTTGCTTCCGATCTCCGCGCTCTTTTCCGGCACATGAACCATCGCATAGCCTGACACCACGCTCCGCACTGCCGCGAGCAGTTCGGGCTTGACGACCCGTGGATAGAAGTCCGCCCCGATTTCGTGCGCCAGAAAATACACTTCCTGCGGGATCGGCCGCATGATGATCGCGGTCTTGAGTTGCACCAGAAGGTCGTCGGAACTGAGCGCATCGACGTTTTCCGTGTAACTCTGCCAGCGGACATCGTAGACATAGACGGAGTTCCACACCGCCCGCCAGTAGAAGCCGTCACGCAACGGTTCTGGCGATAGCCCATCCGTAAAGGGCCGCCAGAAGAGCCCGCGCTCGCCGGGTTGAACACTCGTCCCCGCGCATCCTCCGCCGGCGAACAACATACAGAGGATCAGACTGAACGCTGGAATGGGATGTACAGTGGCCGACATAGGCCCTCCATTTCTGCTCCGCAATGCCTCACCTACCGGTGATGCAGATCGATGTGTGGAGCCTGGCGGTCGTCGCGCGCGCCACGGTATCGGCGAGCAGACCCTTCCGCTTCCTTCGCTTCTTCCTCATAGTATTGAGCCAAGAGCCTGGCCCCGATCACCCATTCGGAGTCCGGGCCGAACAATCGTTCATAGGCCGCCGCCTGCTCCGAAATATCTTCCGCTTTCTTGTGCAACGTCTTTGCTTGATTGGCGTGGTACGTCGCGATTGTTCGTCCGTCGTGGGATGGATCGTATGAATCGAGAGCCAATGGCTCATGTGACCTGGTACAGGATGTGACCGAGATCATCCAGAAACAGCAGAGCGGCACGAGGCAGTCAGCGGTGCGTCCACTCATGACGTTCCTCATGCCTCATGGCCCACGAATAGCGAGGGCAGGAGGCTGTCGGGCCGGTTCCTCGGTAGCGGGAACTCTTGTCCTGGAAGACGGCTGGATGAAGAATTGAAGCGCCAGACATGAAGCAATCTCCCTGGAGAACAAGTCAGTTTCGACACCGGGAACAAGAGTGGGGCGAAGTCGGCTCTGTTTTGATCCCATGTCAGAGCAATTTCCGGTCCTCGGAGACAAATGACGGCACGTGAAGAATTCTGACTCCAAAGTCACGACGCAGCCGATGCATTGTCCCATCAAGCCTGCTCCATCAGGAATCACTCGCTGGGAAGATTCGGTCGGCGACATGGCTTCGCACAGTGCGGTTGGTGCATATCCGCTCGTGCGATTGAGGTCCGGGAATGGGGAGGGGCGTCGATGCGTCCGAGTTTCAGGAGTTTATGTGGAGATCGGGTCGCGGAAGTCGGGGACGAGAGAAGCGGCGAGAGAACCGGTTTGAGCGGGAGCCGCGGATCTTCTGATCCGGAGGACGTCTTCGGTCAGGGCCGCGGATCCAACTCGATCAATCCTTTCCGAATGGCGAGAATGGCGGCTTGCGTGCGGTCGTAGACCTGCAGCTTATGGAAGATGTTGCGCACGTGGTTCTTGACGGTTTTCTCGCTGAGATCCAGGCTGTTGGCGATTTCCTTGTTGGTCTTGCCGTCCGCCACGAGGCGCAGGACGGTGATTTCCCGTTCGGTCAAGTCGTGTTCCACCCAGGCCGGCTTCTTCCCCTTCTTCTGCGCCATCAGGGAAAACTCCGCCAGGATCTTGCTGGCGACCGAGGGATGGATCAGCGATTCTCCCCGGTAGATGGCGCGGATGGCGGCAATGATCTGAGACGACTCGGAATCCTTCAAGAGATATCCGGTGGCGCCGGCTCGGACGAGATCGAAGATGTACTGCTGTTCCTCGTACATCGTAAGGGCCACGATGCCGATGTGAGGGAACTCACGCTTGACCTGGCGGGTCGCCTCCACGCCTCCCATGCGGGGCATACTGACGTCCATGAGGATGACGTCGGGCAGGAGCGTCTTGGTTTTTTCGACGGCTTCCATGCCGTCCTGCGCTTCGCCGACGACCTGGATGTCGTCCTTGGTCTTGAGAATGGCGGCGAGCCCTTCGCGCACCACGCGGTGGTCGTCTGCGATCAAAACCTTAATTTTCTCCATCGTCCGGGGCCTCCTTCTTGCCGAGCGGTACTTCCACGACGATCGTCGTCCCGCGTCCCTTCTTCGACTGAATGGTGGCCTCTCCTCCGACGAGCCGAGCCCGCTCCACGATGCCGCGAATGCCGAAGTGATCCCACTTTTCGGGGTTATGCAGGACGTGCTCCATATCGAAGCCGATGCCGTTGTCCGCAATGGTGACGGTCAGCTGATCGAAGTCGATCTCGAGGCGCACGGACACGCGACTGGCCTTCGCATGCTGGGCCACGTTGGTCAGGGCCTCCTGCACGATCCGGAACAGGAAGATTTTCGTGCGGGGAAAGAGGATTTGCTCGTCGCCGGACACCGTGAACTCGGTCTTGATGCGGGATTGTGTCTGGTAGGACTTCAGATAGTTCGTCAGGCCCGGTATCAACTCCATCTTGTCGTACTGGAGAGGGCGCAAATTGAAGATGACTTGCCGTGCCTCCTGGATCGCGAGCTTGAGCTGCTGCTTGCTTTCGCGCAGGGTCGCGAGGCTCGCCTTGGGGTCCTTCCGGAGCAGCTGTTGGGACAGGTCCAGCTTGAAATTCACGCCGGCCAAGCTTTGGACCAGGCCGTCGTGGATCTCGCAGGCGATCCTCGTCCGCTCTTCGGTTACGGCGGCGCCGGTTTCCTTCACGTACAATCGGTAGAGCGATTGGTACTTGTTGAGCGTCTTTTCGATCTCGGCCGTGGCGCGGATGCGGGCTTCGATCAGCTCCCACATGAATTTGGCGCTGGCGCCTCCCAGGATGGTCACGCCCAGGCGGTGGAAGTCCTGGAGCATTTGCCGGACTTCGGGACTGCCGGATACGTCGATGATCAGATCGACACGATCCAGATTGAGCAGCAGGCGGTAATCGCGCGTGATGGGGATCTTCAGCCGCGTGGCGAGACTCAGGCCGGGGGCGGTCGGATTGGTTTCAGCGACGGCTACGATGTCCACGAGAGGGTCGTTCGCGAAAATCTCCATGAGGGCGGTGCCGCCGCGCCCCGCGCCGATGATGGCGACATGCGTGGTCCCGGGCATCGAGCCCGACTTGCGTCGTGTGTGAGACGACTTGGCTTGAGCCATGGGCATGGTACTGCCTTGCGATGACCTCAGGATGTTCAGGAACGTCGAGCGTACATCGGACGACAATCGGCGGGATGGGTGAATCGTCGGCGTGAGTACGGCCTGTCACCGCTCGCGGCGTTGTTGGGCCAACGTTCTCAATTCGTCCATGAACTGGTCGATGTCTTTGAACTCCCGGTAGACGGAGGCGAAGCGGACGTAGGCCACTTGGTCCAACTGGTGCAACTCCTTCATCAATTCTTCCCCGACGATCCGGCTTTCGATCTCCGTCTCTCCCATCTCCTGTATTCGCTTTTCGATGCGGTCGGCGACCGCTTCGATCGTCACGGTGCTGATCGGGCGTTTCTCGCAGGCCTTCTTCAGTCCCGAAAGAATTTTGGCCCGGTCGAAGGCTTCGCGGCGCCCGTCCTTTTTCACCACGACGGGAAGGATCTCGTCGACGCGCTCGTATGTGGTAAACCGCCGCTTGCATCCCAGGCATTCACGCCGGCGGCGGATCAGTTCGCCTTCCTTGGCCATGCGCGAGTCGACCACTTTGTCTTCGACTTCATCACAGAACGGGCATTTCACCGGCGACGACCTTGTCGGTTCAATGCGGAACGCACGTGCATTCAATCAATAGGCGTGGAAGATCGGAAAGCGGCTGCAGAGCTCCTTGGCTCTCGTGCGAACGGTCTCGAGCGCCGCCGGATCCTGCCGGTGTTGGAGCACGGTGTCGATCAGCTCGACGATCGATCGCATCTCCGCTTCCTTCATCCCGCGGGTGGCGACGATCGGGGTTCCCAGCCGGATTCCGCTGGCGATGGCCGGCGGCTTCTCATCGTACGGCACCGCGTTCTTGTTGACGATGATCCCGGCCGCGTCCAGGGCGGCATCGGCTTCTTTGCCGGTGATGTTCTTGTTGGTGAGATTGACGAGCATCAGGTGCGTGTCGGTGCTCCCGGAGACGATCTTGTATCCCCGGTCCAGGAGGCATTGAGCCAACACTTTGGCGTTGGTGATCACCTGTTGTTGATACCGCTTGAAGGCCGGCGATAACGCTTCCTTGAAGGCGACGGCTTTGGCCGCGATGACGTGCATGAGGGGGCCGCCTTGCATGCCCGGGAAGACGAACTTGTCGACCGCCTTGGCGTGCTCGGCCTTGCACATGACGACCCCGCCGCGCGGCCCGCGCAGAGTCTTGTGGGTGGTCGTGGTCACGAAATCGGCATGGGCGACCGGACTCGGATGGAGACCGACCGCGATCAATCCGGCAATGTGTGCGATGTCTACCATCAAATAGGCCCCGACCGACTTGGCGATCTGGGCGAACCGTGGAAAGTCGAGGGTGCGGGCATAGGCGCTGGCACCGACGACGAGCATTCGGGGCCGGCATTCCTCTGCCAGTTTCTGGACGGCGTCGTAGTCGATCGTCTCGGTCTGGCGGTCCACGCCATAGGAAAAAGCGCGGAAGATCGACCCGGAGAAATTGACCTTGCTGCCGTGCGTCAGGTGTCCACCCTGGGCCAGGTCCATACCGAGGATCGTGTCGCCCGGCTTCAACACGGAGAGATAGGCCGCCATGTTGGCCTGGGAGCCCGAGTGGGGCTGGACATTCACGTGTTCGGCCCCAAAGATCTGTTTGCACCGTTGGATGGCCAACTCTTCCACGGTATCGACGTGCTGGCATCCGCCGTAATAGCGTTTGCCAGGGTAGCCCTCCGCGTACTTGTTGGTCATAAGGGAGCCTTGAGCGGCGAGGACGGCGGGACTGGCGAAGTTTTCCGACGCGATCAGCAGCAATTTGTGGCGCTGACGTTCCTCTTCCGCGTCGATGGCGGCATAGACTTCCGGATCGGTGGCGTGCAAGGCGTCCAGCGAACCGACGGCATCCTTCATTGACATCGTGGCGCCCCGTTCGATTAGGCGGAAGCCGCTTCGGCTTCCTGTTTCTTGACCACCCGCACCGTCACGGCCGCCGTGACCTCGCGCGGCAGCTTGACAGGGACGGTGAAACTGCCGAGTTCCTTGATGGGATGAGGCAGCTGAATCTTCCGGCGGTCGACCTGATAGCCCTGTTCCGCCAGCCCTTCGGCGATGTCCTTGACCGTCACGGAGCCGAACAGCTTGTCATCTTTGCCCACCTGGGCTTCCACCGTCAGCGTGACCGTAGACAGCTTCTTGGCATGGGTCTCGATTTCCAGCTTTTCCTTCTTAGCCCGTTCGGCTGCAACCCGCTTGGCATGTTCGAAAGACTTGATATTTCGATCGTTGGCGAGGACGGCCTTCTTGCGGGGGAGCAAGAAGTTCCTGGCGAAACCGTCTTTGACATCGATGAGATCGCCCAAATGGCCGACCCCATCCATGGTCTCCTGTAGAATGACCTTCATGGCCCTAACTCCTTCTGTTGGAAAGAGAAAGAGAATACTGGCGGCCCACAGAAAAGTCAATTCCGTTCTTCGGCGTGGCGGATTCGCCGAGCCGGTGGGGCGGGCGTATCTCTGCTGCAGGAAGTCAGCAGCCAACTGGACTCACGGCCTCGGCTGCCCGTATGATGCCGCTTCACGATCGCCTTGCCACTGAGCCGCTCGGAACGCATGCCTATTGCCGCGCGAGATTTGATTCAACTCTGGGCCGATCGGCTCTCCGACGACCAACTTGGGCAGGCCGTCGCGGAAATGGACCGGCCGATCGCGCCGATAGACGGGCGTCTGCTTCAGACCGTCGGGGCGCTCCATGTCTATGAGTTCGTCCTGCCGGCCGGCCGAACGGTCGCCACTGATGCGCCCTTTTCAATCGTTCCCTCGGATGACGTGGAACCGACAGAGGGGGTGGTGCTTCGCTCTCGGGGCAATATCCTGCTTGCGCAGACGATAGATGCCATCGGCCAACTCGTGACCGGGGCGACCATTGTGCCCGACCATGCAGGAAGTCTGGCGTCCAGAGGCACCAGATTGACGGAAATGCTCGCCCAGGCCGATACCGCGAGGCTGGGACCGGCCGATCGCCTGGCTCCGATGCTCGAAGCGGCTTCTGGGCAGGAGGAAGCCGGCGGAGTCGCCATGCTGTCCACGGTGTGGTCCGACGATCCGGCGACGAGACGACAGCGCATCGCGGCGCTGGCCATCGAGTCGATTCGGGTGAACAAACGGATTCTGCTCGTTTGCCCGGATCATGATGCGGCGGACGAGGTGGCCGGCTCCATCGCCCGGGCTATGAAGGCCGGGGGGCTTGTCTACAAGACCTGGATCAGCCGCTACGAGATGACCCTCACGCGGGAGGCGGCAGGCCTGCCCATCCATGAGTTGGGATTCGAGGCGCAGATGCACCAATTCTATGCCAAGTCCCGCGCGGAGAAGGCCACGCTTCGACGCAAGTACGATCGGTTCCGGGAACTGACGCCGCTGCTCGCCTACAAGTCGCAAAAGCAGAAGGACCTCGACGAAGTGCGCCTGCTCGAATGGCGACTGTTGACCCAAGTGAACGACCTTCGGCGGAAACTCCAGGAGGGAAACGAGACGCTTGCGGAGTATGAGAAGCTGCCGCTCTTGCGCCGGCTCAGCATGCAGGCCGTGGGCAAGAACGTCGAATCGCTGCACCAGTATCGCGAACTCTACGAAGGCCAAATCGCGGGTCTTATGAAGGAACTGGAGATCGCCAGGGTCCGCATCGCCGAACTGGCGCCCGAAGCGGCGGTGCCCAAAGACCTGCGGCCCGAGTTTCTGGAGTTGAAGGAAGACATCGTGCGGCTGGGAGGGACGAAAAAAATCCGGGAACTGCTCGCGGCCGAGGAGAACACCAACCGCCAGGCATTCATTCAGAATCGGCGCCTGGTTATCACCACTGCGGCTCGTGTATTGGGCGACCCATTGTTCAGCCGCGTCAGGTTCGACGTCCTGATCGCCGACAACGCTCCCTGGATCGGAGGAGCGGAGTTGCTCGGATCAGCGGCTCTCGTGCGAGAGCGGATCATCCTGACCGGCGCCCGACAGGACATCGCGACGGCTGGCCGGTGGACATCGACCGCCTTGTCGTCCCGCGGCGGCTGACCGGCGATCGTCCGAGAGAGTTGCTTGACGCGGACGAGGGCAATTCAGGATAATCCTCTGCCCTGCGTGTTCGATTTCACGGCACGCTCAAAATGGTCTTGAGCAAGGCCGCAGGAAGCCTGCGAACGAGGCGTACGTAGTTGTTACGTCGCAGTGAGGCAGGCGACGAGAACGAAGCTGAAGACCATTTTCAGCGTGCCTTGGGCCGAAGTGGCGGAACTGGCAGACGCACTAGATTCAGGGTCTAGCGCCCGCAAGGGTGTCCGGGTTCAAATCCCGGCTTCGGCACCAACCCTCATACGTGCCTGCTTACTCAGCGAGTTTGAGACGCGAACGGAACGCTAAGCCATGCGCCTGAATTCATCGTTCCTCAACGTGTCCTCGCTCCTCCTCAGCTCCAGTAGCTCACCTTCATCTTCGGCATGATCGTGCGGCGAATGATCCCCTAGCGTACGCCAATACCTCCATCGGCGTACAAAAGAGTTTGCTCTCGGTCCCTCCCTAAACGGAACACCTTAATAATGCAGAGAAAGCCGCGCAGCACCCCGACGGCATCGCATCTGCATTTCATGGTGCCAGTCATGATCGAGCGCCGCTATCAACGGTACCCTGTCTCACTTCCGTGCGCCTTATTGGCGCATGATGGACCGCACATCACCCGATCCGTCGACCTTTCCAGCAAGGGCTGTCGAATTCAGAATACCGTTCGGGTTGTTCCCAATATGGTGATCGACCTCTTGCTCTTCACGGGAGACGACCTGCCCATTGCGATTCAGTCGGCGAACGTTCGGTGGTGCGGAACTGAGGGCATCGGCATCGAATTTCAGGCCCTCGCCTCCTACCATCAACAGCGCCTGAATCTCCTGATCAATCAACTGAAGAAGCCGCACTAGCGGTCGGTGCCTGCCTGCTTCAACTCCAGAAGACAGCCGAGTCAGCGGTCGTTGTCCGTGCGATTCCTGCCGAACGTTTGTCTCTATTCGTCGTGCTCCGTCGTCCGCCGGCAGCTGCAATGCCGACAGTCTCCTGCTAGGATTCACTTCCATGATTCCGAGACCTCGGCCACGCCATCTGTGGCGGGGCGATTCGAGGTGGAAGAAGGAGGGATGACGATGTGGCCGACCACTCATAGCGCACCTATCATCGGTCTTGTTCTGTCGGCGCTGTTTTGTCTCGACGGCTCTCCCCCCGTTCGGGCGGAAACCCTGTCGATCCTGAGTGCCGGCAACAAGATGGAAGGCATTCTGGTCGAGGCTGCGATGAAGCGGCAGCTCCGGACTGACGGCTACACCGTCACGGATGAGACGATGGAGGGGTATGTCCTCATCGTGGGGGTCCTGCCCAACGTCACTTTGGGAGGTGAAAAACGAGGAGTGATCGGAAACGTCGTCGTGTCCTCGGTCAGCGCACCGGTGACGGAAGACTCGGCCGGGGGCGATCGATGTAAGAGGACGCACGATCAGGCCCAACGAGTTGCGGACGTCGTGGGAGCCAGAATCCTATACATCAATGGCACGATTGCACAGGCCCCCAACGAGGAGTCACTTGCGGAAATTCTGAGTACGTTCGCCAAACGCGAGATCCGAACGATGACCGGAAGGTGATCGGACTGACGAGCCGAACGTGATACGCGCGTGGGGTGAGGGTTTTGGTTGCCACCCGCGCATCAGATTCGGC
Organism: Nitrospira sp.; assembly: GCA_029194535.1. Classification (NCBI taxonomy): domain Bacteria; kingdom Pseudomonadati; phylum Nitrospirota; class Nitrospiria; order Nitrospirales; family Nitrospiraceae; genus Nitrospira; species Nitrospira sp. The sequence continues at coordinate 4,249 of JARFXR010000001.1, read as the reverse complement.
GTCCGATCCTGTTGATGGCGAACTTCTAGCCTTGAGAGGAGAGACTTGTGGACATCGTGATTGCCGGTGGAACGGACTTTCTGGGCAGGAGCCTTTGTGAAGCCCTGCAGCGCGGCCCCCATGTCACCGTGCTTACGAGACGCCCCGCCTACGCGAAAGGGCTGTTCGGATCACGTATGAGTGCGGTCGAGTGGGATGCGATGACGCCCGGTTTCCAGCAGCTGTTGACCTCGTTCCCGCGTGTCGTCGAAGGCTCGTTCCGAACGGCGGTGCCTGCGTCTCGGGAGCCGGACCCTGAACGGGAGCGGTTGTTTTGTGCTTGGCCTGAAGGCCGAACCGGGTTTCCCGTCGTGGACGGAGGGATGCGGCAACTGAACCGTACCGGCTGGATGCCTAACCGAGAACGCATGATCGTAGCGTCATTCTTGGTCAAGGATCTTCAGAGAGTACATCCGAGAGCTGAAGAACATGCTTGCCAGGTGGACACGGGCAGCATCTCATGAGCATGGAAGAACAGGCCCGCACGACGTGCCGGATCGGTGGGGACGACCCGACCTCCATTGTCGATCATAGGCAAGCGAGAGAGGAATACGTACAACTCGGCAAGCGGGCGGCGGCCAGATGACGGCTCCAGTCCTTCGCATGGGCATCAGCCGGTGCCTTCTCGGCGACAAGGTTCGATTCGATGGAGGACACAAGCGCGACGGCTTTCTGACGGATGTGTTCGGCCGGTATGTCGAGTGGGTTCCCGTCTGTCCCGAGGTGGAGGCAGGGCTCGGCACACCGCGTGAGGCGATGCGGCTGGTGGGTGACCGCCGGCGTCCCCGGCTCGTGACGATCCAAAGCGGAATCGATCATACGCGCAGGTTGGAGAGGATGACGGCTCGCCGCGTTCAAGAACTGGAAACGTTGGATCTGTCCGGGTACGTGTTCAAAAAAGACTCTCCGAGCTGCGGCATGGAACGCGTTCGTGTCTATAATCAACAGGGGATGCCGAGCCGGCAGAGCGTCGGCATCTTCGCGCGCGCATTCATGAGGCAGTTTCCGTTGGTTCCCGTGGAGGAAGAAGGGAGGCTTTCCGATCCCCTCTTGCGGGTGAACTTCATTGAGCGCGTCTTCAGCTATCGCCGGTTCCAGGATCTGCTTGTCGAGGGGGTGACCAGGAAAGCCGTGGTCAGATTCCACACGATTCACACATATCTGTTGCTGGCTCACAGTGCCCAGGGTTACCAGTCGCTAGCTCGCTTGGTCGGGCGGTGCAACCGGTATCGTCCGAAGGATCTGGCCCTCCGGTACGGGCAGCTGTTCATGAAGGCCTTGACCTTCATAGCGACGGCTCGGAAGCATGTGAAGGTGCTGCAGCACATCGTGGGCTATTTCAAGGCGCAGCTGAGTGTCGAAGCGAAGGACGAATTGCTGAGCGTCATCGAGGACTATCACAAGGGGCTGACGCCTTTGATTGCCCCGCTGACGTTGGTCAAGCACTACGTGCAGTTATTCGATGTCGACAACATTCGTGACCAGGTGTATCTCAATCCCCATCCACAGGAGCTGATGCTCCGTAACCATGCAGAGGTGCTCGCATGCCGCCGGTAAAGCAAGGAGTGGTGCTCGTCGGACACGGAGGCATTCCGAAGGATTGTCCGCAGGAGTTGGTGACGAAACTGAAGCGACTGGAGGCACAACGACGCGCCGCTCATCTGCCACCGTCGCCGGAGGAGCACGAGTTGGACGAGAGGATCAGGCGCTGGCCCAGGACGAACGTCACCGATCCCTATCAGGCCGGCCTGGAGTCGGTGGCTCATCAGCTTCAAACACGGCTGAAAGGCGTGTTGTTTGCCGTTGCTTACAATGAGTTCTGTGCGCCGACCTTGGAGGAGGCCGTCAAGGACCTGGTCGACCGGGGCGCCGCGCAGATCATCGTCGCGACGACGATGTTTACGCCGGGCGGATCGCATTCGGAGATCGAGATCCCGGAAATTCTGGATCGGTTACGTCGGGAACATCCGGCGGTGGTCTTACGCTACGCATGGCCTTTCGACCTTTCGGCCGTCGCCGCCCTCTTGCACGGACAGGTCACGAGGTTCGTCTCAAGCAGCGGTGCACTCGATTCCTCGGGTGGTATTCGTCGTTCCGACTCGCGCTGAGCCGATCACCGAGCGTAGTCCATCAGATACACACCTACAGGGCCCGTGGTTGGCTGTGCGCAACGAAGTCATGGGCTTATCTCCAATGACGGATGGGGCACGGAGGTTGCTGTCGGCAATCCTGGTTCACTGTGCAAGCAACGGCCGTTCGACGAGGGTGTTCCTTTATGACGTGTGGCGTCTCAGTTGAAGAAATCCGGTCCAATCCATGTTCAGCCGGCAGGCCGTCGGCCATCACAACCCGAGACTTGGTCATGGCTTGGTGCTCGACAGAACTCGAATGGGCTTCCTCTGCGGCCTGCAGCACTCCGACTCTTCGGAGGAAAGTGACACGACACGTCCGTGGATATCTGGGGATCTTATGGAGAACCGGTGCGTTGCGCGGGGAACAGCCGCGGGACGCGTTCAGCGTGACCTGTGATATGGCGACGAGGAGTGAAGCCGATCTCCGCGACGGCACTCTGATCTGCCGGGTGGAGATCGCACCGGCTGGATCCTCCGAGTTCGTCTTTCTCCGAATTCGAATCCGTCTGCAATCCCCTTCAACTCCGCTGGCGGCTGCCTGAATCGGGCCGTCGTTTTGGCGCCTCCATCCACGTGAGCAAGCCTGGGAATCTACGCATTCTGCTCCAACGCTTCTCGATCGTTCGCAGCCTCCCCTTCGCAGGACGAGACCTGCCCTTGCGGCTTATGGGTGAGGAACCTTGGCGCCCTTCCGTCTGGCTTCTGACGGGCCGATGGCGATGGCCTGCTTTCCGCTGGTGGCCCGGTTGCCGCCGTTTCCGCTTTTCAATGAGCCCTTCTTGCGCTTGTGGATCGCGCGCTTCACGGTCTTCTGAGCGCCCTTACCGTATCGTGCCATGGCATTACCCTGTTCGTAACTCGGGTTGCTGAAGGGCGCTTCTTGCCGCGGTATCGGCCTCATTGCCGGCTCGTGTCGATCGCCGCGTTGGAGCGTTGTGGTGAGGCTCCGGTCGGTCATATAGGGGTTGACTTGATCGCCGCCGGCCACCTTGTCCATATCCATCGTTGTGCTCTTGTAGCCCTCTTGATGATGTGAGTTCGACGCGGGGAGGTAGGCGCCAGCGATGCCAAACGAGGTTAAGGGAAGGTGGGAGTCCCCGTTTCTCAGGGATCAGCGGGCGACGACCCCTTCCTCCCCCACGGGGGCGGAGAGCGTAGTTGCAGGAGGCTTGCATGAACTGAGGGGGAAACAGGGAGCGACTTCTCGTCCTACGCTAGTTTCAGTCCCTTGAACATCCGCACGTTCCTCGGCCACAACGGATTGAGGAATATAGGTCGAGAATACGCTGATCATGGGCGGGTCGGAAGGTTGCCGGAAATACCACGGCACGACCGAGTCGACGTTGAACGATGGAATGATTCCTCTGAATGCGGCAAGAGGATCGTTATTCGGGGGCGGTGGGCAGCTGTTGAAGCACACGATGCCGGGTGGGACATTCAGCAACGTAAGCGCATTGCCGGGCAATACGGTTCCCGTCAAGAAAGCTGAAATTCCGCTGACGGCCCCTGCTGCTCGGATGCTGAGTATGCCGGGATTGACGTTGACCGTCACGGGAGCCGCCTGCGTGCCTACGATGCCGTTGAACGCCTGAAGAGTCGTGTTCGCACCGGCTGTAATATTGGTGCCTGATCCGACTGCGCTGAGCACGGATCCTCCGTTTGCGATGACAGCAATCGAGCCACCTGTGCTCAACGAGCCCAATGTGACGTCTGTCCCCGCCGTGTAGCCGAGCGCCCCGGCACCGCTGGTGGTCGTGGCACCCGCCGCCATCGTGATGGGACCTCCCACCGCCGTGACCGTGACGGGACTGGCTCCATTGGTCGTGAGGTTTCCAAGCTGAGTTACGCTGTTCGCTCCAGTCAGACTTAGACTTCCTCCGGTCGAGACAATTGGGCCACCGACGGTCAGGTCCGCGGCGTTGGCGGAAAGATTCCCGGATACCGCCGAGGCGCCGAGATTCAAGGCATTGCTATCCGTGAGGGCCACGTTGTTGCCACTGGTGATGCCGACGGAGCTGAAGTTGTTGGCCGCATTGTTCAGGGCGATGTTGTTCGCGGCGCCGGCGGCGAGGGTGGTG